>CAUZPL010000035.1:0-60639 GCA_963581585.1 Planctomycetota bacterium
AGACACTGCCATGGCCGATGTGCCTGTCGACCGGCGCCCAATGTTGATAAATGAGACTGCTGTCCGTTTTGGTAATGAAGGAGTTGCCGTTTTTGTACCGGACACTGTTGGGCTTCTGCCGTTCGACAAAGAAGTGAAGCCTGAACTGGCCTGCCACGTTCAGGAAGGTGACTCATCCAATTACGATCGCCGACTGATGCAGCCGATCCCTGTACATTTGAAGGCAACCTGTCGCGTTATTCGTGTGACACCGAGCTCCATGGAAATCGACATTGCAAGGCGGATCATTCCCGGACAGACCTAAGGTTCCAAAAAACCGGCTGATGAGGGTTCAGTTCGCATTGTTAGCGGGACAACGTCCGGGACATGTATCGTAAATCGGGCATCCGATCTACCGATGGAATTTGCGTGTGGGGAACTGCTGAATATCCAGGTAGTGGTACCCGACGGAACGAAAGTCTCGCAGGAAACAATTCTCGACCACCGTGCGCCTGTTTCCAGAGGAACGCGGCCCGGTGGTCAGGACACCACCAGCCAGTTCGGGAGTCCTGCCGCTGTCTTGCAGGATCGGTCCGCACGTTCGCTCAGTTCTGACGACGGTCCGGTAAAAGCCGAATCAGGATCTGTCTGAAAAACCGGCACTTTTTCCCGTCCCAGGCTGGCCACAGCAGACACCTGACCAGCTGGTATACCCAATCAGTGATACTCAGTGTTTCACCTTCGTGATTATGGGACAGCGACTGCGCTGGTATCAAATCAGGACACATGAAATCAGGCGGGAGTACCCACATGCGTCGCCATGTCTGCAATAGTTCGATACAGTGTCGGTTTTACCGGAGAAACTTCGGTTCACTGATCCTCGTCAGAGCTGAGCATGACAACAAATGAGTACTCGCCACGCGAAGTGATCGCTCTGTGTCGTCAGCGGGAAATTCAGGCGATCGATCTTCGGTTTACGGATTTTCGAGGATATCAGCGGCACTTTACAGTTCCGGCCGAACAGCTGACAGAGCACCGATTCGAAGACGGATTCGGTTTCGACGGATCATCCATGAGTGGCTGGCAGGCTATTCATGAGAGTGACATGTTAATCGTTCCGGATCCAAAAACGGCATTCGTCGATCCATTTATGCCATCGACCCTGGCCATCATTGGCAATGTCAGGGATCCCGTGACCCACCAAAGCTATGCGCGCGATCCTCGCAACATCGCGCGCAAAGCCGAAAACCATATGATCTCTGCAGGGATTGCTGACCGACTGGACATCGGGCCGGAGGTGGAATTCTTTGTATTTGACGACGTGAGGTTCGATCAGTGTTCTCACGAGGCGTTTTATCACATCGACAGCCATGAAGGTCAGTGGAAGCGTGGTTGTATCGGAGCCGGCGGCTATCAGGTACGCCATCGGGAGGGGTATCTGCCTATGCCGCCTGCTGACTCACTGGCGCCGTTAAGAACGGAAATCATGCTCGCTCTTCAGGCAGGAGGAGTTCCAACAGAAGCTCAGCACCGCGAAGTTGCGAGTGCCGGGCAATGCCAGGTCGATCTGGAGTTCGATTCACTGGTCCGTACCGCCGATCATTTGATGCGTTTGAAGTATCTGGTCCGCAATGTCGCGGCCAGCCACGGGAAATCGGCGACGTTTATGCCCAAGCCGTTGTGGAACGACAACGGATCCGGACTGCATTTACGCATGGCTCTGTGGAAAGACTCCAAGCCGATGTTCGCGGGCAATGGATATGGCGGATTGAGTCAAACCGCGATGTTTGCTCTGGGCGGTATTTTGCGGCACAACGCGTCATTGCTGGCTTTTTGTTGTCCGACCACCAACAGTTATAAACGGCTGGTCCCAGGCTTTGATGCTCCTGTGCATGTGTCCTACAGCTATCGCAATCGTTCTGCCGCAGTGCGAATTCCGGTCAACAGCGGAAACGACGAACGACGTTCTTTGGAGTTCCGCTGTCCGGATTCGGCCTGTAATCCGTACCTCGCAGGGGCGGCGGTGCTCATGGCGATGCTGGACGGTATTCAAAACCGGATAGAACCTGGACGTCCGCTGGACAAAGACCTGTATGATCTCAAACCGCAGGAACAGCACGATCTGCCACAACTTCCTTGTTCGCTGACTGAATCACTGAGTGCCATGGAACGCGACCAGGACTACCTGCTGCAGGGTGACGTATTTACAGAAGACGTAATCGAGACGTGGGTTCGCCACAAACATGCCAATGAGGTCAATGCCATCCGTCAGCGACCCCATCCGTTTGAATTCACGATGTACTACGACTGCTGAGCCGAAGTCACAATGTGAACCCGATTTCTGCGAGATTCGATATCGAAATCCAGCTGGCTGATTTGTTGTTCCGCATTGTTCTGCCACAGGCTGACGGTCCGGACACACTGTTTCAGTGCAGAACCTCAACATGCAGACCCCAGGATTTAAACTTATTCTCAGATTTGACAGACAACGGCGTTCACCGCAGGTTTCATTGAGGTCGTCGTGTTTGCAGATTCCTCAACGAGTTCCAGTGCGTTTGTCCGGTCCGCCAGGCAACTGACCAAGGATCCCCGTGCTGAGCTGGAGAAAATGTTTGATCTTTCCACCCGTCGACAGGCTCGCAGCAACGGTCACTGCCGCATGGCGACAGGTCAACCTGCTTTCGATTCCCCTGCTGTCGTGTCCAACCAGGAGTTCTGACGCGTTGCCTGGTCGGAGAAGCTGGCCGTCGGTTTCCTTATGTGCCGGATGTTACGGAAGCAACGCGACACAAATCGATATGAATAATGACCGATTGCTGTTTCTGAACAATTCTGAATCCATGTACTCGGTCCTCGATGGGGCGTCCACAACATTTATTAGCGGAAGAGAAACTGACGGGGGTGGTCGATAACGGCCGGTTTGCAGGTGATTACAACACACTGCGTCCAGCTTTCGCGAACCCTGATCCGCAAACGTGGACCGCGACGAATCAATCCGGTATCGAGAATCCCTACAGTTCGATCGATGAGAACGGCGTACCGGAAATCTCAGTACCACCCGAGCCTTAATTCAGTGTTTGGCATGAAGTCTCACACACCTTCCTGCTGGCTGACGGAAGTATGCGTGGAATCCGAAAGAACATTGACTGTGATCTGTCCCCCCGTCTGGGGTCCGTAATGACGGCAGCGTGATTTCGACTTCTGATTCCGTCAGACATCAAGTCCCATCATCCGCATCAGTTCAATCGCGTTGCTGCGTTCCACCACGCCATCTCGCAACTGATAATCAAATGTCATCGCGTCTTTGGTGATTTGGTCTTCAAAGTGGTAATTTGCAGCACGGTCGTCCATTGATTTGACGATACGTGTCAGTTCCAGGTCATGGGTCGTCGCCAGCCCCAAAGCACCACGGTCCAGAAGCGAGCGAATTACCGCTTCAGCCCCTCGACGCCTGTCATTCGAATTTGTGCCGTTTAGAATCTCATCCAGCAGGAACAGGACCGGGCGTGGACCGTCCGTCAGATCAACAACCTGTCGCAGCCGCCTGACCACGCTGAAAAACAATGAACGCCCTTCCATCAGCGAATCGCTTACTCGCATGACAGTGCCCATCTGGAACGGAGTTGTCGTCAGTGTCTTTGCATTCACACGACCTCCACACCACGTGAGTACCAGATTGACACCAATGGATCTCAGCAGAGTACTTTTGCCCGACATATTGGAACCGCTGATCAGCATCAAAGGCCGCTCCTGCGTCAGCCGAACATCGTTGTGGATGCACTCCTGATTGGACAACAGCGGATGTCCCAAAGCTTCCGCCGAGAACAGCGGTACTCCGTCGGAGATATTGGGGATGGACGCGTCGGCGTTGTCAAAACTCCAGGCTCCCATGGTCAGCAGTACCTCCAGTTCAGCAGCGGCATCGATCCAGCCGGGTATCAATGCACCGTATTTGACTCGCCAGCGTTCAATCCGGTCCGTCAGCAGCAGCGTCAATCCAAACAGCCACGCGAACGGAATCAGAAACTGGTTTCGCGTTGAGTTGGTCAACCAGCCGATTCGGTGACTCAATGAACGGGTTTGGGCAGATGCCCGATGGCCACCTGCAGTAAGGACACGCTGCAGTTTAATCACCCGAGGGTCATCGAAGGCGTGGACCTCCAGTTCCTTCAGAATTCCTGAAAGCTGTCTGAGGGCCTGATTTACATTGTCGACTGCTGCCACTACCGCCTTAATCTGAGCCCGTGCGAGTATCATGAGCGGTGTCTGCGCCAGCAGCACCAGCACCAGCACCGAGACAGAGAGCATTCCGGCGGCCACCATGAACAGCAGAATAACTCCGGCAATTCCAAACACCCCGGACAAAAACACGATCCACAGCGGAACGGGCCGGACGGATTCGGCTGCCCAGCGGTTTAAGGTTGACTCTGTGGCGTTCCAGTTGCGGGCATCTTCAATGATTGCAAGGCGTTCGCGCAGATCGAGTTCGCTGCGGAGCGATTCCGCCATCTGCTGTCGGCAGCGAATCACGTCGGCTTCCGGCACTTCCGTCATCCAGCGAGCAAGCATTCGCCGGGACGGCAGGACTCGACACTGACACAGTTTCTGGAACAGTGACCCAAGTCCGAACAGGTCCAGATCACCGGACCACGGATGTTCCGCAGATACAAATTCCGCTCCAAGATCGGGCAGTTCCCGCCAATGATTGGTCAGCCGCTGCAGGCAGGATGAATACCACTGCTGAATACGAATCGTGGATCGGAGGCGCACCAGAGTGGGCTGATGAGCAACCATGGTCAGAACGAGTATCACGGCCGTGACCGAACACGGTATCGTGGCCTGTTTGTCTCCCGCCAGCCATGTCCCGAGAACAATCAGGGCGATAAACAGCGTTGTACGAACACGCACAAACCGGCGGTCCCGGCGCTGCAGCAGCAACCTCTTCCCGGTGGCGGATTCGAGTCTCTGTCGGTAGGTCTCGGCCGCGTCCTGCGTACCGAATTCAATCGGCAGTTCACCTGGCAAGATTTACTCCCTCCACGGTGATAGAACTCCACGGCAGCCGGTGCTGACTGCAAAAAAAAAAATTATTTCAGCCGAGACTTCGCCATCCTGGGACGACGTTTGCCTTCTCCCCTGCCACGAGGAGAAAAGACGCGTTTCACTTCTGCCAGCGAAGTGACTCCGCTCACTACCAGCCTTAACGCGTCCTGCTGCAGGATCAGCTGTTTTTCATTAATCATCTGCTTACGAATCGCTGCCGCGTCTCCACCGGCTGCAATAACCTCCTTCATCTCATCCGTCATTTCAAATACCTCATATACGGGGGCTCTGCCATGATACGGGCTCCCATTGCAATCCGCACACAGCTCTTCCACCGTCGCTGCATTCGGGTCATCTTCCGGAGGGCGCGACGGCGCACGGTACAGCACAGTCGTTTCCCGTGGCAGCCCCAGCTGCCTCAGGTGTCCTGGATTGGGACGGTAGGCCTGCTTGCAGTGGTCACAAAGCCGTCGAATGAGTTTCTGTGAAATAACACACTTCAGGCTGCTGAGTACTTTGTCGACGCCCACCCAGTCAATCAGTTGCCTGATGGCTTCTGCGGGCGTCTGCGCAGCAATTTCACCAAAGAAACACAGCCGGTCACTGAAATCAAACAACAGTTGAGTCTGCTGCGGATCATCGAACTTGCCCATGTATACAGCATCACCCTCCTTGCGAATAATACGATCCAGCTTCAATTCGAGGTCGAAGTCTGTCTCTTCGTCAGACTCGCTCACATTCACAAGCTGCTTGTCTCCAATGTCGGCCAGGTTAAAGACAGAATACAGGTAAGGGTCCATGCAGTGCAGTGCCACGAGCGAGAGTGACGTCACACCGGATCCTGGATATCCGCAGGCCAGAATAATCCCGGTTGCGTCCTCGGTTAGTCTTTGAATGGACTCTTTGAGGCTACCTAGGAAATTGATTTCTGTCGGACTAATGAACGACTCGTTAGGATTCTCAACCCGGATCCGCAGTCGTTCCACCGACCCTTTGACCGGAAAGGTGTCCACGAGCAAGTGATACTGCTGGTCCAGGAATTTCGCCAGGATGCCACCAGACTGGGCTTTCCCGCGGGACTGTACCTCCAGCCCGGACAACAGCTTCAGCACCTGGACGACCGCATAGCCCTGCTTCCCGGGCAGCGCTGCGGCCGGATAAGGAATTCCGTCCACGATGAACCGGACTGCGAGACGTGGGCCTTTCGGCTCAAACGTGACCATATGAGCACGACGGGACAAAGCATCCGAAACCAGTCGTTTGACCCGTACCAGCCCGGCGTTGACAAGACCGGAGTTTTTCTTGAGGTTTGCTTCACGGTCAAACATGGGACCCTGAAACAGAACCTGCTCGACCTCTTCTCCGTCTTCTTGGACACCAGACACGCTGTCCGTCCTTCAATTCAAGAACTGAGTTTCGTGGTGACGATGCACCTTTCATCGGTATTCTGATATACCAAACGACAGGAGGCCAGCAGTACAAAGCTTTTCGCACTGGTTTTGCATCGATGCCAGGGCAATTCTGCGCTTTGCTTTCCATCCTGGAAGCCGAATTTCGGAAATCCTGAATGATTCCGGTTCCTCTCGTGTCTCCGAACTCTCGGCGTCGCGGTAAGCTTTGTCTGATGTGCCCCAATAATCGCGGCCGAAGGGCTCGACGTTCGTTTATGACAGATGTCTACACATGTCTTTGCTGCCGATCATCGATTCCAGTCCTGAACCCTCTGCACCTCAGCCGTCCGGCAGCCGGACACGGGGGACGTACGCGTTTGTTAGCTTGGGCTGCCCCAAGAATCTCGTGGACAGTGAGAAGATGCTGGGACAGCTTGCAGTTGACGGCTATCAGCTGGTTCCCAACCCGGAAGGGGCGGATTTCGTAATCGTCAACACCTGCGGGTTCATCGAAAGTTCTCGTGATGAGTCCCGGTCTGTCGTTCAGGAAATGCTCGATCTCAAGGCGTCGGGTCGGACCGGAGGTGTCATTGTCGCAGGTTGTTTGCCGCAACGTCTGGAAGAGAACGGAGGTCTGCTCCAGGAAATGCCGAACATCGACCATGTTGTCGGCGTGTTTGGGCGGGACGAAATTGGTCGGGTGGCTGATCGACTGGTCGGCGGGATTACGGAACAGCGGGAGCTGTTTCGTCCGGCACCCATCAAGTCTATGGATGACAGAGGGCGGCTGAGGATGACTCCTTCACATTACGCGTACCTGAAAATCTCAGAAGGCTGCGATCGAACGTGTACGTTCTGTTCCATTCCCGGAATACGTGGCCGGCATATTTCGAAACCCATTGAAATGATCCTGGAGGAAGCTCGTGAGCTGGCCGTGGACGGCGTACGAGAATTGATTATCGTCGCTCAGGACACCACCTACTACGGCCTCGATTTATACGGAGAGGTTCGGCTGACGGAATTGCTCAGACAACTGGAGCAGGTCGACGGCATTGACTGGATCCGGTTGATGTATCTGTACCCGGTGAATTTTGACGATAAGCTGGTGAGGACGATTGCCGAGTCCTCAACGATTTTGCCATATCTGGATGTCCCGCTTCAGCACATCAGTACGCCCGTACTGAAACGAATGCAGCGCCGCGTGAATGGGACACAAACTCGCGAGCTTGTGTCCAAGCTCCGGTCGGCCATTCCAAATCTGGTGCTGCGAACCACATTCATAACCGGATTCCCTGGAGAAACCGATGCTCAGTTTGACGAGCTCTGTGACTTCGTGGCCGAGACACGTTTTGAACGCATGGGTGTGTTTACGTGGTCCGCAGAGCCGGGTACGCCGGCGGTTCGCCTGGATGGACATCTGCCGGAAGAAATCAGGAGTCAGCGCCGTGATGAGCTGATGACTTTGCAGCAGCCCATTGCATATGACCATGGCGATTCACTCATTGGCTACGAACTGGATGTCCTGATTGATGGGAAGGTCGACGACAATGTGTGGACAGGACGATCATTTATGGATGCCCCCGAAATCGATGCCTGCACGTATGTTTCAGCGGAGAACCTCGAACCTGGGTCACTGGTGCCCGTTGAGATTCTGCAGCGTGACGAATATGATTTGATCGGGGTTGCTGTGGATGACATCGTGGACGAACCATCAGAGACATGATTCCCGTCTCGCACAGGTTTCTGGAGGCAAAACGCCAAAGACACACAACATCGTTCGCTTCAGCACTATGGTAGCGTAGGAAGACACTCCGATGCCGGCCGACACACATTTCAATTCTGCCAAGTCGACATCGATCCGCATGGGAAAAGAATCGCTCAATCTCCCCAATCTGGTTACCGTAAGTCGCTTGGCGCTCGCAGTGGTTCTGTTCGCTTTGATCGACAGTGGTCAATGGTGGATTACGAGTTCATTTTTATTCGTATTTGCAGCCTCCACTGATGCGCTCGACGGATGGCTGGCTCGCCGGTTTGGCCAGGTAACAAGGTTGGGAAGAATCCTTGACCCGTTCGTCGACAAAATCATCGTGGGTGGTGCGTTCCTGTTTCTGTTAGCAGCCGATGGCGCTCGGTCATCAGGTGTGACAGCCTGGATGGTGATCATTGTCATTGGCCGGGAAATGTTTGTATCCAGTCTGCGCGGATTTCTGGAGCAGCATGACCACGACTTTTCCGCTAACTTCACTGGCAAGGCCAAGATGGTCATACAGTGCATGGCGATCACCGTCGCACTGATTTCTCTGGCTCCCGAGCAGGACTGGCCAATGTTGATTCAGTTTCGTGATGTTTTGCTGTGGCTGGCCGTGGGCGTAACGATCTGGAGCGGCGCGGTTTACATCGTGCGCGGAGTCCGCCTGCTGAACCAAGCAGCACCCGCGGAGTGACGGCCCGTCGAACGTGTCTGACGCAGCGATGAAACGACTCGACAGCAACGGGTGGTCGAACACCCTAGCATCAGTTTGTGCCAACCGGCCAGTCGGTCGAGATCTGCCCGGTCGCCCAGATCGGGATTCACCTCACGACAATCCACCACAGTGAACCGGTCATCTGAGCTGAACGGTGAAAACGAAAGCACGTGCACAGTGGAGAAGACTCGCACCAAAAAATTCTGCGAAAATTTATTCCAGTGTCTGCAGCGGAGCACGGTTCTCTTGGGTGAGCGAATCCCCGTAAGTAATCAGCAGACAATCACTGGCCGACCATAACTCGGATGTCGGGCGATCACATGGTGATCTGAACCCTTCAAAGACCGTAATTAAATCATTCAGCAATGAATCAGCAGAATGATCCGGATAGAACACCTGAAGGTGGCCGCAACGAGAGGATACGAAATTCACATCGATTTCGGTGTGTTGTCGCATAGAAACTGGATGTGACGTCTGGAAATTCGAGTCCCTTCGAGCAAAACCGCTAAGTATCTTAATTGGACAACGCTACGTTCTCACAAATCCACCCCCCAATCCGCAGAATCGGACAGCTGTGCCGAACTGATGACGTCAATTCACCAGTATGATGGTGGTTACCGTAAGTCAAACCGGTTCCGGAATCATGATGGCCGACGTGGAACATCTGAGGTAAGCATGTGTCTGCATACTATTGTGCGGGTTGCAATGAGCCTTTTATTGCTTCGACACCTGCATGCCCTCGCTGCAGCATGGTTGGTGTGGGAAACGACATCTGCGACCCGCTGACGGATCCATTACTGGGTGAGTCCGGTACGCGCGAGCCGGTAGGGAATGATGAAGTTCAACTTCGCGTTCGCGTTGATGATCTGTTGCTGGAAGGCCAGCGGTTGCACATATACGACTGCGATCGCATGCTCGGACGCGGTGGTATGGGAGTCGTGTATCTGGCTCACAATACTGCCCTGGATCGCCGTTGCGCATTGAAAGTCCTCTCTCCCCGGAAAACTTCTGTCGATGTTGACTACATTGACCGCTTCGAAATCGAAGCTCGCGCCGCAGCAGCTCTTGTACATCCGAACGTTGTGACAACTCATGCGATCGGAGTTTTTGATGATCGTCACTATCTGGAAATGGAATATGTGGCCGGAGGGACACTGCAGCACGAGATTGATGACCGTGGGCCGCTTGGTCCGCTGCGCGCAACGCAATTGGCAGCGGGCATTGCGAGTGGACTGGCAGCGGCTCACAGGTTGAGCATTATTCACCGGGATCTGAAGCCGGACAATATTCTGGTCACTCCGTCAGGCAGTCCCAAGATCGGCGACTTCGGTCTGGCCAAGCGGGTGCAGTCGGCTGAGACCTGGCCTGCTCAGCTGGCCGGAACCCCGAATTTCATGGCACCGGAGATATTTAAGGGTGAGTCAGCGACCCCTTCGAGCGATGTATTTGCGTTCGGTGTCTGCTATTACCTGATGCTGACGGGACAGTTGCCGTTTGAAGGTGACAGTCTACATGGACTGATGAACACGGTAATGTCCGGTAACTATGCTCCTGTCCGTGACGTCATGCCAACGGTGCCGCTGGACATGGCGGAAATTGCAGCGATGCTGCTGTCACAGAGTCCATCGAATCGTCCAGCCGACGGTGCCGGTGCCTGCCAGCTGCTGCATGCGGTCCTAGGCGGCGCCAGAGACCTGGATACGCTGGTCCACGAGGCATTTGAATCTATGCCTATGGCCAGTTTTCATCCGCGTGATCGGGGGTTTGAGGTCCAGCTACAGCTGCCCGGAGATCGAGGTCAGTCTGTTTTCCTCGAGAACAGCGACCACGCAGCGGGTGAGCGTCTGTTGTTGATCTACAGTATCTGCTGTCCGGCATCACCGAAATTCTATGAGCAGGCCCTGCGATTAAATGCACAGGTTCTGCACGGAGGCCTGTCGATTCGGGATATTGATGGCGAGCCGTATTTTGTGATGGTCGATACTTATCCGCGGGCCACAGTGGAAGGGGAAGAAATCCGGCGCAGTGCTGTGGAAGTCGGGATTCAGGCCGACAATATCGAACGCCTGCTGACCGGTGAGGACGTCAATTGACAGGCCTCCGAGTTTGGTGAGCCGAACGTGCCGGGCCGTCTACACGACACCATTTCCAGGTGAGACATAGTAATTCCCGCAGCTTGATTTTAACTGCGTCGCAAGGGTCAGAAGACTTTTGCCAACTTCGTTTGCTGCGCGATTTTTTTGTACGGAATCCGGAAACGGACTTCTCATCCAAATTAACCCTCTAAAGGGTTCCGGAACTCTTTTGTTTTACTAGTCGTCAGCTAATCACATCAACAGCGAAAATGCTGGACCGTGGCCGGTGAGGTGACACTTTTAGGCCTGACGTCAAGTCTGTTCGTGCACTCCTGCGGCAGAGATTCGTAGTGTACCTGCCAACGTGACTCGCTATTGCCGATACGGAAGTTTCAGAACACTGTGCCGTTACAAAAAGAGCTGGTAGAAATTAAAGCGGGCGTTCGGGGCCTTTTGTATACTCGACGGTCGAGGGCTCCGGCCGGACCCTCTTGCCTCTCTGTACTACCTGTAACCACGTCGACAACCGAGGAACGACGATGCCCACCGCCAATTGGAAAACGCAAGTATATGGCAAGATCATAAGTCTGTTGTACAACAATCCCCAACGCGTCGTCCAATATCAGGTCCACGACGAGCATGGCAACTGGGTCGATCGAGCATCGACCCCCGCACCTGTGCGGCGGCTGTTCGAAACCGAAGGCCCGGACGAACGCACCTGTCTGCAGACAATTCAATTCGTCCACCACGTTCTCATTCCGCCAGAAGGGCGGCACGTCGAAGAGCTGCACATTCATCCGGATGCCGAGGAGCTCGTGGTGATTACCGCCGGCTGCGGTGTCATGGACCTGGGGGGCACCACTCAAGCCGTCTCGACCGGTGACGTGGTCTACATCCCACCCTCGGTGGAACACGAGTTGCGCAATGTGGATACAGACAAACTGCTGGGGGCCCTGTTTATCAATGTGCCCACGGGAAAGGGCATCCAAAACCTGGTCGCAGCCCAGCAGCGGGCCCTCAACGAACCGACCGACCGTCTTGCCTGATGACCACCGATTGCCATGAAAATCAACGATACGCAATCGAATCCACAAGTGCAGGGAGTCATGGCCATACCCCCTGGGTGGCAGTTCAAGGGCGGTCAACTGCGCGTGCGACGAGAGCTTGTTACTGATCTCGGCGGGTTAGTGTTCCACTTCGTCTCCTACTTCCGGACGTTGTAAATAGGTGCGCCAAAACTGCTTTCATGGTTGGCTGCGTTTTGATCAGTTTTAGGCAATTCGGCAATGTTACCAAAATCCCTAAGAGTGTCTTTTAGAGAAGACTGCCTCATCCCAACCGCGTCAGCAATCTCCTGCTGCGTGTGACGTGACAGGGAAACTCACTGACGTTGACGCTGGTCCCGTCGCATGCCAGCGATGGGACTGCAGGAATTCATGCGACATGAGACCGTGATGATAACTGAAAACTTCTACCTCGACATCGATGCAGACAGCACGACTGCAATGCTGACCAGTCTCCTGCATCAAGGTGACACCTTGACTGAAGAACGCAAAGGTGCACGGACTCCAGTGCGGAAATCACAGTAACATCCGGGATTTCCAGAGAAATCGTCGGCAATCGAAAGCCGCCGGAAATGGAATTCTTATCCTTCCTTTTAATTACGCGCGGCGAATTTTTTCTCGACCTTCCAGCACATCGGCCGTGGCGTTACGAGTATCCAGCACCATTCTCGCATGCCGCACAATTTCGTCGTAATCATAGGCTGTGTGGTTGGTAGCGATCAGCACGCAATCCTGAATTGCCAGGTAATCCGGAGTCAGCTCCTGACTGGTCATAGCAGAAAAATCGTAATTCCTCATCTTTCGCAGCTGAGGAATGTGAGGATCGTTGTAGGTCAGGTCAGCACCACGCTCCATCAACAGCTCCATCAGTTCGAATGACGGACTCTCGCGCGGATCATCGACGTCCTTCTTGTAGGCCATTCCCAGCAAAGCGATTTTGCTGCCCCGAATTGGTTTGCCAACTTCGTTGAGAAATTCGCTCAACCTGTTGATTACATAGCGAGGCATTCCTGCATTCACCTCACCAGCCAGCTCAATGAACCGCGTCGACATCCCCTGCCGACGGGCCAGCCATGTGAGATAAAAAGGGTCAATGGGAATACAGTGCCCACCCAAGCCCGGCCCTGGATAAAACGCCTGAAACCCGAACGGCTTTGTCTTCGCAGCGCTGATTACGTCCCAGACGTCAATGTTCATGTGATCAAACAGCATTTTTAGCTCATTGACCAAAGCAATGTTCACCGCGCGGTAAGTGTTTTCCAGAATCTTGCAGGCCTCCGCGACTTCGGTACTGGCCACGGGAATGACCTGCACTATCGCATGCGCGTATAAGTTACAGGCCAGTTCACGACTGACGTCATCGATTCCTCCGACAACCTTGGGAATTCTTGCGGCAGTATAATTCGGGTTGCCCGGGTCCTCTCGCTCCGGACTGTAGGCCACAAAGAAGTCTGTGCCACACTGGAGCCCTGCTGGGTTCTTTTCTAGAATCGGCACCAGTACGTCGCGGGTGGTCGTGGGGTAGGTTGTGCTTTCGAGAATCACCAGCTGACCCGGACGCAGTCCGGTGGCGATGGCTTCGGCAGTGACCGTTACGTATCTGAGATCAGGGTCGCGGCTGTCACTCAGCGGCGTCGGCACACAAATCAACAGAACATCGGCTTCGTTGAGTCTTCCCATGTCGGCTGTCGCTTCGAAGACCTGCCGGAGGTTCCAGTCCTGTATCTGTTCGCTCAAAATGTGCTGGATGTAGCTTTTACCCGTGGTCAGCGACGTGACCTTTGACTCGTCGACATCGTAACCGATGCATCGAAATCCCGCATTGGTGAATGCATTGATCAGTGGCAGGCCGACATAGCCAAGCCCAATAACACCGACCAGCGCGGTCTTCTGTTCGATTTTCTGCTGCAGATCAGATACCAAGGGAGAAGCAGTCTGACTCATGAATTCTCAAGACAACTAAAATGGAGCGAAGTTTAGGCCGATCCCGGTGAGCGGACATGGAACTCACAAGTGTGTCGGTTCTTTCGGGTACCAAGCAAGTCCCTTTGGATCTTTTCCCATTCGTTCAAACTGGATCCGGAGATCCTGCCCCAGCCTGACTCAACGGAACATCAGTACGATATCTCAGAAAGTTCGCAACTTCGTCCGTTGGCCGAAAGACGGGATTTATCAGGAATTCCCCTCAGCACTCGCTCGGTAAAACCAGTTCCGTTTTAGTATTCTCCACAGGGTCACTGGTCTGGGCGTCGCGTAAAACGGGTCATAGTCCAATTCCTGTCCTGATCTGGAACAACACGCCGGCGGCAGGAAAACAGTGAAAGTCTGCAATCATGTTGCTGCTTCAGCAGTGTTCCGGTCCCGCCACCACACCAGTTGTATTCGCTCAATGCGGAACGTCTGGCCATTTTGAATTATGTTGATTTTGTCTCCCTTTGCGGCCGCTGTAGCAGCCGCAGCGGCGACCTGCAGAGAGTTCTTGATCGGATCACAGAAAAACAGCCGATCGACTTCGTCGTCAGCTGATCCCCTGACAGCTCCACAAGTCAATGGATTTGGCGTGAGACACCAGATGATGACTGTTCCGGACGTCCCTGCAGATCTGGCGGACTACATCCACCTCAGCAATGGTCGGCTGGATTCAGAATTGTCTCTAGCACCTAACGATGTCCTGTCGTTGTGTTCCGATGGAATCCCACGCATCCTGTCAGCGGATGGAGTTCCGGTATCGCCGACCGAAGTCAGTCACATACTCTCACGTGTCGACTCGGACTCGCACACCGGCCGCGAAGACCCAGTGATGCGGGACAATCAGCAACTGAAAGACACATCGAAAATGGAAGACGAGATTGTGCTGCCGGCGATTCACAGATCCAACACCAACTTGCCCGACAGCAGAGTGAGTGGCGTTCGCAAAACTCGGGTACCGGCATGACAAAATTTCCTGTGTCGGTAGCGGATGTACTCGGACCGGAAGGCAGTATTGCTCGACGTCTTCCTGTATATGAACGGCGCCCCGAACAGGTTGCCATGGCTGAAGCGATTGAACGTGCCTTACACAACGGCCATCACCTGGTCACAGAAGCCGGCACTGGTGTGGGTAAGAGTTTTGCTTATCTCGTGCCCGCCATCCTGGCGACCGGTACCGAACGTACGGCCGGACACAGGAAAAAACGCATCGTCGTTTCCACCAACACAATCAGCCTGCAGGAACAACTGATTGCTCGCGATATCCCGTTTCTGCAGTCCGTGCTGCCGGTGGAATTCTCAGCCGTTCTTGTGAAGGGACGAGGAAACTACATCAGCCTGCGACGGACCGAACGAACATTCAGCCGTCAGGCACAACAGACCATGTTCGAAATGGACGCTCAGACGCAGCTGCGCCGAATAGTCGAATGGTCCGCAGACACTACGGATGGAAGTCGCGCCGAACTGCCGTTTCGTCCTCTGGCCAATGTGTGGGATGAGATCGTGAGTGATCATGGTGACTGCCTGCGGAAGTCATGCCCGCATCACAACAACTGCTTTTATTACCGTGCTCGCAGTCGCGTATGGAACGCCGATCTTCTTGTGGTGAATCATGCTTTGTTCTTTTCGGACCTGGCACTGCGCCGTGAAGGAGCTAGTATTCTGCCGGATTACGACACAGTCATTTTTGACGAAGCCCATACCGTCGAAAGCGTGGCGGGCAGCCATATGGGATTGTCAGTCTCGGAAGGGCAGTTCACGTATTTACTCAACCGTCTCTTCAATCAGAGAACTCAACGGGGACTGCTGTCAATTCACCGGCTGACGGCCGCTCAGGAGCGGGTTGCATCGATTCGCGGCGCCTGCCGGCAGTTTTTCCCCGAAGTGGAAGAATGGTGCCGCCGTTTCGGTCAACCCAATGGTCGCATCCGTGAACCAGTTGAAGTGATGAATACCGTGTCACCACGTTTACGAGATCTCGCCGCACACCTGGAAACAGAAGCGGGCAGGCTGGTCAGGGAGGATGACCGCGTCGAAGTCTCGGCCGCAGCCGACCGCTGTCAGGTATTGGCCGACAGTCTGAACTCATGGTGCAATCAGAATCAGCCAGGTTTTGTCTACTGGCTGGAAAAGAATACAACCAAACATCTCACGACACTGACCAGCGCGCCCGTGGAAGTTGGACCGCTTCTGCGGGAACATCTGTTCAATAAAGTGGCGTCCGTAATTTGTACGAGCGCGACGCTGTCTGTGGGAGCTGAAGATTTCAGTTTCTTCCGATCTCGCATCGGTCTCACCGACGGGAACGACAGTCACCACGGGAGCCCATTCGATTATTCACAGCAAACCCGACTGATTCTGTCGAAGAATTTACCTGACCCTGGGAGCAGTTCACTGGCATTTCAGGCCGCCTGTATTCCCCGAATGAAGCGCCATTTGATGGAAACAAATGGGCGCGCCTTCGTATTGTTCACGAGTTACAGCATGTTGCAGTTTTGTGTGCAGAGGCTGCAGGGCTGGCTGGCCGAACAAAATCTCACGCTGTACGCTCAGGGACGAGGAATGCCCCGATCGGCCATGCTGGATCGATTTCGAAAAGATCAACGTGCCGTCTTGTTTGGCACCGACAGTTTTTGGCAGGGGGTTGATGTCCAGGGCGACGCTCTGCAAAACGTTATTATTCCACGATTGCCGTTCAGTGTGCCGGATCATCCTCTGCTTCAGGCACGCATGGATGCGATCCAGGCCCGGGGCGGCAACCCGTTTCGCGAGTACCAGATTCCGGAAGCTGTCATTAAACTAAAGCAGGGGTTCGGCCGATTGATTCGCTCTCAAACCGATACCGGCCGCGTCGTCATTCTGGATCCGCGTGTGTTGACGAAACCATATGGTCGCCTGTTCGTGTCCAGTCTGCCTCAGTGCCAAGTCGAAATCGACGACGGCGATTCACTGAACCTGGCAGAAGCAAACTAACACCACAGGCCGTATGCACTGGCATCCGTAGCGGTACTCTGGCAAGATGATCGCCTGAACGCAACCGGCGTATCACAGCATCAGTCAGAGTGTAAACATCGAGCAAAATTCTGCCGGATGTTTGCAGTGGGATTCGTAAAAATCCGGAGGCCAACAGTGGTCCGGGTTCCTGAGCTATCGGCACCGACTGCTGTGGCCAACGAACGGATCAGGGAAGCGTTCTTTTCAGTGACGGTGGGATATAACCTGATTCTGTGGCCATTGTGCCTTTCACTTGTCGCAATCATTGTCCTGCGTTCTCTCAGGGCGGTTCGAATGGAGCAGCGCCCCACTGAAAATGAAGAACGTAATCAGCAGTGTGTGCTGGTGGGGTTGCCAATTCACATGCTGCAAATCGCTGCATTAGGTTGGTTTCCCAGAATTCTGGTGTTTCCATTCAGTCTTTGGCTCATGGAAGGCGTCGATCTCGTTGTGTCCTTTACGCATTTCGGTCTGAATTTTATCACCTGCGCTCTTTTGGTGATGATCTATTCGTACCTTGGGATGTCGTGGCTGGTTGCATCGGTAGGCTGGCTGCAGCACTGGATGTTTCCTTGCCGATTTGCTTCCATCGCAGTGACCCGGGAATTGGGTCACTTCTCCAAAGGGCTCCAGCTGGCACGTCTGGCGGCAATGGTTGTGCCATTTGGTCAGCTGCGTCCTGCTGGTCCTGTCCACGCAGAAGGAGAATCTGAAACAGTTCGACCAGTTCCGATTGCTGCTGATCTTGCTCATCGGCCTTGGGATGTTTGGGTCGCTGGCCGCGATACCTGATCGCACCCCGCGCGTCATGGAGGGTTTGAGGATCTGTACGTCCGTATAAAACGCCACAACGCGACTCCGTGCCTGCTCTATACCACTCTTCAAAAACCGAGCAGGATTCCGAGGTCCCGTGAGTGACGCAGACAGCCAGCGCCTATAACATCCAGTCTGTGTTCGTGCGTGACAACCGCCAGCGATAGAATTGTTCCGGCGTGCTTTGACAGGCGATCATGATGGCATCGATCACGAGAGATTAATATGTCAGGTTTTCAGGAACGACTGAATCAAGCGATCAAGCGTGGCCACGGTTCTCGGTCAGTCAAAGGACGTGAAGAATGCGAGCAGCGAGCATCCGAAAAGGAACTCAAGAACCGTCATTCTGAGCTGCGCCTGTTGCTGAGTGAACATATTGAATCCTGCCTGAAACAGCTCAGCGATCATTTTCCAGGCTTTGAGTATTCCACAGTCGTCAATGAAGACGGCTGGGGTGCTCGCATCAGCCGTGACGACGTCAGCATGAGACAGGGCAGCAGCCGTAACCTGTACAGCCGCTTTGAAATGCTGATCAGACCCTGGACCAGTACAAACATTCTGGAGCTCGTGACAAAAGGGACAATTCGCAATCGCGAGTCACTCAATCGCGCCAACTTTCGTATGCTGGCGGAAGCCACAGACGACGGATTCCGGGAAGTTATTGACGGACTTACGGTGGAATTCGCCGAACAATACGCAGCGCAGGAGTAACTGCAAAGTGCATTACCTCGCCGAAGCCTGTCAGTCACATTGATTCGCTTGCAATGTTTCGCCAAACCGGCTGCAATTGAATTATCTGGTTCGACAGTCGCTGACAGCCATTTCTGATGGTCGCTGAGCGCCGATGACATTCATCAATCTCAGCCTTCTGGCCGGTCTTGGGCTGGCCGCTATTCCGGTGGTCCTGCATCTGATCATGCGGTCCCGGCCAAAGCGAATTGAGTTTCCGGCGCTTCGACTTCTCGAAGCGTATCGGGTGGCTAATGCGCGTCAGATGAAACTCCGTCATTTGCTTCTGTTATTGTTGCGTATGACACTTCTGATGGTGACCGTGCTCGCGCTCACACGACCTTCTTTGCCACCCGCACGCTACGGACTTGCCTGGTACGAATGGCTGCTGCTGTCTGGTGTCACGACAGCCTCGGTGATTTGCTACAGATGGTTTGCTCGTAGAGTGGCCACTCAGGAAGCCGCCGACTTCCTGCTGCGAGAGCGCATTGCCAGACTTCGTACAATAACAGTAGTGTTCGGCCTGCTGGCGATACTACTGATAGTCGCAGTCCCTTGGGGGGTCAGGGTCCGTGGTGAAATCCAGTCACCGCGCAACGATCTGGCTGCTGACATCCCTGTTGCGGCAGCGTTCGTATTCGATACCAGCATCAGCATGTCATATCGCTATGAGAATGTGACTCGCCTAGAACGGGCACAGCAAATCGCCAAAGATCATTTGCAGAATATGCCGTCCGGCAGCCGAGTCGCGGTTACAAGTGCCTTGCCTGGAGACGACATCGTATTTCAGGCCGATCTGGCGGGTGCACAATCGCGAATAGAGACGCTCAGAACAAAATCAGCAATCGAGCCGCTTAATCGTATTCTGCTGCGAATAATTGAGGCGCAACGCGACGATCAGCAGCTGGTGCGCAATGACCTGGGAACGTCCGGCGCCGGTGATGCGTTCTCGCGGGAAGTCTTCATATTCACCGATTTTTCGAAATCCGCCTGGCTGCTGCCGGACGAGTCCGGTTTGCGCGATCTGCTGATGCAACACAACTGGCTGCATGTGTTTCTGGTGGATGTCAGCGTGCCACGTCCGATCAATCTTTCGCTTCGGAATCTGAAGCTTTCAAGCGATTCCATTGTGGCAGGGCGCAACATCGACCTTTCGATTGACGTCGTGCGTACAGAGGCTGCGCAGACGTCTGCGAATGTTGAAGTGTTTCTCCTGACTGAGAATGGGGAAGAAAGTCGGCAAGCGTCACCAGTTCATGTATCTTTAGACAGTAAATCTGCCCGAGCACGAATGCTGGTTCCTGTGGGATCAGGATCAGAGTTTCTGAGGGGTATCGTGCGGATCAGTTCGTTAGATCCACTGAAGGCAGACGATACACTTTATTTTTCACTCGGTGTGCAGCCTCGACCGAAAGTTATGCTCGTCGCCGACAGGATTGAAGATACTTTGCATCTCCTGGCTGCGCTGGAGTCACACGAAGGTGGCCCGTCCAGTCAGCCCAATTATGACTGCAGGTTTGTTCCGCTTTCACAACTGCATAGCCAGGCTGTACGGTCATTTGATGTCGTATGTCTGGTCAATTGCCAGCGTCCGAAACGGGATATCTGGGAATCGCTGCATCGTTTTGTGGATCAGGGAGGAGCACTGCTGACTGTCGTCGGCGGAGCACGACGAGCCGTACCTCATGCCTGGAACGTTGAAGAGAGTGAATCGGTCCTGCCTGCGCAGCTGCTTGTAACGCACCGTTATCAGGGTCAACCTCAATCACTGAAGTTTGAAACTGGACATCCCCTCATGCGTGCGTTCGACTATGACGGAGAGGCACGCGCGGAATTGCTGGGGATTGCAATTCGTCGCTGCTGGAAGGTGGATCGGTCTGTGGACGCGGCAGTCATTATGTCATACACCGGGCCCAATAGCAGTCCCGCCTTGCTCGAACGACGGGTTGGCAACGGTCGTTCGTTGATGCTGACCACTGCCGTGGACTACACCCCGGAACATACTCAACAGTGGAATGAGCTGCCGGCGAGCTACACTTTCATTATGCTGGCAGACGGAATTATTCAGTATCTGACGGGGGCAACACAGCAGCGCCGTAATTTTGAGTCCGGTGCCCTCATCGAACTTCAGCTTCCCGCGGACCGTCAGTTTGAGAGCTACGTCCTGCGACGACCAGGCCCTCGCCAGACATCGGATCTCCTGGAGCCTGGGCAGCATTCCGTACTCATTGACGATGCCGATGAACCGGGCCATTACCGCGCGTGGTCGCCCCAGGAATTCGGAAATTTCCGGTCCGAGTTCGCTGTCAATATGGATAACAACGAAACGGATCTGACACCAGTGAGTCCCGCCGAGCTGGAAGTGATGCTTGGCAAAGATCGCTTTTCAGTGGTTCAGAATCCCAGTGAACTGGAGGAGGTCCTGCGTATTGGACGTTTGGGAATTGAGGTATTTCCGATCCTGCTGGGCTTGTTGGTCATCTTATTCTGCGGTGAGCACCTGATGGCGAACTATTTCTACGACCAGGACGTAATCCCTGGTGCGGCTGACCAAGGCTGAACCAGGCACCGGATGCACAATTCTGAGCCTGTTGGATTGACTCCACAGATACTGTTTGGGGTCGATCTTAGGAACGTGTTGTCATTGAGCAACATGCTTTTCCCTGGTTACGTGTGAGAACGTGGTTGAGTCGTCCTGGAATCCGTTTAGAAGTGGATTCGGACGTCACTGCACCCCGGGTAGTTGGGCCAGCTCGACAAACTCCAGCGGGAATTCCTTTCCGACAGATCGCGACAGGCGGGCACAGTACCTGCAGCAACTCGATCAGTCGGGTAACGACGACGGCAAATATATGAACACGGATATTTTTAGTCAGCTTAATCGCAATCGACTGTTCTACGTGGCGTGTCGTGTTGCATTTCTGAGAGTCTTTGACAGCCTCTTGGATGAATTCGTTTCCACCTCAGCATCGCAGCAGCAATCTGGGTTTTTGGAGAGAATTCCAATGCTTGCAGGGACCGCTCCTCAGGTACAAATCGAACTGTTATTGCAGACCTGGCAATCAACCAAAAGCAAAAAACCCAGGTCGCTTACAATTGAAGAGCAGGTGATCTGCTTTGGTATCACCAGCGAACTGGCGCATACAGGTGAAGCCCACGATCAACATATGATTCGTCGAGCCGCCCACGGCCCGGTGCGAGTCGACCCTGGCGATATCTTATGGTTAGCCTCACGTACACGGCTGCTGCAGATGATACTGCCGTTTGCGCCGCAGGCAGCGATACTGCAGCTGGAGTCGAGCATCCCGGCTGACGACCTGGTTCCCGTGCGCACGGCAGGTGGCGTCGATCAGCAGGCACTCACCGGATTGCTGGGCCTGCTCGGTAACTGGACCGTAAGTAACACTCTGTTTGCGAATGCCAAAGGATTGCTCACTCCGACAGAGCTGGAACTCCTGCGAGCGTTCTTCGCAGAACATCCGCAATTGATTTCATCCTGGGTTTCCTGAGCGACTTCCACTGACAGCCACGAGCCAACTGCTGCGACTTCAGGTTTCAACGGAGGGACTTAGTCACGATGAAACCGCATTAACAATCTACGCATCGTCGAGTACTTCCACGGCTGCAAACGAGCGACCTTCCAGCATGGCCAGACTTGCTCCTCCTCCCGTGCTCACGTGCGTCACCTGATTGGCAAAGCCCAGTTGCTGCACGGCGGCAGCGCTGTCACCGCCGCCAACGATACTCGTAGCCGAACTATCAGCGATCGCCTGAGCGACTGCACGAGTGCCTTCGTCGAATGGTGGCATCTCAAAGACGCCCATGGGGCCGTTCCACACCACCGTCCCGGCGTCTTCTACAATATCGGAATACAAGGCAGCCGTGGCCGGACCGATGTCCAGCCCCTGGTAGTCGTCAGGGATCTCGCCCGCATTAGCAACAAGTTTTCTGCAGTCAGGGCTAAACGAATCGCCACAGTGAGTGTCTGCGGGAAGCATCAGTCGGGAGCCCCCGACCTCAATCAACTCAACCGCCAGTTCAACCTTATCCGGTTCCACAAGACTCCTGCCAACACTGCCTCGCCGTGCCAAAGAGAAGGTATATGCCATCGCTCCACCGATCAGGACTCGGTCGCAGACCTCCAGCAGATTGCGGATGAGTTTGATTTTGTCGGAGACTTTCGCTCCGCCCAGAATCGCGACGAAGGGACACCGTGGACTGGCGATGGCATCGTTAAGGAATTGAATTTCCTTCTCGACCAGAAAACCAACCACACGAGCTTTGGTACCCATCGCCTGAGGGACTCCCACCATGGAAGCATCAGAATTATGGCAGGATCCGAAGGCGTCATTGCAGTAAATGTCACCGAACGCGGCCAATTCTTCGGCAAAGTCAGCAGTATTTGCTTTTTCGCCCCCGTTGAACCGCAGGTTCTCCAGAACCAGAATCTGACCTGGCAGCAACAAGTCGGCACGCTGCTGAGCATCGCATCCAACAGTGTCGTCTGCAAAGATCACATCTGCCGATACCAGTTCCGCCAGCCGAGCGGCAGCAGGTCGCAGACTGAATCGAGAGTTGTCTTCACCTGATTTTGGCCGTCCCAGGTGGCTCATGAGAATCAACCGGCCACCGCGATCCAGTACGGACTGAATGGACGGCAGAGCCATACGGATGCGTCTATCGTCGGTGACTGTCGACCCATCCAGCGGGACATTGAAGTCCACTCGCATCAGGACCGTTTTTCCGTTCACATTAACCTGCGCGATTGTCTTCTTTGCCATGCTGCCCTGAACGCCTCCATTCACTCTGGAAATTGCGGGCTGACTCACTCGATCTGCGGTGCTATCCTAATTGGACAGCACCACCTTGCATAATTGATTTATGTCAAATGTTGGTGCCCGTCTTGAGTTAAAGATTCCAGCAAACCAGTGTTTCCTGTGTCCGCACAGGAGGAAGATGGTAAGTGTGCTGAAAACTCATTGCGGGCGCCTCCAGCTTCTTACCGCGCCACGGGTTGCCGGAGCAGAGATTACTCTTCGTCAAAACCGAGCCCCATCGACTTTTTGCCACTGCCAAAAACCAGAACCAGTTCCTGTTCCTCTCGCAACCGGCGGGATTTGATCCGAATGCGGTCCTTCACCAGCCGTTCTCCCCCGGGAACCCTGATGGCCAGCTGAAGCTTCGCTCCCGTGACGTTCACAGTCATGTTACGACGCACTGTTTTGTATTCGGAGCCGCCAGTGACACGCGCTGCGCTGGGTGAGTTACGGTCAAACGGCAGAACCTGTCGATATCGGTCACTGCCGATGACAACTCCTGACAGATCCGATATTCGGTAGTGTTTGATCTTATCCGGCAGCCGCATTTCGATAATGATCTGGTAGAATTGGCCGGGGTCCGGCCGCGCCGGATCTGTCCATGCTGTAAAGCTGCCTTTCGTGACGGCCAGCCCCGTTTCCGGAATTCGAAAGAAAGGGCTTTCTCCGTAATCACCGGCATCAGAGTCTTCACTGCCAATCGTGGCCAGCTTGGCATCGGTTAGGACGGTATCCCACTGTCCGCGGTCCGATACCGCCAGCTGATCAGCCAGTTGCTGGAGACTCTGAGTCGCCTCTTCAGTCACTGGACCGGCTACCGGAATAATCTCCAGCAGGGGCAGGTCGTCGATTCGAGTTTCATTGTCCAGCGATGCCCGGATCAGGGGAATCTGCAACCTAGGTTGGTCAGGAATCAGCGTCAGCCCCAGCCACCCAAAGACGAAAGGCGCGAATGCGTAGCCCATGAGGTGGAGCACGAATGACAAATACCAGCTGGCTGCAGTCATGCTCAATAGGCGACTGCCTCCGATCGCCCCCTCAGCCGCAGCATCGTTAACGGCCAGAACACTTGAATTGTCGGTTTTCGTATCGGTCAAGAGTCTGCTCACCGGAACCACGGTCACATTCCCACGACCTGTGGCGCGCGCAACAGTTGGCTTGTGTTTGTTACCCATAATACTCATTTGGCGCGAAGTCGCCGACATGTATCTGCCACATTCTCTCTAACCGTTTCATCTTCAATAGTTTCTGCAACCCTTATCACTCACTGACGCACAAGATGGATTCAGAATTCGATGGCGTTTCCACGAATGACGACAGCACCAAAGCCAGATATACTTCGTTTGGGTCCGGTGAGTGGACGGCCACTGGCGATATTTATCGGCAGTCTTTGAATCACTTATTCGGTCTACTTTTTTTGGACGAACGCGTAACCTGAGTATGGCAGAACTACGGGAGAACATATTCCTGATGCGACGCGACCGCTGGGGCCACGGTATGGCCGTATGGGTTGTCGCAGTTGTGGTGTTGGCTCTGCCCCCGATTTTCTGGTCGCTTGGCCAAGTCGAGATGCGCAACGACGTGGCCGCTTGGCTGCCGAGTGACGATCCTCAGGCAAAGATACTCAGCTGGTATCGCGGCAGCTTTCCGACAGAAGACAGGATCTTGGTCTCCTGGGATGACTGTTCCATCAGTGACCCACGACTCGAACTTGTTTTGAATGACCTCGAAGGACGAGGGCTGAAAAACGGGACGCGCGAAGGTGGGTCACCTTACATTTCCTCCGTGACTCTGCCTTCAGAAATGCTGCGCCGGATGCTGGACCGAAACATTCCGTTCGAGACGGCGCTTGGTCGAGTCGATGGGCTGCTCTGTGGACCCGGTCCTCTGAGAATTCGGCTGACGAATGCCGGTCGAGCTGACACGGATGCATCGTCCACGAAGATTCTGTCTGCATGTAAAGAAGTGCTGCAGGACGACGCCAGACTCATCGATGCGTTGCTTCTGCCGCCACACGACGACATTCCACTGGAAGACACGTCCACATGGAACTTCAATGATGAGCTCACCCGCTGGATTCGTGATCAGCCCGATTTTGATCTGACTGTCACTTGGCCACAGATGCATTCGGACCAGGCCCGACAGCAACAGCTCGTTCATGCATTGGAGAATCTGAAAACAGATGTGGTTGGTGCAGGATTCAGCCAACAGCCGTGCGTGGAAGAAGCATTCTTTATCAATGGTTCGCAGGCGGCACTTACGGTCACACTGTCGGAAACCGGAGCGGTCGAACGGAAAGCGGCGCTGGAGGCCATTCGCAAGGCGTGCCTGGAATCCGGCGTGAGGGCAGAAAACCTGAGGCTTGGTGGCAGTCCGGTCGTGGGTGCTGAACTCAACGAGGCGGTTGGCCGTGCTGTCTGGAACACGTCCTTCGAATTATGGGACTTTCCGCACCGCTCTCCCATGTTGTGCTCCATTTTGATCAGCATAGGCCTGTCATTATGGATGCTGAAAAGCATGCGACTGGCGATTCTGGTGCAGCTCGTTGCGGTGCTTACCGTACTGGCGTCAGTGGCCATTGTGCCGGTCACGGGCGGACGCATGAATATGGTGCTGGTGGTAATGCCCACTCTGCTGGCCGTGCTCACGACGTCTGCTGCTATTCATGTGGTCAATTACTGGAAACATTCGTCAGCACGTGATGAAGAAGGTTCGGTTGCGGAGGCTGCCTCGACGGCTTGGCTGCCGTGCTTTCTTGCGAGCGGGACAACGGCGATCGGACTGGGATCACTGTTCGTCAGCAACCTGGTTCCTGTGAAAGACTTCGGTATCTATTCTTCCGCCGGCTGTGCTATTTCTTTCTTCATGGTGCTGTACCTGCTGCCATCGCTGATGCTGTACTGGAGGCGGTGTCCGCCAAACTTTGAAAAACTCAGTACCGGCAACTGGAATACTCTGGGCCGGTGGCTCACGCGACTGAGGTATCCTGTGGTGATCCTGTGCGTAACCGGCACGATGGCATGTGGCTATGGTTTGTATCGGTTCCGCACCGAAACAAAGGTGATTCGCTACTTCCCGCCGGAATCACGACTGTATCAGGATTATGTGTTCCTCGAAGATAGCCTTTCCGGCATCGTCTCGGTCGACACGATTGTCCGCTTCAGTGAGGAAGCTCAGAGTCAAATGAGCTTCCTGCACCGTGCCCGTACGGTAATGGATCTGCAGACTGAGATCCGCGGTCACGACGAAATCAGCGGAACACTGTCACTGGCTTCTTTTTTGGACCTGCGAGACCGATCTCAGTTAACGTTTGGGCAGCGCCGCGCCCAAAAACGTACGGAAAAAGCCATTCGCAAAAGACTTGAGAAATCTGACAAAGAAACTGAAGAGGCTGAAGGAATTGTGTCATTACTGGCGATTCCCAAATCCGCCACACCCGGTCCGGCTCCGGATGAACCGGAATTAAACGCAGCGGGCGATGAGTTGTGGCGCATTTCCGCACAGGCTGCAATCCTGTCCGACGTTGATCTGGAAGTTCTGACGACAGAATTAGACGAAATCGCCCACTCCAGTCTGGCAATGATTTCCGGAAAAAACGAAGAAGGCGAGGACATCATCGTTTCAGGTGTCGGACATGTGGTCACGGGACTTATCCCCGTCTTTTTACGCACCCAGCAGGCAGTTCTGGAAAGCCTCATCAAAAGCTTCGGAATAGCTTTTGTTCTGATTGCCGTCGTAATGATGATCCTGCTCAGGAGTATTCCGGCAGGGTTGATTACGATGTTGCCGAACCTGATGCCGGTGATCGTCGTGTTTGGATTGTTGTCCTGGGCTCGCCTGCGAGTTGATATAGGCACAATGATTACGGCCTCAGTCGCCTTGGGAATCGCAGTGGACGGCACACTGCATCTGATCACATGGTTTCAGGAGTTGACCAGACAAGGGAGGTCCATTCCCGAGTCGGTGGCAGGGGCACTTGAACGATGCGGTCCTGCTATGTGGCAGACCAGCGCGGTCGTGGGCCTGGGAATGGTAGCCTTGCTGCCAGCTGAGTTGTTACTGATTAGCCGCTTCGGCTGGATGCTCGCAGCACTGATTTTTGCAGCGTTGATCTCCGACATCATCTTTCTGCCGGCTCTGCTGGCTGGTCCGCTGGGAAATCTGATTCAGCGGTCAATTCTCAGAAAGCATGCCCATCAGAGCAGGCCACGGGACGCAGCAAGCGGTTCCGTCAGTGATCAGCATCTGGCGGCTGTGAGTCGTCAGGCTGATGGTGCCAGACTGGGACTCAATCGGTCCGTCGGATCAAATTAAAAGGACTGCGACATCCAGTTCGCTGCCTGACTCTGATATCGCAGGTGGGAAGTCATCGCGTTGATGACACGTCGCCGCTGCTTTTCATTTGTGCCGCTTGACGCCAGGCTTCTCGCTGTTGGTGTCCGTCGGCCCCGAATCACAGGGAACACTGTTCCTGAGCCCTGCTCAAGCTCATATTGGGAGTGAAAATTCAATACACTGCGACCTAATGACCTGTCCTCACTTAAACAATTGAATGAATGATAAAACGTCGTGAGCGAATATGTTGAACCACTGGGCTTGAGAATTCTAATTCGGAAAGACGAAGCACGCCAGGAAACCCGGGGCGGCATTGTATTGCCGGATACGTCAGAAATTCCGACCATCACCGGTCGCGTGGTGGAGATCAGTGTACAGATCGATCGGGATGACGACTTCCCGATTCGCAAATATGACAAGGTGCTGTTCCATCCCAGAAACGCCATTCCGATCGATTTTGAAGCCGACAACCTGCTCTATGTGGTTCCTGTGGAAGATATTGTTGCCGTTTTTCGCCGCCCGCTGCGTTCCGTCAGTGAAGATCAGTCCATGGGGTCACTGTCTGAC
Organism: Planctomycetota bacterium; assembly: GCA_963581585.1. Classification (GTDB taxonomy): domain Bacteria; phylum Planctomycetota; class Planctomycetia; order Planctomycetales; family Planctomycetaceae; genus S139-18. Next base: position 28,241 of record CAUZPL010000035.1, read on the forward strand.
CCGGATGAGTCGGAGTGAGTTCATACCTGAAACCTGTCCTCGACCGGTGTGAGTCGGCGTAAGCGATCCTGCACGGTCACGGCTGCAATCCCTCTCCAGCATGTTCCAGCGATTCCTCAAGAACTACCTCCCTCGGCATACCAGTCGAACCAACAGGGTACTGCATCTGGTTGGAGTTCCACTCACGTTCGTGGGCACTCCTTTGGCCCTGATCGAGGGAGCTGCATGGTACTACTCACTGGGATGCTTCATCATCGGCTACCTGTTGCAGTTTGTCGGTCACGCAGTTGAGGGAAACGATGCTGGTGAGGTTGTTTTTTTGAAGAAGAAACTTGGCCTTCCATATACGGAGTACGCTCCTGGCCAAGACACTTCAAGTCCCTCCAAGAATCAAGTCAAGTCCCTCTGAGAATCCAGCCGATAGCTCCTCTGCTGCCTGAAGCGCACATCGTGCGTATGTGAAAGGATTCCGGTCAGGTCAGCGAATAACGATTGCGCAAACCTGTCCGGTTACGGCGTCTGTGACGTCCTTGGAGAGGACTCTGGCGGCCCCTTCCGTCTCAGTGCCGCAGCGACAGGGATGTCACATGCTGTTTCAACCGGATGATTATGCCAATGGCCCGACTTACCGTACTCAGCTGCGGTGTTTACCAGGGCGAGCGGCGAAGGTCCGACCCTCTTTGTGGCAACGACTGTCTCAAGTCGCCTGTTGTGGTTTTGCGTTGACCGTGGTTCCCCTGATGTCCGGCTGTGTCATCAATAAGAAACCCCTGTCCGACCGGTCCTGGTGCGAAAGCAGGAACGATCACCTCGATTCATCGTACCGCCGCCACGGCGGCGGGATAGCACATGTCTGTCTGGACAATAAGACTGCAGAATCCGTCCAGACAACGATCGAGCCACGCAACCTGCTGCGACGGATTGAGGAAGAGATTCACTCGCTGTCACTGAATGAAGCCATTCAGACAGCGTTGTCGAACAATGAAATTATTGAAACCAGCGCGATCGGTGGTGTTGGCAGTTCAATGGTGCTCAACAGCCCGCGCGGCGTGTCGTCGGTCTATGATCCCGCGATCCAAGAATCCGGCGTCCTGTTCGGCGGTGGTCTGGGAATTGAAGCCGCATTGTCACGATTTGACAGCCAATTCACAACCTCCGCCCTCTGGGGCCGCAGTACGGCAAGCCTCGTTCCGCGCGAGACCGGATTGTTCACCTCTTCCCTCAGCAAGCAATTCGCTACCGGTGGAACCGTCGCGTTGTCACACAACTGGAATTATCTGGGCGTCCCGGCCGCAACGCCGTTCAATTCAACATACACCGGCAATCTCGGGCTCTCTGTTCGTCAGCCGTTGCTAGCAGGCAGTGGAGTCGAATTCACACGCATTGCGGGCCCGACGAACCCGGCATTCGGGGCGATCACCGGAGTGGGCCAGGGCGTCGTGATCTCAAGAATCAACAACGACATTACGATCGCGAATTTCGAATTGGCCGTTCGCAGCTCCGTCAGTGATATTGAAAACGCTTACTGGGATCTGTATTTGGCATATCGAACCTTCGACACTGCCGTGATTGCGCATCGCAGTGCTCGGCGGACATGGCGAGAATCACGTGACAAGATGGATGTCGGGATTCTCAATCCGGTGGACGAGCTGCAGGCCAAAGACCGCCTGTACGAAACAAAAGCTACTGTTGAGCAGTCGCTGAGCAACATATTTCGGGCGGAATCAGAACTTCGCCGACTCGTCGGACTTCCGGTCAACGATGGACATGTGTTGAGACCGTCTGATGATCCAAACATTGCAGAGTATATCCCGGACTGGGAATCATCACTGCACCAGGGCTTGACTCACCGGACGGAACTTCGCGCACAAAAGTTCCGGATTAAGAGCCTTCAGCTGCAGCTGAAGGCGGCGCGAACTCTCGTTCGACCGACAGTCAACGCTGTGGGAAGCTATGACATCAACGGGTTCGGTGACCGTCTGCTGGACGATGACAGGACTGATCCATTCACCGGACGGCCCATCCGCAGCGGATATGGCTCTCTCACCAGTGCCGGACTTGAATCCTGGACAGCCGGAGTGGAAGTGATAGTTCCAATCGGCTACCGCAGCCAGCGAAGTCAGGTTCGAAACCTGGAACTTCAGCTGGCGAAAGATACTGCCGTCCTGGCGGCACAGGAACGCAACGTGTCTCACGAAATTGCCATCGCAATTCAGGAAGTTACAGCTGCATTTGCAACCGCTCAGTCGCATCAGAAACGACGGCAGGCTGCGACAGAGCGCGTTGAAAAACTCAACTATACGAAGGAACTCGGCGCCGCCACACTGGACTTGGTGCTTCGTGCACAGGCCAGCGCTGCGGCTGCTGAAAGCTCTTACTATGAGCAGGTGGTGAACTACAATAAAGCGCTTGTCAATCTGAATCTGGCGACCGGCTCACTGCTGGAATACAATGGAGTGTACATTGCAGAAGGTCCCTGGTCCCAGGACGCATCCTGTGATGCCGCCATTCACGCGGCCGAACGAATGCATGCAACGCCAAATCCACATTTGCACACCGAGCCGGCGGAATTCATTTCACCTGGACCGGCGGGGACAATCGAACGCCGACCGATTCTCCCGTACAATAACACTGGACCGAATGTGCCTGAAGAATCTGAGTCAGGAGCTTCAACCGCGGACGCTGCCGGCCACCAGGGACGGATACTGCACTGATTAGTGACTGAGTCGAGCCAGCTGCGTCACTCCACACGCCAGCGATTGCTGACTTGTTGCTTCAAGAGACACACCCCGACAGGAAATCCTTTCGGGGTGCGTCATTAAGATCATGAGTCACCAGCAGAATGCCGGCTTCACAGGCTTTAGTCTCAGAGACCGCCACAGCAGGTTGTTGCACAGGCCGATCGATAGACCTGGCATGAAATAGTCTGTTCAACCATTCGACACACCTGAACCTGAACTTCACGCTCTTCCTGACGGCACACTGTCACTGTACAGGTATAAGGAACTTCTTCCTGGACCTGACGAGCAACCTTGACCGTGAGAGTGCGCTGTTCCGGCTTGCATACGGTCACGTTGTAGGTGCAAGGAACCTGTTCCTGAACGTGACGAGCGACTTTGACCGTGCGAGTACGCTGTTCCGGCTTGCATACGGTCACGTTGTAGGTGCAAGGAACCTGTTCCTGAACGTGACGAGTGACTTTGACCGTGCGAGTACGCTGTTCCGGTTTGTACACAATCACATTGCAGGTATAAGGAACCTCCTCCTGAACCTGACGAGCAACTTTGACCATACGAGTACGCTGTTCCTGGCTGTAAGTGGTAACGTCGTACGTGTAAGGCTCTTCGGTGACCTGGTTTTCGTAGCAGGTATATTCCACTTCTGTCTGAACCAGATTCGGTACCCAGACCTTATGAGTTCCACAGCTTGCAACAGCACCGCAGTCTCCACAGGCACGGTCCCCGCCGCCGCTGTCACATCCACCACAGGCAGAAGCAGCATTACAACAGTCGCCGCGTGCGGATGCTGGAGCACAACCGCCACATGGCTGCTCTTCCCAGTGGCCTTGGTCCTGACAGACAGTGCGGGTCTTCGTCACAGGAACGGAATGACAAACACTGCGAGTCCCCTGTCGCTCTTCGGTATGAGGAACGCAAACCGTGTAGCTCTGCTGGATGTCTTCACTGATGGTACGGCAGACCGTACGTGTTCCAGAACGTTCTTCTGTATGAGGAACCATTACTGCGTAGCATTGCTCGACGTCTTCACAGACAGTACGGCAGACCGTGCGTGTTCCGGAACGTTCTTCTGTAAAAGGAACCATCACTGTGTAGCACTGCTCGACATCTTCGTAGACGGTACGACAGACCGTGCGTGTTCCGGAACGTTCTTCTGTATAAGGAACCATCACTGTGCATGTCTGGTCAACGTCGTCATAGACAGTGCGGCAAACGATACAAGTCCCCTGTCGTTCCTCCTGATGTGGAACATTCACTGTTACGGTTCGAGATTCCGTAACCATTTGAGGAACCAGGACTGTCTTTTCCACAGTTTCCCACGTTCCACAAGAAGTTTCGCAGCTAGCCACTGCAGCACAACTCGAACCACAGCAGCCAGCACCACATGGGCTACAGCTTGAGGCACAAGGAGCGGAACAGCACGAGCTCGCTTTACTGCCGTAGCAGCTGCCAGCTTCTGCAGTCATCAGGACTGCGACCACCAGTGACAAGACATACCGCATGTCTCTCGAATTCCTCCTCGAATCGATTCGATTCAAAAACCAAGACAACCCGAAATCCAAGTCAGCAATCGCTTGTTGCCAGGTTTGGCACCGGCCAGACTGACAGATTTCCCTCTCCGATTTCCCCAATGACCCGTGCGCAGAACTAGCGGCTCAAGCACGATTGCGTCCACTCAATAAACATAACACAGGATGTTTACACAGTACAGAAAACTTGCATAAACTGAACATAAATCAATTAATACAACGTTTAGCAATTTTTGGAAGTTTGCACCGGATGTTCATGATGGACATTTTGTGGCCGATTATTTGTTTTGCGTAATAATGCATGCAGATTTCTCAAAAAATATTGCTCATACAGCAAAGCTCGAATCAAGAAACTGACTGACCCACCGTTGCCGTTAGCAGGTGTCGTGAACTCCTGCCTCAAATAAAATTAAGTTTGGGATCCACATTCTCACCGTTGCCGGTTCCGCTAACGGCCGATATAGTGCCGCTCGCCGGTGGTGTTGTCCTCTGTGGGAAACCACCTCGTATTCTGTTTCGGAGCCAGTCACGTTCCATGAGATTCTGTCTCGTCGACCGGATAACTGACATCGTTGCGGGCGAATCTATCGCGACGCTCAAGAACGTCTCGCTGGCCGAAGAATATCTGCAGGATCACTTTCCCGGGTTTTCGGTTCTGCCAGGAGTGATGATCGTTGAGGCCATGGTACAGTCGTGCGCTTGGCTTTCCCGCGTCACTGATGATTTCAGGTACAGCGCATTGCTGTTGCAGCAGGTCAAGGCCGTCAGGTTCAACAGTTTCCTGAGGCCTGGACAAACACTGGCTGTCACCGCGAAGTTGAGAAAGAATGAACACGATCGCGTGTTCTTTGCGGCCTCCGGAACAGTCGATGGGAAGTCGGCTGCCAGCGCCCACCTCGTCCTGTCCAAACAGAATTTGGCTGATCAGCGGCCCCACATGGCAGAGAACGATGAGCGAATGATCGCTGCGATGAAGCAGCTGTACGCCCAGATAATCCCTGCAGCCCACTGAACCCCGAGCCACGCGGAACCGTATGCATACAGACTGGAATCATTCCGGTTCTTCAGTGCTCAACTACAGCGTTAACCACTACAAACGGAGTTAAACGCATGAGTCTTGAAGGACGGGTGGCACTGGTCACCGGAGGTAGCCGAGGAATCGGCCGAGCTGTCGTGGAAACGCTGGCCAAAGACGGGGCGCGTGTGGCGTTTGTCTACAACTCGAATGTGGCGGCAGCTGAAGAAGTCATGGAGTCAGTTAAAGCCGCGGGTGGTGGGTGTACTGCGATGCAGGCCGACGTCCGGTCAAAACAATCGGCCGAACAGATTGTCGCACATGTCGTCGAAATGTGGGGCAGCGTCGATATCCTGGTCAATAATGCCGGCATCATTCGCGATGGGCTGCTGGCAATGATGGATGAATCAGCCTGGCAGGATGTCATCACTACCAACCTGTACAGTGTCTTTAATTTCTGCCAGGCAGTGACTCGCCAGATGATGTCACAACGATATGGTCGCATCATCAATATGTCGAGTGTGGCAGCCAGTGTGGCAAATCCGGGCCAGGCCAACTACGCAGCCAGCAAAGGCGGCGTGGAAGGGTTCACCCGGTGTATCGCCACCGAACTGGCTCGGCGAGGCATCACAGCAAATGCAGTCGCTCCCGGGTTTGTTGAAACTGATATGACGCAGGCAGTCGTCAGCAGCGCAGGAAAAGAGATCAAAAAGAAAATCCCGGCCCGTCGACTGGGGCTTCCAGCCGATATCGCGAATGCCGTATTATTTCTGGCTCAGGAACAGTCATCCTACATCACCGGACAGATACTCACGGTTGATGGTGGGCTGACGCTTGGTGGCATGTAACTGGCTGTCCGGTTCAAACGGACAATGAACTGCAGTCGCATTTAAAAACAGGTGTTCGTACAATTTCCGGCGTCTGGGTATGGGCACTTAGTGCCGGGTCGTCGGCGAAGGCCGTTCGACGGCCGGAATCGACCTTGACAGTTATGGTGAAGAAAGTCGTACACCGAGTGCTGTAACACTCTTCGTGACGCCACGGTGGTTGTTGCGGTGTCTCAAATACTGTGTGCGATCCAGGAGAAAATTGACATGCCTTCAAGTGAAGAAATTTTTGACAAGATTCGTGAGACCCTGATTGATGCCCTTGGGCTGGACGATGACGAAGTGACTCAGGAAGCCACGTTAATTGGCGGTCTTGGCGCCGAGTCCATCGATTTTCTGGACATCGTGTTCCGGCTGGAGAAAGAATTCGATATCAAGATTCCTCGGGGAGAACTGTTTCCGGAAAATCTGGCCGCCGCAGATTCGGGTTTCGTTCTGGACGACAAAGTGACAGATCAGGGACTTGCCCAGCTTCGTGAAAAAATGCCTCACGCCGATATCGACAGTTTCGCTGAAAATCCTCAGGTGAGTGACATCCCGAACCTGTTTACTGTCAATATGATTTGCAAATATATTGGCACGCGTCTGGGCTGATCAAGTTTGCAACAGGAAGAAGCAAATGTCGGTCAGGAGTCGGTCTTCGTCTACGCCGGTTACCAGGTGGTAGTGTCCTTTTACAGAGTGAACACCGCAGTCTGCCCGGCCTAGGCTGCGGAAAGGAACATGAGGTTCCGTTGATGCGCTGGTACTGGATAGACAGGTTCATCGAATTCGAGTCCGGCATTCACGCACGGGCTGTCAAGAATGTGTCGCTGGCAGAAGAACACCTGCACGATCACTTTCCCGGTTTCCCGGTGATGCCAGGATCACTCATGATTGAGGGCATGGCTCAGACCGGCGGAATTCTGTTGGGGGAAGTCAACAGCTTCACGCGCAACGTGATTCTCGCCAAGGTGCCCAGAATCGAATTTCACAGCTGGGTAATGCCCGGTGATCAACTGATTTACTCGGCCACACTGCAGTCAGTCCGGGAAGAAGGTGGTTCTGTCACAGTGAAAGCCACTGTTGGTGACCGCCTCGTGGCAGATGGCGAAATCATTTTCATACATCTCAACTCGGACGACCCTCAGTTGAGTCGTATCGACCAAAAAAATTTCGTATCCCGCATGAACCTGCTGGATATACTCGACGTCGGCAAATCCGGAACGGGACTGCCAGAATCCTGGCAGCCTCTTGCGACGAACTGATGAGAGGAAATCATGAAGCGTCGTGTCGTCGTGACTGGGATTGGCTGCATTACACCGCTGGGTAACTCCGTCGAAGCGATGTGGGCAAAACTTCGTGAGGGTGTATCCGGAGTCGACCAGATTACCCATTTTGATGCTGCCAACTTTCCGACCCAATTCGCTGCTGAAGTCCATGATTATCGGCTGGAAGAATATATTCAGGACACAACACGGTTTGCAGATGCCGGACGCAACATACGATTTGCAATCGGAGCGGCCACGCAGACCATGAATGATGCCGGTCTGTTGGACTCACCTCACTTTGATCCTTCCCGGTTTGGAGTGTACCTCGGTGCCGGCGAGGGCCAGCAGGACTTTATGCAGTTCATGAACCTTGTGGCCGAATGTCAGGAAGAGGGGGTGGTTAATCAGGAAAAATTCACCCACGATTTTCTGGTCAGAATGAATCCCCGGTTCGAAATGGAACTGGAACCGAACATGGCAGCGGCTCACCTCGCCAGTCTGTTCAATGCTCAGGGGCCCAATCTGAATTGTCTCACCGCCTGCGCTGCTTCCAGTCAGGCTATGGGAGAAGCCACTGAGATAATTCGTCGAGGTGACGCGGACGCCATGCTGTCTGGTGGTGCACACAGCATGATTCATCCCTTTGGCATCACAGGGTTCAATTTGCTGACTGCACTTTCAGAACGCAATGACAGCCCTGGCACAGCATCACGACCGTTTGATCTCACTCGGGATGGATTCGTGCTGGGCGAAGGGGCCGGTATGGTGGTCCTGGAAGAACTTGAGCATGCAAAGGCACGCGGAGCACAGATCTACGGGGAAATTCGCGGCTATGGTTCATCCGCCGATGCCTTTCGAATCACGGATATCCATCCGGAAGGTCGAGGGGCCATCAGCTGCATTCGCATGGCACTTGACGATGCAGAAATAAACCGGGAAGACATCGGCTACGTGAATGCTCACGGAACCAGTACAAAAGTAAATGACCGAGTGGAAACAATAGCCATCAAAGGGGCACTGGGTGATCATGCTCAATCCGTTCCGATTTCCAGCATCAAGAGCATGATGGGACATCTGATCGCTGCCGCTGGCAGTGTCGAAGCGATCATCTGTCTGATGGCCATCCGGGACGGAGTACTCCCTCCAACGATCAATTATGAAACACCGGATCCGGAATGTGATCTGGACTACATCCCCAACGAAGCCCGGGAAACGCCAATTCGGGCGGCCCTTTCCAATAGTTTTGGTTTTGGTGGCCAAAACGTTTCGTTGATCGTTTCTGCCTTTGCCGCCTGACAATTGAATTGACCAACCTGAATCTGTACGGCAGGATGTAACTGTGTCTTACTTTGTAAGATTTTGTGCGGGTGATTTTTGCGTCTTCGAGCTTAAATATAGCGGCGGCTACGATTGTCAGACCGTAGATAATTTGCGGACTGGCAAGTGCAGCTACCCAAAAATCAGACGTGGCGCAGTCCTAGGAGCTTCAGCCAACTGTAAGGTTCTGTACAACACTCTGCACCGGTACCTGTTTGCTGATTTTCCGGAGTTTCTTGGTGTCTGTTCTCTTATACCTCGCTGGCCTGCTGTACCTGATCGTGGTGGCCGACATGATGTATCGGCGCTTCGCGGCGATACGTATTCAAAAGATTTTTGAGAACGTGACGCCATTTGGTGTTGTGCCGGGCACATTCTCGTCTCACGCACAACCGGTTTCGATCCAGACGATCGACGGACTCACACTTTCCGGCAGTCTGCATTCACCAACGTCCGGCAAAGACCCACGTGGGCTCGTGATCTTCTGCCCGGAACTCAATGGCAATCATTGGATGGCAACTCACTATTGCCACAGTTTGCTGGCTCACGACTTTGCAGTGCTAAGTTTTGACTTTCGCAATCAAGGACAAAGCGAATGCCAGGATGGCTACACACCAATCCACTGGGTGACCGAATATGAAATGAATGACGTTGCCGGCGTCCTTGAGTTCATTGAGGCAGATGCCGTTCTCAGTACATTGCCATTGGCGGCATTCGGAGTCAGCCGAGGTGGAGTCGCTGCTCTTGCAGCCGCCTGTCGCTATCCACGGATTCGCGCTGTCATGGCCGATAGTTCCTTCGGCACAATGGAAATGACACGCCATTTCGTGCAGCGTTTCGGCCGCCTGATCGTTCCAGACTGGTTTGTCAAAATGATTCCCGAGTGGCATATCAATATCACTTTGCACCAAGCCATGCGGTCCAGCGAAGTATCGCGTGGCTGCCGCTATGTCCACTTGGAACAAGAATCAGTTCATCTGGACGACACATCGGTGAAGCTGATTTCCGGCAAACGTGATTCGTATGTTTCTCCCAAAGTGGCAACCGCACTTGCTGAAATGTTCGGAGGAGAAGAAATCCTCTGGATCGTTGCTGGTGCCAAACACAATATGTCACGATCTGTGGCCCAGGCGGATTACGACAATTACGTGGCGAAACATTTTGAACCGATCGCATTGGACGCACCTGCAACATCTACAATACCTGCTGCACACGAACCAGCAACGACCGGATTGTCCTGATCCTTATGCCTGCCGAATGGCACTTTGCCTGCTGGTGAGCAGTCCGGCAGCAAATGGACTACGCATTTCCTCATGTAAGACGCTATTGATGCGCCGACGGGAATCACGGACGTCAGCGGCACTGTTGCAGCACACTGAGTTCAGCGTGTGGGCGGAAAGTACGGAGACGGCGTCGGGCTGGATGGTCGAACTCCGTTCCAGAGCCCGCCGCCCCGTCCGTGCCGCGAGTATAGATTCATGAATCCGGAGTTCAAGTAAGCCGCATGCACTGATTCGGATTCCGATTGTTCCTGGAACGATTCAATGAAATCGTGTGAGGAACTATGACCGTGCTGTGGAGAGAGTTAGCTGCGACTCAACATCCGTTGACCTGTCAACCTCCACCGCATCGCCCGTGGTCCGGTAGCCGACTCCAAGGATTCTGACACCTTCAGGAAAAGCGACCGATCCGCTCCTGTTCAAGTTGGAGACTGGCCAGCCCTGACTGGGCGTCACTCTCTTCATCCGCAGTTGTGGAACCTTCAGCAGTTTCTGACTTCAGAGACACCTCGATCACTGTGACATGCTGCAATGCGCAACTCACCACCTTCAGTTGTCTCTTGAGCATTGCAACCCTGGACTCAAATTCCAGCGCCACGGATTTCGGCAACAGTTCTGCCTTTTGGAGTTCCGCCTCAGGACTGGCGAGCAGTGAGTTGGGTCAAATGGGACTGCCTGCCAGTCGTTTGACAGACTCCGGCTTGCTTTTCTCCACTAATAAACGTCCATTCGCTCGAATGAGCCGCCGTGGAAAACTAACCTGCGAGACTGATTCCCCTTCGCCAAGAATGGGATCACCGCGACCACCAATATTCAAATCCAGCACTAATGTTGACGGATCAGAAGCGAGTGAAATTGCGTGCAAAACAGCCCCGGTCCATTCAAATGAACCCACCACATTATGAATCGGACGGTCTGCCCAAATTCGCCATCTGACGCCCCAAGCCACTGCAATCACTATGAACTCCTTTTCTACATCCATAGTTTTGTCACTCGGGTACGTGCTCGTCGGCTGCACGGAGGCACCGAGGACCTCCCCAACCACGAAGGCTGAGAAATTGGGAGGCGTAGGCGATGCCGTTACATTCCTCAACCTTGAACGACTGCAGAGCAACACCGGTAACATGGATGATGATGCTCCGACGGAATTCCAGACAACGAATTCAGGACTTCAATACCGGATCCTCCGAAAGTCGGACTGGCAAAAGCCAGCGGTGACAGACTCGATAACCGTTCACTACCGCGGGTGGCTGGACAACGGACGCGAATTCGACAGCTCTTACAAGAGCGGACAACCTCTGTCGATCTCTTTGGAAGGAGTTGTAGCCGGCTGGACTGAAGGACTGCAGCTGATCGGAGTCGGCGGGATGATCGAGTTGTGGCTCCCTGCGAGACTGGGTTATGGAGCAAGGGGGAGCGGCAACGCGGTACCACCAAATGCGCCGCTGCACTTCATCGTCGAATTGATTTCCATCGACTGACTCGTCCCGTACTACAACTGCCGATGGAATACATCTCCACAGAAATACAGCCGCACTTCGTGCGGGTCGGTGTAAACTCGTGAATGGCTGGCGCGTCAACCAGCCAGCTGCCATTCGCGGATCACATCCATGGGGTACAGCAGCATCATTATGTTTAGGATCAGACAGTCCCTGATCGTCCACGTCAAACCCAACTCCGTCAGCACGAACAGCGCGATCGACTGAGTCGGTTTCAACTTCAATGCCAATAGAAAGCCAAAGGAGCAGGCAAAGATGTCAAATATACTGTTGGCGATCGAATCACCGAAGTAGTCCAGCGATATCGTGACCTTCCGATAGCGGTTAATGATCATCGGAGAATTCTCAAGCAGTTCCCAGACTGATTCAATCAGAATCACCGCATTGAACCGCCATGTGGATGGCGCCGATTTCCAAGAGACGTGCAGGATGCCATAAAAAATAATTCCGTGCAGAACATGGCTGAAGAAATACGGGTCAATGAGATGCTGTGAATTGTGGGTGGACCAGATGTCCCAGGACCACGGACTCCATCCCTGGCACTTGCACCATAAAATACGGCCCAGCAATTTAAGACCCGTCGCTGTCAGGACGAGCACACCAAGAAAGCACAGTGTGTTGAGGATAAGAGGTCTTGTTGAGGATGGATTTTTCGGGAGCTCCGCCATAAATGTTCTCTTTGGTTCTCTGTTCTGCGGTGGTGGAATGATGGTACTCAGCCAACAGAGTGATAGAAGCTTGGCTGCTTGATTTGTCCCCAACAGCCTCAATAATGTCGTCTGGTGTGGCCTCAAGGTACATCACCACGTTCTTTCTGGTCGACACAGTCGCTCGCGAGGGAACAGTACTCGCGCAGATCCGATCAGAGAAATGATTTTCCAGCGGTGGCAAAGACCGACAAATCAGTTCGACTCGAAGAAAATCTAAAAAGGTGCCAGGGTAGATAGCTCTTTCCACGATCGCAGGTATTGAGTTTCCGGTATAAATCAGTCGATTCTGTGTGAGCTGCCCCAACTGATCGGGGTTCGAATAGAAAACGAGGGTAGTGCTACTCTGACCCGTGGCACAGGGCTTGTCGTTTGGTGGTTGAAGGAGCAGAGGTGCGGTCCACCGGAACCGCATTGCCGTCAGAGGACATTTTCCGGGTCACTGGAGAATGCATATCCAGGGAATCATGGGTGGCCGATTCCAGGATTAGCCCGCATCGCGGATCACAATTCCTGCCACACAGGCAGTCATGCAGCACGCCAGCATGCCACCAATCATCGCTCGCAGGCCCAGTCGGGCCAAATCCCGCCGACGCTCCGGACATAATCCGCCAATACCACCTACCTGAATACCGATAGATGCAAAATTCGAGAATCCGGACAGAGCATAGGTCAGGATGACTGCTGTCCGAGTTGAGATCTCCTGTGTGGTCGAATCCTCGGCCATCCACGTCGACATTCGCTGGTAGGCAACCAGTTCATTGGCGACAACCTTCAGTCCCAGCAGTTCTCCGGCCTTGCGGCAATCGCCGAGTTCGATCCCCATCAACCATGCCAGCGGGTAGAACAGATAGCCGCAGACGGATGCAAGCGTCAGACCTTCCTCCACGTCGCAGCCCAGCAGTCGATTTATGACAAACAGAGATGCGCCACTCAGCAGATAATCAACTAATGCAATCAGACCCATGAACGCAATCAACATGGCCGCTACATTGAGCGCCAGTTTCAGTCCTTCGGTGGCTCCATTAGTCGCGGCCTCGATGATATTGGCGGTGTCACGAGGAACCATTACCGTTCCCGTTCCGGCTGTCTCGGGGACTTCGGTTTCCGGCAGCATCACTTTGGCAATGACCAGTGCGGCCGGAGCAGAAATGACCGACGCCGTAATCAGGTGAGCAGCATCTATGCCGAAGCTGACATACACCGCAAGGACTCCACCCGCCACAGTTGCAAAACCTCCGGTCATCACTGCCATGAGTTCTGACGATGTCATCCGGGCGATGTAGGGACGAACTACAAACGGTGCTTCAGTCTGACCGACAAAAATGTTGGCAGCTGCCGAAAGAGATTCTGCGCCCGAAGTCCCAAGCGTGTAACGCAGCAACCAGGCCAGCAGTCGGACGACCAGCTGCATCAAGCCGATGTGGTACAACACCGCCATCAGTGACGAAAAGAAAATAATGGTGGGCAGAACTCGAAACGCAAAGTAGTACTCCGTGAAGTTATCTCCGAAGACCAGCCGGCACCCTTCATCCACGAAACCCAGCATGGTGTTGAACCCATGTCCTAAATCGTCAAATGCCTGTCGACCTGTGTCTGTTCCCAAAATAATCCTGACGAGTACAACCTGAGTCACCAGCCCGCCGACCACAACGCGCCACGGAAACTCTCGTCTGTGGCTGCTCAGAAGCCACGCGAAGCCAACCATAACCAGTAAACCGAAACCAGCGACGAGACGATGAAACGACAATGAGTCTGTAGGCATGCGAATACGTCCCGATTCGAACTAATGGAATGCAATCGAATCAGAATCGTACCCGGTCACGGAACTTTCGTCGCCGGACTCAGCATTACCGGGACCTCAATCCGGTCGTGAATTCCTGATCAATAAAGAACGCGGGTGACCATTTCGTTGCAACCAGGCAACCAGATGCGGGCCACGATGGTGCCGAGTCGGATCCAGGGACTCTCTGAGAATCAGGGCGGCAGACCGGCAGGCGACTACTGCACGTGATGTGTCGGCCCGTGCCTCAAAACACAGTGACAACAACAGGAAATCAGCTGCCAACTGTTCCAGATCTCCAACAACGCGATGGCCATTTATGCCATATTCCAACAGCTCCACAGCACGGTCGGGGAGACACTGGCGCATCCGGCTCAAAGCCAGCAGTGTCGCAGCGTCAGCTCGACTGTTGCGAAAATCATGCTCAAAATCGTCGGTCCAGATGTGTCCAGCCGCATGCCAGGCTTGGACTGCGAACGCGGCTGCTGTGTCATCATCACCAGCAGCTGTTGAGCAGGCCGAAAGAATCACCCAGTGATTCGGCTTCAAAACCAAAGACTTCGCAGCTGATTTTTCCCACTGATTTTTCCAGGTATGGGCACGCTGCACCCATTGAACAGCATCGGACACTTGTTCCTCGAACATGGATGCCCTGGCATGTTGAAGCAAGCACTCCCAATGAAGCTGTGCGGCTGCGCGTGTCAGATTTCCACTGCTACACGACCGGTCCCATTCCAGGCTTGGCGACTGATCAGCACTGTTCTCCAGTCGTTGAAAACCGAGGGAAGCGGCAGACTCCGCATCAGATTTCCAGACGATTGTCTCCGTTTGTGTGTCACGGGATGGAGACAATGGTCGCTGTGGCTGGAATGGTCGGATCGGCAGCAGGAACAACAGATCCGGAAACTCGGTTGGAGCCATACCAGCAAGGGAATGAATTGTCATGTCGGTGTCATCAGGCAGTAACTAAGGCATAAACCTTGGAAAAAACCTGTGACAGAATTTCGACAGCAAAAGTTGAGCTCCATCAAAGTAGTGGAGTTAGATCCGACGATTCAATGTTAAAATAAGTAGTTTATTCTAAGAGTGACGATTCTTCCGAAAATTCCGAGGTTACCTGGTCGGAGGACGATAGCGAATTGAGGTGTCAAAAAGGCAGAGCAACAGGCGGCAGTACTGCCATCCGGCGCAACTGGGACAGAGGCCGAAATCCCACAACTCCTTTTATGTAGAATGTTTACGTACGTCCCTACTGACTGGCACGAGATTCGCTGTGGCGAGCTGGAGTCGCAAATGTTGCATTCTGTGACTGATCAGGTGGACAGTTTCGCCTGATGGCTCATGGACTGATGAAATTGGGTCAGGAGAAAAAAATGGCAAAGAAGAAGAAGAAGAAAGCTTCTTCCGGAGGCATCCGCATCGTCCCGTTGGGCGACCGAGTTGTCTTGCGAAGAGCAGAAGCCGATGAGACCACCGCCGGAGGGATTGTGCTGCCCGACTCGGCGCAGGACAAGCCTCAGCGAGGTGAAGTGGTTGCGATCGGCGACGGTCACGTGAACGACATGGGTGAAAAGGTGGCGCTGACAGTCAAGGAAGGCGACAAGGTTCTTTTCAGTTCGTATGCCGGGGACGAAATCTCCGTCGGTGACGAAGATTATTTGCTGCTTCGCGAAAGCGACATTCTCGCCACGGTCTAATCTGTGTCCCGGTTGGGCGTTTTTGCTCGACCCGATCAGACAGCTCAGCTGCCTGATCAAAACCGCTGGGTTATTCCGGCAACACGAGTCACCAAAGTCACCAGAAATGCTGCCTGACGACCGTTTTATGGGTCCTTGTCCTGCATTTTGGCACAGTCACTGATCTGCCGAACGATTTTTCAGTGACGTGGAACGACAGCTGACTCTCCAGTCCTACTCATCCTACAAGAATCCACAGGAGAATATGACATCATGGCAAAGATGATTGCCTTTGATCAGGAAGCTCAGGAAGCCATGCGTCGTGGCGTGGCCAAACTAGCAAAAGCCGTCAAGATCACGCTGGGTCCAAAAGGTCGCAACGTCATTATCGAAAAGAGCTTTGGCTCTCCAACCGTCACCAAAGACGGTGTGACGGTTGCTCGCGAAATTGAGCTGCCAGATAAATTTGAAGATATGGGCGCTCGAATGGTCCGCGAAGTGGCCACTAAGACGTCTGACGTGGCCGGTGACGGTACCACGACAGCCACCATAATGGCAGAAGCCATCTACCAGGAAGGTCTCAAGGCGGTGGTAGCAGGAGTGAGCCCGCTTGAAATGAAGCGCGGTATCGAAATGGCCGTTTCCAATATCGTTAAGAACCTGCACGGCATGGCTAATGAATGCAAGAACAAGAAGGCCATTGCCCAGGTGGGCGCAGTCGCAGCCAACGGCGATGAGGAAATTGGTAAGATTCTGGCTGACGCTATGGATCAGGTAGGTAAAGATGGTGTCATCACGGTCGAAGAAGGTAAGACTCTGGAAACCGATTTTGAAGTTCTGGAGGGACTGCAGTTCGACCGAGGATATCTGTCACCATATTTTGTGACCGACTCTGACAGCATGGAATGCATTCTGGAAGACTCCTACGTGCTGATTCACGAAAAAAAGATCAGCAACATCAAAGACCTCGTACCAGTACTTGAAAAAGTGGTTAACAGCGATAAGGGACTTCTGATCATCGCCGAAGACGTCGAAGGTGAAGCTCTGGCGACGCTGGTGATCAACAAACTGCGGGGAACATTCAAAGTTGCTGCTGTGAAAGCGCCTGGCTACGGCGATCGCCGCAAAGCCATGCTGCAGGATATCGCCATCATGGTTGGCGGTCAGGCAATCTTCGAGGATCTGGGCGTCAAGCTGGAAAATATCGAGCTGTCTGATCTCGGTCGCACCCGAAAGATCGTTGTCGATAAAGACAATACCACCATGGTGGAAGGAGGCGGTAAGAAGGCCGACATCCAGGCTCGGATCGACCAGATTCGCCGTGAACTGGAAAACAGCACGAGCGATTACGATCGTGAGAAACTGGAGGAACGAATAGCGAAGCTGGCCGGCGGTGTTGCTCAGATCAATGTCGGAGCAGCCACCGAAAGCGAAATGAAGGAAAAGAAAGCGCGTGTCGAAGACGCGCTGCACGCGACTCGGGCTGCCGTGGAAGAAGGCGTTCTTCCTGGTGGCGGTATTGCACTTTTGCGTGCCTCTACTTCCGTCAAAACTGGTAAGCTCAGCCATGACGAAAAAGTTGGTTACGATATCGTCGTACGTGCCTGTCGTGCACCACTCAAGCAAATTGCCGACAACGCCGGTGTTGACGGCAGCGTGATCTGTGAAAAAGTCTCCGAATCAGAAGGTGACATCGGCTATAATGTCGCAACCAACAAATTTGAAAACCTAGTCAAGGCGGGTGTCATTGACCCGACCAAAGTGACGCGTACAGCACTGCAGAACGCAGCCAGTGTTTCCATACTGCTGCTGACGAGTGATGCTCTCATCGCTGAAAAACCAAAGGACGAAAAAGAAGCTGCTGGCGGTGGGGATGAAGAGATGTATTAAGACTGATGTCCCGGGGAGCCGTGAGCTGTCGGTGACTCATTAACGATGTTACGGGGTGGATCACGCGATGATCCACCCCGTTGTCATTCTGCAGGTGGTGCCCCGAGGAGCCGCGAACGGAGAGTTCTGGTTGCTCGTGATTTCAGAAATCTTTCCACAGTGTCCGATAGGTCGCCCAGGCTTTTACAACAGGGAACACCTTAAACGACTCATTAAAATTTTATGATCGGCTGGGTGGCGACGATGATATCTCAGCCGTGGCAAATAACCTGCTGCCGTCACTGACGGCCGAAGAGCAACTTGGCTGATTCTGCATCACTGAGCCAATGATGGAGTTCAGCGTGAGAAACAGCAGCTGATTAACTTTCTTTGCCATAACTCAGCAGGTCCCGTGTATTACAATGGGCACAGCATGCGGACGACCCGTCTGGGAGTGCAGTTCTCAGAATCCGACTGGTCACGATACATTGAACATCTCCACAACACGCCTGCTCATTTCGATTTTCCGCAGCAGAAGCAACGGAAGTTGTGTCATTTGTCGACAGCACAAAGGCAGAAATTGTTGAATCCTGAAGTCCGGTTTTTGCGCTACGAGTCTAGAGATTCGTCTGTGTGCCGGCTGGCAGAGCGAAAGTCTCTCGACTGGCTGCGGCAGCAGTTTATTAGCCCGCAGTCAAGTCTCGTTCTCATAGCGATTGACGCGTCAGGCTGATCCGTTTCCGCTCCAGATCGATATTTGTGACACGAACCTGGACAATCTCTCCCACCGAGACCTCCTGCGTGGCGTCGCTCACGAAATGGTCGGCCATCTGTGAAACATGCATCAGTGCCTCATGATGGACGCCGATGTCGACAAATGCACCAAACCCGGTGACGTTCGTCACCACGCCCTCCAGCTGCATCCCGACCGACAAGTCGTCAATCTCCTGTACGCTGTCATCAAACCGCACGGTCCGAAATTTCGCACGTGGATCCAGCCCCGGACGTCTGAGTTCTGCCAGGATGTCGATGACGGTCGTCAGACCTGTGTCATCTGACGTGAACTCATGTGGATCCACGGAATCCAGCAGTTCAGTATTTGCAATCAGATGATTCAACGGACATTTCAGCCGAGTCGCAATTTGCTGCACGACCGGGTAGGACTCAGGATGTACAGCAGACTTATCCAGCACATTGTCGCCATCATTGATTCTCAGGAATCCCGAAGCCTGCTCAAATGCCGCCGGGCCCAGTTGGTCCACGTCGAGCAGAGCGAGTCGATTGCGAAAAGGACCGTGTTTCCGTCGATGCTCCACAATTCGTCCGGCCAATGCCGGCCCGATCCCTGAAACTCTTGCCAGCAGCTTCTGACTCGCCGTGTTCAGTTCAACTCCCACACGGCTGACACAGGACTCCACCTCTCGATTGAGGACACGACGCAGTTCACGCTGATTCACATCGTGCTGATACTGACCGACTCCAATTGTGGCCGGGTCCAGCTTCACAAGCTCCGCCATGGGGTCCTGAAGTCGGTGAGCAATACTGATCGCGCCCCTGACAGTGACATCCAGATCCGGATACTCCGCAATGGCGGCTTCACTGGCAGAATAAATCGATGCTCCCGACTCACTGACCACTGTACAGATCACGTTCAGATTGCTTTCTGAAATTACCGTACTGACGAACCGGTAGGTTTCCCGTGAGGCTGTTCCGTTGCCAATCGCGATTAATTCAATGCCGTAACGTCTGATCAATCCCAGCAGTCGCTCTGTCGATGCTTTCACAGCCCTGCGCGGGGGTGTCGGGTAGATCGTAACGTACGCTATGCAGCCGCCAGTTGCGTCGACGACTGCCAGTTTGCACCCCGTTCGAAACCCGGGATCCATTCCGAGCGTTGCTCGAGTCCCGGCAGGCGGAGCCATCAGCATTTGACGGAGATTGGATGCGAACACTCCAAGAGAGACCCGTTCGGATTTTTCCCGCAGCTGCTGAAGCACAACCGACTGTGTCGCTGGACACAAGAAACGCCGATAGCAGTCCTTCACTGCCTCGCGCAGTCGGTCTGCGAACACGAAATGCGGATTCCTGACAAGACGTTGTTCCAGGCGACGCTGAATCCAGTTGTCGTCGAGTCGCAGGGATACATTCAAAACACCCTCCCTGGCCCCTCGTAACATCGCCAGAATTCGGTGCGCCGCTGCGTGTGGAACCCGCTCGGAGTGTTCAAACTAATGACGGTACGGACTGCGACCATCCTGCTGACCACACCGGACTCGCGATTCAATCGTACCATGACCTGATTGCTTCAGCATCCACGATCTCAGATCGGAGTTCGTCGACCACTTTTCCACAACGATGTCACAGGCCCCATTCAGTGCTGCTTTCCCATTCGTGACACCCTGGTCGCGACGAAGGAACCGGTTGAGAATTAGATGCGCTGATTCAGAGACAGATTGCTCAATGAGTATCCGTGCCAAAGGCTCCAGCCCTCGCTCACGTGCCGTGTCGTGTCGGCTCGTGTTATCCGCCTGCTGCGCCACGGCAAAAACAACTGTTCCAGCTCAGCCCGTCGGCTGCACATGCGGACCGCTGTCAGCACCGACTCCGGAATATCTTTCGAGTCCAACGCTTTAAAGATCGCAGACCGCCGGTCCTCCAACCGCTGAACTTCTGCAAAAGCATCCTCGATGACACACAGCTGTTGTTCATTCAATCCACCCGTGGCCTCTTTTCGATACCGAGCAATGAACGGAATTGAGCGTCCGTTCCCCAGCAACCGCAGCGCCTGTTGGACCTGCTGTTCTTCGACGTTAAGTTCTCTGCTGAGCTGTGAGAATACATCCACCGTGCCGCAAGACGACTGTAATGTCTTTGACACAGTTCTGCTTAGTCCCAGTTCAGTGAGCCACCGCTTTGGTATTCGGTGACCCGGGTCTCGAAGAAGTTCTTTTCCTTCGACAGGTCAATCGTTTCGCTCATCCACGGGAACGGATTCGGCGAACCATACTGGATCGGCAGTCCGATGCGTTCCAGACGCCGATCAGCAACGTGCTGCACATAATCACGGAACAACTCCGTATTCAGACCAAGTACACCGCGAGGCAGACAGGACTTCGCATATTCAATTTCCAGTTCAACAGCCCTGCAAACACGATCGATCATGACTTCCTGAAATTCCGTTGTCCACAGTTCAGGATTCTCCGCCTTGATGCCGTTGATCAGATCGACTCCGAAGTTCAGGTGAATGGTCTCGTCACGCAGGATATATTGGAACTGCTCCCCCACACCCGTCATCAAATTACGGCGGTGGAACGACAGCATCATTACGAAACCACTGTAAAAGAACACACCCTCCATGATTACGTAATAACCAATAAGATTCTTCAGGAATGCCTGGCGGCCCTCAAAATTATCAGTGGTGAAATTCGGGTCGAGCACCTCTGCCGTAAGTTCCATTTCGAAAGCATCTTTTTTCGCGATCGTCGGGATCTCCCGATACATATTGAAGATCTCACCCTCATTCAGACCAAGACTCTCCACGACATACAGAAACGTATGCGTGTGGACTGCTTCTTCAAAGGCCTGCCGTAACAGGTACTGACGGCATTCCGCATTGGTCACGTGTTTAAAAATTGCCAGCACCAGATTGTTACCGACCAGCGATTCGGCAGTGGAGAAAAATCCCAGATTCCACATGATGACTCGCCGTTCATCGTCGGTCAGCCTGTCGGATCGCCAGACCTCAACATCTCGATTCATCGGAACTTCAGTTGGCATCCAGTGATTGGCGCAACCGTTGAGGTAATGTTCCCAGGCCCACTGGTATTTGATGGGCATCAGCTGGTTGACATCCACCTGTGCACAATTAATCAGCCGCTTCTCACTGGCCTTAAATCGTCCATCGCTCCCCGTAAGAGTTTCCTGCTCTGGCGTTGTGGCAATGGTCATCATGACACCTTTATGCTGAATTGATGGTCAAGAGAAATGGATGGGCTGGAAAAAAGTGACGACAATCGTGCACACTGCGGGGCATGACTTCTCAGCAACTGCCCCGTGGCCAGGCACAGAGATTCCCGCAGCCGGAACGGATTATTGACAGGATTCACAGTCAGAATCATCCAAACGGCAGGCGTGCACCGAACTCATGTCTGTTGCAGGCACGACATCCGGCTGCCCGACGGATTCCGCAGTGCCATCCTGACGCTGATGATCATTTGAGCCGCGGGTAACGGCAATCTCGCTGGATGGACTTTTGTGCTTCATCCAGCGCGGCTGTACGCCGTACCTGTTGATATCGACCGTGGATTTTTCAATCTGAGTCGCTGCCAGCGTTCGCAGATAATAGGTCGTTTTAAGTCCCTTGTTCCACGCAAGAAAATACATGTCATGCAACTTACGACCGCTGGGCTCGCACATATACAGATTGAGTGACTGGCCCATGTCGATCCATTTCTGGCGACGTGACGCACATTCAATCAACCATTTCGAATCAATCTCGAACGAAGTCAGGTAGCGAGCTCGGATGTCGGCCGGTATGCGTTCAATCTCTGACACCGTTCCGTCAAAGTACTTGAGCGTGTCCAGCATTTCATCATCCCACAGACCACGTTCCTTGAGCTCGCTGACAAGTGAAGTGTTCACATGAGTGAATTCACCCGACAGGTTGCTCTTCACGTACAGATTCTTGTATATGGGTTCAATCGACTGCGATACGCCGATGATCGTGGAAATCGTAGCCGTCGGAGCAATCGCCATGCAATTGCTGTTTCGCATACCGTTGGCAGCCACAGCTTTGCGGGCGGTGTCCCAATCCATGGTTGTGGACCGCTCCATCTCCACCGGCACTCCACGTTCCTGTTCCAGCCGTTCGACCGTGTCAATCGGCAGCAGACCACGATCCCATTTGGATCCGGCGTAGGATTCATAGGTGCCTCTTTCGGCCGCCAGTTCGGACGACGCCATGATGGCGAACCACGAAATCGCTTCCATGCTTCGATCGGCGAATAACACAGCCTGCTCACTGGCATAACTATAATTCATCTTCGCCAACGCATCATGGAACCCCATTAGTCCCAAACCGATCGGACGATGCCGAACGTTGGAACTGCGAGCTTCCTCGGTCGGATAGAAGTTAATGTCGATGACGTTATCCAGCATCCGTATCGCAGTACGAACAGTTTCTTCGAGCATTCTGAGATCCAGCCCACCCTCCACAATGTGAGCATGCAGGTTGATCGATCCCAAATTACAGACTGCCGTTTCTTCGGGTGATGTATTCAGAAGAATCTCAGTACACAGATTACTGCTGTGAACCATACCTGCATGGTCCTGGGGCGACCGGATATTGGACGGATCTTTGAACGTGATCCATGGATGTCCGGTTTCGAACAACCGAGTCAGCATCTTGCGCCAAAGTTCCACTGCCGAAACCCTGCGACTCATCTGAATCCGACCGGCCTCCGCCATCCGCTCATACTCAACGTAGCGTTCTTCAAAGGCCTTGCCGTACAGATCATGCAGATCGGGCACTTCGTCCGGGCTAAATAATGTCCACGACTGATTCAGCTGAACCCGTTTCATAAACAGATCGGGAATCCAGTTGGCCGTATGCATATCGTGCGTACGACGACGATCGTCCCCTGTGTTCTTGCGCAATTCCAGGAATTCCTCGATATCCATGTGCCAGGTCTCGAGGTAGGAACAAACCGCACCTTTGCGTTTTCCACCCTGATTGACGGCAACGGCTGTATCATTGACGACTTTCAAGAACGGAATAACACCCTGGCTGCGACCATTGGTTCCCTTAATATGAGAATTAGTCGCACGAACGCTGGTCCAGTCATTTCCCAGACCTCCTGCCCATTTGCTGAGCATGGCATTGTCTGAAACACACTTAAAAATGTGTTCCAGATCATCACTCACCGTAGACAGGTAACAGGAACTTAGCTGAGGATGATTGGTGGCGGCGTTAAACAGAGTAGGAGTCCCCGAAGTGAACCGCATGCAGGACAGGATGTTGTAGAACTCAACGGCCCGTTCTTCGCGATCAGGCTCATTGATGGCCAGCCCCATCGCGACTCGCATCCAGAAGTACTGAGGCATTTCGATCCGTCGGCCATCGATATGCAGCAAATAGCGGTCGTACACTGCCTGCAGCCCCGGATATTTGAACAAATAATCACGTTTAGGATCCAGCGCTTCCGCAATCCTGGTGAGATCGTACTGACGAAGTTCGGGGGTCAGGCGATCTGCAACAATCCCGTCGATCACGTAATGTTCAAATTGATTACGGTACAGACGATCAAGATCTTCCGGACGGTCCGGAACGCTTCCCAGTGACTCGTTGGCGATCACCATTCGCAGCAGTCGGGTTGCGACAACGTCGTAGGCCGGATCCCGCTCGATCCGTGTCCGAGCTGCCAGAATCATCGCCCGGTAGATTTCTGCCACAGAAATGTCGTCGTAAACCGATTTCATCACTTCTTCGAGTAATTCATCGACACCGCATTCCGGCACATCATTGCAGGCTAACTCAAGGCGCCGCCGGATGCGGCTGGCATCAAAATCCACGCGAACATCGTCTTCCAGACGGACTCTCATCCTTGGAACGGCTGGTTCAGCCGTCGTCGCCAGACTGTCAACTGGCTGCAGTGAACGAATTTTCGCTCGCTCGGCACGGTAGACAATATAGCAACGGGCCACTCGAAAATGCCCGCGTTTCATCAGCTGCATCTCGACCATGTCCTGCACACGTTCTACGTCGGTGCCGGACTCGGTGCCCGCTTCCGTCGACACTTCAGAGGCCACGTCTTCGGTGATTCTGCGGATCTCTTCATCAGACTCTGCATCCAGTGGCTGCTGATCCGCAAGATTTAATTCCGCTCGAAAAGCATTGGCAATCGCTCGCCCAATTAGTCCTGAATCGAAGGGTACTGTCCGACCATCGCGTTTGCGGATAACCCATTCGGTACGTGCTCGAATCATTCGAACGTCTCCTCAACGTCAGTCTTCATCCAAATGAACAGCCGTGCTTCATGCAACGGCACTCCGTCACACCATGTCGACCCCATGTCGACCCCATCAATATGATTTCGACGATCCATCGCGCAGCAGCTAACCCTTGGATAAATCCAAAAGTGCAGCTGGCCCCTGCTGAAGCAGAAAACCGGTGCCTAGTCGGTCCTGCATTAGGCGGAAGAACGGTGGGTTAATTCGACGTCCTGTCGAGATCCAAGGCCTCCTTGCGGAAGGGCAAGATAAGGATGCTGAAGCGGCTGTCAAATCACCGTCTCAGAATCACTCAACTGCTCAACTCCCAACACGTTGCGGCATTAAACGTTGTCTCGCGGACACTCAATACTTCCGCGAATTCTCTTACCATATCACAATATAGTGGGTCTATTCAGGCTGTCAACACAAAATGTAGTATACCAGCTAGATCGGATCACAAGGCGCCCTGCACCAGAAAAAACTCTGAAGAACGAGCAATACTGCAGCATTTGTTCGGGATTGTCGTGCGGAAAATCAGCCATCGACCGTGTTGGCTCATTGAGCGACACCGCGGCATCCTAGCCCGTTTGGCGCGTCAGACAGAGCAGGGCAGTCGTCATTCACGACCGCGGCCTTCTCTTTACTTCATGATGGTCTCACCGAAGGACGATCCTTGACTTTGACCGCGACCTTCATCGGATGAGCTCGGTTGGTAATTGACTGGCGATCGACGAAGGCTTTGTAATCTTCCGGTGTATCAATTCCGATCGCGGCACCAGCCACGGTGGCGACGATGATCCGTGCACCAGCTTGCAGAGCTCTCAGCTGTTCCAGCTTTTCGATCAATTCCAAATGGCCCGGTGGCATTTCGGTCAGCTGCATCAGAAACGCCGTACGATAGGCATACATTCCAAGATGCAACAGGTACTGACCAGGAGTCTCATCCAGAATCTCTTCGATGCTGCGGTCTCGGGCACATGGTATTACTTGACGGCTGAAGTATATCGCCTCCGAACGGTCATTCAGCACGACCTTGACACATGATGGATCTCGAACGGCATCCGCATCACGAAACGGGGTCGCGATAGTAGCCATCTCGCAGGAAGAATTCCGCAGCACCCGTACCATTTGAGCAATTGTTTCCGGCTCCACCTCTGGTTCATCGCCCTGTAGGTTGACCACGATATCGGCATGACGACAGCAGCGGCGCACGACTTCGGCGATGCGATCGGAACCGCTGGGGTGATCACCCGTCAGCTCGGCTCGCCCTCCGAATCGACGTACCGTGTCTGCGATTTCATCACTGTCCGTAGCAACGATGACTTCGTTGAGTTCATTGCAGGCAACTGCGACATCCCACACGTACTGGATCAACGGTTTTCCAGTTTCATCCAGCAGCAACTTGCGCGGCAAGCGGGTTGACTGCAGCCGCGCCGGAATGAGTCCAATAGTTTTCATGGCTTGACAGAACTCCCTGCTCAGTCACGATGGCTGCAGAGCGGGGCTGCATCGGTGCAAACCCATGTCCGGCAGATTTAGGGATTGGCGGTCTGCAATGGATCGCTACGCAGACACTGACGCTGTTTCCAGTTGCTCGGCCAGCCAGGATCGCAACTGATCCAAGTCAGAAGCAAAGCTGCGGATTCCCTGCGCGAGCTTCTC
The DNA here is from genome assembly GCA_963581585.1 of Planctomycetota bacterium. Taxonomy (GTDB): domain Bacteria; phylum Planctomycetota; class Planctomycetia; order Planctomycetales; family Planctomycetaceae; genus S139-18. Next base: position 54,443 of record CAUZPL010000035.1, read on the forward strand.
TGTAGCCATCGCATCATCGTTGAGCATCCAGCGGAAGGTGGGTTCATTCATGTTTATTGCAGGCAGATCCATTTGAATTGCTGTCGCATGGTCCAGCTGAGGTGGCACCTCATCCTCTGAGGCCGCCAGTTCCGACAACAGCGAAGGCGAAATCGTCAACAGGTCACATCCACACAGTTCGGTGATCTGTTCCTTCCTCCGGAAGCTGGCCCCCATGACTTCCGTCCTGAAGTTGTGCTTCTTGTAGTAATTGTAGATCCGCCTGACGGATGCGACGCCGGGGTCTTCGTCGGCGGGGATATGGTCAACTCCCAGATCGGCCTTATACCAGTCGTAAATGCGACCGACGAACGGGCTGATCAAAGTGACACCGGCTTCGGCGCAGGCCACCGCCTGTCCGAATCCAAACAGAAGTGTCATGTTGCAGTGAATGCCATCCTTTTCCAGGCGTTCGGCGGCACAAATGCCTTCCCAGGTGCTGGCGATCTTGATCAGTATCCGATCACTGCTGATCCCTGCATCGCTGTACAAATCAATGAGCTTTTGGGCGCGGCCAACCGTGGCATCCTCATCAAAGCTCAGTCGAGCGTCGACCTCCGTTGAAACACGTCCAGGAATCAACTCCAGAATTCGACAGCCAAAGTTGACAGCCAAATGATCAGCGACGTCATCGATTCTATTTGTATCAGCATTCGCACAGCTGGATTTGAATCCGGCCTGGATCGCATCGTCAACCAGCTCAGTGTATCGAGGCATTCGGGCGACCTTCCACAGGAGCGACGGGTTCGTCGTAGCATCCTGTGGCTGATACTCAGCAATCGCATCAATATCGCCTGTATCCGCAACAACGACGGAGTGTTGCCTGAGTTGATCGAGTGAAGTCATTAGAACTCTCCAAGACATTGTGAACAACACGGTAACCGCCGGACGGCAGTGTCTTCAGTGCTGCGATGTGATGCGAGCCAGCAGCCCACAATTTCACGAATCAAACGCTCCAGAATCAGTAGTCCCGGTTCAGATCCAGTTTTCAACTGTATCGACAGTGATGAATTCTTCGCCGGTCATTCCAGACTCTTCATCCTTCAGCTGCAGCTGAGTATCGACGATTTCCTTGGATCGTTCGAAAAATGCGTCCAGGACCTTGGGGTCAAAGTGCCGTCCACGGCCGGATTCCAGAATCTCAAAGCACTGCCCGCGTGAGAACGGTTTCTTATACGACCGAGCACTCGACAGAGCGTCGAAGACATCCGCAACTGCAACAATGCGACCTTCCAGAGGAATGTCTGTGCGGGACAGACCAAGTGGATAGCCGGAACCATCCCATTTTTCATGGTGGGTCTGAGCAATTCGCGCGGCCAGCATCAGCAGAGGCGATGAGCGCATGTGAAGCAAAAGCTCGCCACGCCGAGTATGACTCTTCAGAATCGCAGAGTCCTGTTCTGAAACCGGCTCGATGACCTGCTTGCCCAGTGCACAATGTTTCTGCATCAGTTCATATTCGTCCGGCTCGAGTTTACCCGGTTTGAACAAAATTGAATCGGGGATACCAATCTTCCCCACATCGTGTAGCTGTGCGGCCTGTTCGAGCATCGACAGTCGCCCCTGTGGATATCCCAGTTCGGCGGCGATGATCGCGGAATAGCGACCGACCCGCAGCACGTGGTTCCTTGTGTCATTGTCCCGATGTTCGGCGGCGCGTGCCAGACTCAAAATTAACTGCTGGCACGTTGCTTCCAGCTGACGCGTGCGGCGTTCGACCTGCTGCCCGAGGCAAGCTGACTCACCGGAAACCATATCAAAGTACTGCTTGAGAATAGTGGCGTTGCGAATGCGAGGCAGAAGTTCATCAACGTCGATAGGCTTGGCAAGGAAATCATTGGCACCCAGGGCAAGTGCCTTTTTTCGCACCACGGGGTCAGTGACCGCCGTCAAAACCAGAACAGGGACATGCTGCAGGTCAGGATCCAGGCCCATGACGCGCAGGATGTCCATTCCCCTGATTTCCGACATATTGATGTCCAGAAGGACGACGTCCGGGCTCTCACTGCGCACCAGATCGAGTACATCGGCGGCATTGCTGGTCGTGATAAACTGTGTGTAGCCCGCCTGTTCCAGGTGCTGGCGGATTGTTACCACGTTGAGTGGCTCATCGTCCACAAGAATGATTCGCGCCTGCTTATTCGCCTGCCGTAGAACGGCACTTTCCTGAGGTAACAAAGCAGCTGAATTTACCTGCGTAGCATTGGGTTCTTCGGCATCCATTCGGTCCGGAACCTCGTCCAGCACTGTATCTGCACCAACGATACTGGCCGGGAGCTCAAAGCCCCCAGGCTGGAATGAATTCACTCCGCTTGGCACAAGGAATGAATCACTAGGGACGGCAGCCCGATTAATCAGATCTCCACAATACCGGTCCGCGCATGGCTCAGTAATTGCTGCTGCTGTTGACCTGCGGTCACCAGACTGTGCCGACTTCAGTTTATCCAGGTCACTCTCGCGCGACTGACGAATTGTACCCGATGAAGCAATCATTGAGCGCAGCTCTGCCAGCACTGATTGAGGATCGATTTGAGAATCAGCAGGCATCACGGTATCTGTTGTGCTTTGAGGATCGGGGCCAATCAAAAGCTAGCTTATGATCTCCCGCATTCGTTGACGCGATCAGTAAATTTGATGTCGTTGGGCATCACTGTGCTCGTGAGAACTCCGGTTTTCAGTATGACCCGCACCATCGTAAACATGATCAGAAGTTATGGTCAGAAGCAGACAAATTGTCGGCGAAGCATTCAACTGCTTCCGACAGTTCCTGTTGCGGGGATTCGATGTCGGCTTCCATTTAATGCTTTGTTCGGATTTGAATTCGTTACCCAACGTGGTGACACGCGACGTGAATCCAGCCCCATCATCCTACTTTCGGTGTCAAAATCATCGTGGGAGAAGTTTCCAGCAGGAACTGCCGCTTCCGCCGATGGCGCCGAATCTTCATCAGAATCTGCAGACTCGTCTTTGCAAACCCCCGCAGGTGGCGGTATCGCCGAACCTCCCGCCACAAGGACTGAGACGATTGCCACATCGTTGACGAGACGATGGACCACATCCTCGAAGACCGTTCCTGGCAGCAGGGACTTCATCAGGAGGTCGAGGCACGTGAAAGTGTCCCCGTAACAGCCGAAAAGCAGGGGCTGGCCCGGAATCACACGACAACGCTTTTTCGACTGTACGAGAATCTCTGCGGCCTTACGGATCACAGCCGCGATGACAGAGCACGGTCTGGTGCTGTCGATACTCAACGGACTGCAGACGGCGGAGAAGGCCGCCATCGTTGCCAGAGCAGAACAACGCGGCAGTATCACCATCGCCACGAACCCGGCCGGACGCGGTACTGATATCAAACTGACTGAAGACGTTCAAACAGTTGGGCGGTCTCCACGTCGTGGTGGCTGAGTGTCAGTTGCCCGGGGGGGGCCACAGACTGTCAGTTGATTGGTCGCTGCGGCCGCCACGGCGATCCCAAATCTGCCCAGGCATTCGTATCGGCAGAGGATCTACTGATTACACAAATTGAAATCTGGCTCGGAGCAGCAGTCAGACGAGAAACAGATGAAGCCGGTGAGGCGCACTGTGATTTGACAACTCAACTGAAAAAAATGCAGGCCGCTGCAGAACGTCGTGGTTTTCTCGATCGATGCGAACTGCTTCGTCAGGACGAACAGGCTGATTCACTCTTTGGTCGCAGCTAACGCCCTTAGCTCGATTGTCGGACCGGTTTTCCCTTTTTGACTGGAACCCTGCCTCCGGGTGGCCCGATCAGAGCACCAGGGTTACCTGTTTTGGCCGTTCGCTTTACTGCTCAACATTCGTCGAATCATTCGTCAAATGATCAATCACGGCGCAACCACAGGAATCGCTCCACACATTTACCGAAGTACGACACATGTCCAGCACGCGATCCACCGCGATAATGATTCCCTGTGATTCCACCGGCAGTCCGACAGCCTGCAGAACGATGGCCATCATCACCAACCCGGCATGCGGAATCCCGGCAGCTCCGACACTGGCAATCAGCGCCGTGACCGCGACGGTCACCTGTTCAACATAGCTGAGATCCACACCCGGCGTTGCCTGTGCAATAAACAATACGGCCACAACTTCGTAGAGCGCCGTCCCGTCCATGTTAATCGTAGCCCCCAGTGGCAACACGAATGAACTGGTGCGGTTGGAGATCCTGGCACGATCTTCCACACAGGAGATTGTGAGCGGCAACGTGGCATTTGATGACGCGGTGGAGAACGCGGTCAACAACGCGGGACTCATGTTTCTGAAAAATGTCAAAGGACTCCGTCGAGCGACCAGCCTCACAATCACTGGCAAAACAACCACCGCATGGATCACCAGTGCGAGGAACACTGTGAGCATATATTTGGCCAGCGTGGCAAAAACGTCGAGCCCCTGCGTCGCCGTGGCATAAATCATAAACGCCGTAACTCCGACCGGAGCGAGACTGATCACCCAGCCTGTCATCTTCAGCATGACAGCGAAGGCCGATTCAACGAGCTCAGACAGCCGCCGACTGTGATACCCGTCCACGAAATTGATGAACATCCCCAACATAATCGCGAACGAAATTAATGAAAGGAATTCTCCATTTGCTATAGCCGCAAATGGGTTCGTCGGTATCAGACGCAACAGCTGATCGTAGATCACTTCTGATAATGACTGATCCGCCTTCTGAACAACCTCACCTCCTCCGGGTAATGTCGCATTCACACCCGGTCGAATCAGATTGACCATCAGCAGGCCGGTGAAAATTGCCAGGCAACTGGTGATTAGATAATATGCCAGCGTACGCCCAAACATTTTTCCGAAGCTACCCCGGCTGCCGAGTCCCGTGACACCGGTGATCAGCGATGTCAGAATCAGTGGAATGGTGACCATCTTCAGCAGGCGCAGGAACAGGTCGCCCACACTTTTGGCAAGCGACGTAATGCGACTGCCGATCCCTGGAGGATGATCGCTGATCCATTCGGCCCAGTAATCCGGAAATCCGCACGGCCGCACTGCATTCAGACGACTGACAGCCGGGACACCATCATGGGTTCGCTGCCAGACCAATGAATAACCAGCCATCGTACTCAGAACACGGACACGAGGATTGCCTACCTCCAGCGTCACTACGCCTTCATCGTCGGGTGCTGCGCTCAGTACCGCGGCCAGTGCAGGAAAGGCATTTTCTAGTAGAGATGCTGTACCATCAAAATCTGCCCGAAACAGGACGACCTGAGATTCATCAACAACAGCAAATTCCTCAACGGAGATCCCCTCATCGCTGCGGGTTACGGCCACATGAACAGCGTTCGGCAGCAGCTGATCACCTGGATTGACCACGACCCCAATGAGGCTGCCGATAACCATGGCCACAAGAATCTGCCAGTGAAGCGGCCAGCGTCCCGTTGTCTGTGTGTCACTCATTGAGGCAGTCTATGAGATTGACTCACAGCACAGAATGAACTGAACAGAACTTGTCACACGGACAGGCAGAATCAATCAGCCCATTACTGAGCATCCCCGGTCGGCTCGGATCCGGAGGGAGTATCCTGCAGTGTCTCGGTACTCCCATCCTCGGCGGGGTCCTCAGACGGTTCCTCCTCAGACGGTTCCTCTGCAGCCGCATCTTCTGTCACGTCGGCAGATTCGTCGGACGAATCAACATTCTCTTTTGAATCCACAGCGTCCGGTGCATCTGCGTCCGGTGCATCTGCGTCCGCCTCACTGGCTTCTTCCGCTGGTGCGTCAGACGTTTGACTCGAATTGGACGGCTCGTCGGTGTCTGAGTCCTCAGTCTCTTCCTCTTCTTTCACCTTTACGATGTTCTTGCGAGACAGACGCAGCTTGTCGAAGGTTTCCCCAGACACCACATAGTACCATTCCGCGAAACGACGATTGAGATCTTCGGCTTTCTTTTGACCGTCTTCGACCTTCTTTTCAAACTCTTCCAGACCGTTGTCATACGTCATCTTGTCGAGTTCGTAGTCTTTCTGGGCGGTCTCAAATTCTTTCCGAATCGCCTCCAGCGGGTCCTCTTCAGCTTCGTCGCTGTCGTCCTCTGATTCAGAGTCGCTTTCACCGTCTTCTTCCGAGGCTGCTTCCTCGTTATCGGCACTGTCTTCGGCAGCATCAGTCCCGGCAGCAGCTTCCTC
>CAUZPL010000036.1:0-60287 GCA_963581585.1 Planctomycetota bacterium
GCAGGACATTGCAGGAATTGAAATCCGGCAATTCTGTGAAGGCACCCAAAAGCAAGGCTGGACGACGGGCGGTGAACCTAGATCCACTGGCAGTACAGGCACTAAAGAACCGGCAACGAAAGGCGATTGATGAGGGCTGCCCACCGGAACATGTTCCGATCGTGTTCCCGAATACCCTCGGGAAGCATCAATTCCGGGGTGAACTCACGCGACAAACCTGGTATCCGATCCGCGAGGCGTCAGGCATTCCGGAGACCGTCAGATTCCACGATCTGCGGCATTCACACGCAAGTTTAATGATTGCCGCAGGTATCCACCTGAAAGTAATCCAGGAGCGCCTGGGGCACTCTACATTTCAACTGACAGCCGACACCTACAGTCATTTATTGCAAGGTGCTCAGGCAGACGCGGCAAACCGTGTCGGTGATCTGGTTGGGGCAGTAAACGAATCAGCCGGCGAATGGAAAACCATCGAATCGATGTAAAGTGAAAGAACGGAAGCGGATGGGAATCGAACCCACCAGACCAGCAGAGCTGATCTCACCGGTTTTGAAGACCGGGACGGTCACCAGAGCCGCAAACGCTTCCGAGTCGCAAAACACTGACTATCTGAGAATTCTTTTTAACGGTTCACTGACTCATACTACCGCCATCCGACAGTTGCCCGCCGGATTGCGCCCAGAGCAGGCCGTATCGGGATGTCAGTTCAGCAGACGTGAGATATGTCGAAGGTTATCGACGACTCCGTTGCTGTCCAGCGAAAGCCACCGAAGATTGCCGCTAAGAGAACCAGCGAATCAGCCATGCCTTGCACCAAATCCACACTGATGCCGCATAACAGCGGCACCTGACAGAAGCATCGTCGAAGTAAGGTTGACTGCTTCCGACGAAGGAATGGATCAGTTCACCGAAAGATGGAACTGATTTACAGACTTGTGGTGGTTTCAGCGAGGCAATAGATTGCGTTTGTTGAACGAATAAAGAGTTCACCATTGCTGATGGCAGGCGTGGAATTGTATTCGCCCTCGTCCCCAAGCCTGTTACGAGCGATCTGTTTCATGTCATCGCCAGGTTCCAACACGAAGGCATCCCCGCCTCGGGATACATAATACAGCTTGTTGCCCGCGACAACTGGAGACGAATAATCTCCTCCGCCCAGGCGAGTGTCGCCTGGGCCGCCGCGAGTTTGCCGACGCCGGTTGCGACCGCGCGCTGTGCCGACAGCTTCGGAGCCTGTGAGACGCAGCTGTTTCAGTCGCCTGCCCGTATCCAGATCAATCATTGTGACAACATCGCGATGCACCAGATAGATTCTGCCATCGTAAATCACTGGCGTCGAAACCGAGCTGACGTTGTTTCCCTGCCACACCTTGTGAGTATTTTGAACGTCGCCCTTGCCACCGGCACGTACTGCAATCGACATTCCGGCACCACGTCTGCCAGACATGGCAATTACGATGTCATGGTGTGCAGTGACACTCGCCCGTGCATCCTCCGATCCGGGAATCTCACAGTACCAGCGAAGTTTTCCATTGGCGGGATTAAGCCCCCAAACTTCCCCTGGTACGGCAAGCACAAGATCCGTAACATCGTTGGCTTCGACCAGAATCGGGGTGCTCCAATTACTGGTGTAACCAGGGACTTCCTGCTTCCAGACAACGTCGCCCGTTTCTCCATCCAGAGCCAGCAGCGCCTCATCTTCAATGAATGCCGGGACAATGACCATTCCGTCATGAAAGATCGGACTGGAAGCAGATCCCCAACCCCTTCGCTCCAGATTCAATCCGACGCTCTTTTCCCACAGCTTCCTGCCATTTTCCAGGTCGTAGGCCAGCACGCCGGACTTGCCATAGAACACATAAACTCGTTCACCGTCTGAAACAGGTGTATGAGATGCATAGCCGTTCTGAACAAACATACCGGTATAGGTATCTTCCGGCAGAACGGCGTCCTGAGTCTGACTCCAGAGGACGTTTCCTGAATCGCGACTCAGACACAGGACGTTGCGTTTCAGATCTTCCAAAGAACCCTGACCTGTGTCGTTGGCATAACCAGTCCAGTACGTGACGATAACATGTTCACCAATAATAATCGGACTGGAGAATCCCGGACCGGGCAGGTCCTTTTTCCATTTTACGTTTTCGGATTCGTCCCATGTGATCGGAACACTGTCCGGGCTGACACCCGAACCGTTGGGACCTCGAAAACGTACCCAGTCCGCGCCGACGGCGTCCATTACCAGACAGCAGCCGGCAACGATGAGGAACAGAGGTCTAAATAACATCAGGAAACTCCGCCTTGAGGACCGGGGTTGGGGAACAAATCCATTCAAACTCTATGCCAGTCGAAATCAGAGTGCGGACAGTCGATAACGACATTCAGGAGTAGATCCAGCTGCTGTCGGAAATACTGAAATGCACGGTGGGCCCATGGCTCACGGTTGCTTGAACCTCGACACCCCGTGATGGCCTCAGTTTTCTTGGATGCTTCCCTGTACCAGACCGCGTGTACCTGGCTGTTTCCACCCAGTGGATTGCGACAACGGTGACACAGAAACTATGACAACGCCCCGCACACTCTCACCAAAAGACACAAAGGAACGAAGGGTCGAAGTCAATCATTATTTGCTTGTGGCTTTGTGCAATAACAGCACTCTGGCGTCATGGCAGCTGAAAAAGTCCCGTACAAATTTCAGAAAAATCCGACCATGGCTAAATCAGTCCGGGTATCACCTGGCCACCGTCGACGACTTTGAGTGGTCGGCCGAGCGGACTGATGTTTTCGTGGTTCGCATCCACTTTCAACGAGCTGCAGATGGTGCGGAAAAGGTCCTGCACCGTAACCGGTGAATATTCAACAGCAGTTCCCTTAGCGTTGGACGCACCGTACACCTGGCCGCCTTTGATTCCGCCCCCTGCCATGGCTGCACTGAATACCCGAGGATAATGATCGCGTCCGTTTCGTCCATTAATTCTGGGTGTGCGGCCGAACTCTCCCATCCAGACCACCAGTGTACGGTCCAGCATGTCTCGGTCTTTGAGGTCCGCGATCAAGGTTGCTGTGGCGGGGTCAACGACGCCGGCATTGCTGGCACACTGCTCGAAATTGTTCTGGTGCGTGTCCCAGTTGCCGGAACGCACTTCAACAAAGGTGACCCCTCGTTCAACAAGACGACGGGCCAGCAGGCAGCCACGGCCAAAATTATCGTCACCATAGCGGCTGCGAAGACTGGTGCTTTCATCTGCAGTGTCGAATGCCTTGACTTCCGGACTGAGCACTAAACGTGCACTTCTGCCATAGATGGATTGATGAGCTTCGACCAGTTTTTGAGCTCCGGCGTCAGCGAATTGTGTTTCCAGCTGCTGCAGCAGTCCTCGTCGACGCTCAAAACGATTCCGTGACGTTGGAAGTCCCACGTTGGCCGGCAATTGTCCAGGTTTGCCGACGACAAAAGGCTCATAATCCATGCCGAGGAATCCTGAGCCCAGCGTGTTTCCGATCGACACGAAGGACGGTAACTCACTTTCGGGATCACCAAGTTGCTGTGTGACACAGGACCCCAGTGATGGATGTTTGACACTGCCAGCCGGCAGGTAGCCTGTATGCATCTGATACGTGGCACGGGGATGGCTGCCTTCTTTGTTGGTCATGGAGCGAATAATGGCGACATCATCCATGACACCAGCCAGCTGAGGAAAATTGTCCGCAATGCGTATACCGGGTACCGACGTTTGGATAGCTTCCGTTGGGCCTCCATTGTCTGTGCCAGGTTTTGGATCCAGCGTTTCAAACTGACTCGGGCCACCGCGCATCCACAGCAGAATCATGGCCCGGCCTTTCCGGCGAAGTTGCTCGGCCTGATCGGCCATCAGTTCGCGGAAACCGGCTGTACCGGCTGCCAGAGCGGTTCCGGACACGAGCTCCAGGGCACGTCTTCGAGTAAAATGACTGCCGGATACACTCACACTGTCGACCAGATGTGTTTTCATCATTCTGCTCCGATTAGTTCTGCTTCGAATCTTTGGACCGGCACCACTGCGTAAGATTGGCTCAGCGTTTCATGCGGAATTCGCTGGAATTCAGCAACGCCCAAAAAACGTCTTCCATGCCTTCCGTTTTGTCCGCGGAATCCCGAATAAATCTGTTGCAGATCGTCAATTCGTCGTCGTTGGGATCTCTGCCAAGGACAGTAAGATACAATTCGCGAACGGCATCTTCCTCGCTGGATACGGTCCGACGAATTCTGGCAATGGGGCTGCCGGAATTCCGGCCACTGATCAGATCGTTGATTTGAGGCGAATTCATCAGGAATAGTGCCTGAGGAATGCTGCCGGTGACGTCGTCGCGTGACGCCGAAGGGTCGAAACCGAATGTGGCCTCGATAGCCGCACGGCCTGGGTCGCCACGGCCGTATCGTCGTCGATCTGGTAAGGGCAGCCGCAGTCCATCAACACCCAGTGACTGGCACAATACGGCGTAGAGCTGGTCAGATCGCAGCCGGGATGGTTCCATGCAGGCAAAGCCGTCCAGTTCAGTATTGATGTCGCGCTGGTAGACATCCGTTTTAATAATTGTTTTCAGCAGCCATTTGAGGTCATAGCTGCTGGCCACAAAAGCTTTGCAAAGAACGTCCAGCGCGGCAGCGTGAATGGCTTGCCGATCCGGGCCGATATCGTCGACCGGACTGTAAAATGCAGTACCGGTCAGCTCCGCCCACATCCGGTTGACGATCGCTTTCGCAAACCATTCGTTACCACGGCTGGTTATGAATTCAGCGGCTGCAGAGCGGCGTTCAATGTCTCGGGAACCAGGTTTGATTTTGCGAGCATCCAAAAAGAAGACAGGATCGATGCGTGTACCTTCCGCGGCCGGAGTTTCCAAATCCGGCATGAAGTGTTCGGCACTGCCCTGACCCGGGCGGTTATTAGCTGGAGGTTGAGCCATCTTGATTTCTTCCAGTGTCAGCTTGCCGTCACTATTTTTGTCGATGCGTTCCATGACTCGATCATTGGCAAACAGACGCTGTAGTGGTGACCTTTGGGCTTCCGTTTTCGAGATCACTTCATCACGATTTCTGTCGATGCGTGTCAAGAGAAACTGTGATACTCCTGGACGACGTCGTTGTTCCCGATCCACTGATGACACGGTGTACGCCCGGCGATCATCAGTTGAACGGTCACGGCGCACACTTACACGGGGGAAAAAAGCAACAAGCTGGTGAAACTCTTCTCGTTTCCAGCGGTCCCATGGATGGTCGTGACAGTTGGCACACTGAACCTGGATGCCCATGAACAGTCGCGATGCTTCGGCGGCGACCTCTTCAGGCTCACCTTCATGAGCAAATAACAGTGCCGTTGCTCCGTTGTCCGTGACGGAACCAGTTGCAGTCAACAGGTCTTCGACGATATCACCCCAGGAGCGATTATCATTCAGGTTCTCTGCCATCCATTTTTCAAATGGCTGACGAACAATGGCAGATCTGACATTGGTTGATCGCAACAGGATTGCGTCACGCCAGTAACGGGCCCAGTTTTCACCATACTCAGTGGATGCCAGCAGTCGTTCGACAGCCTCCTGTCGTTTGTTATTGGAGGGATTGAGTCCAAACCTCGTGATTTCACCGGGAGTTGCCGGTCGTCCAATGAGGTCCAGCGAGACCCGTCGCAGAAAGGTGGCATCATCGATGCGTGGCAAACCGGCTGTTTGTTCTCCGGCGAGGATCATTTGATCGACTTCGGCCACGGGTTCGGCAGCCACAACCGATGTTATCATGAGAGCCGGAATAATTGCGCGGACAATGATTTTCACGGTCGCACCTTTCTCAGGGTCTGTCCGAACGACACAGAACCACGAACAGGGCTCCTGCAGTCCTGTCGTGACTAAACCCGATCGTTGGATCACGGAGTCGCTCAATTCGTGAAATTCTCAGAACCCACATACCAAATTGAGGCCGGGGCCGGCAACTCAGCGTGCGGAATCAACGGCGGCGGGACGGCATCGAATCATCCGGTTCCAGTCGCCGGGGCCCGCCATCCACCGCGTCGGCCGCATTATCATCCCGCACTCGAACACGGAAGCTGGTAAAGTCGGTCCGCCGACGGTCTGCCAGCAATTCAACCACTGCTGCCTGCTCCCCGTGCTCTGTCGCTCTCAGCTTAAGAATTTTCACACAACTGCCGCTCGGCTCCAGATTACGCACGGTCACGGCGACGTGCCGTTCAATATCATTCTTTGTCAGGTGGAAGTGATCGAGGCCGGGAGGCAATTCGACACGCAACACAACTTCATTGACAGTAACGGTACCCACGTTGCTGATTCGAAACGGAATCTCAAGCTGTTCGGCTATCTCCACGGTGAGAGGGACAGCGCCGACTGTGACCTGAAGTTCCGGCCGGACTGGTATGAATTCCGTTCGGCGATCGGATTGAACAACGATCTCAGAGGCAATCGCGGCCACCGCTGAGACCACGGTTTGTGTGGCGAACGTGCGAGCAGACTCTGACCTGATCCGCATGCGAACAATCCGGGACTTCAGTTGTGGCAAATCATGAATAACCCAGGTGATCGTTGAATCGCGGTAAACGCCTCCGTCATCGATGGAGACCGGTTGCAGCCGATATGGCAGTTGTTCATGGACCAGCAGGCCACTCATTCGCTGTCGGGACAGATTTGTAACACTGATCTCAATATCAAATTCATTACTTCGATCAGTTGCCAGCATACGTTTTTCTATTTGTAGATCGCTGGAGCCAATTCCGGACCCGGGAACGATTCTGGCACTGGATTCGATGGCGACGAGTTCATCGTAAGTTACTTCCCTGACGCGCGGCAGGCCGGAACGAAGATCCAGATTGCCCAGGCCACTCACTGGAAAACAACCTCGTGATTGCCACTCGTCGTGGCGCGCGATTTCCAAGTGAGCGAGCGCTGTTTCGATCTCTTCTTTCAGAATTCGCGAAGTGACTGTTGTCCCGGAGATTTGATTGATCGAAACATCATCTGGCATGTATTCTTCGTTCCAACGTGAAAACACCGGGCTGCCGCGCCCAGCCTGGTACCGTTGTTCCGGCTTGAGGGTCGGCAGACGCCCACGGTCTCTGTCGGGAAAACTCCAGACCGCAGGTTGTGATTCACTGTAGTCCCGCAAACCGCGACCAGTAAAATCTGGTGATATCAGAAAGTCCTCAAGGACACGATCCTCACGACCGGGTGTACGTTCAGCCTGTCGGTCCAGGTTCATTGTCCGGCTGAGTGCCGAAGGAACCTGATCGATATGCGCGGTCACGAGAGCTCTTGCCTTCGGAAAAGTTGCTGTGAGCAGTTCCCTGGGAGGTGCAATGTCTGGAACACAATCGAGAATTCCACCCGCATGCATCCGGCCGGAATGTCCCGCCAGGTCAGCGGCAGCCCTGTCGGCAACTGCGCCAAATATGATCCACGCAACCAACATGAGTCCTGATCCGCCTGACCCAACCGCCAGAACCCACCACAGATGTTTCACGATGAAACACCAGCAGCGATCAACCTCTTTGCATACAAGGTTCCAAGAGTCCGCGATGGACTTCGATAGTGCATTGAACCAGCGGCCGTGGAACGCACCAAACACAATCAGCCGTTCACCGAAAATCATGACGAGAAGCAACAGGCAGAGTAAAAAAACAAACCCGAGTAATAGATTCATCGCCCGGTCAACCTCCGTATTGGTGGGCCGCCACATCCCAGGGCACACATCTCAAGGCAGTGTTCATTCTGGCTGAGACGTATTCCTTCAGGTTTTGAAGCTCACTTGTGTGCTTTTCACTACGGTGATTTAGCAAAACCTGGGAGTGCCGGGAAGCGCAGACGATCGATTCGACGGCGGTCCGAACGTTGACAGATTCTTCCGGCGTTCACTAGGTCCCAGAAGGCCTCACCCTCCCCCGCACTCCAATTTCGTTATATTGCGAGTTGAATTCCCGCTTTCATTCTTTGCAACAGTCGGTCGTGCAGCGGTGACGCAGATGTCGCGGTCTGACTTCCGGCGGGCCAGTTCGTACCAAAACTGGCCCGCAAAGGTGCGACATACGTCGGCGCTGCAATTTAACCTCGGTGAATGTCGACAAACGGGTTGCCGGCGTCTCCGACTCATCGATTTAGTTACGACACAGGCTGATCTCATGCCGTTATGGTCAAAAATATTGCTTGTCAATCTGGGAGTGATTGCCGTCGGGACACTCAGCTCCCGGCACCTGGCTGCGGCGGATCGGCCCAATATCGTCTTCATTCTGGCAGATGATCTGGGCTGGAGGGATCTCAGTATCTCCGGCAGTGAATTCCACAAAACACCTCATATCGATCGGATCGGATCCTCCGGTGTTCAATTTGTTCAGGGGTATGCAACATGTCAGGTTTGCAGCCCGTCCAGAGCCAGCATCATGACTGGTAAGTACCCGGCTCGTTTACACATTACGGACTGGATCGGTGCCAAATCCGGTTACGAGTGGAAACGTAACGGACGGATTCTTCCGGCTTCCTATCTGCATGAACTTCCTGCCGACGACATCACCATGGCCCAAGCATTCTCCGACGCTGGCTACTCGACGTTCTTCGCAGGCAAATGGCATTTGGGTGGAGAGGGATCGTTACCGACCGATCATGGATTTGAAGTAAATCGCGGAGGGTACCATCAAGGGTCTCCACCGGGCGGCTTCTTCTCGCCATATAAAAATCCGAAACTGGAAGATGGTCCCGCCGGAGAATCACTCCCCTTGCGCCTGGGGCAGGAGACAGTGAATTTTATCAGACTAAAAAAGGACCAGCCATTCTTTGCCTTTTTGTCGTTTTACTCCGTTCATTCTCCTATTCAAACGACGCGACAGCGTTGGCGACGTTATCAAAGGAAAACATGGAAAAGGCAGCCACCAGCAGAACGATTCCTTATCGATCGAACCCTACCGGTGCGACAGATTCAGGATTGTCCAATCTACGCCGGCATGATCGAGGCAATGGACGAAGCAGTGGGCTTGGTTTTAACAGCATTGGATGAACTTGAGCTCGCTGACAATACGTATGTCGTGTTCACTTCCGACAATGGAGGTGTGTCGTCTGGTGATGCGTATTCCACCAGTAATCTTCCACTGCGAGGCGGCAAAGGACGGCAGTGGGAAGGCGGGATTCGTGTACCACTGTTTATCAGCGGCCCCGGCATTGCGTCGGGAGTTTGTCGGATACCAGTGATGGGGACTGACTTTTATCCAACACTGCTGGAACTCTGCTATTTCCCGGCGCGCCCGGCGCAACACGTTGACGGGCTGAGCTTGCTGCCGTTGTTGACGACAGGTCCGTTTCGGAATCGTGATCTGTTCTGGCATTATCCCCACTACGGCAACCAGGGTGGGGAACCATCATCCATCATTCGACGTGGTCCCTGGAAGCTGATCCATTACTGGGAAGACGGGAAACGCGAGTTATACAACATCCTGAATGATTTGAGTGAAACGACCGATGTAGCCGTGGAGCATCCGCGACTCACGGATGCGCTGGGGGCAGCTCTGGATAGATGGCTTGAGGAAGTCAAAGCCACGATCCCACAGTCGGATCCACGTTTTGATGAAGCTCAGTACGCCGCCGACAAACAGAGAATTCGAACGCGGCTGAAACCAAAGCTGGAACAGCAGCACGCGCTCATGCTGCATCCGGGGTTCTGTCCTGGCCCCACGTGGTGGGGGTCGTTAACAAGTGACGATTGACGGAAACAGTGACCAAGCGACAGAATTAATCGTCGAAAAGCAGGTCTTCATCTGGAAGCAACATTACGTCACTGTCTGTGGCCGGGTCGTTTTTTGGCACAGCGTTTTCGTCAGCAGCCACCTCATCTGAGCTCTCAGCGTTGGGCTCGACTACAATGTCGCCGCCATCGGGAGCCAGATGGACGTGGAACGCACTGCCTGAAAAAGAAATCTGGTCGCCGGGCAGCAGTGCGCCCCGCAGGACCCGTTGACCGTTGACTCGCGTCCCGTTCGTACTGCCCAGGTCACGCATGTAGACCAGCCCGTCGGTCTTGACCAGAATACAATGCAGTTTCGAGACAGACTTGTTATTCAGTAGTAAATCACACAGACGCTGACTCCGGCCCACGACCGTCACCGGACGACAAAGGGTAACGGGTGGGCCACCATTCACGGGTAAGAGCTGAGCGAGCATACTGAGTTCTGTCCTGTAGTCCGAGTTATCGGCCACAGGCGGACGCTTTGGCATTTTTCAGCTGTGAATTGACAACTGACTGTCGGTCCGGCAACACCGATCACTGATCAGCGTTTGAATACGAGCAGGAAATGTCAAGTGGGTGTTTGCGGGGAAGCTGCCACTGCTGCAAATTATTTTTTACGAACCACCCCAAACAGTCCTAGTCGGGCTGAAACTTAAGACCCCGATTTCGGAGCACGAACTGCCGTGGCCAAACCACAGGTTTCTGGCCTTTGTGCCATATTATGTTCCGTCGGCAGAATTCGTCTGTCTCCGGCGTTCTTCAATTTTAGCCACATGGTCGGCTGGTGAATTAATGAATTGCTTCAGGTGTTCGCGATTCTGAAACAACCAGATGCGGTCTCGATACACTGCTGCATGCCTAAGGTGCCCTACAATCTGCTCTCCTGTCTTCAAAAGCGTCACAGCACAGATACCGTCGAGCATTGGCCAGTATTTCTCCGGAGTTTGAAAGAACCGCATGCGTTGACTCGCATCACCGAAATGTAGAATCTGACCACGATATTTTGCAGCAAAGGCGTCCGAACCCGCGATCAGCTCGTGCTTCTCAACCACACTCGTCAGGCACAGTCCATCAAACGCCGCTGACGTAACTGTACGACCGTCATTCCGGACTGCAGAGCCATGCTGTGTCACCGACGTTTCCGCATCTGTTGTGCGGCTGGGTACGGATGGCTGCTGAGACTCGAATCGATTGTCAGTGAAGGACCTTTGATCGGGCTGCTCTGTCGTTGTTCGTTCCTGAGCAGCCGAAAGAGCCGGGACTCGAAGAGTTCGATTGCGTGCCGCGCTCACGGCATTTAGTTTTGGAACCAGTTCCTCAGTCGTCTGATATCCGGTGATGTGTTCAAGGACTGTCGTGTCCGGCGCAATGATGAGGATTGCCGGCAGGCCTCTGACTTTCAGTTGCCGAATAAGGTGTCCATGCTTGTCTGCGTCGATTAGCAGAGGCACAAAACTGCGATGGACGATTTCAGTAGTGACCGGATCGGAGAACGTCGTGCGCTCCATTTTCTTGCAGTATCCGCACCATTCAGCTGTGAACTGGATCAGCAGAGGGCGGTTGGTGGCTGTGGCCTGCCGGAGTGCTGCCTGTGGATGCGTATGCCACTGAACTCCCTCTGCCTCGGCAGCCTGTGGGAGTGCCATCACAGCAGTCAATCCCAAAAATCCCAAAGTTCGCAGGACCACATGTCTCATCGATTCACTCCATTGATTCGGTCACGCTTTCCGTCGTCCTATCCGAATTATCGGATAGGCCAGCTCCTCTCTGCGTGAAGCTGGTTGCGATTCAATGGAGTTTTTGAAACGGATCAATCGTTGCGGGTGGCGAGCCCTTGAATCGACACTTCACCGGCAGATTCAGCCGTTTGCCGTATTCACCGGATCCATTTACTTCCCGGTTGCGCCGGAAGCAAACCTGATCTGTGGTTCCTCCGCGGCCTTTGGTCCCGTGCCGAACACAACCACCGTGGGAATGCGTCGGTGGTGCATGCCGGGGGTGTCACGCTTTGCGATATTGACATTTTCTCTCAGGGATCCGTTTTGAAACGGTCCTACCCCAAGAACAAACCAGTTGTTGTCATCCGATCGTGCTAAGGTCACACCACCATCACCCAGCAGCTCGCGGGTTTTTGCGTCATACAGTACCATGCCCAGCTTAGCGAACGCAAACTGCGTTTTCCGCTCAGCGAAATGGATTTCAGGTACTGTCAGCAATCCTGGCAGGAAAATTTCGGGGGTCCCCAGAAACGACTCAGACGTGTCAGTGCCGACTCCGCCGCTCCGCAGCTCCATCACCACGTCGGCTGTCTCGGCAGTGTCGGCGAGCCGTGCACCGGAACGCATGACCTGGTGCCGAATGGACCCCACAATGAATGGTTTGTCCACGCATTCCAGAAACTTATCTTCGATAAAAACCTTCCGACCGCCCAGTGCAGAAAGATCAACTTTGCTGATCGACCGCTCCACCGCCCCAGACAACAGCAATTGTTCCTTTGCCGTTCGAGACGTATTGGACGTGATCGTGGAGGTGCAACCGGTCACTAACAGGAAGGCCGTGCAGGTAAACATAACAGGTGCTGGACTGAAACTGCCCACGGTCATAATCACGGACCTCAACTTTGAGAACAATCAAAGACCTCGGGCAATTTATCACTCGCAGCGTGAACGGCTCAAGAGAGATAACGTGGGCACTCTGTGGGCCTGGTCTGTTGCAGCCTCGTGTTGGTCTTTGTTGGATGTTTAGGACTGTGTGCTTGAACCCATCGGCGATTTCTGCTGGTTTTGGGGTTGTCCCTGGCAGAGACCAAACTATTGTGCAGACTGATAAGTTCGATAGCAGGCCTTTTCCCGCGGGCGTTTGATGTGCCCACCGCATTGCTGTGAATCGGAGCCACCAGACTTCATGTTCTATGCAACTGCTCCTACAGTTGTGTTCCGTTGAGTTGGCCGACAGTTCATCGTTACTATGAGTCAAACTCTATGCGTGATCATATCGATGAATTCGAGTCGATGTTTCGCCGTGCCGACAAGGAACAGTTTTCTTACGTTGATATACCTATTGAATCGGTCACTCTGGTTTCCGACGGAACCCAGGAACAGGCCGAACTCGTGCAGACCGATGTGCAACGGTTCATCCGTGCGCTGGACTCGGTCGGGACCTGGCGAATCATCGCCGGAGATGATTATCAAACAGTCGCCGAACTGGTTGCATTGATTGATGAGCAGCAGACGGATCTGCTGGTTACTCACCGACATCTGCAGGAATCTTCTCTGGTACCGCGGCACACTCTGGGTGTTTATCTGGACGTGCTCACTCAAACAACGTCGATTCCCGTACTAGTGCTGCCCGGCAGGTCCAATAATCCGGTCCGGGTGGCATCAGGCGACTGCGATCGTGTGATGGTTGTCGCCGACCATATTTCAGGTGACAACCGGCTCATCAACTATGGGGCAGTGATGTGCCGCGAAGGAGGTTCAATGTGGCTGTGCCACGTGGAAGATGACCTCGTGTTCGAACGTTACATGCAGGCCATTGGCCGCATTCCGGAAATTGATTCCGATGACGCAAGAATCCTGATTGAGAATCAGCTGCTCAAAGACGCATCCGATTTTATTGAGGAGTGCTCAACGGTGATTCAGGCGGCGGCCCCGAATATCAGCGTCCAGCCTTATGTTGGACGAGGTCACCATTTGAGGGATTACCGTCAACTGATTCAGGATCACGACATAGACCTGCTCGTACTGAATACCAAGGATGACGATCAGCTTGCGATGCACGGTCGAGCGTATTCACTCAGTGTTGAACTGGTAGATGTCTCCATGTTGTTGTTGTAGTCCTGCTTTGGATACCGGCTGTCAGCGCTTCGAGCGGGGGTTTGAACACGGTCATTGAGTCCATACATTAACACGGTAATTGCGGTGTTTTTAGTTGATCCAGTTGCGCATCTGTTTGAGGCTGACCTGTCAGTCGTCGTTGGCTCTGCGCTGATGCTTGCAGACTCAAACGTGGAACATTCCGTTCATGGATGGATCACTGCAATCTATGCCGTGTTGCTCGTTGCTATGATTGTGGGGCTGGCGCTGGAAGAAAAGATCCACGCGAAGAAGTCAATCATTGTCGGGTCATTCGCCGGCATTTGTCTCATTCTTGCAACGGTGCTGGAGCTGTTGCCTTTTGGATCTGTAGAACTGCCGGACCACAGTGAAATTCCGTTGCCGGTTTACATCCCATCAATCGACTGGGGCGTCATTACGATTATTCTCGGGGCGAGTCTGTTTGTGGAAGTCACCAGCCGCTCCGGAGTCTTCACCTGGATGGCGATTCTGCTGACACGCAAGTCGGGAGGAGATCCCTGGAAACTGCTGATCTTTTATGGACTGCTCACGGTGTTGTTCTCGGCTGTGCTGAACAACGTGACAGCAATGATCATCATCGGATCACTGACAACCGTGTCGCTCAGAAAACTGAACCGCAGCGAGCTCATGCTGGGTTTCCTGATTACGGAAGGACTGCTGACTAACGTTGGCGGTTTACTGACACTCATCAGCAGTGTGCCGAACATTATTGTAGGCAAAACGGCTGAAATCAGTTTTGGCCGGTTTTTTGTGGTGGCAGCGCCTTACGTTTTGGTGGCAACGGGCGTGACGCTGATCATGGCACGAAGAAAGTTTGGTATCAGGGGACTTAGGACCGATGAAGAGAAAGCAGAAGCACGCCGTATGGTCGACAGCTTCGATCCCGGCGAAAGTATTCCCAGCACCCATTTCTTTTGGTTTTCGGTGATCTCGCTGGTGCTGTTCATTGGAGGTTTGGCGGGACAGTCGGCATTGCCATGGGGACTGGATCAGCTGGAGTTGGGATTTGTAGCCCTGTTCTTTGCCGGAGTCGTTCTGCTGGCTTATCGCAGTGAAGTCGACAAATTCTATTCGGCCGTTGACTGGGATTTGCTGGCGTTCTTCGCGTCGCTGTTCGTTGTCATTCACGTCATGGAACATGCGCAGGTACTGGCACTGATCGGTCGAGGCATTTCCGGCCTGCTTTCGCTGCCATCGCCCGGGGATTCGATCGTTCTGCTTTCCACTTCGGCTGCGGCCAGTTCAGTGACGGATAACATCCCACTGGCCGCCATGCTCGCTCAGATCCTCAACAGTATGGACACCGCATCCAACTCTCCATACTGGTGGTGTGTGATTTTCGGAGCCAACCTGGGCGGTAATATTACTCCAATTGGCAGTGCATCGACGGTTGTTGCGATGACAATAATCCATCGCCAGCAGCTGAAACTGACGTTTGGTGGGTTCGTGAAGACAGCATTGCCCTTTGCAATAGTTCAGATCGTGCTGGCTACGATCTACATTCTGATTGTATTTTGAGCGACATTGATTGCTGATTTCCGTCGGCCAACGACACTCAACAGACATACGTCACCGCAAACTGAGAATTGCACCAGGATTTCTCTGAACGTCCTGGTCACGTGATATACTGAGGCAGTACTTCAGCAACAGTTGGGTGACTATCTGCCGTTCTGTTGGCGCTCCACACTCCACCACCTGAGTCGATCGTTGGATTCGAAACCCCCGACAATTCCTGACACGCGACGGCGAAGAGTCTTTGCTGTTCTGCCGACGCTGTTGACATTGGGCAATGCTGTCTGCGGTTTCGGGGCCATTACGATTCTGGCCAGAGTTGGTCCATCAGAGACACCTTACGAGACCGAGATTGTATCTGTTGACGACAGGAAAGCGGTATCGGAAAAAACCTCGGACGCGTCATCACCGACCGCTAACGAACGATTTTCCGCCAGAATGAAATTCTTTTCGGAACAAATGGTCTTTGCTTCTCAATTGATTTTCCTGGCAATGCTGTTTGATGCACTGGACGGCAGTGCCGCTCGTCTGACAAATCAGACAAGTGATTTTGGCGCTCAACTGGACAGCCTTTGCGATGTCGTGAGTTTCGGAATCGCCCCGGCGTTTATGATGTTGAAACTGACTCACCCGGATCACCGGCTCATGAATTCAATCGTGGATCCTCCGTTTCATTATCCGCCTCGATTTCTCTGGCCCATCGCCACACTCTTCGTTTTGTGCGCCGTCATGCGGCTGGCTCGATTCAATGCCGAAACGGACGACGACGATTCACACGAAGGATTCAGTGGCCTGCCGTCACCCGCTGCGGCGGGGGTGATTGCAGGTATGCCAATTGGGATCATGGGGCTGAAGAAACTGCTTGCGGAAGGTTCATTGCTCTGGGTGGAGTCTGTTGAGGGTCTTGTCCTGCCGACAATTGCCGTCTTGCTTCCGTTTGTCACTCTGTCAACCGCGTCACTGATGGTCAGTCGGATTACATATCCACATATCCCCAAGCAGTTTGTTCGTGGTGATCGCGGTCGCCGTCAGCTCCTGCAGATCGTGTTTGCGCTGGTGCTTGTGGTCGCAATTCATGAAATCGCCATACCGATCCTGTTTTGCTGGTTCGCGTTCGGAGCTCCTGCCAAAGTGGTCTGGGCACGGTATTTCAAGGCGAGACTTTCCAGACATTTTAAAACGGGATCTGTAACTGATTGACCGCAGTGTGTTTGATTGAGTGCATCCCGCTTTTCGGTCACGTGTCAGGTGTTTGTTCCACGCACACGCAGGGAGTGTCCTGGCAATGTCAACGACTTATATGTCCTGAGGTACGCACGGGGGTGGGTTGCTTTCAACTGACGGCTGTAAGAGTAAGAATCGCTGCTTTGTTTCAATTTCTGTCAGAACGGACCAGGGTGATTCACTCGATCTGCATGACGGTCTTCGCCCGGGGTAATTACATCTGTCGTGATAATGTCTGACTTCACCAGTCGTGCACCAGTTTCGCGATGGTAGGTATCCGGAGAGATTCTTGCTGGCACACTGTCACCCGTCTGTTCCATCCATTGATCCAGTGCATCAATCAAATCTGCCCTGTGTGCAGCATATCGGGGATCCTCGGCGAGATTTGTGAGCTGAAACAGATCGTCGCCCATGTTGTACAGTTCAAGTTCGGGCCGAGGTGTCAGGAATACGTCCAGCTGAGCAGCAGACAGCGCTAATTTACGTCTCAACTGCAGTAGTCGCTGGTGTGAAGGAGAACGCACCGAATCGGCAGGACCCTGCCACGGCAGACCTGGACGAAAATTCTTTACCAGCAGAAACTCACGCGTTCGTACACTACGACCGTGCGCTTCATAATCATGCCAGTTGTGTTCCGAAAACACGTGACGTCGAATGCTGTCAGCTGAGTTCTTTAACAACGGCAACATTGAAGTCCCCTGAACCGTCTGAGGGATTTCAGAATCAGCCAAGCTGAGAATCGTGGGGGCCAGATCAATGGCGCTGACCAAAGCCGGACTTGGGCCGATTTTCACGATCCCAGCCGGCCAGTGAGCCACCAGGGCAGTTCGCATTCCGGAATCATGCAGTCGCGTTTTTGCTCGAGGGAACGGACGTCCGTTATCGGCCATGACATAAATCAGCGTATTGTCCAGAACACCCTGCTGCTTCAACTCGGCAACCACAGAGCCCACAAAAAAGTCGAAACGTGTAACTTCGTTATAGTAGGAAGCAAGGTCCCGGCGTGTCTCGGGATCGTCTGAAAGGAATGGCGGGACGATGACATCATCCGGAGAGTGCACGGGACCATACCGCTCGGCATCCCACTGTCTGTCAGCGTCCCACCGGCGGTGAGCATCAAACGAGGCAAACCAAAAGAAAAATGGTCTGTCCCGGGGACGACGCTGTACCACACTGACCCAGTTGGCGTGGCCTCCGGTATTGTCCTTCGTGCGGCCCGAGTCAACATGGTCAAATGCCCGGGGACGTGCACCCGGTCCCGCTTCCGGCGCTGTGGTCTTCATGTGATGTTTGCCGGAAAGGGCGGTGTAGTATCCGGCATCGCGAAGTAACTCAGGAAACCATGGCAGGTGTCCGCTGATCGCTTTGTGTAATTCTGCAGCCCTACCGTTGTTGTGCGGATAGCGACCTGTGATGATGCTGGATCGGCTGGGACTGCAGCTGCTGGCTGTGAGAAACGCTCTGTCGAATCGGATGCCGCGGGAGGCCAGTGCATCAATGTAGGGCGTTCGCGCTGCCGCATTACCGTAGCAGCCAACGTCATTCCAGCTCACGTCATCTGCAATAAACAGAATCACATTTGGCCGTTCCTCGGCAGCGCTAAATTGTCCGGTCGTGCCCACGACAAACAGTACCAGGACCAGCCGTCTCATATTCACCTCACTTCCATGATTATATTTCATTGTTCAGTCGAGTATCTTCAGACGCAGATCTTTGAACTGGACGATCATTCCCGGGTCGTGCAGCTGTAACTGAATCATGCCCTTCTGCAGGCGTTTTTTCTGCGGCAGTTGTTCAATGAATTCCGAAGCCAGCTTGCCATTGATATAAAAGGTGAACTTGTTGTCGCGGGCAGTGATACGCACATTGTTCCAGTCGCCTTTGCATATATCATTGGCGGTCAGGGCGTCTGCGATCGCGCTGATCGTCGGTTTGTCATTTTCATCAATGACGAGACGGTCACCACGAAAACAGCGGTGTTCTTTACGGCCAGGTGTATGGAAGTCCCAGGCCCCCAGCAGCTTTTCCCCGATCCCGACGTGACCGAAGTCAGCATGGTAACTTTGGAATGCCCGTCGGCCGGTGTCGTCTGTGCGAGCTCGAATACTGATACCACTGTTGCCCTTGCCGGGAAACCGGTAGCTGAGTTTCATTTCGAGATCCGCAATGTCCTGATTTTCATAGACCGGATAACTGCGGCCCTTGTCTCCATCGCCAATGATGAGTCCATTCTGAACAGTCCATGCCACTGACGCGCTGGACCGGTGAAACGACCCAGCCAGTCAGGCTCTTTCCGTCAAACATTGAAACAAAGCCTTCGTCAGCCGATACAGTTACAGCGACCAAAAGAATAGCGGCGACGGTGATGCGCCCTCCGGCAGCAGCGATTATGTTCATTGGAATACTCCAAGTTGTGTAAGATACAAAACCAGATCAATCAGCCGTGGTCGGGATAAAATGGCAGTCAGGCCGGTCGGCATGGGGCTGCCGGTTTTTCGTATCTCTTCGACGTGTTCGTTCGGTATCGTCGTGAGTTGGCTGGTTGCGAGATCTTCGAGCACGATTTCACCGGCCTCGCGATTCATCAGAGTTGTCCGTTCCACTCCGGTGTGGACGCGGCCTTCGACCGTGAGGACAGCCACGACCGTGTAACCTTCTTTCACCTGGCGGTCAGGCCAAAGCAATTCTTCCACGATCCGTTCGGCCGACAATGTCGTACCGATCGATGTCAGGTCGGGGCCGATGTTTCCACCTGTTCCGCTGACCCTGTGGCACGATGTGCAGGCTAAACTACCGAACAGCGCAGCTCCGCGCGCAGCGTCGCCATGCTGGCGGGATTCACTCACGAGTTTGGCAACGTAATCTCCGCTGTAATTCGGCACCTGTTGTGCGGCTCCAATTGCCTTACTGAGCACGTCGAACAGGACCTGGTCAGAACGTCCTGCTGAAAACAAACCCCGCAGCAGTCGTCGGGCCGCATCTGAACTCAGATTTATGGTCGCCAGTGACGTCGCCAGGACCTCAGTACCATTGGCTCGCGCAAGGAAGCTGGAAATCAACGGGACCACGTCCAGGTTTCGGGTGCCATCCGAAGCAAACAAATCAGCGGCGAATTCTGCTGCCTGCTCCAAATCCAGGCCGATGAATGCCTGGATCGCTGCGGAACGAATTGAAGATGAGTATGGTTCCCGGGTGAGTGGTCCGAGAAGTCCGGATGCCTCACGTGATCCCACTCCAGCCAGAGCCCGGAACGCTGCAGATCTCACCGCAAGGGGGATCAGCCTATTCCGTGCCAACGTCAGGATGTCCGCTTCGAGCGCCGAAATCTGCCAGACGCCTGCCAGACGCAGCGCTGCTGATTTCACTGACGTATCTTCTTCGCTGAAGAGATCGCGCAACTTCAGCACGATGTCTCCGGAAGGTCGAACGTCACGCGTCCCTGCGCTGCGGATCAGTTGTGTCAGGGCGTGAGCATGGAATGACGGGATGTAGATCGCTTTTCGTGTGAAGTACTGTCGATTGAAGCCATATTCAGCCAGATCTTCGGAATCCCCCACGGCCAGAATTGCTGAGATGGCCGACATTCTCACAGCGGTATCGAGTTCTGTTGATTCCAGAATCATCTTCAGGCCGGTGACCGCATCGCGGCCTCCAACTTCATTCAGTACTGCAGCGAGACGTACCGGATGTTCGAATTTGAGCTGGCCCTGCTGGAATGCCGGCATCCAGACCGGCTTCAGATGCTGTACCGTTTGCCTAAACGCATAGCGGACCCATTCTTCCATCGGTCTGTCGACCACAGCAGTGGCCATCTGTACCGACTGTGGCGACTGTGGCGACCAAACGGCGGAACCTGCGACCACGGCCTCCATCCGCACCAGGGCATCGTCATCTGCAACCCGTGTGGAACGCAGTTCGAGTGGCTGTTCGATGCGATCGTGCCAGCGACCCACCAGCCGAGTGGCGAAGGCGCGCGCCATTGGATTACTCGCCTGCAGCATGCGGCCAAGTAACCCCGGTTCCACAACTTCGATCGTGGCGAAAGCTCCCAAAGCCTCATACAGATGATGTTCATACCGTGGATCTTTTGCATCTAGTGAATGAATCCAGTTGCGCAGAGCAGCGGCCACTGTTTCTGAATCACGCTCCGTCAGCGCCCGTTTCGCCTGGTAACGTGTCCAGTGCTCGGATGACTTCAAAGCGTTGAGCACGTCGGCCAGCAAGACTTTGGAAAGTCGGGGAGATTTGACTGTCACTGTTTTCGAGGACAATCGCCAAATGCGGCCATGGGCTTTGTCTCGTCTGGGATCACGATAGGCATCGTCCTGATGACAGGTGACAGGGTTGTACCAGTCGACAATATAGACGGTCCCGTCAGGCTCCATCTTCACATCCACGGGTCGGAAATTGTGATGTTTTGAATGCAACAGCGGCTTCTTCCATACGAGTTCGAAATTCGCTCCGACCCTTTGCACGGAAAACCGGCTGACGCGATTCGGCTTGAAATCACCGACCGCAAAGTCGCCGCGCATGGTTTTGGGAAGATGCTGTCCATCCAGATAGCCGATGCCGCAGTACCCACCCGGTTGACCGATTCTGCGGAGAGGTTGACGATGTGTGGTGGGAACCAGTCCCGGCGACAGCCAGCTGACTCCGCCAGCACCGTCCACGCCGAACATCTGCCCCCATTGATCGAAGGCCACGCCCCACGGATTCCCGGCGGCCATATGCCCTTCCAGGAACGGCACAAGATGCTGCCGCATTGGCCGAAGACGGTAGTAACCGGCGTTGAATAAACTGCTGGGTCCCCACGGTGTTTCTACCCGGGATTCACACCCGTCACCATGTCCAAAAATCAGTTCACCGTCAGGACTCCAGATGAAAGAATTAATCATCTGATGAGAATCACCGTTTCTGAATCCCCCCAACAGCACGCGTCGCTGATCGGCCCGTCCGTCGCCATTCGTATCCTTTAAAAAGAGGATCTCCGTGTTTTGGCCGACATACACCCCGCCGTTGCCTAATTCGATTCCGGTGGGAATATTGAGTCCCTCAGCGAAAACAGTTGACTTGTCAGCAGTGCCGTCCGCGTCAGTGTCCTCCAGCATTATGATTCTGTCGTTGGGGATATCCCCTGGATAGACATGTGGGTATGTGGTTGTCACTGTGACGTACATTCGTCCGTTTGTATCCCAGCGAAGATTCAGCGGCGAAGTCAGGCCGTCCTTCTCCGACGCAAACAGATTGACCTGCAGGCCCTCTGCCGGATTGAAATCATCCAGTTCCTGCTTGAGATCGGCGTGAGGGTCCGCCTGAACGACTTCGGGTTTTCGCCGCTCCGGGGCAGGGTCTGTTCTGCCGGAAGCGATTGTCCACACACGTTCTTCCGCTTTGGCAATCAACGGGATCAGTTTTTTCCATTCATCTTTGAACGGAACGGAATTCTCACCGCCGCGGGTGAATTGTCGTTCAGCATCATCGCCGTACAACAGTTTCCAGTTGGCCGGTCGCCAGTAGTCGTACCACAGTCGATGCTTGTCTATTACGGCCTGGCGCAGTGATTTAACCGGACTAAGATCCGCCACACCCAACTGGCTCGCAATCTTCGCCGCTAACTTGCCCTGAGCGGCATCTCGAATATGCATTCCGTTGTCAGTTAGGCGACCGACCGAACTGGAAAACAAATCAACCAGGACCAGTTTCCGTGCCGTCGCAATTCTCCTCGTGGCATCGACATACATCGCCAGCTCACGGTTACGATCGGTGAGGTTCGGAACATGTGAATCAATTGGTTTTTCAAACGGTGGCGGAGTGATCACGACCACCAGTCGCGTCTGTACCAGGAATATGTCCAGCAGTGATTCGTATGCCGTGGTAAACTCGTCCAGCCGATCAGGGCCAGCCATTGCTTCGAGCTGGCCAAATTGAGCGATAATGACAGTCGCGCCGATGGTCCTCAGCTGAGCGGCGAGATCTCCAAATCCTTCCCGGCGTCAGCCGTCTTTTCGCCATCGTTCAATCACAGTTCCCTGGCGAAGACGGTATCGGCTTCCCACGCCAGATCCCGAAACTTTAGGTGGAATGACGCGAAGGCTCTGGTAAGTGCCGATTCCAGATGGCCTGCCCGCTGCAGGTGCACCATGTTGGTACCGCCGACGAAAGCGATGACATCGTCTTCGGCCAGTTGGAACCGCTCGACTGCCTGTCCAGCAATTCCGGGGCCCACGTCAACCGCCATCAAAGACACAACCAGTATCTGTCGCATTCTTCCCACGATCCTCGGTCCTCTATTCATCGTCTCACGACTGAACTACACCACTTCATTCACAGGAACACACGTTTCCCACCACCTGGCGCCGCAGTGGAAAACGATAATTTGGTGCATTCCTGATCACTGATCATGCATAAAAAAACGTTTGTTCCGCCGTCGTTCTGAGCAGTTTTTCGCGATCACCGTTGCTGACAAAATCCAGTCTGTCTCTGACCAGCACGATTGAGCTGCCGTAAGTATTCTTTGCAGTCAGCTGATATGGGCAGTCGCTGGCCCACATCAGCCGGTCGGGCCCAAAGGTTTCATACAAACGTCGAATCATGGGAATCAGTTCATCGTGGGGCGATTGTTTCGATCCGAGAGCGTAGTACGCCGAAATCTTCACTTTGGTGTATTTGTACCTTGCCAAACCACACAGCCTTCGCAGATCAGCGTCACGGATGCTGCCGTCGATCCCGATCCTAGCGAAGTGGTCAATGACAACCGGCGTCTCTGGATGACGTTGACAGGCAGCATCAACGCCAGTGAGATGGTGGGGGTCAATCAGACAACACATGGGTTGCCGAGTCTCCGCCGCAGTCTGCCACATCTCTGTCATCCCGTCAGTTTGCAGCCAGTCCGTGATGCCTTTGCGTGGCGTGATGCGGAATGCGGTCACTCCCTGCCGCAGCAACTGCTTCATCGCGGTGCCACATTTTGGTCGCAGGTCGTCCACCATGCCGACAACGCGAAACAGGTTCGGTTGTCGGCGCCAGGCGTCAATCAGGTACGAATTGTCGAATGCGTGAAACAAGGTGTGCTGAATGAGAACAATTCGACCAACGCCGTGACGTCTGGCCACAGCCATCAACTCGTCGTCGGTAAAACTTTCGGGGACGAGGTCTTGAGGCGTCACGCCGGGGGCGAACCTGAAGATGCTGGTGTCGGGCGTCCAGATATGTGAGTGAGCATCAATCCAGGGATATTCTTCAACATCGTTGAACGCCGTTGCTTGATTTTTGCCTGATGCAGCGGCCACAGCGGCACCAATCGCGAGAGCGTCTCTGCGGGAGACAGGTGTTTTGGGATTCACCATGATACCTCAATACCATTGGGTGTGTGAAAGCGGATTAAGCGGACAAACCGTGATACATTGCATTAATCAACCACCCTTTTCCAACTTGCGGACGATACCGTCCCAGTCGACGGGTGCATTGCGATTGTGTTGAGTGATCTGCATCGCCAGAAAGTCCTGGGCACGATCTTCCGGTGGCACACGGTGCAAATACTTCCAGGCTGTGTCCCAGTCGCCGGCAATAAATGCATCAACGCCTCGTTCGAAGTCATCAAGATGCTGCTGAGTCAACAGTCCCAGTCGAGACTCAGGTGGTACGAGTTCACTGACGACAAGCGACCGATCCATGCCATAGGGCAGCAGCTGCAGGAGTCGGCGCACTCGTCCTTCCATCGGGTTCAGCTGAGTCCTCACCAGTCGGTCCAGTGTCTCATCGATGAGGATCGGAACGTGCAGTTCGCGCGTCATGCCTTCCAGTCGACTGGCCAGATTCACGACCGGACCAAACACTGTGACTTTTACTTGGTCCCGCGTGCCAATCTTCCCCGCGACCGCTCGGCCATGTGCAATCCCGACACTCGTCTCAAAATCCGTCAGCAGGTGTTCCGGGTCAGCACGGGCTTTTTCGAATTCGTGACGAATTGCCAGAGCCGCTCTGCAGGCGTTCAGTGGAGCTTCGTCAGATGAGATTGGCCAACCCCAAAAACCCAGAGCGGCGTCTCCCTGAAAGTCGCCAGTGACACCGCCAAAACGCAGGATCTGGCTCGTCATGACCTCCAGAGCCAGACTGACCCGTTCCAGCAGTCCGGTGAGATTTTCGGCCTGTTCTTCCGCGCGGTGGCTGAATCCCCGCAGATCACAAAACAGGACGGTCACATCACATTCACGTGGTTCCAAAAGCGAAGTATCCAGGTCCCTTCCAACGGCCTCCAGGACCGGGGGTGAAAAAAATTGCCGGAGTCCAGCCTGCTGTCGTTCCAGTTCCTGCTGGCGTTTAAGCGACCCGACGATTTCCGCGATGAATTCCGTAAACTTGATGTCCGCGTGCAGTCGTTCACGATTCGTTTTCGGTCCGTCCACCGGACTGCGACCAGCCACGTAGAACACTCGATTCTGCACAACATCCGAAAAGAAAGGAGTGCAAAAAGCCCAGTTGAATTCGGCCTGTTGAGTGTATGCCACTGCACTTTGAGCGGAGCCACTGTCATCCCAGACATGCAGAATCGACTTTTGCTGGTCAATGGCATTCTGGATCATCCGTGTGCTTGGTTTCAGGAGACCGTTGGTTTCGTAGCGGCGTTCCTGGTGCAAAATACGAGCTCTGTCATTCTCGTCGATGCTCACGATGGCGGCCCCATCTGCATGCTGAATCCCGGCCAGCAGCAGACTGGACAACGCGATATGCAGATCACGTTCAACGCCCGACTCTCGGATCACAGCGGGAAGACTCGTCAGCACTTCAATACGTTTGTCGGCATCTTTGTAGCGGATTTTCTGCAGCTGATGACGGTCGATTGCCAGCTGCTGCCCGCCCGAATTGCGTGGAGAATCACTTTGAGTAACTTGGCGTAGTTCGAATCGCGATGCACCGATCACGAATGATTGTCCCGAGCGCAACTCAGACGATTCAATTTCGTCCCCGTCAATAAACACGGGATTGGTTGTATGATCCAGCCGAGTCACTCGGGCGCTGTTGTCAGTCGTTTCAAGACGCACATGCGTTCGAGAGATGCGACTGTCCCAGTCTGCACAAAAGTCGGCAGACTTAGCCCGCCCGAGGACCTTCGAATCACCGGCCGAAAGCAGGAACTGACGATCCAGTTGTCTGTCGTCATAGAATGCATGCAGTCGAAGCATTTGATGAGATATCTGAATCGGTGCTTGTTAAGAAGCTGGCCCCAGACCCTGCATGCGCCGCCAGGCACTCATTTGCCCCAGGTGAATCATGATGTGTCCGCAACACAGAAAATTGCACATGGACCCTGCCGTGGGAAAGGTCTCGGTTATCGTGCCGCCGGCCAGATTGGGCTGACTCAGAACCTCATCGCTGGCAGCTGTCACCGCATCCAATGCATCCTGGTAGTGAGTAAAAAAGCACTCGGTAATAACGTTCATCGCCGGGTATATCGAACCATGGATGTCATCAATGCATTCAACACCTTTGGCAAACCGTTCGGCAAACCCATCAGGCACGGCAGGGGCCTGTCCATTCGTCATCTCGACAACACGGGATGCATACAATGTCATGTGACCGTAGAGGAATGCCGGATGGTTGGATTTGATTAACTCGCCGCCCGGTGAAGCCATACGGCAAAAAATGTTCGGCGTGACATCCTGAAGCAGGTGTTCGGCGCGTCCCAATGACAGTCGCAGACCATCACCAATTATTTGACCCAGAGAACGGGACATTGAACAGCTCCTGATCGAGGTTAAGGACGGCGACCGTTTGACCGCCCCGGATGAAATCCGCTCTGAAGGCAAATCCGGCTGCTGACACCGCGTCACCTGACAACAAGACACGGTTGACATCTATGCTAACAGCATCAGGTTTGATTTTCAGCTGTAGCAGCAAGACACTGACACCGATGCGGACACAGCGCAGTTTCAAGCCTGCCTTCACAATGTACTCGCAGAACTTCACCGCTTCCTGAACGCCGATGAAACCCAACGTTCGTTCATTGGCTGAGATTATCAGGTGTTGGTGTTGTGATCGTGGTGTTCACGTCAGTGTCCACGTGCAAATCGAACTTAACAGGCGTGATGACCGTAGTGCAGCTGCCAGCCTCTTCATCGGTTCAATTTGTCGGCGGACGGAACAGCTGGCAAACGGTCCCTGAATGATCCGCTGCTACTGATCCTGCGAATAGGCAATTGTAGCCGAATGCAGCACAGGCGTGTTGGCCAGATTCGGACTGATCAGACTCGCCTTGAACTGGATCCACCGGTGATCGTTGGTTGCAGCGGCAATCTTTGTTCCGCTCGTCCGATAGAAACTCTGCGGTCCTTCCGGTCCACGCCACCTGGCTGATTCCAGCTGTCTCTTCGTCGCAGCTGTGCGAATCTGGAATTCCAGGCTCGTCCGGAACGGGGTTTCCGCCTTCCAGGAGATCCGCTCAAACGCCGTGTCGGGACCCGCATCAAACGGCGGAGAGAGATAATCATACCTGTCCGAGCGGTCGTAAATATTTCCTATATCGGCCAGTGAGAAGAAATGAGGGCCTGTGGCGGGTAAGGATGTCCGTTCGTTCGGTGAGTAGCCGTCCGGACTGCCCCAATAGACCCACACGTCGCTGCGGTGGTTCCCCACTCGGGTGTGATTGGCGATGATCAGTTCCGGATAGCCGTCCAGATCACAGTCAGCTGCGAACGTACCACACCCGGAGTAGCCCGGAATTGACGTTCGTCGCTCGATGTCAAAACCGTCGACACTGTTCCAGTAAATCGTGCCGGGAAAATGTCGGTGTACTCCCCCCAGATAACTGGGAAAAAACAGATCGATATATCCGTCACAATTGAAATCCGACGCCACCGCATCATTAGCACCAATAGTTGGCAGTCCCGATCGGTGTGAAGCCGAGTATCCTTCCGCACTTCCCCAGTAGATGTACGACTCGGCATTGGGGTTAGCGTGATGAACGGCCGCTTCTCCGGGGCCAATCGGCTTGTGTTCATCAGCCGGATTGACTACCACGATGTCGAGGTAGCTGTCACGGTTGAAGTCAGCAACCTCAGCCATCGACGCGTGTTTGCCCGGCATGGGTAAGACGGTTTTGCGGGTGTTGTCAAAACCACCGGGTGCGTTCCAATACAAGGTCACCTTGTGGTTCGCGGGAGACACAATGTCGAGCCAGCCATCACGGTTGAAATCCGCCAGACTCTCAGCCCTCCCCTGGGGCGCAAGGTGGAAGCGATTGACCTTCGAGAAACCGGACTTCTGCCCGTAGATGACGGTCGAATTGAGCAGTAAGTCCAGGTAGCCGTCCCGGTTGAAGTCGGCCGTTCGGCCGGTGGCGGCTTGTCCATCGGGTACGTGCGAATGGTTCTCCCTGGAAATTCCTGCGGCGTCGCCCCAGTAAATAATAGTGGGGCTGTCGAAGTGGGCAATCAGGAGGTCGACGAAACCGTCGCAGTTGAAATCACTGTTGACGTATCCGTCGGTATTCCGCGTGGTCGGCAGACCTTGGCGGCGGTCAGGACTGAAGTGTCCCTTGTCATCGCCCCAGTAGATCCAGGATGTGGTTGGACCGGGCTCGGCGGAAGAGCCGGTGGTGCCGCCGGCATACGACACACCTTCGATCTTATTGACGAACACGATGTCCTTTCGCCCATTGTCGTCAAAATCGGCAACCGTGATTCCCGACGCCCCCGATGTTGGAAATTCAGTTCGCCGGTCACGGGAGATGCCGTCCGGTCCTCCCCAGTAAACGTAAGAGACCGTGTCGAAAAATCCTTCGCTGGCATAGTTGGCTAAAACGAGATCTGTGTGACCGTCGCGATTTACATCCTCGATGGCCACATCATGAGCAAGTGGCGCCATCACCTGCGACCGGCGATAGGCCATGAATCCGCCGGGACTGTTCCAGTAGATGAACGAGACACGTTCTGCACTGTTGGCGAACGCGATGTCAGGCAGTCCGTCACCATTCAGGTCTCCTACCGCGGCCGCTCGTGCCCCGATGGTCGGCAACTCCGTCCTGCGTTCAGTGGAGTATCCGGCAGCAGCTCCCCAGTAGATATACGAGTTGACGCAATACGTCTGAACGTTGTTTCCGGTTGGCGGGTCAGGTTTTTCATGCAGACGAAAGGCGTTGGCAAGAACGATGTCGGCATGACCATCCTCGTTCAGGTCCGCGACCGTCACGGCTGAGCTGGACACGCCCGGAAGTTCGATGAGGCGGCGGTCGGAATAATTTCCTGCGGGGTCACCGAGATAAATCATGACCCCGCTGTCAGACTCGCTGTTGCCTTCATTCGCGAACAGGATGTCCGGACAATCATCCCGGTTGACGTCCGTGATCGTCACATCGGCACAATTAATCGTCCTCAACGTGGTCAGCCGATCGACGGAGTAACCATGATCGGACCCCCAGTAGATGAATGACTTTTGAAAGTTGTCGACCACCATGTGATAGTCGACGCCACCGTTGGCAAACACGATGTCCGGACGCCCGTCACCGTTGAGATCAGCCACAGCGACCGCCTGGGCCGCTTTCGTGGGAAGCGAACTGCGATTTAACGCCTCGAATCTGTCCTCACCGCCCCAGTAGATATACGATTCCAGGTTTGTCTTTTCACCATCAAACCGATTGGCCAGGATCAGATCCATATGGCCGTCACCGTTCAGGTCGCTGCCGGCCGCTGCCAACGCTCCCTCCGTCGGAACTTGTGTGCGGCGCTGCGGTGTGAATCCATTCTCGTCGGCCCAGTAGATAAACGTATCGACTCGCTCGTCGTGGTCCTGTCCACAGGCAATGGGCAGATCAAAGTTTCCGTCGTTGTTCAGGTCCCAAAGGTTGATCAGGCGGATGGTTCCGTTTGCGGCGATGTAGGTATTCACGCCGCCATCTCCCAACATGCCGTCGCCAAAGTCCAAGAAAGATGAAGTCGTCCACGTCTTTTCTTCTGCCGGAACGTGATGCGTGTCGAATATGGCAGCCAGGAGTATTACGGCAGCGAAAAAGGCAGTCCTTGTCACGCGCATGTCCAAATGCTCCTTGGCCTGAACTGGTGAAGAAATTGACCACCCGGTACAACGAGCGGTCTGTCCGCTATGTTTTGCCACAGTCTGCGGTGAACCGCTGGGTCATACCTCGCCTTGACAACTCCCTGTTGAGCACATCCCGGTAATACGACAGACGTTCTTCTGCCTGGTCCAGGGGGCCACCAAAGCTGCGAGTGTCATCCACGTAAACCAGCGGCACCGGGAATTCCACAATCCGCCAGTCGAGGTCAGCAATTTGTACCCATAGCTGCAATGGCATGGCATAACCGGGCACCGTGATTTGAAGATCGACCAGCGAAGAAACGCGATAGGCTTTGAACCCACAGAACGCGTCTGTGATGGACAGATACAGCTCTTCGTTCAGGCAGGCCGTAATCTGACGATTGATCCGGCGGCGTTCTTCCGGAGCGGGTGTATTTTCCGGAAACGCCCGGAGATACCTGGATCCCGACACAATGTCGAATGGATCCTTTTCGGCAAAGATTTGTTCGGCGATCTGATCCAGTAACTGAGGCTGATGCTGGCCATCGCAGTCCATCGTGACCAGGACGTCGTAGCCACCTGAAATCGCATACTCGAATGACGTCGCCAGAGCCGCTCCATAGCCGCGATTCTCCGGATGATGCACGACGTTAACACTGTCGATCGTGGCCAACAACTCAGCGGTGCCGTCAGTGGAGCCATCATTGACCACAAGAATGTCGTCCGCAAACTGCCTGACCTGTTCGAGAACCGCCACAACATGATCAAATTCATTGTAAACCGGGATCGCGGTGAGGGTTCGAAAAGCCATGACGGCATTCTATGGGGGAATCGAGACGAGTCAATTGGCCGGATGAGTTTCAATACGACGCAGACGGTGTCTGGCGTGGAAGTGTCATGGATTGATGGCCTTATGCACAAGCTGTTCCATATCTTTCAAACAGCGGAGCCGCTGTATCAGATGTTCCGATACGAAGATACGCACGCGTTTGACGCAGTCATCAAAAGCGGTTTGGGACATTGCATTAACAATTGGCGACATGTCCCGCAACGTCTGCCAGGTCGCCGACTGTGAATCGTAAATGTCCACTCTGAATTCCACTTCGCGGTGAATCGGTGGTGCGTCGATCAGGATGTCCAGCTCGTGGATTGGTTCATTGATACTCTCCTGAATCAGTTCTGCCAGACGATTCGAACACAGGACCAGCTTCCGGTAGGGCAGCTGACGCAACGATTGATATAGTTCTGCATTGCTGAAAACACTGTACTCTGCCAGCCGTTTGTGCAGGCGTCGTCGCGGACCAAACAGACCGTCGGTCAGTCGTCGTGTGTCATCGTTGGAAACTTGACACAGAGTTTGAATCATGTCCGGTTCGTTCATTCGAAACAATTCCGACATGTCCAGCTGGCGATGCATTTCAAAGAATGCCCGTGCAAACATTGCTGTGGCGGACCTCACGGCATGATGCCAGTAGACTTCGCTGAACATCACGTAGCGTGCGAACACCATCATTTCTGCAGCTGTTCGTCCTTTCGATGTGATGGCCAGGCCGTTGCCGCGCTGATTGACGATCAGCGAACTCATCAGACGATTCCGGTCGAAGTTCCTGCCGTAAGGAACTCCACAGTGTTGACTGTCCCGCTGCAGGTAGTCCATTTTGTCGATGTCGACCGGTCCCGAAAGGATTGACTGTCGCAGCTGACTACAAGGGGAATCAGAAGTGCCCGTCAGCAGCTCAAGAACTTCTGCCGATTCGATATTCCAGTGTTCCTGGAGGACGAGGGTCAGCTCACTGTCCTGGCCCAGGAATTGTTCTGCAAGAGTCTCATGAGGCGGCATGTCGGCCAGAGCCATGTCTTCTATAGGATGGCAGAACGGCCAGTGGCCGATGTCATGCAGTAGTGCAGCCACAATCAGGACCTCGGCATCGTGATCCGACACGGTCGCCGCGAATCGCTCATCCTTTCCCAGTTGCCACAAATAGGTCAGTGAATTGTGATAGACACCCAGCGCATGCTCAAACCGCGTATGATTCGCGCCGGGATAAATACGGGAAGTGAGTGCCAGTTGAGTGATCTGTGCCAGTCGCCGAAAGGCGGCCGTATCCACGACCGCCCGCACGCGGTCCGAAAAAGGAATATCCTGTTCAACCGGGATTCGGACGACACCAAGGTCATTGGTCGTACGTGAGATCTCCGGGATCTGAGAATAGCGGTGTGTCATCGATGTAAACGGCGATTTCCTGTGAACACCGGCGAAACCCGCCGAATTCACTGACAGGTGTACGTTCGGATCAGGATTCCGGGGTAAAATCGGCAGGTGGAACACTGAGTCAACTAAAACCGGCTTGAGTTTCCAGCGATCGACTGCGACCATATGTAGAATATATGCACGGGTCATTCTGTCAGAATCCCGTACAGGTACCAGACACGACGACCCGCGTTGTTTAACGCGGCGCGGGCCGGAGCGGAATCAGCCCCGAGACCGACTGTTTTGGGTGAGCTGTTTCGAACATGATTATTACGGATTCGCAGGGTACCGCTGCCGCGAATTTCCGCCAGTCAGCAGTCCTTCCTCAAGGGCTCGTGGCCCGGCCGCATGTCGAAACATAAATTGTTTTACTGCGGTCATTTACTCAGAACTATCGGAACAACATGGCAAAGGAAGAAGCAATCCAGGTGGAAGGCAGCGTGATCGAGGCGCTGGCGAATACTCAGTTTCGTGTGGAACTGGAAAACGGCCATAAAGTGATGGCACATGTTGCCGGAAAAATGCGCAAGCACTTTATTCGGATCGTACCTGGTGACCGTGTCGTGGTTGAGGTTTCGCCCTATGACCTGAACCGCGGGCGGATCGTCTACCGGGAACGTTAAGTTCGTCCGTCGCCGGTGACTTGGTTGAGGTAAGATGCTGGCGCGATGGTCTGTCGCGCTTAGACGGGATGTAGTTGAACGGCGGTCATTGAATTCATTCATCATCCTCTGCGCACGTCTCATTGTCGCCGGGGCATTCCGGCACTCATCAATGTCCGATTCTGACTCATCCCTGCCATTTGTCCGTTTATTCTCGGATGGTGCCTGTCGGGGCAACCCAGGTCCGGGGGGCTGGGCCTGTATTCTCCGCCATCCGGCCAGTGACAGTGAAAAGGAATTCAGCGGCGGCGTTCCCAATACGACCAACAACCAAATGGAGCTGATGGCCGTTATCGAAGGTCTGCAGCGTCTGACTCGGCTATCCAAAGTTGATGTCGTCACTGACAGCAAATACGTCGCTGAAGGATGTCGCTCGTGGGTCGCTGGCTGGAAACGCAATGGCTGGCGGCGGAAGCAGGGCAAAAAATATTTTCCGGTCAGAAATATCGAACTCTGGAAGCAGCTGGATGCGCTGGTGAATAAGCACGACGTCCGGTTCACGTTGGTCAGGGGGCATGCCGGACACTCGGAGAATGAACGCTGCGATGAGCTGGCAGTTGCTGCTGCGGAAAGAATCCGCCACAGTCCGTAGCACATTGAAAAACTGGCTCCCAGAAAACGAGGTACTCCCGTGGCAGATCCACGGCTGAGTCAAATTGAAACGCTGTGGTCTGTTGTCCGTCAGGCTCATTCCCGCGAATCTGAAGAAACGTCAGCGGCAAGAGCTCAACTGATTGAACGTTACAACGATATGATTCAGCGGTATCTGATGGATTGTCTCAAAGATCGAGACGCGGTCGACGAAGTATTTCAGGAGTTCTCACTGCGGTTTGTGAGCGGCGATTTTTCGAATGTCACGGCCGACAAGGGCCGTTTTCGCAGTTATATCAAGACCGCCATCTATCACCTCATCGTCGAATTCGGTCGTCGACGTAAGAAGTACGCAGCGGCAGCTCTGGAACACGAGAGTGTGCTGGCCGGAACTGCTGAAGACAGTTTGCAGCTCGAGTCGCAGTTTCAAACCAGCTGGCGTGATTCATTGCTGAGCAGGAGCTGGGAAGCACTGAGGCGAAGCGAGGAACAATCCGGCAAAGCGTGGTACACCGTTGTGAAACCCCCCGAATGCGTTCGCCAGAACTGGTCCAGGACCTGCTGGGCAAGGAAGTGTCATCCGGCAACCTGCGAGTGCTGGTTCACCGGGCACGAGAACGATTTGCACAGATCCTCATTACGATGATCAGAGACTCGCTGGCCATCACGGACGAAGAAACTCTGGAACACGAACTGATTGATCTGACCGTGTGGCAGTACTGCCGGCCTTTGTTGCACCGCAGTGAAGATGATGACTGAGTCAACTGTGTTTTGTTCCCGTTACGAATCGTTCTAAGCTCGGGCGAGGTACCGCATGCAGCGTCGACAGTTCGTGATTCTCGAACACGATCATCCGTTTCTGCACTGGGACCTCCTGATTGAAGATGGTGATTGTCTGGCATCCTGGAGGCTTCTGGATCTGCCTCGTGTCGGCATGCGGGTTCGGGCATCACTATTGCCGGTTCACCGGCGGGAGTACCTCACACAGGAAGGGCCCGTCTCAGGCAATCGAGGCAGCGTCCGGCGGCTTCACGCCGGACTGCTGCAGTTTGATGGCATCTGGCCGGACGTGACTGACTGGCCCGGTCTTTCGCTGCGAATAGTGGAGTGTCCTCTTGCCAGCCGGTGCAGACTGATTAGTAACGACCATGACTTGCTCTACTGGGAATTTTCCTGATGGAATGTTCACTTGATGTTTCACTGCACAGACGCCTGCGGGACCTGGAGACATCCGGCCGGCTGCGATCGGCTCGACAGGTTGACTCTCTTCCGCAAGGGCGATGTATCATCGATGGACAGGAACTGACAAACTTTGGCTCAAACGACTATTTGAGCCTCATACACGATCGGCGTGTGTGTGCCGCCTTCACGGAAACTGCCGGCCGACAGTCAGGAGCTGCTGCCAGTGCTCTGATCGCCGGTCGTTCCGCACTGCATGCCGAACTGGAAAACAGACTGGCAGAATTCGAACAGTGTGAAGCGGCACTGTTGTTCCCGACCGGGTTTGCCGCCAACATAGGAACAATTCAGGCATTGGTTCGCCCAACGGATGTTATTTTCAGTGAGCAGGACAATCATGCCAGCCTGATCGACGGGATACGGGGAACGAAGGCCAAAGTGTTCGTATACTGTCGCGACGACCTGGAATCACTGGTTCGAACGCTTGAGAAGAATCGGCAGGAATTCCAACACGGCTTTCTCATCACAGATGGCGTCTTTAGTATGGACGGTACGATTGCTCCTCTGCGCGAGCTGTGCGACATTGCCGACCGGTTTTCACTGGCTGTTGTTGTTGATGAAGCACACGGAACCGGTGTGGTCGGGCCACATGGACGCGGAGCCTGTGAATTTTCAGGTGTGCAAACACGTCCATTTGTTCACATTGGGACACTCAGTAAAGCCGTGGGCTGCCTGGGCGGTTTTGCTGCTGGAAGTCGAGATACTGTCGAGTGGTTGCGAAATTGCGCGAGATCGCAGTTTTATTCTACGGCCCTGCCTCCGGCGGTCTGTGCAGCGGCTCTGCAAAGTCTGCAGATCATCCGGACTGAGCCGGAACGCCGAACAGCACTGAGGGAGCGCAATCAGCTGGCTCGTTCACACGCCCGTTCTTCCGGGCTCTCTGTCATCGGTGACGGCGAGGCCCCGATCCTGGCCGTGGAGATGCCGACCAACAAAGACGTCGTGGCGTTGTCACAGGAACTGCAGAAGAACGGCTGGTTTGTCCCCGCCATTCGGCCTCCGACCGTTCCGGCTGGAACAAGCCGTTTCAGGATTTCGCTGACGATTGACCATCAACTAAATGACATTTTTGCGGTCCTGGATCGAATCGCCGAACTCAGTCAGTGAAGAACAATGGCAGACATCGAACGACTCAGCGACGAAAATGTGCCGGCGGAATTACTTCAGAGGTCTCACGATCGAACTGGTTTCCAACACGAATATCCCTTCAAGTCGCACTGGATTCGCATTGGACGATGGATTCAGCACTTTGTCGACGAGGGCAAAGGAAATCCTTTGGTGATGGTACATGGCAACCCGACCTGGAGTTTTGCGTGGCGGAGACTGATTCAGGACCTGAGTACGAACCATCGGGTGATTGCCATTGATCATCTGGGCTGCGGCTTTTCTGAAAAACCACAGGACGATGTCTACACACTTAACCAGCATATCGAACGAATGGCACAACTGATCACTGCCTTGGATCTGAATAACATCACTCTGTTCGCCCACGATTGGGGTGGCGCAATCGGCATGGGATGTGCTGGCCGACATCCACTGCTATTCAAACGTTTTGTATTAATGAATACGGCCGCCTTTCGAAGTACTCACATCCCGCTGCGAATCGCCCTTTGTCGGATTCCTCTGCTGGGACCGTTTGGAGTGCAGAGATTGAATCTGTTCTCGAAGGCAGCGACACACATGGCTGTCACTAAGCCACTGGGACTGGGGGCCAGATCGGGGCTGCTGGCACCGTATGACACCGTCGCGAATCGTATTGCCGTGCGTGAATTTGTTTTGGATATTCCCAGGAAGCCAGCACACCGCAGTTACCAGACACTCGTGAGTGTAGAGGATTCACTCGCCAGCCTTTCAGACCGACCGATGCAGCTGATCTGGGGTATGAAAGACTGGTGCTTTCGTCCCAGATTTCTGCGAGAATTCCAAAGACGTTTTCCGAACGCCGCGGTCCACGAAATAGCCCAGGCCGGCCATTATGTCTTCGAGGACGCGACGGATGAGGTACTTGCGGTAAGCAGACGCTTTCTGAAATCGACAGGTACAGTGTTGGAGAGTCATCGGAGTGACCCCGTTAACCAAGCATGACACGTGAAACACGCTTTGCTGCAAAACAGCCAAGGTAATCAGCCGGACGTGGTCCTCGATGATGTCTTTCCGGAAGGCATTGTTGATATTGCTTACGCTGTCGAAGCCCGCACATTGCTGCTGGCGACGTCTGCCGGAACGCTAACATTGCTGTGTCGTGGCGGAACTCTGCTGCAGACGAGTCGAGCCTTCAAGGATGTGAGATCCGTGGTCTGGGCTGACACAGGCAATTTTGGTGCTGCGGTGCTGGGACACGACAAGCTGGTTTGTTTTGACGCAAGTCTGAAAATACTCTGGAACGTAAAGGTCACGGGGCAGATTCTATCAACCGCCATCTCTCCATATGGCAGTCATCTGGCAATTTGTGCCGACTCTACTCGCACACATATCGTGACCACGGATCGTAAGGAGGTTGCGGAATTCCACACCACGCGGGCCCTGGATTTTGTGCAGTTTGTGGCGGAACAACCTAGGCTCGTTGGTGCTGCGGAATTTGGTCAGCTGTGCTGCCATGATCTCACGGGCCAGGAATTGTGGAATCAACGACTGTCGACAAACGTCGGAGCGATGTCGGTGACCAGCTGTGGTCGCAGAATCCTGCTGGCTGGATTCAATCACGGAATTCAGTTGCTCACCGGCCGGGGCAACCAGCGTGGTTCTTTTATGGTGGACGGGATACCAGCAGAAGTTCGGGTATCCGCCAGTCGGCGACGTATCGCCGTATTGACACTCGAATCACGGATCTACTGGCTGAACTTTGAAGGTGATATATTGTGGGCCGCCGATCTATCGATGGATCCGCCCAGGTGCATTGAGACAGGTCCCCTGGGAGAACGACTGTTCGTGGTCACGCAGTCAGGCCGACTGTTACAGCTGCGATGGTGAGAGCGTCGCAAACCAGGCCTGCTCCTGCACGTTCGTTCGCCATCTGAGTTCGCCAGAACGCAATTGACGCGTTCGTCACCTCAACTCACACTGCCGACTCTCGACACCCCTATCGATCGGAGAAACAGGACGAATGAGAGTTACGTTTCTGGGAGCTGCCGGAGAAGTCACGGGTAGTCAGCATCTGATCGAGTCCGACACGAAACGAATTCTGCTGGATTGCGGGTTATTTCAGGGTCCTGACACCGATACTCGCCCGAAAAACGAAGAATTTCACTGTGACCCGCGTCATGTCGACTGTGTGATTCTTTCGCACGCCCACATCGACCACTCGGGACGCCTGCCGGCTTTGTATCGGGCTGGATTTCGTGGTCCTGTCTACTGCACGCGAGCAACTGCTGACATCGCCTCGATGATGCTCCGCGACAGTGCGAGAATTCAGGAGGAAGATGCCCGTTATGCCAACAGGAGGAGAGACAGTGGAGAACCGAAAATTCGGCCGCTGTACGATGAAAATGATGCTCGAAAAGTTGGCCGCGCATTTGAGTACGTTGCGTTGGGTCAGTGGGAGGAACTGGCAACAGATCTGCGACTCAGATTTC
The DNA here is from genome assembly GCA_963581585.1 of Planctomycetota bacterium. GTDB lineage: Bacteria > Planctomycetota > Planctomycetia > Planctomycetales > Planctomycetaceae > S139-18. The sequence continues at coordinate 37,686 of CAUZPL010000036.1, forward strand.
GACATGCGGGGCATATTCTGGGCTCGGCAATTTGCGAACTGGATCTGCTGGAAGGCGGCAACTGGAAGCGAATTGTGTTCACGGGAGATCTGGGCCGTCGCGACAAGCCGCTGCTGTTCGATCCGGAAACTGTGGAGCGATGCGATGTCGTGATCACCGAATCCACGTATGGCAATCGGTTACATCCGGATGCCGGCGACGTCAAAACCGAATTGCAGCGAGTCGTCTGCGATACCGTGTCGCGAGGCGGGCGCGTCGTCATACCGGCGTTCAGCCTGGGGCGAATACAGTTGATTGTATATCTGCTGAACGAGCTGCGAAATGAACATTCACTGTGTCGCGTCCCGGTCTACATCGACAGTCCGCTGGCCACACGGCTGACTGAAATCTACCGAGACCATCAGCAGGAAATGGATGACGATGTGCGTGACACACTTAAATTTGATGATGATGTTTTCAACTTCGACGGGTTAATATACGTTCGTTCGCGAGACGAAAGCATGGCATTGAATCGGATGGACGCCCCATTCATTGTGATCTCGGCGAGTGGTATGTGCGAGAACGGTCGTGTCGTGCATCACATCAAGCATGCCGTTGGTCACGAACGCAATACGATTCTGATCATCGGATTCCAGGGGCGCCATACTTTAGGTCGGCAGCTGGTCGAGCGACGCGACGCTGTCCGTATTTTTGGGCGTACGTATTCACGCCGTTGTCATGTGGAAACAATCAACGGCCTGTCTGCTCACGGTGATGCCGAGGACCTTAGGTGGTGGTTTGAGAATCTGCAGAGAAAAGGTGGAGCAGGAAGAGCTTTCATTGTGCATGGCGAAGAACCTGCGGCCAAGGCCCTGAGTCAGCTAATAGCAAACTGCTGTGATGAACCTCCGGTCGTGCCGCAGCTGGGCGACTCATTTGAAATCTGAGGCGTCCTCAATTTATTGTTGAACTTCGGGTGATCAGCAAACCGGCCAGCGACAGTTTTTCGCAGATATGAGTACGAAGTCGAAGTGTGAATGAAACCGCGCAAAGAAACAGGCTGGTGTCTGGTGCTTGTATTTGTTGCTATTTGTGCCAAAGTGGCGCTGTCCGACTGAGGTTTGTCAGGATTGCCGGGTGCTGTTCAGACTCCTGTGCCCGATGCGGCGAAAGACAAGGGCATCGCTTGTCTCGGCTGGAGAAATACAATGACGGAACGTGTCACTATCATCGGATCGGGACCGGCTGGCTGGACAGCTGCCATTTACGCAGCGCGCGCAAATCTGGAACCGGTTGTTTATGAGGGGGCCTTCAATGAAGATAACCGCCAAAAGGGAACACTGCCGCTGGGGCAATTGGCTCTGACCACCGAAGTCGAAAATTTCCCCGGATTCCCGGCTGGCGATATGACGGCGTATCTGGACTCGTCAATTGATGACAGCAAACGCCGCTACATGGCGCCGCACGAAAAGCAGGGCGTGTCGGGGCCGGAACTGATGGAACTGATGCGTCAGCAGGCAACGAATTTCGGAGCCAGAGTTGTCACCGATGACGTTGCGGAAATTGACTTGTCCGACCGACCATTCAAGGTCACCAGTCTGGGTGGTGACGAATTCGCATCTCATTCTGTCATCATTGCCACCGGTGCCCGGGCAAACTATCTGGGCCTCGAATCTGAAGACCGTTTCAGGAATTTAGGTGTGTCGGCCTGCGCCGTCTGTGATGGAGCGCTGCCACGGTTTCGCAACAGTCCAGTTGTCGTGATCGGTGGTGGCGATAGTGCAATGGAAGAAGCAACATTCCTCTCCAAATTTGGGTCAAAAGTCTACATCGTCCATCGCCGTGACGAGTTTCGAGCCAGCAAGATCATGGCTGAGCGAGTACTCAGCAATGAAAAGATTCAGGTCAAGTGGAATTCGGTCATCGACGAAGTTCTGGGGAACGATGAAGATGGTGTCACTGGTGTGCGCATTCGTTCCGTCAGTGAAAAAACACAGACCGAAACATTGGATGTGGCTGGGTACTTTGCCGCAATCGGTCACACGCCCAATATCGACTTTCTGGACGGTCAGTTGCTGACCAGCGAAAATGGCTATGTGATCTGGACACAGCCGCCGCGCACCATGACCAGCGTGGAAGGTGTGTTCGCGGCAGGCGATATCGCAGATGACCGCTACAAGCAGGCGATCACTGCTGCCGGCACCGGCTGTTCGGCAGCACTGGACTCGGAACGCTGGCTGGCTGATCAGGGCCTGGAGTAGTTGTCGCGTAAAAACCCCGTCGGCAGACACTGCGAAGGTTCGACCTATGGAAGAATCCTGCCGTACCGCTGCCGATTATTCCGGTCCAAAAAGACGGTAGTCGTTACGTGGATCATTCAGGAATGTGTCGAAGGAAAGTTACCGGCTTGACTTGGGTGTGTGCGGAAAAAAATGGCAGGCTACAGCACAGGCTTGAATTTTTCCGGCAATTGGATTCCAGCAGCCGGTTTTTTCTCGTCGCAACTTCGGGATCGGTCACTCATGTACCAATCCCAGTCACTCGTACATTGGCATTAGCCAGCCTGATCATCGACTTATTCGCTGAATACAGTGCCGACTGGAAAGTCGTCCACTTAGTCGTTCTGGTCGGCCGGCGAATTGTTGCCGAAATCAGTCAGATACGGTCAGCGTCGTCTGTTCCCGCGACGAACTAGGGACTCCCGAAACCGGTGGGTGATCAAAAGCAACTGCTGACGGAAATGCTTCGAATGCTGGTAAGTGCTCTGGATGTCAAGAATTCGTACACCTGTGGAAATAGTGATTGAACTGCAGAGTCTTCTCGACTGACCGTTGAGGCCATAGGCATGCGTGGAAAGAATGAAAAGGATAGCGAACAGATTTATATTGCAGGGCTTTGCAGGATACTGGAAAAGTCGGAGTGCCTGACTCGGTATCGTCCGCGCATTTGACGACAGGCACAGCTGGTGCGATCAGTGTTTCGGGACAGCGTCGCTGCTACCTCGACCAACACTCATCCTCCAGCGCCTTCAGTTGTTCCCACGCCGGATGCAGAGTGCCGTTTGAACTGATTAGCCCGGCTGTTGTGTTGTTGTCCTGCCATGTATCGCAATACACGCCGGTGACGCGATCTTTGACGAGACACATCAGCATACACTGTCGAGTCCATTGTGCCTGGAGTGAGTCCAGCTGGGGGGTGTGTCGAGCGTCAGGAAAAAAGCCTGGCAAACTCAGCGAAATATTCAGCGGTAGCTGCAGCAACGACCAGTGATCCAGAAGTTGAGAGAGTCCCAACAGATCCCGCGGTAGGCTTTGCCGATGACCGGTACCGAAATGGATGTCCAGATTGACTTCCGCAATGCGGACACCTGTGCGCCGCAGTGTGTCGATGAACTGCACGGGGGCAAGACGATTAGCGCTGTCACTGAGGTATTCTCCCCACGGTTGAACGATTCGCAAACTAATCTGAATCTGCTCATCAACCTGACGTGCCGCTTCAACCGAGCGAATGACGAGGTTCAGCCGCTGTTCTTCCGTCAGGTCCGCGCTGCCTCCACAATTCGCCCCGCAGACCACTTCCCAGTGGCGAATACGGCCGACATAGCGGCGTACAACTGTCTCCACAAAATCCGCGGCGAAACTTTGCAGGTTGACGATGTCGCCGCGCCAGGGCTGCATCCACACCGGAAAACTGTCATGCACCAGATCAATCAGTGGGCCGCCGCGCATGAACAGTTTCTGCTCCGTTGCCCAGTCCACCAGCGCATCGAATGGATCCCAGCTGTACTCTCCGTCTTCTGGTTCCAGATCGGCCCAGGTCGTCTGCAGTGAAGCCGCTGAGAATACTTCGAGAAATCTGTCCGGATGTAATGGCGGCTCCCGCAGGGCGCAACCCAGAAACATCGGAAAGTGAGATGATCGTTGACGACGAAACGCCAGTCGCTGAGCGGTGTAGAGACGGCACAGCTCACCGACGGCATCGCGTGTCACCAGCAGCGACTGGACAGCTTCTGCGGCGACACCTCCATCCATCGATGATCGAAAAAACATCTGGTGAGAATGCCTGAGCAGCTGCTCCAGTTGTGCGGAAGTCTTCAGTCCGGATCCATGCCATGCTTCGTAGTAATTGCGCAGTCGCGACAGTTCTCCACGGGCGAGTTCCACTTCAAGACGATAGCTGTGTTCACATTCCCGCAGACTTGTGGTATGTGTTACGATCGGTGCACCATCCGTGTGTGGCTGATATAACAGTCGCAACTGGCTGCTGTCCGGCTGAGGACGATCGCAACGCAGGTGGCTGTTGTTGAGTGATGTTTCGGACGCGATAATTCTTCCGTCGAACGTCAGAAAATCCGCATGGTTCAACCCATGCCGCGGGACGTGGTCGGGGTACGCCACGTTGAATTGAATCAATCCCATTTAGCAAATGCCCTGCTCGTGTGCCTGTCTCAAAGGGCCAGTCGAAGCTCACGTTGAGTCTTCCGTGCTTCCAGACTGCGCCGCAACGGAAGCAGTATGCGCTTCATCGTTCGGATGAGGGTGATACTTCAGGAGTCCGCCGTGTGGTCGTGAGACTGATTTTTATGATACACATTGCGACTAGAGTCTATCCAGCGTCCGGTAGATTGTTCAACAACACAGTCAGTGCTAAACTCACCCAGTTGCGTCCATGTGACAATTCCCTGATCAATCGGTTCGGGAATACGGATGGTTTCAAAATTTGATGCTGAACACAGGTGCAGAGTCATGAATGTGGTCGTTGAAAGTCAGCTGAGCGGGATTCCGGTTAAACGTGGCAAGGTACGAGATGTCTACAACCTCGGTGATAGGATCCTGTTCGTTGCCTCAGATCGAATCAGCGCGTTCGACTACGTGTTGCCGACCGGTATTCCTCGCAAGGGCGAGGTTCTGACTCGAATGAGTGAATTCTGGTTTGACCATCTGAACGTAGCTCATCATTACCTCACCAGTGATCTGTCGACCGTGTCATTGCCGGAGGACACAGACCTCGAGTTGCTGACAGGGCGCAGCATGATTGTCAGAAAAACGGATGTGGTTCCCATTGAATGTGTTGTCCGTGGCTATCTGGCTGGCTCCGGCTGGAAGGAATACCAGCGCAGCGGTACGGTGTGTGGTCTCTCACTCCCTGATGGTCTGCAAGAAAGCAGTCAACTGCCCGAGCCTTTATTTACACCATCAACAAAGGCTGAAGAAGGTCACGATGAAAATATCAGTTTCGAACGAATGGTCGAAACTGTGGGATTGGATCTGAGTGAAAAGCTGAGGACTCTGAGTCTCGATGTTTATACGCAGGGTTCAATCATTGCCCGAGAACGCGGTATCATACTGGCAGATACCAAGTTTGAATTTGGTCTGTTTGAAGGTGAGATTCTGCTGATCGATGAGGTCCTCACACCGGATAGTTCACGTTTCTGGCCGCAGTCCGAATACGAACCAGGGCGCGGGCAGGCCTCCTTTGACAAGCAGTACGTTCGAGACTGGTTAAGCAAAACCGGCTGGGACAAAAACAGTGATCCACCCGCTCTGCCGGATGACGTTGTCGATCGCACGACAGCCCGGTATATCGAGGCATTCGAAACGCTCACAGGAATGCCATTCTGAATCCGACATCTGTCAGCGTGTCAATAAGACGATGACATCGATTGGCGTCTGAAATCCGGAATCTACCTGAACTCTGCGGCGGTAGAACTGTAGTTCCAGTTCAGTCTCGGCTGGATTGACGAAACGAGTCCATTGTGAACTTCTCGACAACGAACAATCACTTAGCTGACTGCCCATTCCACAGAGTTTTGCGGGCTTCACGGTCGACCATTTCCGCTCGAAGCGGATTGCGTACGACCTGTCGCACGACTACAAGGCAGTGTGTGTCTCCCTGGACAGGGACCATCCTGAAACGGCCCGCCAGATATGTCCACTGCTGTGGTCCTGCCGGTCACAGCGGAGTACATGCGGATATATGTCATCAATCACTGCATCCAGTAGATCAGGAGCCACCTTCTTGCGGCCATAGCGTCAAAGACAATTCCTGGTCATCAGGCAATATACGACACGCCGCTTGGCACTTTTTTCTGGGCCTCTCTGATCAAACGGACGAGTTATCACACTTACTGTCTATATGGAGCACACGATTTCGCATGTGACCATGATGAAGAGAACGGCCACCTGATCCACCATGTCAACCGCGTGCTGTTCCCGGCATCCAGACATTCTACGAAGCAAAACTCAGGCCGTAATCGCATTTGTGGCATAAGACTCACCTGCTCTCATACCGAACGCTGATAGTCGCTAGGTCGGGCCAACCCACTCACCGCAGTGAGCTGAGGTATTCGAGGAGATCAGCAACCTGCTGAGCGGTCATGTCTCTGAACAACAGATCTGGCATCAGTGATTTTTGCTGCGGCACGAATTGTTCAATATTATTTGCGGGGATGCGCTGCAACTTACCCTGCGCATCTTTCAGAACAACTTCCTTTTCTTCCTTGCTCACTAACAGGCCGGTGACGACAAGCCCTTCGGAAGTTTCGGCAAGGTACGTGATGTACTTTTCGTCGATTCGTTTTGACGGTTCAAGAACACTTTCCAGCAGCTGGTCGCGGGTTAGCTTCTTTCCAATGGTCGTCAAATCCGGACCGACTTCTTTGCCCCGCTGTTTGATCCGATGACAGTTTCTGCACGAAACGTCTTCCGCCTCGAAAAAAAGGTATTCGCCCCGGACCGGATCACCGGTCATTGAGTGAATCTGCTCCGCTCGCACCACACTCCCCAGCCGTTTGACTCGATCTTCAGTTGCAAGAAAACGCTCAAACAAATCACGGACACTGGAATTTTCATGGCGAGCCGCTGTCTGGATCGTGGCCGACATTGTCGAAGCTGGCAATTCACCTCGATCAACAGACCGCAGCAGTACTAATGCTCCGGTGGTTGACGACAACAGCTGATTCAGAATGGAGCTGTATTCTGATCCGGATTCGGCATCCCGAAGCTGCTGCAGATTCCTCGAATTGGTCGCGTTCAGAACTGCCGCGGATTCAGCAGTACTCTCGTTCGGCAACTGATTCACCCAGTCGTGAATCAAGGCGACGCCAGTTCGGTCGACTTCCGTCGACGCAAGTCGTGGCATGCGTCCACTGCCAAGCTTCGCAACTCGATAGAACAGCACGGATCGAAACGGATCACCGGGAGCGATCACTCGAGCCCCGTGGATACCAAAGGTGCCCTGTGACGGGCGCGCGTCGATCATGTTAGTCTTGTCCAGCGGCAGATCAGCGGGCATGTGGGACAGAACGGAACCGCCAGCATGCAGACGGTGACAGTGAGCGCAATTGGTGTGCAGGTAAGCTCGAGCGCGGTCCTCTACTGTGGCGGAAGTTTCATACGGACTTGTCAGCTGAGGACGGTTATCAGCAGGAACCGGATTCCCGATCAGTTGGATATGTGCATATGTGTCCAGCTGTGATGCCGGGGTGCTGCCATAGTTGTGGTCTTTGTTCAGCTGAGCTGTGTTGAAAGCGAGCGGCGGTCCGGACCAGCTGTTATGGCACCGCTGACATTCGGCCCGACCAGCAAATCGCCACATTTGTTTCCGAATGCGTTTGGGGGCCTGGGCGTCGACGATTTCAATCACTTTTTCGGCACCGGCCGTGTCGACCAGCGTGGCATCGGTTTGATCGTTGTTCCACCGATAGGTGTAAGGATTCCACTCGCTCCCGTCAAAATACAGGATCTGAGTTTCAATTCGCCGTCGCGTGGTAGGATCTCCCTGCTGCATATCGAGTGACAGCGTTTTTACGAGTACAGAGTCCTGGGGAAATGTCCACTTAGGCGCAGAAGGTGTGATGGACAGCTCATGGGGAATCGCGACCTGTCGCTCAGCCACAGCAAAGTCTGCCCATGGTTCCGCGTTAATTGAGTACGAAATGACGCCAGGCTCAGGTATCAGTTTCCTCACAGACGAAAACAGGCCGGTTTCACTGAGCCGGCGCGGAAACCCGCCGGAGTCGTCCTGCTGAGGATTGCGGATGAGTTGATGAATCGTTCCTGCCGGATGATCCAAAAAATACATCTCACCGTCATGGTCTTCACCAAAACCCGCAATGCGGTGAGTTGTATCGGCCAGCTCACGGTGTTTGACGACGTTGCCATGTTCGTAACGGAATCCCCAGAATCTGCCGGTGTCGTAGTCACCATAGACATGAGTTCCGTGGAGTTCTTTGAGGCGCGAACCATAGTAGGTGAGCCCCTCAGTGATGGACGACGATTCTGAATGTGGGTGAGCAATCTTGGGGGGTACAATCGGCGTTGGTCCGCGTGGCCATTCCGGATTAGTCGATGCAGGACCTTCCGTCACTGCCCAGCCAAAATTGCTGCCTCGTTCAACATGGTGGAGTGTTTCCCATAATTCCCAGCCAACATCACCGACCCACAGGTCGCCGGTCTTGCGATCGACACTCATGCGCCACGGGTTGCGCAGGCCATAGGCCCAGATTTCGCCTCGTGCATTCGGGAGGTCCACGAACGGGTTGTCGTTGGGGATGCGATAGTTCTTTCCATCGTCGGTGTGATCGACATCAATCCGCAAAATAGAGGACAGCAGATTGCTGACATCCTGTCCTGCCCGTTTTGAATCCGGCGGATTTGGGGGTGATCCGTCGCCTGTGGTTATGTAAAGATATCCGTCGTGGCCGAATTTCAAACAGCAGCCGTTGTGGCCTCCCGACAACCAGGTGATGATCGTGGTTTCAGTGCTCAAATCGATTGTCGGTGGATCGGTGTCGGCCATATAAAACCGAGCAACGTGCGTTCCATCTTCCAGACTAGCTGCCTTGATGTAACAAATGTAGCAATAGCGGTTTCCCACGAAGTTTGGGTGGAACGCCAAAGCGTAAACCTGGTGGACGCCGGAGATTTCATGCGCCAGATCCACTACCAGATCAGCTTCTGCCACGTCGAATCGGTTGGGAAAGGAGAAAATTTTCCCGGCCTGTTCGACAACAAACAGGCGGTCGCTGCCAGGGGCCGCAGTAATGTCAAGGCAGTTAGTAAACTTGAGTGATGGAAACACCCGTTCGGAAGCATATGGTAATGGTGGTTCAGGCGATCCTTTAATCGATGATGTCGTCCAGGCAACACGTTCGCTGATCCCGACATTCGGCGGACCAGCTGGCGCCAACTCCGATGGCGCAAGCAACAGATATGCCAGGATGAACAGCGACGGGAGACGAATGAGCGGGCTGGCTGCGTCTTGATGCAAGTCACTGGCTTTGGGGCAGGGGATCTTCACATACTCTTCGCTACGGTAATGTCACGTCCCAGACTTTAGTCCTTCGAGCCGAGCCTTGCGGGCCGCTGACTTTGAGCGTCACGATGAATTCACCCGCGTTGTCATAGTTGTGAGTCGGATGACGATCACTTGACGTTTGGCCATCACCAAAATTCCAGTTCCATGAAGTAATCGTCCCGAACGAGCGATCTCGAAATGCAACAACGCGATCCTGACGACTGACGACCTGAAATGACCAGTCGGCTTCAACGGCCTTTCGGAGGCTCTTCTCTATCGGCATCAGGCGGAACGCCACCAGATCGGATGCATTGCCGTACATCGTTGTCCTGTGCGACAGATTCCAGAAACCGTCATAGCGTTCCGCGTTTACGTCGTCGTAGTCGAGTATTGCCCACGACATTCCCAGTAGTTTGTTCTCGACGAGCTGTGTCTGAACCGCGCGGGTGCGATCGGGTGGCGCATAATCGAAAGGCGTAACGAAGAATTCCAGAATCAGTTTCCCACTTTCACCGTGCGCGAAATCGTAACTGTATGCAGCGTTGGCAAAAGGCAAATCTTTAATCCAGGGCTGCGAGCCCCATACCATGGTCCAATCCATGCCTTCGGCAGGAGTAAAAATATGGTAATTCTGAGCGTGCACGCCGTGAAACATGAAATGAGTGTCCAGACTTTCACGCAGTTTCTTATTGGGATGCATTTGGCGGATCAGGGGGCCGCCTGAGAGATCGCCATCGATGACGACCTCGAAGATGTCGTTGTGCAGGTCCGGCCGTGCGAAATCCCAGTAGTTGTCGCTGGCTTCGTAGAGGAAATAGAGATGGTTCTGTCCGTTCACCCAACCAACTTTGACTGTGACGTCCAGATCGTTCGGGTCCTGACGGTCGTTCAGGCCAATGACGGTTTCTCGCAACTGGTCCTGTCTGATGGCATACGAGCCGGGGACGAAATCCCAGTCCTGCGGGTCACCGTCAATGCGGGGAATCCGGTTTGCGGGGAACTGAAAAATTTTGAACTCGACACCCGTTCGCGCCAGGCCCGAACGTTCATCCGAGCTCTTTGACGGTTTGTCATCCGCCCACACGACACCACTGATCAGTGATGTCAGCACGAGGCAGGCTCCGATCAATAACAACGCTGTTCGTCGCGGGTTCGTCATGTTCAAAGCAATTCATTAATCGGTCGGCCGCTGGCCACGATGCTGACGGGCCGGCCACTGGCGTCCTTGTAGTGAGTTCCGAGCGAAATGCCGAGCAACTGGTAAATGGTGGCCAGCAGATCAAGTGGAGTGACGAGTCGCTCCTGAACACCGCCACCCCATTTTTCGCTGGCACCAACAATGCGGCCGCCCTGGATTCCGCCGCCGGCCAGCAGCACGCTGAAACAGTTGGACCAGTGGTCACGTCCGGCATGCCCGTTGATTCGGGGCGTCCGGCCGAACTCGCCGACACAGTAGATGATAACGTCATTGAGCAGCCCACGTGTGTCCAGATCCTGGACCAGAGTCGCAATCGCTCGATCCAGCGGCGGCAGGTGCTGCTCCAGCCCCTTTTCGATGTTGTCGTGATGGTCCCAGTTACCGGTATTGATGTTGACACAACGAGCACCGGCTTCGACCAGACGACGAGCCAGCAGAGCACTCTGCCCGTACCGATGGCGGCCGTATTGATCTCGCAGCTGTGGGTCTTCCACTGTGAGGTCGAATGCTGCGCGCATGCGATCACCGGCAACCATTTCGAGGGCCTGGTTCTTGAACGTATCGAGTCCGTCGATCACACCGCTGTCATCGATGTCACGGCGGAGCGTGTCGAATGTTTTCAGCAGTTCCCGACGTACACCGACGCTGTCTGCGGTGAGCCCGCCGGGCAGTGACAGGTTGGGGACTTTGAAGTCGGCAGCATTAGGATCGGCACCGACTTCGAACGGGTTGTATGCTTTACCAAGGTAGACTGCTCCCTGATAACCAAACGATTCGGACTTTGGAATCGTGACGTAAGCCGGCATCGGCGGCTGACGAGATCCGAGTGAACGACCAATCACAGATCCAAATGACGGTTTCTGTGCCGCGTTTCGCGCCAATGTTGGACCGAAGTAACCGGTAAGCATCCAGTGTGCTGACGGAGCGTGGATACCGTTTTCATGATGCACGGATCGGACGATTGAAATCCGATCCATCACACTGGCCTGCATTGGAATCCGTTCGCTGAACACCACGCCTGGCACTGCCGTACTGATTGGCTGATAGAAGCCTCGGTATTCTGATGGCGCGTCGGGCTTCATATCCCAGGTATCCTGCTGGCTGACACCTCCATCGGTCCAGAAAATGATGAGCGACTTTTCGCTCCCGGGATGCCCTGTTTCCTTAGCCTTTGCCTCCATTTTCAAAAGATCGGCGATTCCCAGGCCAAGCATCGGGGCGCCGATCTGCAAAAAATTCCGGCGGCTAACGCCCGAACAATTCGTGTATGAGTCGCCGTCGATTCGCAACATTGCTGTATCTCCGGTACCATGTTCAGTGATTGAGTAAGAATTCATTCGTTACCAGCAGCGACCACAACAGATCCCGGCAGGCAGTGACACGCTCACCTGCAGAATCAAGGAACACTTTAGCAGCGGCAAGTTCATCAGGAGTCGGATTTCTGGCGAGGACGGAAAGAAACACGTCCGCGGCCACTTCTTCGCTGGTGAGGTCACTTGCAGCCAGTTGCGTGGCGTACCCCGACTCAGCGGTGAGTTTACGCTGGATTTCCGCAGAGTTGACGAGTTCCAGTCCCTGCGTGAGTGAGGGTGCGTCCACCCGCTCGCATTCGCAGGCAGACATACGTGCCGGTCGGCCGAAGACGTCCAGGAAATGAGCGGCTACGTTCTCATCCGGCAAGTCGATAGCGCGCGTCCCTGCCGGCATATTCGGGAAGTTGGTTGGCACGTTCAGCACCTGGCTCATGCCGTCGAGAAGAACTTCGGCGGTGAGTCGCCGCGGATAGAATCGCGCAAAGGTCTGTACATCGCCGGCATTCCCTTCGTGAGGAGCTGATTCCAGCTGATAGGCGTAGCTGCCGGTGACCGTTCGAATGAGTTGTTTCACGTCAAAGTCACCGGCGATGAATCCGGCCGCCAGTGCGTCGATCAGTTGAGGATTGCTGGGGGGATTGGTGCTGCGGGTGTCATCGATCGGATCGACGATTCCTCGACTCAGAAAATGTGCCCAGATGCGGTTGACCATTGTTCGGGCGAAGAACGGGTTATCCTTGTTTTTCATCCAACCTGCCAGATGACGCCGGGGGTCTTCATAGAGCTCCAACTCAAATGCGGCACCACCAAGCGGTTTCGGAGTAATTATTTGACCGGTCCGCGGGTGCATCACCTCACCGTGGGATTTGACATAGATGATCTCATTGGTCGGAACTTCTGCATCAGCGAATCCCCCTTTACGACCAACACGGGCGAAGACAGCCGCCAGACCGTAATAATCGGATTGATCCCAACGTTCGGTCGGATGGTGATGACACTGAGCGCACTGGATGCGGACTCCGAGAAACGCCTGAGCCACAGATTCAACGTACTCGGGTGATTTTCGTACAGTGCGGTACCAGATCGTGGGCGGATTCTGTTCCTGGCTGCCGCTGGCTGTGATGATCTCTGACACGAACTGATCGTACGGCTTGTTGGCAGCGATCGAATCACGAATCCATCCGGCAAATAACGTGGTTCCGGGCCGCTGTTTGCTGGTCGAATATCCGGCACCCCGGTTTTGCAGAATGTCGGCCCATTTGAGGGCAAAGTAGCTGGCATACTCCGGTCTCTCCAGCAGTCGGTTGACCAGTCGAGCAAACTTGTCCTCGCGGATATCGGCTAGGTACTCCGTAACCTCATCCCTTGTGGGCACCGTACCGCAGATATCGATCATCACTCGGCGGATCAGGGTTGCATCGTCAGCGATCTTCGACGGGACGACTCCCATTCGACGCCACTGGCGCAACAGCAGCTGGTCGATTTGAGAATCGCTGAATTGCCGTTCCAGGTGATCGAGCTTTACCTGCACGGCTGCCATCGCTGCCTCGTCCTGCGCAAACGGGACCGCTGCATCGAAGGTGGCAATCTTTTCACCGAAGCGAGCCATCACAGACACGAGGCCCGATTGGGAAGCCGTTGTGACGAGTCCGGTATTGTCGACAGCGGCCACACCTGGTTCATTTGATTCATAAACTGCCTGCCCAGTTACATCACGTGACGCTCCGTCTGAAAAAAAGGCAGTGACATTCAGCTGAACTGACGATTCGGTGCGCAGGACTCCAGCCGGCGGCGAGAGGACAATTCGGACGAGTTGTGGATCATCGGCTTCAGGTGCGATTGCTCCCTGAGCAATCCAGTTCAGCAGCATCCTGTAGTCATCACTGGATTTGTCCAGACGACGCCCGCCACCATGCGGCATTTCAGATGTCGCCTTGAGCAGCAAAAGACTGCGATCGGGTGAAGCCGGAAACAGTCGCCGTCCGCGACCTGCCATAACAATGGCGTCGTGGTCGATATTGGGTTCAAACCCGAACAGCGAAAGTTTAAAACCGTTTTGTCCGGTAGCCTTTCCGTGACAACCACCACTGTTGCAGCCCAGCTTTGTCAGGATCGGGACCACATCGGTCGCAAAGTAGATGCGACGTGACGATTCCTCTGACGGTCCAGATTCGACTGCGGACGCCGCAGTTAAGCCGCCAATCATCAGCACGGCCGTGAGCAATATCGTGTGACAGGAATTCGGTATACGGCAACAAACAGGAGTGCGGCAAGCGGGAATGCTGTGTGCAGCCAGGCAGGGCCGCGCGGTTACGGATTCCTCCGTGGAACGCGGCAACCCTGAAAACACGATTCGTGTCTGCTTACGCATCAGTCCGTAATCTCCACCGTCAGAAAACGACTGCCGTGAAACACCGGTTCATCCTCGACCACGCCAACGGCGAACAGCCTCACGAACTGTTGCTCTCCCAGCGGTGCGTCACCATTCACTTCGATCTGGATTGATCCCTGATTTGCCTGGCCGGTGGACGTCACTCCACGACCTCTCAAACCTGGCACATCAGTGATAACACCCGCACCAGCCAGCTCAGTATGTATCTTACCAATAAACCCATTCAAACGCATGACAGTATAGGCCACCTGAAAGACTTCACCTCGTTTCACCTGTGTTACTGCAAACGGATCTACGCCCACCAGCAAAGCAGCCGGTTCTACGTTAATAGTAACAGGATTGCTGAAGACGGTCACGGATTCAGTTTTATTATCGGCATTTAACACTGTGGTTTCTGCCCGGACAGCAAACGAATAGTGTCCTACGGGCAGAGACGGTGGTAAATAGAAGCTGATATAGCCGTTCGACCGACCTGGTGGAATTGTCTGGATTTGATTGTCAATCGCATCAGGCAATCCTGCGCCGATCAGCTTCACCGCTGCCTGATGTGCCACATACTTTCTGTCAACCTGCACAGCGACATCGACGATGCTGCCGGGAGAATGTCGAGCGGGCAAAGTCCCGTAAATGTGATGGTCAACCGTCTGATGGGCATCTGCGGTAACGCGAATCAATGCGTCGCCTACAACGGCCATGCGAATCTCCGGTGTCAATCGCCCGAATGGATACGGTGTTGCAGAGGGCAGGCCAGCGCCGCTAATCACAGGTTGAGGCTCGTGTTGTGGAAGCTCGGGTTTTGCTTGGAGCTTCAACTCACCGACGACATTTGCCGCGTTGCGGTCAGCAGAAACGACACCAATCGTTCGCGAAACACCCGGTCCCAGCCAAACATCCGGAAATTCCACACCGGCCGGTGAATCAGACACGGAGACACGAATCGATCCGTTGAGGCCTCGCCGTCGGATGGCAAGGAGATCCAGCACGACCCGGCCGTTTCGGCGGATATTGAATCCCTGTGGCACTGCTATGACCCTCACATCCGGCTCTTCTCGACGGATACTCAGGCGATAGATCCGACGAGGATCCGGCTGAAGGTCCCCGATGACGTTTCGGATGCCAATTAGATAGCGCCCGTCCGCCGGACAGACCCACCGCCCGACTGGATCAAGATGATCCGTGCGGAATTCGCCGCCGATGTTTCGGACTTCATCACGGAAGTGTGCCAGCTCCCGTAAGTGAGTTGAATCCGAACCGTCAATGACACTGATTTGCAGGTCAACCGGCGACTGAATTCGATGTCCCAGTGCCTCGATGTAAAACACTTCGCCACGGTATGCTGTGAAGGTGAACCAGTCGCGCTCGTCACCGGCAACCAGCTGGCCGCTTACTTCACAGGGGACAGCCAATTCCTGAGCGGCATCCGGAGTGTGATTGTCCGAGTGGTCCTGGACAACCGGAACATCTGTCAATCCAATGACTACCGGAGAGTGACTGCCGGGCAAATGATAGGCGAACGACTGACCGGCAATGACAGACTGCGTTGACAGCAGCCGAGTTATCAGTGCCCCGTCGGATGAGTTGAGAAACGCCGGCAGATCCACCTCAATGCTGTCCAGAGATCCGCCACTCGATGAACCACCAATTGAAGTCAAATTCCAGCCGTAGAGTGAAACCCGTGATGCCCGACCGCGCTCAACAACATTCGGCATAGCAAAGGCAACACGCGGACCAGTATCAATGGCCAGGCGGTAGATATGTTGTTCACCGGCCGAGTCAATCAGGTCCGTTAATCTGATGATATAGTCACCGTCAGCAGGAACCCGAAAATCGATGAACGGATCCGTACCATGATAGCCACGGTTGACAGCCAGCCGTTTTCCCCCCGCGTCAACGACTTCCAGGATAGCTCGCAGTGCCGAGTTAATCCTTTTTGCCTGACATTCGATAATCACTCGTTGCCCCGTGGACGCAGAGAACCTGAAACAATCGGTGTCGTTGGCCTTTTCGATCCGTCCGTTCACGACAGTGTTGAGCGGGACCGACTGCGCCATTGATTCAGAATCATTCGGTTCAACTTCCCGGCACTCATCGCGATTCCCGAGGACCAACATATATGGAGCACTGATTCCACCGTCGCTGACGACCCAAATATCGCAAAATCCGGGTGTCACACCTGGTGGAACAGACAATCGGATTCGAGTGGAACTCAGTGGTTCACACTCGATCCCGGGTCTACTGCTTTGCACTGCCCGGAGATTCTCAAGGCTGTCCCCGCTGATGCTAAGGTCGACTGACTGACCAATCCGAACACCAGCCGGAAAACAGGATTGCAGGACCGGAGGTGACTGTGCTCCTGACTGCCCGACGTTAAGTATCAGCCACCCGCCGGCCGCAATCAGGATTGCTCTGAAGCTGAGACCATGAAGGATCATCAACAAATTCCGTGAATAAGCGCCACAATCTCGTGTTGGCGACGACGGTCCGGTGCAGGGCGATAAACAGACTGCAGACAAGAAATTCAACGTGTTTCCGGACACATTAGGAGGATATCCTAGCCTGCTGCTGAGTACCAGTACTGAAGCTTTTTTCCTGTTCCTGCAATGTTCGCGGTTTAACGCTGTTTGCAGCGGGCCTGGCACATCCGTCAACAGGAAACAGTCCGGAACGCGGATAGTGTGGCATCAGCGTCCCTGAGTCGGCTGCTACCTGCAACTGGCCGGCTTTCCGACCTGAATATGTTATCTGGCCGTGTTTTCCTCACTCTTGACCGGAAACCGTTGGCACACCTATACTTTACGACAATCTGCGCACGCAGCATGTGGAAGATCCACCGGCGGCTGCTCAACCATTCCGTGACACAGTGTTTCGAGGCCTATGTCGGATAAACAGTATACGCATCGGGGAGACCGAACCCATCTTGAACTGGCGTTGCGCCGAACTATACCCTGGTTTGAGGCCAATGCCACGTTTCTGATTTACGGTCTGGCTGCGGTGTTGGCGGTCGCAGCAGCCGTTGTCTGGGTGCGCCGTGAACCGAAAGCGAATTCGAGTGTTTCCTCGCTGTGGATGGGTGCTCAGGGTCCCGAAGATTTTCAGAATATTGCTGATCAGCACGTCGGCACCCAATTGGGCAGTCTGGCCCGATTGAAGCAGGCGGACACCTTGCTCGACAGCGCGACACGCAAGATGTTCACGGATCGTGCTGCGGCCAACCAGGAACTCGAACTCGCCGAAGCTGCACTCAGTCGTTTGAGCGACGTCACCGTGTTTGATGATATCGTGCACGCACGAGTGCTCATGGGTTTGGCTCGACTGGCTGAGATTCGTTGTAACGGGACGGAAGAATCAGTCGCGACAGCTACTCAGGCATGGCAGGACTTCCTTGAACAGAACAAGACTTCGATCGGGAGAGAACTGGCTGAGCATCGCATCGCTGAACTCAGGACCCCAGCCGCCGCAAGTTTCTACGCATGGTTTCACGCACTGGATCCAACGCCGGCCGATGATCTGAATGCACCTGATTTTTCCGGCAGTCCACCTTTCGGTTCGGGATCTGCTGTCCCGCCCGCCCCTCCAAATCTGGACTTGCCGATTCTTCCTGAAATCCCGGCTGCCGGAGATTCCAACTCGAGTGAAGATGCCCCCTTCACACCTGCAGACACTTCCACTGATCCGTCAGCCGATGAGACATCCGACAAAATTGAAGAACTCACCATTGAGAAAAAACCGGCCGAAACAACGGATACGGATAGCGATTTCGATTCCGAAGATGGCTCGCAGCCGGCCGCTGAAGAGCCGGCCATCCAGGATCCAGACATCGAAAACCCGGGCAGTGATGACTCTTCCAGTGATGATCCAGCCAATTCCGAACCTGATCCGGGCGAATGACGGTTGATCGATCGGCTGATTCCACGGGCAACGATTCAGCCAGGTCCCGCGGCGCAGATAAAATTCGCTCCCTGGATACGCTTCCAGGCGAACGCGTCAGTATCACCGTCGAAGCACGAGCGCACGGGTGGCGGATTGATCATTATCTTTCGAGGCTGTTTCCTAATCACAGTCGGGCAGCCCTGCAGCGAGCGATTCACGGACAACACGTACGCTTAAATGGTCTGCCCACTCGTTCATCCCGCCGACTGCGGATCAACGACCGCATTGATGTACAACTCCCGGACAGTAATGAGAGCCGAATTCGACCGGAAGACATTCCGATCGAAGTGTTGTATGAAGACGACGCACTGGTGGTGGTGAACAAGAGTCCCGGGATGGTGGTTCACCCAGGTCGGGGAAATTACTCCGGTACGCTGGCAGCAGCGCTGCAGTTTCACTTTGATACACTGAGTGATGCTGCGGGGAGATATCGCCCAGGCATCGTTCATCGACTCGACCGCGATACATCCGGAGTCGTTCTGGTGGCCAGAGACAATCAGGTTCACCAGATCATTTCGAAACAATTTGAGCAACGTGAGGTCAGGAAGGAATATCGAGCAATCGTACAGGGGATTCCGGAACTCGCGTCAGATTACATCCGGACCCATATTTGCGTCCACTCTCGTATCCGCGAAAAAATGATGGTGTGTGCGCCCACTGGACGCTCACGCGAGGCTGTAACCTTTTACCGTATGGCGGAAGATCTGGGCAGCTGGGCTCTGATGGAGCTTCATCCGCATACAGGTCGCACACATCAGCTTCGAGTTCACATGCTGCATATCGGGACGCCGATCATTGCCGATCGGTTGTACACCGGCCAGCGGGAATTGAGGATGGCAGACGTGAGCAGAGTCGAATCAGATACTGAACCACTGCTTATGCGCCAGGCGCTGCATGCCTTTCGACTCACGATTCGGCACCCGGTGAGTGGAAAGCAAATGCAGTTTGAAGCACCATTACCACCCGATATGCAGCAAACACTGGATGCTTTGCGGACTCAGGCGTGACGAGGCAATTAGAAGGACAGCGTAAATGACAAAACTGGCCAGAGTCAAAAAGTCAGATGGAACAGTGGACGTCGTTCAGGATTGCGGTGAGTACGTCCTGCCTATGGATCTGACGCAGGTCGATGCCTGTGATTCACTGATGGACATTTTGAACGCCGACGATCCGGGCGGTCTGGCTCATTTTCTTCTTCGACCGGACACGGCCCCCGTTCCGGCAGGGAATGTGTCGTTTCTGGCCCCCATTGATCAGCAGGAAGTCTGGGCCGCAGGAGTGACTTACAAACGGAGTCAGGTGGCCCGCATGGAGGAGTCAGAAACCGGGGCCAGTCATTATGACCGGGTTTATACGGCTGACAGACCCGAACTGTTCTTCAAGGGGATGGCCTCGCGTGTGTCCGGGCCCGGGATGCCGGTTCGAGTCCGCAAGGACAGCAGCTGGTCGGTTCCGGAGCCTGAGTTGACGCTGGCAATTAATCCCACCGGGACAATCGTCGGCTACACAATCGGTAACGATATGTCTGCTCGCGATATCGAGGGCGAGAATCCTCTGTATCTTCCGCAGGCCAAAGTGTATCGCCAGTGCGCTGCGATCGGTCCGTCAATTCTTCTGGCTAGTGAACCACTGGATCCGCCGGCGACAAAAATTACACTTACGATCAAACGAGACGGCACCGATTTGTTTCGTGGTGAGACACATCTGTCGCAAATGGCTCGACAATTTGAAGACCTCACATCATGGCTGTATCGCGAAGATAATTTCCCGAACGGCGCGCTGCTGATGACCGGCACCGGAATCGTGCCCGATGACGACATGACGCTGGAAGACGGTGACGAGGTATCGATTGAGATCACGGGCATCGGAACTCTGACTAATCCAGTGGTGAAAGCCTGAATTCGAGATCTTCGGATCTCACCTGCTTTCTACGGCCTGTATTTCGAAAAGACAAGGTCAGTTTGTGCCGCGGCGAACACATGCCATTGATGATATCTCCTCTGATTCAATCGACGACAGACGATGGAATCCATTCCGCGATTTCTGAATCGCGAAGACGGCCCGACAGCAGTCGAGTACGCCGTGATGATGATTCTGACAATGTGTATTGTCGCAATTCAGGTCATTTCTGACTCGTTGTTTTCCGGTATGACAAACTCTGCTGACGAAATTGAAAACTACGTGACCTGACAATGGTGTTAGCGGGACTCCCGCACGCCAGGCTATTCCCACTCCACTATCTGCCGCTGGACGTGTGACTGCAGAATTGTCTCATTTCTCTTCGCTCGACAATAATGAACCCTGAATTTCTTGAGCAACTCATCGTTAACCACCGGGTACAGTTTTCGCTGATCCGACGAAGTATACTCTACGGGGAAGCCTGCATTCTGTTTCTCGTTCTGCCACTCACTCTTTGGCGGATCTGGCAAATCCCGGATCATCTCTTCTTTGGGCATCTGGCGGTCGTGTGTATGGAATAATTGACTGTGCTGCTCAACGCCGGGCTGCTCATGCCATTCGTGGTTTCGGCATGCTGCGGCTGAGCAATCGTATCGATGGTCCACTGATTCGATTTCGCTCCAGTCTGTCGGATACGGCCGATGGTAAGCCAGTGACCCCAGCGTAGTTGGGCCGGCACAATTTCCGGCAGCATGTCGCGGACGAGTTTAACTGTGTCGCCGATGAGCTGAATTCCTCGGTCGGTTCCGACTCATCTTCGGCGGCCTCGTAACGGACCGTCCTGAAACTGTCAACGGGGAAATCATGCGTCATCCGGCCCCAGTGATTCATTGAGTACATTGACAAGTTGTCTTAGTCGGCCCACCGCTTTTCGATTAAATACGAACGACAGGCGCGGAAAGTCCAGCAGGTGCTTCTCATCTGCTTCCAGGCTATGGGCAGTTGCTTTCTCAATTCGTCCCGATTCGACGACATCACTGAACTCGTCATTCAGGCATTCGACCAGTGCATCATCAGCTTCATTATGCAGCCTCAGGACGAGTCGGTCACGCACGAATCTCATGCTGTTGTACACACTGTAAAATCCGAGCACTTCTTCGACCGCCTCCTCGACGTTGTCCGTTACCTTAAATAACGACATATCGCTGGGTGCAATCATACTCTCACCCATCAGCTCAGTCGTGACGAATTCCAGCCAGCTTTTCCAGTAGGTGCCACCTGGTTTGTCCAGGAATACAATGGGCATCAGGTCACGTTTGCCTGTTTGAACCAGTGTCAGGGTTTCAAAGGCCTCGTCCTGAGTTCCGAATCCACCTGGGCACGAAACGACAGCATGTACTTCTTTCACAAACAACAGTTTTCGAGTGAAGAAGTACTTCAGATTCACGAGCTTGGGATCGCCATTAATTATCGGATTGGCTTCCTGTTCAAACGGCAGAAGGATGTTGAGTCCCATAGCCATATCGCGACCGGACCCCTTGTGGGCAGCTTCCATGATCCCTCCACCCGCACCCGTCACCACCATCCAGCCTTCTTCGGCCATCCGTTTCCCGTAGGACTCGGCCTGCTGCCAGATGGGATCGTCCGGCTGCGTCCGGGCCGATCCAAATACAGTGACTTTGCGGTCGCGACGATACGGCGTAAACACTTTGAAAGCGTAACGCAGTTCGCGCAGAGCGCGACTGAGGATCTTCAGGTCCCCACGCGTTGCTTTGTCGGCAGCCAGCTTGTCCGCTGTGGTCTTGATTTCGTCAATCAGCTCCGAATGCTGAGTCAGTTCCGACAGGTGCTCGATGACGTCCAGCTCGGAGTCGTGCGGGTGTCGCAGATATTTCCGTTTCACGAGGTTACGTTTTCCTTCCGGATGCACCAGCCATCTGCACAAATGTCCTGAGGGATGCAGCAGGCATCAAATCAGTCGGCTTCACTCCGGATCAGGAATCAATGGCCTGCATCGCTTCCTGACGAGTGTCATAGATCGCCCAGATCGTGTCGAGCGCCGTGATTTTCAGCAGCTCACGAGCCATCTCATTGACACCGCACAGGACCAGCTCACCACCCTGCCGTTTGAGGAACTTGTGGCACCGCAGCATCAATGCCAGAAATACAGAACCGAAATAGCTGACACGGGTCAGATCAAAAACAACCATAGGCACGTCCTGAGTTGCCAAAGGTTCCATGACCACATCCGCAGCCTGTTCGACCAGATCCCACTGCAGAGATTCAACGCTGGCGGCGGGAACCACTACAACTGTGTTGCCATGCCATTCTATGTCAAAACTTTCTTGCATTTCAGACACAGGATCGACCTTTCTGTCAGCAATTCGATCAGTAAAACAAGCTGCAAGCCGCACTGTTGAAGCGTACCACATAGTCGATAGTCGTCACCAGTCCATCGAAACCCGACCGGTATCGCCAGCTATCGGCCTGTCATCTCCAAACTAGCCGATACCTGTGGATGACATGCCTACTCTACCGCGACCTCCGGTCGCGTGCTCTGTCAGCCAGGAACTAACGAGTGGCCAGGCTGAGAG
>CAUZPL010000037.1:0-59068 GCA_963581585.1 Planctomycetota bacterium
TGGCGAGGCTCCGTCCACTACCTCAAAGATGAGAAAAATGTATGCGCACCCGAGAGCCAGACCGAGAGCAGCCCAAGACGCCTTGGTTGCCAGCGAACGAGGTTGTTCAATTTCCGAGTCATGCACCTCTCCTCGCTCCGATTGCCTGACAGTGTTGATCCCGGCGAGCTGCTTGCTGCTCTGCGCTCATGTGGTTCTCCCGCATGCTGGATTGCATCGTGCTGTCTTCACAGGCGGATTCGGACTCGGAATATCACGTCCAGAACGCATTCCTCCGGCATTTAGTTAGTGACTCTATCAGGTTCCTTCCATGTCCGGGCGCCATTCTGGTCAGTTCTCCTCGGTTGCCGCATTGGTGCGGAGTCGCAATGGGCCGTGGACTCGCTCAATTTAAAATTCCAATCAATAAAAGGGCTGGGATGAAACTTGGGATAGTCTTAGATGCCGACTTACCGTAACCACAGCGTAGTTGGCCATTACGCCAATTAGGCCGGCATGTACGGCGCCACCTACAAATTTGTAGCCTAGGACATAGAGGCCAACAGCAATCACCAAACCGGTGACAAGGCCGCGTAGGATGTCCTGGGCGTTAAATGCCCGGGGGTGGTCACTGTTGTGAAGGGTACCCAGTACAAAGGCCGGAGAAATTTGGATGAGGGTCTCAAATTTCAATTCCAAAATGCTCCACAGGGTAACGTCTTGCATCAATATGGCTCCGGTGCACAGAAGGACCATGATGCCCACACTGTACAGGGGGACCCACTTGGTGTTCTTTTCTGCGCTTTCGTCACCGCCCTGCTGGGGCTGAACGTCCTTGGCAATAATGGAGGTAAGGGAGAGCAGGCAGGAGTCAGCGGTGGACATGATGGCCGAAATGGCGGCCAACATAACAATGACCACGGGAATGTAGGCCGATTCATTGAGGCCAATAAGGTGGGCCAGGACTCTGAAGGTAACCTCGTCCGGCCTTTCCATATTGGGAATCAACATGATGCCGGTAACACCAATCCAAACCACGGCGGTTACCGCAAAAAGCGGTAGAAAAGCCATGACGGCCATGGCTTTTCTTAGGGACTTGCCACTTTGAGCGGCATAGATGCGTTGAATAGCCTGGGGGTACAGGGGAGCGCCAAAGGTAAGCAGCAAAAATGTGCTCAGCCATTTAAGGCAGCCCTGCAAATCGGGAGAGGCAATCTTTTCCGGGGAAATCTTGGCCACTTGGGTCAATATGGCCTTGGGGCTTCCCACAGAATGGTGAATCACCACCACCAGGGCCGCAAAGCCGACAAACATGACCATGCCTTGCAGGGCGTCCGTCCAGGACACCGCGCGCATGCCTCCCAAAAGTTCATAGACCAGTATGACCGCTGCGGAAATGATTACGGCGTAAACGTACACATTTTCAACATTGTCTCCGGCAATTCCCGCGAAGGCGTTGCCCATGGCCTTGAGTTGGGCCAGCAGAAAATTGCAAAGGACAAAGATGAAGATAACCAGAGAAAGGATGTGCAGTCCTTTGCTTTGAAATCTATGTCGTATGAAATCGGATGGGGTCACAAATTTGTGGGTTCTTGAAAGGCGAAACAACTTGGGTGCAAAAAACACGTACCCCATGACAATGCCTACCATGTAAGGCACACACACGAAGAAGGTGAATCCTCTCGCGTAGGCTCGGCCTGGAAAGGCGGAGAGCGAGTTCCCGCTGTATTGGGTGGCAAACAGAGTCAGCAGGAGTACCAGAAATCCCAGGGAGCGCCCCCCCAAGAAATGGTCGGAAAGGGTGTCTTCTTTTTTGGCGCGGAGACCCATCCACCCAATGAACAGAAGCACACCGATATAAATGAAGCTCCAGAGAATTACATCCTGGCCTACCTCAGTCATGATCGTCATCATTCCAAAGGCATAACATGCCCCAAGCGGTGACAGCGGCCAGGCCAAAACTGGCTACCAAGGTTACCAAAAGCCATACCGGTATGCCCCATAGGGTTGCGGTGGTGGGGCAAAGATAAAAGAAAAACGGCGTGCTGGTGAGCACGCAGATCACAACAAGAAAAAGGAAGATCGGGTTGGTTCGTGGTTCACGCATGCGGGCGGATTATATAAAAAAGGGCACATAACCTAAAGAATATTGTGTGTCGGTATCTTTTTGCGCCCTTGGTATACTGGGGGCATGGAAAAGCAGAAAGTACCCATTCTTGTCTATCATCATGTTTACCCCGACGACACGCCTAATGTTGAGCGGGCGGAAGAGGGCCAGACGGTCACCGGCATTATCTCGGTGTCCACCCTTCGCAAGCAGCTCCAATTTATAAAAGACGAAGGTTGGACGGTAATTTCTACCACCCAGCTCTCGGATTGGCTGAAAAAGAAGACGTCCATCCCTGAAATGTCGGTAGTGTTGCAGTTTGATAACGGGTGGTTGGATACCCTGAACACGGCCGTGCCCCTATTGGCGGAATTTGGATATACCAGCATCTGTTATGCCATCACCCAGGGGGTACAGGCCGCAACGGAAGGCAAGGAATCCTCAACCCGAACCCGGTCCGAAGGTGTGATTGTAAAGCCCTTTCTTACCTGGGATGGAGTAAAACGGCTCGTGGAGGCCGGCTGCGAAATTGGTGCCCACACCCACACCCATTGCCAGATTCAGGTAAAATTGGAAGAACAGGGCGCCGACGCCATCATCGAAGAAGTTGAGATATCAAACCAACTTTTTGAACAGGGTGCGGGCCTTGCCCCGGCCCACTTTGCCTATCCCAGTGGTTCCCGAAGCCAATCCTCCGACGACATCCTCGCACCCAAATACACCACCCTGCGTCGTTGGCGAGACAACCCCCAGCCCATCAACTGGGTTTTTACCGATGCGGATACCCCGCTCACGGCCATTGAATGCCAGAACATAGATAATTGCGTGCGATTTGAGGACTTCACCCGCATCTTTCAAGAGGCGTCTTAGCGGGTTTATTTCTGTTTATCTTATCTCGGAACGGAACGAATAGGCGGGCCCAGTGCGGGCTCCAAGTCTCGACAACTCGCCTCAAAATCAAGAGCCCCCGGGGCTGCCCTCGCATTGATCCGCGCCTTTCGTAGTGAGCATCCTTTCTCAGACGTCCGATGTCACCTCGAATTCCTCGTCGGGATCGAACGCGCCGGGCTCGGTAAACGCCACGACAAAGTCGTCTGGCGTCAGGCCGCGGCGAAAGCACCGTTCAGAGCTCGGTTGATAGCCGCGATTGGACCTTTCAGAGTGATGTCGTGATCTCCGAAAAAGAGTCCTGTCCCCTTTGATTCCCTCGGTGTTCGTGGCTACCGTACTCGATGTCCCCACGCCAATATGGTACAATTGAGTTTATGGCGAACCGCGACAAGATCATGGATGTGCTCTTGCGTGGGACATCGGACGCGAACATCGCGTTCTCTGATCTTTGTGGCCTTTTGAATCGTCTCGTGTTTGCCTAGATCGCGCAATGCACGTTCGAACGCCTGCCCCGATTCGCTGATCTTCACCAGCCGGGACAAACTAAAGGGGCACCGGGTCATGTACTGCACCAGACGCTCGATTCCTGTCCGGTCCCCCGCGCGTAACAGCACTGACTGATCCACGCTCAACCCGTTGTGGTTCCAAGTGCGCATGTTCTCGACGACTTCCGGTTCGATCCTGCCCTCGGCCAGATACAGGGCGAAGACCGCTTCCTGCCAGGCCACCAGCAGTCGGTCCCTGTCGAACCGGGGCAATCAAGCGAAGTCGCCCTCCGGGGTAAAAGCGCCACAGATGACCAACGCATGGAGATGTGGGTGCCAATGCAGCAGTTCTCCGTGCGTCTGGATGGCCGCGACCATGCCGGGCACGAGGTCGTCACGGCCCAAGTGGCGCCGGACTTCTTTCTGAATGCAGGTCCAGGCGCAGTGAGCCAGTTTTCCCAGCAGGTTGCGGTGGAAGCGGGCGTGCAGTCTCAGCCGTTTGGGAATCGTCAGCACGACCTGGCGGTGCGCGACCGGGGCACAAACTTCTTCGGCCACATGCAGTGCGGTCAGCAGCGTGCGTTTCTGGTGGCAGGAGGGACACGTACAGCGCTGCTTGCAGGAATAGGCGACAAATATCTCATGGCGGCAGTCGGGACAGCGAACACGAGCAAAACCTTCTTCCAGATCACCGCACTTGAGAAAGGCAGCCACGGAGCGGTCGACGACCGGTCGCCAGAAGCCGTACTTGGCCTGAAACCGCTCATCATCGACTTGCCGGAAGGAGTCAAAATGCTGATCGATCAGTCGCCACAGGTCGGAGGCATGGGGATCGCGTGGGCGGTACAGTGGCAACGGTTGGCGGCCATGACCAGTCCCATCCAGGCAGGCGGCGGATGACGCTCCTCGCGCACGGGCGCGCAGCAAACGCACGGGTGGAGGTCCGATCGCCGCGAGACAGAAAACGGCCAGTGTAGCTGAAGAATGTGTACTTATGGACACTATCAAAGGGAGGCAAGACAGGCCTGTCCGCAATCCGTTGTGACCACACCGGTTGCGAGTATCGTGGGGTCACGCCCAGGCGTGGAAAACCTGTTACCAATGGACTGATGAGATGCGTGACGTCGAACCCCCCGTGGCTCTGCCGCCCGGCGCGTGTACAATAGTATTCTGACCGGCAGGCCTTTCGCGTTCCGCTTGCCCACCCGGCCAACTGCACCCGTTTGAACGAAACTTCAGCCATGAGATCAGATGTTTTCTGCCACACGCGCGACGACTGCCGGATGCCGGTCCGCACCCGCTGCCTGTCGCTCATTTCGCGGCTGAGCTGCACACTGATTTGCATGGCGCTGGCAGGACTCGGACTTGCCCGCCGGCGCGGAAGAACCCGACTCCTTGGCCACACTGGGCCTGGCCTACCAGCGCGACATTCGGCCCTTGCTGGAACGCTTCTGCCTGGACTGTCATTCGACGCAACAGCAAGAAGGCGATTTTGATCTGCAGCAATTTGCCGGGCTGGAACAGGTGCGGCTCGACCCACAGGCCTGGCAGAAGGTCGACCACATGCTGGAAACCGACGAGATGCCGCCGGAGGACAATCCGCAGCCCTCCAGCCAACAGCAACAGACGCTCCAGCACAAAGCAGGAAAAGTCGATCACCGAACAACGCACAGCGGTTCAGCAGTATGCCCAGAAAAATGAAAACTCCTGCCGCCACTGGTCGACTCGACCACTTTCACCACGGAATCGGATTTGTGGTTCTCCCGGCTGATGATGGCTGAAACAGGCGATCACAGGGGTTTTCATCGCTTCTGAAACAGGTCTGACATCACGAAGTTCTCAAGCAGGGTGCGCAGCCGGTAGTTGTCCTGTTTGCCGGCCTGAGCGATTACTTTAATCTGGGCGGTATCGTCAGTGGTCATCACGCGACGCAGAGCAAATGTTGCCAGTTGTTCGATGAATGCTTCAGCGAAACGGTCAATATCCTGTGACAAAAGCTGTTTGAACTCTGCAGGATTTTTGTATGAACGACCATCGGGCAACGTGCCGCCGGCGTTAATCGCGGGGTTGTCACCCTGTCCGCCGATGATGTGCTCTTCAGTCCGCCAGCGGCCGACGGCATCGTAATTGTCAAAGGCGAACCCCAGTGGATCGATTTTGTGGTGGCACGACGCGCAGGTGATGTGTGTCGCGTGGGCTTCGAGTTGTTGCCGTATTGTCGCCTTTGGCTTGTCGCTCGGAGCCGGTTCGAGTGGCTCTACGTTCGGCGGAGGGGGCGGCGGAGTTTTACCAAAGATTGCTTCGGAAACCCACACGCCGCGGTGCACCGGTCGGTGCCGTGTGCCGTCCGAGGTGAGCGACAGGACTGCGGCCTGCGTAAGCAGGCCGCCGCGGTGGTCTGCCGGCTTTAAAGCCACACGCTGGAAACCGCTTTTCCGTACCCGCGGCAAACCGTAATGCAATGCGAGTCGCGAGTTTATCATAGTCCAGTCAGAGATGAGGAAATCACGAATCGACAGGTTTCTGGAAAAGACCTCGTTAAAGAAACGAGTCGATTCGTGAACCATACTTTTTTCCAGCCAGAGATCGTAATCGGGATAAAGTTCGGGATCGGGGGAAAACATGCCAACTTTGTGAAGCTGGAGCCACTGCTGCGGGAAGGAATTTGTGAAACGCGCGATCTTTGGATCCGCCAGCATTCGTTTAAGTTGTGGGCGCAGCATTTCAGGGTTGTGTAATGTGCCCTCGCGAGCGGCCACAAAAAGGTCTTCATCCGGTATTGAACTCCAGAGGAAAAATGACAGGCGTGAGGCAAGTTCCCAGTCGTTGATGTGCTGGCGCTGTTGCCCCGGCGTACCTTCCACAAGGTAGTAAAAATTCTTTGAAGTCAGCACAGCAGTCATTGCCCCCAGGTAAGCCGTGCGGAAGGTTTCGCCAGCGGCGATCTCGCTTTCGAAAACTTTCATACAGCGATTGATCTCCGCCTGCGTGGGGGGCCGCCGCCACGCGCGGCTGATTAAGCGCGCAAGACAGGCGCGGGCCTGTACCACATCACCGTCAGTATCGGGAAACAGACCATGCCTTTTGTTCTCATCCTTTTCTGTGAGAACCGGTCCTTCATGCTCCACCCAGTCCACAAGCAGCAGCGGAAAGATCGACTGACCGTCCCCGGTAAAAAATTTGTAGCCAGTGGGCCGAGTGGTCTTATAGGTCTTGAGGGATGTGACAGTTCGTGGGGTGAAAGACAGAGTGTGTCCGTCGTCCAGCTTGCCCGGCGATTCGTTCGTGAGCTGGAATCCGCCCTGCGGCAGAAAGGCTTCGATTTCCACGACCGTGGGTTTGTCTTCGGGCGCGATGACTTCGCGGCCGATTTCAGAGCGTTTCAGGTTACTGTTCCAAATGGAAATACGGGGTATGCGGCCTTTAAATGATGGAATTGCGCTCAGCTGTATTCGAATGCGGTACAAACCCGGATGGCGGACACTGATATTGCCCTGCCGCTGACCTGGGAAGATAAACCAGCGTCCTCTGTCTGAATCACTGCGGCCTTTTGTCGTTTTTGGCTCTTGCGCGGGAAAGGCCTGATTGAGTACTGTCTGTGCCACCTTAAAGTAAAGGTCGACGTGTGACGGCGCAAGCGAGAGCATCGAACCGATGCGGTCGAAACCGTGCCACCGTGGATCTTCATTCAGCGCGCCCGGCATCCTGGCGTCGAAATACACGCCAAGCAGATCGTAAACGGCGTAAGCATATTCATCACGACTGAGTCGGTAGTGAGCAACCGGTCCGCGCCTGGCCATCCGCGCCGCTCGCCCTTCGGTGATCCTCGCTGAAATCCATTCGGCAACATCGCCTACCGCCGGCGCTGATGGCTGGAGCTCGTCGTCCGGCGGCATTTCACCGGAGTTGATCCGAAACATCACTTCGTCCCACTGCCCGGCGATGGATTCAGTACCAAAATCACGCGACAGCGTATCAAGCCGAAACCTGCCTTCCTGTTTTTTTGCGCCGTGACACCGCAGGCAGTATTTCTTTAAAAACGGCTGCATTGTTTCGGAAAATCCTGCCAGCTCGTCGTGCGGCCTGGCCGTCGATGCGAACAGGATCAGCGTCAGGAAAGAAATCGGTCGGATCATTACTTGTCCTTTTCTCCCGAATCGCGCTGCAGATTCTTTGCAATCCATGCTGCCAGCGTGCTGCTGCCGCGACCGTATCCACCCGGCAGCGGACGCAGGTCGCGTGTTTGGACCCTAGGCGGCTCGCCCCAGCGCACCGGAAATGGTTTCCCGTTCGGGGCTTTCCAGACCCTGAGTGGTTTTGCGCCTGCGTGCTTCATTCGAACGCTGTAAAGCGACGTCCGTGCGGTAATAAACAATGTCCTGAAATCGTTATCGCCGAAGCAGACATTCGCGGGCCCTTCCGGTACGTCAATTCGTTCCAGTTCTTTGCCGTCCGCATTGAAGATGTTCACTTTGCCCCCATGCGTTGTGAAGAGATTTCCTTTTACATCGACGGCCATGCCGTCGCTGCCTTCGCCGATCGTGAACAGCTTTTTGCCGAGCTGGCCGTCTTTGTTCACTTCGTAGCAGTGAACGCCATCAGGGTAGTTGTGGAACTTCGAATCCGGATGCCGCGGATGACCGCCGGTGTCCGCAACGTATATGCGCGTTTCGTCCGGTGAAAATACGATACCGTTGGGCATGGCCAGGTCTTTGATCAGCGCCTCGACCCTGCCGGACTTTGGATCAAGCCTGAAAACCCAGTGTCCTGGGATTTCGTGCGGACCTTTCAGGCCCCACGGCGGGTCGGTAAACCACAGCGTTCCGTCTGACCGCACCGCAACGTCATTTGGCGAATTAAATCGCTTGCCATCGAATTTGTCGGCCAGCACCTTAACGGTCCCGTCCATTTCAGTGCGGACGATATTGCGGGCGCGATGCTGGCACGAAACCAGTCGACCTTGCAGATCAAGAATGTTGCCATTGGACTGTTCGCTGTCGCGAAATTCAGCCAGACCGTTTTCCTTGTCCCACTGCATCAACTTGCTGTTTGGAATGTCCGAAAAGACCAGCTTCTTTTGCCCGGGCAGCCAAACCGGTCCCTCAGTGAATTTCATGCCGCCGGCGAGTTTCATTACCTTCTCGCCCGGCTGAACAAGTAATGGATTATCTTCAGCTTGAATGACGTTTGCGGTCAGAATGGCCAGAACCGTAAAAACTGTTGATTTGTTTCGGTTCATTTTAACTTCCAAGGGGATTGAGTTTAATCGTTTTTCCGGAACCGCTCATCAGCGTTAATGTCACCGGAAACTGATTCGTCTTATGGAGTAGTACGGCGGATCATTGTAACAATTTTAAATTAATGTTTCTGAACATCGACGGGTCATCGCTCGCCTGTTTCAAATGACTGATTTGGCGTCTGTTCGACTGCGCCGCGACGACATACCCGTCGATTGCAGGGTTATGCTGGGCCAAAGCTGGCAGTGACGCGGCGCAAAGAACGGGTGGCACTAACCAACGCAGATAAACGGTCATCAGGAAATTCAACCAACCTCTTTCTTTTAGTCGGCTCCGGCCGCTGCTAAGAGCCGGACGAACGTCCCACGAAAAATTAATCCTGCCGTGGCTGGTGGATGTGAACGAACGTGCCTTTTTTGTTTCCGACAACAATATCGGGCAGGCCATCGCCGCTGACGTCACCCGCAATCACCTGCGTGCCGACACCGGAATCGTTGTGCACCAGGTGCGGTACAAAGTCGACTCCTCCGGGCCGTTCCTGGACACCGCGTCGGAGCTCGAAGCAGTAGAGTACGGCGGCAGCATTCGGTTCGACGTCGCCGTGCGGGCCATGCGCCCAAAAGCGTTTGCCAGTGATGATGTCTTTCAAACCATCGCCATTCATGTCGATCAGGTCGAGTGCATGAAGCTGACTGAATTTCACGCCGTAGGGATTCTTTTGCGCTTTGTCATCAATAAAGCGATGTTCCGTGAAACAAATGGCTTCGTTGTCGTCGTGATGCTGCTCAAACCAGGACAGTCCGTAGCCGTGAGCCCAGATGCTGCTAATGACGTCGTTGTCGCCGTCGCCATCCACGTCGTAGGCAAACATCTGTGCACCGCCCTTACCGAAATTAGTCGGGTGAAACGCCCACGGCGTGGCGCCGTCCCACTTTTTCGGTTGCTCCCACCAGCCGCGGGCTTCCAGAATGTCGCGCCGCCCGTCGCCGTTCATATCCCCGGCGCCGATGCCGTGGTTATTGATCCGTAAGGGGTCTTCCGAGGGTAACCACCGCTGCGCCGGCGACACTTTGCGAAAGGTCCACGGCTTTGTCGGGTTGTTCCAGTCCGCTTCGGCGTAGCCGATGTTGTCCTCGAATAATTCGCTGTCGATGCAAAGCAATTCCGGTTTCCCGTCGCCGGTCATGTCTGCAAGCTGAGGCGATTCGGAGCTCACGAAGTCATATAACGGATGTTTCTTCCATGTGTGGAGCCGGTTTGTACCCTGCCGAAGTAATTTTCGCTGCCGCGGGTTCTCATACCAAACTGCCTTACTGCCGGGCCCGCCAATCTGCACCAGATCGGGCCAGTCGTCGCCGCTGATGTCGCAGGTGAATGTAAAAAATGTATCGCTATACGCGGTCGGACTAAACTCGTGAACCTCACGAAAAGCCATCCTGATCTTGAACTGCCGGCCCAGGTAGATGAACGGCCCGGCCGCGATGTCCTGATGGCCGTCGTCATTGAAGTCGCCGAAGTCCGCACCTTCGCAGTAGAATCGACTGCTGAGTTGCCATGTCTGGAACTGCAAAGTCGGTTCCGCTGCGGCGCCGAGAGACAAGCACCACGTCGTGACCGCGACTGACGCGGCCAGGGTCAGGCTGGCAGCACCGTCGGTTCGCACCGACATTAAACTATCTCCGGCAGATCAAACTTCTTCCGTCGGCGTCGTGCCACCCAGAAATTGGCTTCCTGGTCGCCAGCGAATTGCTCCTGCTCGGGATCCCACCGCAGACGACGGTTCACAAAACGCGTGATATTGGCTAAATGGCAAACCGTTACCGAGCGATGTGCGATCTCGACGTCTGACTTCGGTGTTTTGCGGCTGCGGATGCAGTCCAGCCAGTTCTGCATGTGCCATCGGGCCTGCCAAAGCGCTAACTTGTCACTCCATTTTCGCTCTTCTTCGGTTACGTCCACCTGCTTGAGCAGTTCGGCGGCGATTTCTTTGGGGTTGGAAACAAATTTGTTGCGATTGATTTCGATCTTGCCCTTATCGCCGATGAAGATTGCGCCGCCGATCGGTCCGTTGCCTGGCTGGACAAAATTCAGTTCGACTCCGTTGGCGTAACGCATGCCGACTTTGCCGTTGAAGCTGTCGCCAGTGTACCCGTCTTCGATCGGCCACATCTCGACCGGGCCGGTATCGTCGGTCCCCAGGGCCCACTGCACTTGATCTATCCCGTGGGCACCCCAGTTGGTCATCTCACCGTTGTGGGTATCACGCCACGCGTTGCGCCAGACTTTATTATGCGGTCGCCACGGTGCCTGGTTGAGCCATATGTCCCAGTCGAGGCCATCAGGCACCGGCTGGGGCGAGTAATAGGAGTATCCCTGTGTCGGCAGCGGCACTGGTCCGCTGTAATTGACGGCCCGAACTTCACGAATCGTTCCGAGACCGCCGGTGCGAACAAATTCGCAGGCCACGCGGTTCATTTCCATTGACCGCTGCTGCGTCCCAACCTGCAGGATACGCTTGTATTTGCGAGCCATGCTGACCAGCACGCGGCCTTCGTGAATATCCAGTGAAAGCGGTTTTTCCGCGTAGATATCCTTGCCAGCCTGACAAGCATGAATGCACGGCAACACACGCTGGAACGCCTGAGTCGCCACGATCACTGCGTCGATATCTTTTCGCTCAAGAAGTTTGCGGTAATCCTGGTAGATTTCCCAGGACGCTTTTTTCTTGTCTCGGAACGCTGTGGCCCGCGGCAGATCGCAGTCGCTGAGTGCGACAATCCGTCCACCCTCGGGCAACTGATCCATCAGCAGTGTGGACCGGAACCCAACGCCGATTGTCCCGATGTTGATTGTGTCATTTGCACCAGGTTTGCCATTTCCGCCAAGGACCGATCTTGGCACGAACATCGGCGCCGCCAGACCAGCTGCGGCACCAAATGCCATTCGTCTTCGAGTAATTTGTGAGACTTTGTTCTTAGGCATTGGGTTCTCCGGCAGCCTTGTTGTTCTGACCAGTGGTTGTTAATCAATCGGAGTGAGTTTCGCGCCTCGCTGCTGTTCCTCCTGTGAACTAAGCCGTTCTTCCGGCGGCATCGAGACGAATTTCCAGCTGTCACATTTTACTCGTACGCATGCACCGGGCTGGTATCCGTCGAGCAGCTCAGAAAATTTTAAACGCAGCTGAATACCGCTGCTGCCCAGTGGCGGAGTTTCGAGTTCATTCCATTCAACCAGTTTACCAAACTTTCGGTCGGCGCGATGAAACCATGTGCGAAGTGTCTTCTCGGCGCACGCGACTGCGATGCGGTCGTTCCTTTCCTTCCGGAAGTCATCGATGATCTCATGGTCGACTTCGAAAAGCGTCAGCGTAACAATGCCGCCGCCAAAATCGTAGATCTCGACGTGATCGATCCAGCCTGGGGCCCAGCGCTGGCGCTGGTATCGAATATGCTTTCGTCGCTGTAACTCAGTAGCGAATCTGCGGCTCTCATCGTCAAGCCAGATATCACGAATCCAGAATTCTCCCTGGCCCCAGCCCTGCGACCAGGCGAGATTGAACTGCACTGTCATATCCGGCGAGATATCATGCACATCGACCAGCCTTCGAGACAACCAGACTCGTGTTCGGTCGTCGATATCAAATGTGTACGGCGTTGTAATACCATCATTGTTTTTTCTGCCGGCTGGTTTCACATTGAGTTTTTCGTTCCTGGCGTTAATCGACACCACTTCCCAGAACTGACCACGTCGTTGGTAATAACTGAAATCATCTTCCAGCGTCACTGCATGATTGTGCGCAATTGTGTATCGCTTGTGTTCTTTTGGTAACGGCGGGATCGTGTGTTCGTCGCCTTGGGGTGGAACGAAGAAGTAACCATGGACGTGGGTGCCGATCGAAATGTCGCGAATTTCGGCCCGCGATCCGTTATGCCAGACGGTGGCGTAGGGCAACAGCGCGAAATAATGCAATGGTCCCTCCGAGTATCGGCCCGCCGCATTACCGTCCAGCCGAATGCCGCCGCGTCGATTGATCGGGTCGAGATAGACCAGTTCGCCGGAAATATACTTTCCCTTTCCCAACGGTGCGAACCTGCCCGGCTGCGGGACGTAGGCTTGCTCTTGTTTGGCTTCCTCACCAAAAGATACTGCTGTGAAGCCCAACAAGACAACACCAAGAGAAAAACCCGTCAGACGTGGAGGTGGCCATGGAATCTTCATGGTATACCTTTCTTATTGCCTTTGGTTCTAATAGCTTTGTTGGTACCTGTCCGTACGTCCAGCATGGCGAATGCCTTGATCATCCGGCGGCCGAGCTGATGCCAGCCGGAGTGGGCTACGTTTTCGGACGTCGTTCGCTTCGTTTAAGACTACTCGCCTAGGTCCGCCCGCCCGGCAATCTTGGTCGTTATGCACGACATCGTCGCATGGCAGACACAAGGGCGATGCAATCAGATTGCTTTAAACGCGACACATTCCTGTTTTGTCAACAGCCTGGCGGATGGGAACGTCACCCGCTCGAAGTATTCGACGATTCCGACAACCCGCTGGCGTACATCCATTTCCCGGGGCAACCCGTGCTCAGTTGTTTGACGGTACTCGTTTGTGTCATCATGTTCTTTGCCTTTCCTGTTGCCGCAATCTGGGCTTTAAGTGTCACGTGTCACTGGATCGGCGTCGGCAGCGAGAGCACCACCGCACGCAGATGGTTTGGTCCAGGAGCTCGATTCCGCTCCTTCCGACCAGCTCCAGGAACTGACCTGTGTGGACAGGGACACGTTCCTGGCCACCTTATAATCATCACCGATGCACGTTGGCCTGGGGACGTTGCGTCTGAGCTGCGAGGTCCACCCGTATTTTGCGGCCTGACAGGCCGCAACCTCACGCAGTCGCTGCAAACACGCGCCGCGCGAAAGGAGTCCCCCTTGAATTCACTATTTCCTCCCTGTAGGCTCAGATCTGTCGGCGGAAATCAAATTTCCTATCAGTGTGCCGGACTGCAGACCGCAGGTCTGTGGTGCCTTCCAGGCGTTCGATGATCGCCTCGAGCATGCTGTTCAGTTGTGAAGTGAGTCATGGATTTGCCGCAGCGGTTATTGAACGATGTCACAATTCGGTAATGCCTCCTTGAGTTTGGCGACGCCCGCGTTGGTGACCCGGGTGCCGGTGAGCCAGAGCTCCTGCAGACTGGTCAGTTCCTTAAGATGCACCAGATCCGCATCGCTGGTCTGCGTGTTGTCGAGGTAGAGCTGCAGCAGATTGCTCAGCCCTTTCAGATGTACCAGCCCCGTGTTGGTGATCCCGGTGGCGGCGAGGTCGAGCTGCTGCAGATTTGTCAGCTCCTTAAGATGCGCCAGTCCCGTGTCGGTAACCTTCGTGCTGGTGAGGCTAAGACTTTTCAGGCTGGTCAGTCCCTCAAGATGCACCAGCCCGGCGTCCGTAATTTGGGTGGAGTCGAGGTCGACCACGACAATCTCACCCTGTTCATTCACCTCGACGACAGCTCCCAGTTTCTCCAGCTGTCGTTGTTGTTCTGTCATACAACCGCTGCAGAACATCACACCAAGCGCTGTTAACAAAAGTGCGTTGCTGTTCATAATCACTCTCCGGTTGTGTTCTTTGATCGTGCTTTCACGTCTCAATTCGGGACTGTGTCTTCACATCATGCCCGGTCGTCCGGTTATTCGACAGGCGGTGAGTCATGGATTCGCCGCAGCGGTTACCGACGCATTCTACAATTCGGCAATGCTCTATTAAGTTTGGAGGCGCCCGCGTCGGTGATCTGAGTGCCGCTTTTCGTCCCGTCAGACCAGGCCGGAGAATTTCTTCGCAGAATCAGTAGTGCATTTCCACCCGCGCCCGCTGCAAAGCTTCGAGAATTCGAGCCACGTCATCGGCCGAAAAACCGTAGTCTGTCTGAAGCAGTTCGCTGAAGCCAGCCACCAAATCCAGCTGAAGTAGGTCACCTGAGTGGCCACCGATTTGCGAAAGTGCTGTTTCCGCAGGGTTTTTCGGGGGGTGTTCTTCCCCTACCGGGAGAGCCAATCAGGACGCCCCAAAACGACCAAAGCACAGTGGTTAACAGGCTTCGGCTCACAGCGTTTGGCGTTCCATCCTTGTGCGGTACAGAGTCAGAAAAATGAGGACAAGGCGACGGGCGTGCTCTTCTATCCCAGGAGAGCTTTCCGACACGGAGCACCCATCGCGCTGCCAGTCCGAACCCGGCCAGAACTCTCGGACTCTCTGCCCGGCAGGGATACAGTCGTTAACCAGCGAGTGACCAGCGGCTGTGGTCAGTACGGTATCTGACGAACCTATCGATGTGCGCGTTCGCGGAATATTGTGATACCACCACCACCGAGCCGCATGAGGGAGAATCGTCTGGTCTGTTGGGAGTCACGGTCGCCCGGCGACGGGCGAAATATCGGACTGCGGTGTTGGCGCAATCATCAAAACGCCTCTCGTTGGCTCTGGTTTGGTGTGACCCTGTGAGTCTGTTGATCCTGCTCAACTCGTTCGATACGATGAATTTAATGAGGTTGTGCGAGTGAAAGGAACCACCAGTGAGACGATTGAGACTCCGCCGAGTCACACGCACGGATTCTCGTCGGACAGCAAGGTGTCTGGGCTTGACTCTGGCACTGTTCATTCTCACACCCGCTTCGCTGGCGGCCGGCGATGAGCTTCGCCCGGAAGCCGTCGCGTTTTTCGAAACACGCATCCGCCCGCTCCTCGTCGAACATTGCTACAAGTGCCACAGTGCGATCAGCAAGACCGTGCACGGCGGCCTGGTCCTCGACTCACGCCCCGGGATTCAGCAGGGCGGTGATTCGGGAGAGGTGATCGTTCCCGGCGTGCCCGACCAGAGCCTTCTTATCCAGGCGGTGCGCTACGACGACGAATCGCTCCAGATGCCGCCGGACGGCAAGCTCTCGGCCGCGCAGGTCCGTGACCTCGTGACCTGGGTCGAACTGGGCGTTCCCGACCCGCGGAACGTCGGAACTGCGGTGGAGTCTCGCGCGCTGGACGTCTCAGCCGCCGACAAGCACTGGGCGTTTCGCCCTCCCGAGGATGCCCCGGTGCCCGCGGTTCGCGGCACCACCTGGCCGCAGTCACCGATCGATCATTTTATCCTCGCCGGCCTTGAGGCGAAGGATCTCCAGCCGGCGCCCCCGGCGGACCGACACTCGCTCATCCGCCGGATTACCTTCGACCTGACAGGCCTTCCTCCCACGCCGGACGAAGTCGATGCGTTCCTCGCCGACCAGTCTCCTGCGGCGATTTCAGGGCTTGTCGATCGACTGCTCGCCTCGCCTGCTTATGGCGAACGCTGGGCGCGACACTGGTTGGATGTCGCGCGCTACTCCGACACGAGCGGTAAAGATGAGAACGCTGCCTATGGCTTTGCGTATCGGTACCGCGACTACGTGATTGCCGCGTTCAATCAGGACAAACCGTTTGACCGTTTCGTCCACGAGCAGCTCGCCGGTGATCTTCTGCCCGCGCGCTCTGAGGTCGAGCGCTACGAGCTGATTACCGCTGCCGGCTTTCTTCAACTGGGACCAAAGGCGCTGGCCGAGCAGGACAAGCCCAAGCTCCTCATGGATATCGTCGATGAGCAGATCGAGGTCGTCGGCCAGGGGCTGCTCGGCCTGAGCGTGAACTGTGCACGCTGCCACGACCACAAGTTCGATCCGATTCCCACTCGTGACTATTACGCGCTGGCCGGCATTTTCGGCAGCACGCACGTGATGGATGAGATGACCTTCGTCTCGTGGTGGCTCGACGTGCCACTGGCTGATGCGCCCACGGTCGCGAAATTCACCGCACACACCGAGACGGTCAAGAAGAATGAGAAAGAGATTGCGGAGCACACGCAGGCAGCGAACAACACGATCGTACGAGCATGGAGAAAGGACACCAAACGATATATTCACGTGGCGAGCCGTATTGCGCGGTCCGGCAACGGCCAGACGTCTTCGGTTGAAGAAACGGCCACCGAGCATCGCCTTCGCGCAGACGTGCTTGAGCGTTGGGTGAAACTTCTGCGCGATTCCCAGACGCCGGGCCAGCACATCAACGACCTCCTGGCGCCGTGGCACGCGGTCGCGACTCTCCCTGCAACCCGGTTCCTGAAGGAGGCTCGGAAGAAGATCGCGTTCTCACTGGAGAATCCAAAACCGACGGAGATATCGCGGTATGTCGCGAGCTGGTTCGATGATCTCACGCCCCGTTTCCTCGATGACGTCGCGGCGCGGTACGACGGGATGTTCAGCGCCATCGATCAGGAGTGGGCAGAGACACAGGAAATGGCGAAGAATGAAAATCCCATCACGCAGCTGGGTCATTACCCTCAGGAGAAGATTCGCCAGATCCTCTACGGTGATCAGGGAATCTTTCGACTGCCCGAGAACGCACGTGCCCTTTACCCGGACAACGTTGAGAAACAGCTTGCGAAACTTGAGACCGAGGGCGAAGTTCTGAAGAAGGCGGCGCCTCCGACGCCGCCGATGGCTATCAGCGTCCGGGACGGTACCGTCGCTGACGCGCGCATCCACGTTCGGGGCAATCATCTCAATCTCGGCGAGGTCGTGCCGCGAGGATTTCTCCAAGCCGTGTCGGTCGCGGATCCCCCGCATGTGAACCGTGACCAAAGCGGGCGCCTCCAGCTCGCCGAGTGGCTGACTCGGCCAGACCACCCGCTGACGAGCCGCGTCCTTGTGAATCGGCTTTGGCTCTGGCACTTCGGCGAAGGACTGTGCCGGACGCCGGACGACTTCGGTACGCGCGGTGACAAACCAACGCACCGGCCTCTTCTCGACTGGCTGGCGCACCGCCTGGTTGAGAATGGCTGGTCGATCAAGGCTATGCATCGCCTGATCCTCCTCTCGAGTACGTACCAGATGAGCGGCACGCACAACGACGCGGGCGCGATGGTCGATCCCGAGAACCGGCTTCACGGGCGCTTCGAGCGCCGGCGTTTGGCGGCGGAGGAAATTCGTGACGCGATTCTCGCCGTCAGCGGTCAGCTGGACCGGACGATGGGCGGCGGACTTCTCAACCATGAGAACCGCGCACAACATGTCGACAACTATAAGAAGGTC
Source organism: Planctomycetota bacterium (assembly GCA_963581585.1). GTDB lineage: Bacteria > Planctomycetota > Planctomycetia > Planctomycetales > Planctomycetaceae > S139-18. The sequence goes on from CAUZPL010000037.1 coordinate 17,801, forward strand.
GACTACGACTTCAAATGCCGTTCGGTCTACTTGCCCGTGGTCCGGAACGCCCTCTACGACGTGTTTCAGCTCTTCGACTTCGGCGACGCCCAAACGGTAAACGGTCAGCGCTCCCGGACGACGGTGGCAACCCAGGCTCTTTTCCTGTTGAACAGCCAGTTGGCCTTCGCCGCTGCGCAGAAGATGGCCAAGGAGCTTTTGACAAAGCCTGATCTCGACACCACGGAGCGGGTCCGGCATCTCTATCGGCTCGTGTTCAGCAGGGAACCGACCCAGGGCGAGATCGAGCTTACGGTGCGGCACCGGGACCGGATCGCCACCAAGATCACAGACCAGCCGGCGGAGCCTGGAAAGCGTCGCGCGCAGGTTTGGGAGACATTATGTATGGGATTTTTGGCAGCGAACGAATATGCTTTCGTCGAGTAAGGGGCGGTTTCTGGTACGATTCTTCACGAGGTCAGGCGGATGAACCCACCCACCCAGCCAGCCCTGTGGATGCGGCGCCAGATGCTACGATGGACGAGCATCGGGTTCGGTTCCCTTGCACTCTCGGCGCTTCTGCAGGAGGGAGCGAAAGCGAAGAAGGCAGACACGGCGGCCGCACGGCTCACTGGCACAGGGGAACGAGAGCCGCACATTCCGGCACGCGCCAAGCGGGTCATCTTCCTCTTCATGCACGGAGCGCCGTCCCAGGTCGACACGTTCGACTACAAGCCGCTCCTCGTTCGCGATCACGGCAAACCGCTCCCCTTTGCCAAACCGCGGATCACGTTCGCGCCAACCAGCAAACTGCTCCGGCCACTCTGGGAATTCCGGCGCTACGGGGAGAGTGGTCAGTGGATCAGCGACCTTTTTCCGCATCTGGGTCAACTGGCCGATGAGATGTGCTTCATCAAATCACTGAACTCGGACAACGTGGTCCACGGGAACGCTTCTCTTCAGCTTCACACGGGCTCGGATGTGTTCGTGCGGCCAAGCATGGGGGCGTGGATTACCTATGGACTTGGGACCGAGAACAAAGACCTGCCGGGGTTCATCACGATCTCCCCCACGTACATGCAGGGCGGCACGACGAACTTCGGCGCGGGCTTCCTGCCGCCGGCGCATCAGGGAACGCCGATCGGGAACGATCAGGTGCCGGTGAAGAACTCGTCGATTCGGTACCTTGAGAACCACTTCCTGCCGCGTGCGCTGCAGCGGGCGCAGCTTGACTTTGTCCGCGAGATGAATCAGAGGCGGCTCGAGAGCCTCGGACCCGACGCGCGGCTCGAAGGTCGCATTCAGTCCTTTGAGTTGGCCTTCCGCATGCAGACGGAGGCGGGCAACCTTATCGACATCTCCGGCGAGTCCAAAGCAACGCACGAACTCTACGGAATCAACGACCCGGTAACGGCGGACTTCGGCCAACAGTGCCTTCTTGCCCGGCGGTTTTGCGAAAAAGGCGTACGCTTCGTGCAGTGCTCTCACAGTTACAAATGGGATCAGCACAGTAATCTCCGGGATGGTCACGGACGCAATGCACTGGAAATTGATAAGCCGATCGCCGGGCTCCTGAGGGACCTCAAATCGCGAGGCCTCTTAGAAGACACGCTTGTCCTCTGGGGGGCCGAGTTTGGTCGCACGCCCACCGGCCAGGGCGGCACGGATGGTCGCGACCACAATCCCTGGGGCTACACCATGTGGATGGCAGGCGGCGGCGTGAAGGGCGGCACGTCGTACGGCGAGACGGACGACTACGGCTTCTACGCGGTAAAGGACAAGGTGCATATTCACGATCTGCACGCGACGCTGCTTCACCTTTTGGGACTCGACCACGAGAAGCTCACGTACCGACACGCGGGACGCGATTTTCGTCTCACGGACGTGTATGGGCAGGTGGTCACGGACATTATGGTGTGAGGGCGGAGAGCCGCGACACGAGTCGGCGGGCTGACTTTTTTACCCTTCGGGCCGGCGCTTCGACCGCTCAGCGTCCCGGCACGACGACCGGTGCGTCGCCCTGGGCATGGCCGGCTGCGGTTCTGCCGGGTCACACTTCAAGGTACGGCCGGCGGTGTTGTATCCGTATTTCGTCGCAGTGCTCTCCGCCTGCGGCAGTGGTCCCCGGCTTCCCATGATGTCTCCTCCAAAATCAGACCTGCCCCCCCCAAATCATGTGCGTGGTGGTTCTACGGCCCAGGCTCCCTGGGATTCGATCCCCTATCTGCCGCTGCATCCCCCTGAGCGATCAGGGATTGCCTGGCATCATCCGGAAGGACTGGTTTCTGGGAACGTCCAGATGAATGTTGTCCGGGAGCTTGATTCGCCCGCCGACTCGACATAGCCATTTTCCCCAGGGCTGCCCTTGGCGATAAACAACGTCTTCACATCAGCACACTCTAGCTAGCGGCGAACTGACTTGGCCATCGAGTGGTCTTTATTGGTTTTCGTCATATCAATCATGATTCTCGTCTTGTCTCCAGGATTACCTGAGGCGTGCTTCCGCGAGCCCGATGCGGAGTACCGATTTTCCTTGCCACGCAGTCCAGGGGTTCGAGCCGGGTGGGAGCTCGCCTCCGTCGACGGTGCCCGTGTACCACATGCGGATACGATCATCCATCAAGAGAATCGTCGGGTGGTAAGTGGTCGTTTCGTCGAAGTCAGGCGCGACACCGGGCGGGATGATCGGTTGACCGTCGCCGAGCATCTCCCAGTGGATTCCGTCGTCACTGATCGCGCCGTATGACAGGGTCAATGGGTTGAGACTGCCCGCGAAGAGCATCAGATACGTGTTGCCGATCCGACACACTTTCGGGCCGTACGCTCGGGTCGGAAAGAGGCCGGTGATCGGTTTCCCTCCGTTTTCGCGCTCCCAGTGGATGCCGTCACTGCTGCGCGCCACGCAGATGGTGTGGTCTGGCTCCTTCGCCCACGCTGCATACCACATTCGGTACCCAGTGCCTTCACGAAGCACCGACGGCGTTGCTGCTTGCACGTCGTCGTACGATCCGGGAGGGCCGAGTTCGAGAACTGGCTTGCCATCGTTGGCACGCTGCCAGTGGATGCCGTCGTCGCTTGTCGCCAGGCCGACTCGGTAGTAACAGACATTGAAGGGGCTTATTTCCAACGACGAGCCCGTGTACCACATGCGGTAGATGTGGCCATCGTAGTGGACGTCAGGTGCAATGAGTTGTCCGTCATCGAACGCCCCAGCCGCTGCAACACGAAGCACGGGCTCACCATCGTTGGTGCGTGTCCAATGGACGCCGTCCGGACTTGTCGCCAATCCGATCCCTCCGTAGCCCATGCGCGGATCGTAAACGGAGGAATACCACATGCGGTAGAGCGCGCCATCGAAGACGACGCTCGGACACGTCACGCAGTATTCATCGAAGGCGCCCTTGCGCCCGACGTCCAAGACGGCGCCGCTTTCCGTCGGTCCGCGGATCTTATCGAACTTGAGCTCCCGAATGGGCACCTGCGGCGTCACTTCGTGCCGACCGCCAGAGGTGCAGGACGACATGAGCGAGATCAGTACGAGCGTTGGCACCAACAGCCGGGCGTGTCGTTTGAAACTGTCGCAGTTATCCTGGAGAACAGGGGGAAAAGGAAACACATCATCGATGAGCATAGCGACTCCAGTTGTAGTTTTTCTCCGAGCAGTTCGCCGGTAATTCCCTTGGGCCGAGTCAGGACCTCGCGATTTAGTTCGAGTGCCTTATCTGATAGAAATTTCAATCCCCATCGGCCCATCTCCCCGAGGTTCTGACTAACCAGCGACAAAGACGGAGCAAGGACGAGTGTCAAAGAACTCTTTATCTGTTCAGCGATCCACATCGCTGCCAGAGTCTTGCCTGTGCCACAAGCCATAATTAGCTGGCCTCGGGCATGTTTGTCGAATCCGTCGGTCACGGCCTTTATGGCATTAGCCTGGTGGGGCTTTGGTCGCCAGCGCGGCGGCGAAACTGCTACCCCCCAATCTTTGTTGGCCATTTAATCTCCTCAGTCAAAAGACCGCCACGCAGTAGTTCGCCAACCGGTTTTTCCTGGCCGTTGAGTGTGTTTCTCGCATTGCGTCCAATTTTGTCGGTCGTCGCTATAAGCAGACGGAACCTAAACTCTCGACGGTTTGAGCCAGCCAGGAACTTGTTAATTTCTCCTTTGTTGATCGCCAGGCCTTCGCCTGGACGGCCCATAATTCAGCTGCCCGTGTTCGAGCAACAATATCGATTCCGCACTCTCGTCCCCAGCGATCCGGCCAGTCACACCAAAGCCACACGTTCTTGAATTTACCGCGATATCGTGGCGTGTTCTCAAGGAATCATTTGCACAACCGCTCGAAATCGAAGCCGAACGAGTTTCCTTCAGCATCGCGATGGATTTTCGCTTCAGTGAACTCCAATGAGCCCTTCGTCGTTGAGTGGTCAGTGGTTAAATGATCCATCTCGGACGATTCCAATGATTGTTGAATCGTGCAGCAGTCTCAGATCACCGATGCAAGTCCCGCTCTTCTGTGCTCATCTTCCATCAGTCCCACGGTGCAATGATTTTGTGACTGCCCGACCACAGTCCTGTCTTCAGTTGGCGTGCCTGTGTCTCGGCTTCCGCCAACGCGGTGTCGTCGGGCGCGTACTTCACATGGTGCCAGGCCAGACCTGCAGCGACCAGCGAATGGTTGATCTGAGTTCCGTCGTGATAAATTTCACCGATCGTACGGTCGTATCTGTCCTGACCATGTGAGACGACCTTCACGGTGTTGCCCAGGATGGAAGCCTTCAATGCCTGGGTTGCATTGTTACCGAATGGCTGGCCACGTTCCGGACAGTCAATGCCGTGAAGCCGGATGCGAATTGTTTCTTTCTCGTCCGTCAGGACATCAATCGTGTCATCGTCGACGACCTTGATCACTTTGCCCGTGCGCTCACTGGCTGCTGTAATAGCTGATGGTTCAACAACCTGACTTGTGACTGCGTTTGCGGCACAGGTGCCCGCAGCCGAACAGTACCAGCAACGCAGTTAACAGAAGTTGTGTTTTCATAGGATAAGGGTAGCAGAGAAACACGGTGGCGGAGAGGGGATTTTTATTACCTCATCGATGATGCGGGAATCGCAACGTACCTGGATGCGCAGGATGGGAGCCAGGTGTGGCGGAGACGTTTCCCGGGGAAATACACCGCTTCGCCGATTGCCACTGTCAAACATTTAAACTTCTTCAATGAAGACGGCGAGACCATCGTGGTGCGTACGAATCAGAAAAGGCATGAACGAGTAGCACGTAACCTTCCTGAAGAACCGATCTTTGCCTCGCCAGCTGTCTTTCAGGGCAACCTGTTCACTCGCACGAGCAGTCAATTGTTCTGCATCGGGCCCGAAGACAGGGCTCCGCAGAGGACAAAACGCACTCGTGCACTCCTTTCGGCCGGAACTCAAGACGGGCCACGTCACCGGCTGTGTGCGCAGCTGTCCGTCCACTAGAGCTTCGCCTGCGGAGGCTTTAACGCTCCGCGCGAAGGCACCACTCCCTGGGCTCGAATTTTCCGCTTGAATACCTTGTCACGGCAGGTGACATACAAGGTGTCCAGCTCGGGTCCTCCGAAGACAACATTTGACAAGCCAGTGTTTTGCGGCGTGGAAAGGATCAACTGGACACGTCCTGCCTGATCGCAGATCTGTAATCCCATGCGCGAAGCAACATACAGTCGGCCTGCCGTATCCACGGTCAGGCCATCAGCGCCGCTGGAGTCCTGTCCCCAGGGCACATGCAGGTGATGGAACGGCTGCTTGTGAGTCAACGAGCCATCGGATTGGATTTGAAACGAGTAGACAAACTGGCTGCGTGAGTCGGCCACGTACAGCAACGACTGGTCAGGGGAGAGAAGGATGCCATTGGGAACTTGAATTTCTGAATCGAGAACCCGCAGTTTCGAGTCCCTGTCCAGGTGGTAGACCCGGTGATGAAGCGGGTCACTGAAATAGATACCGTTCTGTCCCACCACCAGATCATTGCTGGTCACATTTTGGACCAGCGGAGCTGAACTTCCATCCGCTTGATAGGCGACAATCTGTTTCTTTTTCGCGGCACAGGCCAGCAAGCGTCCCTGACTGTCGAACATCAGACCGTTGGCTTTGCCCGTGTTTTCAGCAAACAGGGTCACCTGGTCGTCCAGTCCTATTTTGTAAATACGGCTGTTGGGAATGTCACTAAAGAACACTTCGCCTTGTCTGTTGACTGCCGGTCCTTCGGTAAACTTGTGGCCTTGGCTGACCAGTTGCCAATCTTCTTCGGGAATCAGAACGTCGGTCCAGCGCTCGGCACCCTGCTGGACACGGATCGGTTCAGGGTAATCGCGCCACATCCAGCGAAGTGCCTGGGGCAAAATGGCAGCCGCATATCGGTTGTCGTGTCCACCTTCGTCCCACACGTGATTGACGTCGTAGCCTGCGTACTGCAGCGACGACAGCATGTCTTGATTGGCAACCCACCAGCTACCGCCAAAAAGATTCAGATCCTGGCTCCCGTCCTGCAGGAAAACTCGCACCGGTTTAGGTTCCATCTTGCGAACCAGTACCGGAAACACATTGCCACCGCGAAGTCCCGTGTAGGAACCGACCGCACTGAACACACGGCGAAACGCGTCCGGGCGTTCCCAGGCCACGTTAAAGGCACAGATGGCTCCGGAACTGGAACCGGCAATGAGACGGTCATTGGGATCCGAGCTTAGATTGTAGCGCTTGCCGACTTCCGGCAGGATTTCTTCCAGCAGGAAGCGTGCGTAGTCGTCACCGAGCGAATCGTATTCAACGCTGCGGTTAAACCGAGGTTGAGTGTTCTGGTGTGGTGCCGGCACGACGCCGGGACTGATAAAAACACCAATCGTCACGGGCACTTCTTTTTTGTGGATCAGGTTGTCGAGCAGCGTCGGCAATTTCCAGTGCGCGGCCAGCGGCAGTCCGTCTTGTACGACCATCGTGCAGGCAGGAGTCGTCGCGTCGTATTGTGCCGGCACGTAGATCCAGTAGTCCCGTACGGTTCCTGGAAAGACCTGGCTGGTCCACTTCAAAGGCCCTTCGATCTTGCCCTGCGGAACACCTTTCTGCGGCTGAGAGTCTACGGACAACTTCAACGAATCCTGGTCAGCAGCAACAACCGAGCGGACGAAGATCAGTAAGCCGATGGTGATCCAGTGTCTTCGAACAGGTAATAAGTTCATCAACTTTCCCTCCGTATTTCTTGTGATCCGTAAGTCCTTACTAACACTTATGGCAAAACTTCAACGGCCTTCTCCCTTGGCCGCGAGAGGGAACCAAAGAAGTCGCTGCGTGGGTTGATTTTATTTGTGAGGCGACGTTTTAGCGTTAGATGGTAATTTACGCATGCGTCAATTCACAAATTGAAACGCGTACAACTTGCAATCTCGCAACTGGAAACGAATCTTGACCGGTTTGCCCGCGAGTAGGCTGACGTCGGAGTCAGATCCTGTCCATTCGACCGGCAGGCGGACGGAGTTGCCACTGGCCGGCAGCCGCGATCATGGACGTCCATGACTTCCCGGAATAGCGAGAAGCCGTGCAGATCGGCCATACCTCGGCGGTCGGATTGCCAGGCCGGATACCAAGCTGCAAGCCATTCAATTCGCACGGAAATACAGTTTAGGATCAGTTGCTGCCGCTCGTTCATCTGTCCTCGTCTGTTCGACGTAAATTTTGACCCAGCAAATACCGGGGGCTATGTGGTTTCAGGGAATCGACGCGAAAAACGATCCGCGACCGGGTGAGAGTCCGATCGCGGGCTTACCCGTCATTCGACAGGCGGTGAGTCATGGGTTCGCCGCAGCCGTTAGTGAATGATGTCACAATTCGGCAATGCCTCCTAGAGCTTGGCCACGCCCGCGTCGGTGACTTGGGTGTTGTAGAGGAAGAGCCTCTCCAGACTGGTCAGTCCCTCAAGATGCACCAGCCCTGCGTCCGTGATCTGGGTGCTGAAGAGGTTGACCTCAACAATTTTTCTCTGTTCATTCAGGGAGACAATGCCTGAGAGTATACCACTCAAGGTCCGGTCGCGGTTAAGGGGGGCAGGTCAGCAGCAGCAGGACAGTTAACGGGAGTATTGATTTCATGGGATGAGGATACCGGAAAAGACGGAAGTGACTGAATCAATTCAAGTTCATCGGTTCATGTTTTCATGGCACTTTTTCTGCGGCATTTTTCTGCGCTATTTTGCACCAGCTGTATTGTTTTGGCGCGACTTGGTTGATCCGGTTATTTTTCTTAGAAATGGGGCGACTCTCTGAAGCCACACGCAGGTTCACACCTCGCAAACACCCCCTCTTTTTCAGAGAGACAATCATGAAACGTCTCATCGCAACAATGTTGATCCTGGCCCTGTTCACCGGCATGTCTGCTGGCAAAGCGTCTGCACAAGACGGCATTGCCATTGCCGCCCACACCCACTCCGTCATCTCTATCTCTAGTGAGCCCGATTATGGGGATGGCCTGCCACCGCTCTGGTTCACTGCGGAAAGTGGTTTGACTGACATCAGCGGTATGGTCCTACGGTTCGCCGCAACAGAAATCGGAATCATCGACCCCGACGACTGTCCGAGACTCGGTGGACAGGAAGGTGAGGACATCGTGGACCTGTGGTTTGAATTAGTGGATGCCGGATACACCGAAGACGAAGCCTTTGATCTGGTTGAAATGGTAATGGGCGAAGACAATGCCCTGGGTTTGGTTGGTGGCACCATGTGCTCAGCGCCTGGAGAGGAATCGATCCGTACAGAACAGCCCGAGTATCTTTACGGGAACCAGCGATCCCACCTGACCCCGGAACAGGCTTTTCCATACTGAATGTGCATCACGAACGAACAGGTGCCGGCATTGATACTGACCAGATAGATCAGTTTTAATTCGGCATCCTCGATTGTTTGGTGGAACCATTCGATCTCCGACGGTTGCGACCACATCAACAGCAACTCCAATCCCGAATGGGTAATGGAATCCCGCCACGCAAACATCGACAAAGTCTGTTAAGCCTCAGAGTGGCACCGCTCATGATCGTCCGGACAAATGTCGTTCCGCAATCAACCCGCGTTCCGGCGGTATCTCTTTCGCATTGATCCATCACGGATGCCGCCTGGCAGCGGTTTCAGAATGGCAGCATCACCGTCGCTAAAGCCTACCCTGATCCCCGACGTCCCGGTCGCCCGATTCAGCGTTTTTTCTCACTGCCACACGCATCAATCGCGGGGCTGCTGGAAAGCCACATGATTCGCCTGGCATTCTGATTAACCGTCCGCTTGTCGCTGCCGGGATAGCCTGGCATGATGCGAAGACATACCGTCCAGAATGGAGACGTGAAAGCACGACCAAAGAACACAACCGGAAAGTGATCATGAACAGTAACACACTTTTATTAACAGCGCTTGGTCTGATGTTTGCAGTGGTTGTATGACAGAACAACAACGACAGTTGCAAAAACTGGGAGCCAAGGTCGAGGTGAATGAACAGGGTGAGATTGTTAGGGTCCACCTCGACAGCACCAAGATCACCGATGCAGGACTGGTGCATCTTGAGGGGCTGACCAGTCTGCTGTTTCTCAGCCTCGACGGCACCGAAATCACAGACGCGGGGCTGGTGCATCTTAAAGAGCTGACCAATTCTGCGGGCGCTCGACCTCGTCAAGACCCAGATCACCGACGCTGCCCTGGTACATCTCAAGGGGATGACCAAACTGACGGAGATCAACCTCAGCGCCACCGGGATCACAGACGCGGGGCTGGTGCATCTTAAGGGGTTGAGCAGTCTGCTGTACCTCTACCTCATCGGCACGCAGATCACCGATTCGGGCGTCACCAAACTCAAGGAGGCATTGCCGAATTGTGACATCATTCACTAAGGGCTGCGGCGAACCCATGACTCACCGCCTGTCGAATGAATCGAGACACAGTCCAGGATGGAGACGTGAAAGCACGACCAAAGAACACAAACGGAAAGTGATCATGAACAGCAACAGACTTTTATTAACAGCACTGGGTGTGATGTTCTGCAGTGGTTGTACATCGCCACAAGAGACGCCACCTCCACCTGAGGAATCCGACAAAGAACCCACCGAAGGTACCGGCAGCGTGAAGGTACAGCTGAAGAAACTGGGGGCTGCTGTCGAGGTCAATGAGCAGGGCGAGATTGTGAGGGTCGACCTCAGCGACACCCAGATCACCGACGCGGGGCTGGTACATCTGAAGGGACTGACCAGTCTGCACACGCTTGAGCTCGACAAAGCCCGAATCACCAACGCGGGCTTGGTGCATCTTAAGGGGCTGACCAGTCTGCGGACGCTCGGCCTTAACCAAACCCGGATCACCGACGCGGGACTGGTGCATCTTGCAGGACTAACCAGTCTGGAGACGCTCAGCCTCACCATCACCCAGATCACCGACGCGGGGCTGGTGCATCTTAAAGAGCTCACCAGTCTGCATATGCTCTACCTCAACGACACCCAAATCACTGACGCGGGCGTTGCCAAACTCAAGGAGACACTGCCGGAGTGTGATGTCGTCCACTCATTTGACATACCACTGCGGTGAATCCATGACTCACCTCACAACCGAACAGCTGCAAGCCATTCACAATGTTGCCCAGGATGGAAGCCTTCAATGCCTGGTGAAATCATCTGTCATTCGAAGGGGTTCGTGACGAGTGAGCAGATGGTCAGGCACGTTATGGAGATGGAGGCCCCGGAAGCCAAGGACTTGAAGGGATGACGAAAACAAGCGTCCCCGGCCTGAGCATACTGGCAACAAGCTCGATGTCCTGTTGTGCTGGTCCCACGTCTTGCCATAATTCGTCAGGTTCAAGAGCCAGTGTTTCTTCATCTTGCCGGTAAGCCAGGACAACCGATGTCTTCTTATTGAGTAACCCACGGACTTGATCCACAGTGATCTTTTCCAACTCACATTCCTGCACGTGAAAGATGGATGCCCCTTGCATTGGAACTGAATGTTCCGCCGCCGTAACAAACCCGGGGCCACGGTGAGCACTCTTCAAAATACGGTAGCTCGTGATGAGCAACTCTCCGTCACGGATCCCGTTTGCTTCTACAAACTCAACGACGGCGTTCGCCAGAGGCTTCTGAATACCTGCGACTCTCGGGAGCGTGAAGGGCTTATCACCTTCATCGAGGTAGAGTGTGAGATCGTCTCTCTTAATCTGGTAAGTGAACTCCACGGTTTTCGTTTCAGGCTGCCCCTTAACTTTGACGTTGCAGGTCCATCGGATCCATTTGCGTTTGCCATTCGTACCGAGGTTGATCTTGCCACTACCGTCTGCTCCGAATGGAGAACCTAACCACTGCATTTGTTCTCCGCTAATTACCATTTTCGTCAGAACCGGCAGGAAGACAGTTCCATCCCCTTGATCACCGCCACCCCAGGAACTTTCCCACAAGCCTTGAAGTGGTTTCAAATCCTTGTTGGGTGTTGCTGGCGAATTCTCTTCCGCACGCAGCACAGAAGTCAGGCAGATGCACAGACCCATCGAAGCCAGACAATGACGAACCATGATTGTCTTCCCGCTAATTCAATCAATTGATGTCTTTCCGTTAGCCAACCTCAGATGGATCTGAAGTCGACTAATCTTACAACAAAGCGGCGTGCGTACCTGCTGCAATTCTCTCAATGCCTCTTCAGAACGCAGTCGATTCGCCATGCCTGGGTTACATCGTTGCCGAATGGCTGGCCGCGTTCCAGACAGTCCATGCCGTGAAGCCGGAGTTGCCGTTGTCAACGCTGTTTTGGGTGATTTGATACGTTAGACTGGGGTGACCTGTTACGACTCTGGTTTCTGCGGGACATGATTGGTTAACACGGAACGATGGAGAAAACGCATGCGGGACATTGATGCGGCATTAACTCTCTGTCGGCAAATCTGCCTGAACAGTCTTTGCATTCTTGCGGCGGTTGTCAGCGAGCTGTGTGTTTCTGCTCAATCGCCGAATGCTTCGCAAGTGGATTTTCGTTCCGGAGTTCTGCCTGTTCTGAAACGCAACTGTTTCAGGTGTCACGGCGTTGTGAAGAAAGAAGGCAGTCTGCAACTGCATTCGTCCATCCGTATTTGGAAGGGAGGGGAATCCGGTACGGTCGTGGTTCCTTCGAACCCCGAAGACAGCCCGTTATGGACTCGCGTGCGTGACCATGAAATGCCACCTGAGCGGCCGTTGACGGACCACGAATCGCGGATCCTGCACGATTGGATAGCACAGGGTGCTCCGGGGTTTCCCGCGGACGCAGCCGAGGCGGAGGCCATGGCGCAGGACGAGCACTGGGCGTTCACTCGTTTGATAACGCCCGCCATACCGAACGTCCGACACCCGGAAACGTGCCGAACGCCGGTCGACCACTTCATTCAGTCAGAACTGGAGAAGATCGGATTGCAGCCCTGTCCTGAGACCGATGGACGCAGGCTGATTCGTCGCATCAGTTTCACGCTAACAGGATTGCCGCCGACTCCGACCGAGATTGACGCGTTTCTGGCAGACGAGGGCGCGGACGCCGTTGAATCTCTGATTGATCGTTATCTGGCATCCGATCAGTACGGAGTTCGCTGGGGACGTCACTGGCTGGATGCGGCCGGCTACGCAGATTCCAACGGGTACTTCAACGCGGATACCAATCGTCCACTGGCTTATCGTTATCGTGACTATGTCGTCCGTTCCATGAATGCGGACAAGCCGTTCGATCAGTTTGTCTGCGAACAGATTGCCGGCGACGAACTGTCGGGTTTCCTCCCTGACCAGCATCGCAAAGCGGCCACTCCGGAAATGATCGACATGCTGGTGGCCACGCACTTCCTACGAAACGGGCAGGATGGATCCGGTGAAAGTGATGGTAATCCTGACGAAGTCCGCATCGACCGCTACACGGCACTGGAATCAGCACAGCACATTGTCACTTCATCCCTTCTGGGGTTAACGCTGCAGTGTGCTAAGTGCCACGACCACAAGTTTGAACCACTGACTCAGGCGGACTTCTATCAGTTGCAATCGGTACTGTTTCCCGCCTTCAACCTTAACAAGTGGATCAGCCCCAACGATCGTTTCACCTACGCAAGCCTGCCTGGCGTATATGAAAAATGGGAAGCACAGTTAAGCGATACAAAGACCGAGCTGACGAATTTGAAGAGCCAGTTTGGCGACTGGACCAGGCAGAACCGACCGGCTGACCTGGTCCGTGTTTCAGACGATTTCACCAGCCCGACACAGTTAACAAACGACTGGTCCAGCACCATTCCCGGTGATGACGGACCTGCCGGTGTCACACCCGTCACGCTGCTCGATGAGAACTCAAAGTCTCCGAGTTTGCCGGCGGCGCTGGCGTCCGAGGGACGTTTGAAAATCATCGAAGGCGGTGTCTCCGGTGACAAGTGGCTGTCGACGAAGCAGTCTTTCGACTGGACGCCCGATACCGAAGGTCAGTGGATTCAGGTGACCTTCGCTTTGCTGGATACGAAAGTCCGTCAGGACGAAGCGGCGGCCGCCAGAATTGGTTATGGCATAGCGTTGCATGATTTCAACAACAACAGCCCGACACCCGGTGGCAATCTGCTGATCGACGGAAATCCAGCCGGAGGAGCCACCGTGCATCTGGACTATCCAGGGCCGTCATCGACCGGCGCGGGAAGTATCGGGTCGGTTGGGTATGCGGCGGGACACACTTTTGGTGTTCGTATCACGCATCTGCCCGAAAGCAAGTACCGCCTGGAGCATCTGGTGGATGGGCTGCCCGAAGGGCGGCACATTGATTTGAGAGAAGAGGATCTTCCCAACGGCAGCTTCGGTTTCGAATTTTGTTGTGGCCGGAGTTTTCAGGTGGATGACGTGGTTCTTGAAGCGTCGTATACCACATCTTCGGATGGAGGTAACAGTTCTGCCCTGAAGGCGTACCAGGCTGAGTTGCAGCGACGGCAGGATGAAATTAAAACGCTGACTAAAAAACAGACTGAACTGCAGACCCGGGAACCGGGGCGCATTTCGTGGATGACCGATTCCACGGCGGAACCGCCCGATGTCTTTCTACTGGACCGTGGTGAGTATTCGCTGCCAAAAGTTAAAGTTCAGCCGGCTTCGATTGCCGTTCTGCATGATGACGATAACCCCTTGACAGTTGTACGGCCTGCCAACGGTTTCCCGTCCAGTGGCCGACGACTGGCGTGGGCCAATTGGGTGACGAAACCAGGTTCCCGGGCGGCTTCTCTGATGGCTCGGGTGCAGGTGAATCGTGTCTGGCAGCATCACTTCGGAACAGGATTTGTCAGTACATCTGAGAACCTCGGAATGAGCGGTTCCGATCCGTCCAACCAGACATTGCTGGACTGGCTGGCGGCGGAGTTCATCCGGTCCGGCTGGAGCTTGAAGTCGCTGCATCGTCTGATTCTGAAATCGACCGTCTTCCGGCAGTCCGGTTTAGCCCATGATGAAGGGCTGAGGACTGATCCGTATAACAAACTGTGGTGGCGCTATCCGATCCGCCGGCTGGATGCCGAGGCCATTCGTGACACTCAGCTGGCGATCAGTGGCGAGCTCGATCCGACTCAGGAAGGTCCTTACATACCGACAAGTCGCAACGATGCGGCCGAGGTAATTTTACCGGAAGATCGTCCGGGGGCGTTTCGTCGTTCCGTCTATCTGCAGCAGCGGCGAACTCAGGGACTCAGTCTGCTGAATGTGTTTGACGCACCCACCATGATCATCAATTGCGCTCGCCGACCGGTCACAACAATGCCGCTGCAGTCGTTGAGTCTGCTGAATTCTGACTTTGCCGTGAGACGCGGACGGAGTTTCGCCAAACGCATCATGAATGAAGCCGGCGATTCGGCAAAGGCTCGGATCCGCATGGCGTTCGAACTTGCGACAGGCTGCGTCTGCAACGACGATGAGCTGGAAGACACAATGCGGTTCTTGACTGTTCAGCAGGAAACCTATGCTCGCTGGTCAGAGACTGATCAGGAAGAGGCCCACCTGCGTGCGTGGTCAGATTTCTGTCAGTTACTGATGTCGAGTAATGCGTGTTTGTATTTGGAGTAGGACGTTCAACTGAGGAACGGCACTGTGTTTTGTCACAGATCATCGTGAGAGTCAGCTAATGCCTTTTCGATTCGATTCCAGGAATTCGACGCTGTTGAACTCACCGTCTGTGTACGGTGTGAACCGCCGTACGTTTCTCGGACAGCACGCGGGCAACGTGGGATTGCTGGCTCTTGCCACGCTGCTGAGTGATCAGAATCAGGGCGCTGCGGCAGAGGCAGCCCGGTCGCTGGGCCATCACTTTCAACCGCGGGCAAAATCCGTCATTTGTCTGTTTCAGAATGGCGGGCCAAGTCAGGTGGATCTGTTTGACCCCAAGCCGGAACTGAGTCGCTGGCACGGCAGGCCGTATCCGGCCGGCGAACTGGAAACACATTTCGACAAACAGAAAGGCAACGTGCTGGAATCACCATATCAGTTTCGCCGTTGCGGGCAGTCCGGAATGGAACTGTGTGAACTGCTGCCGCATACCGGTTCGATTGCCGACGAAATCACTCTGGTCCGGTCAATGAAGACCGGTTCGGTGGACCACGAAGCCGCACTGCGTGCAATTCATTCCGGTCGACTATTCGCTGGAATGCCATCGTGGGGTTCATGGGTCACCTATGCACTCGGTACCGAAAATCGGGATCTGCCGGCTTACGTCGTTCTGTCGGATCCCGGTGGCCTGCCGATTGACGGAGAAAAGAACTGGAGTTCAGGGTGGTTACCGGCCGTGTACCAGGGAACCGTGTTTCGTTCCGGACCGTCGCCCGTGCTGAATCTGAAGAGTCCCGATGGAGTTGACGCAAGAGCTCGAAAGAATCAGCTGCAGTATCTTGAACGACTCAATCGTCGACAGGCGGCGCGTTATCCTGAAAACACGGAACTGACCGCCCGCATCGCCAACTTCGAAACCGCCGCGCGCATGCAGACGTCCGTCCCGAAGCTCCTGGATCTGTCCGATGAAACCGAAGACACGCGTTGCAATTACGGCCTGGACAATCCTGCCATCGGAGAATACGGAGCTCGGTGTCTGACCGCTCGTAAGCTGGTGGAACAGGGCGTGCGGTTTGTCGGCGTGTATATGAGTGGCCAGCCATGGGATACGCACAGTCGCAACGCGCAAAGTCTCAAAGGACTTTGTGCACGAACGGATCAGCCGTCGGCAGCACTGGTTAAAGACCTGAAACAGCGAGGTCTGCTGGATTCGACAATCGTGATCTGGACCGGAGAATTCGGACGACTTCCGATTTCCCAGGGACCAGACGGCCGCGATCACAACCGGCACGCCTTTTCGCTTTGGCTGGCCGGAGGTGGATTCAAACAGGGATACGTCCACGGTTCGACGGATCCCTTTGGTTATGCGTCCGTCGAGAATGTGGTTGAAGTTCCGGATCTGCACGCCACGCTGCTCGCATCACTCGGCCTCGACCATACTCGACTGACGGTGCCCTATGATGGCCGCGACACCACTCTGACCGACTCAGAAGTGACCCACGCCGAGGTTGTCACAGGTTTGTTTCGGTAATCTGTGGACCGTATGCGGGAACCAGACGTATCCGACAGAGTTACCAACTGGCGCACATGATGCCAGCCCTCACGAAGAGCTCAAACGGTGATTCTGTCACGAACCTGAAGTCTGTTTGCGCTCGTTCCAGCGACGATTCCGTCAGTTTCTGAATGTCACCGTCGCTGAACTGTAAACGGCGGTGAGAAAGTGTGGCGCCTGTCCCAGACGACCTGGTCTGTTCGATTAAAAAATGATGCGTAAGACCTTTCATCAAAGAATCCCAGGATTAAGATGATTCTCCTACGACAGCGCCGGCAATCATCACCAGGTGACTCAGGAGCTGTTGCCGACGGAGTGGGAATCGCTGAAGGTTAGGCTGTACCAGCCCTGCACTGGATCACGACTCCTGGGTTCTTTTCCATTGATGTGACGCATTCCAAATATGACCTTCGCCGCCTTTATCGAGCCCTTTGCTGATCATCCGCTCCTGCAGGAACGAGTTCTATTTGTCCTGCAGGCATTGCCTGAAGATGTGCAGCGTGATTTTTTGGATGATCCTCGATTCGGAACCGCGATTGACAACTACGAACCCGGGAAGGGGTGGACACTGTTCATGCCGACACCTGGGCCCCCCGGAGAGGGAAGTCGTCTCGTGGTGCTGAGACCCAAACTGGAAGTGGCGTCTGAATCGTTCGCGAAATACATCATCGCACATGAGTTCGCTCATGCGTTTCTGCGAAACGGCGGTTGGGGTGAAATCACTGATGTGGAAGAAGCGGCCGATGCGCTTGCGGCTTCCTGGGGCTTTCATAAGCCGTGATCGCTGAGTTCTGCAGCCGTCTCGCAGCACAGGCGATGATCGATTCCGGCATGCCACTACTGGTTCCGCATAAGGCGACGCTTCTGTTGTTTCTTTTACAGTTGTGCTCTGAGGCTGGGCGATCAATGAGTTACTCTCCTGTTAAATAACCGCAGCGACGAATACCCCAGATCAATGTTTTTCGTGTGTTGTCCGCTTTGGCCTGAATATTTTGCAGCGGTTCGGTTGTGAAGTGAGTCATGGATTCGCCGCAGCGGTTAGTGAGTTGTGTCACATACCGGCAGTGCCTGCGTCCCGGGCGCCGGTGCAGCACAGCCGAACAGCATCAGCAACGCAGTTAACGGACGTTGTGTTTTCATGGTGCTAATTCGCTTTTGCAAACTGCCGCAATGATCGTGGTGTTGCTGTATGCTGCACAGAACCTGTTTGCTTAAGCGGATGTCGCTGCTTCACGCGAAACCGGTGTGATCAGGAAGAGTCCGGACGAGGTTCAAATCATGGGAATTATCGTGGCGTTCGTCATTCTCGGAGGTGTCTTTTTGGGGCACGTAATGTCGCCGGTCGTTTGGATGAGACTCATTCTGCCCCGGTTCAAAAAACACGGGACGAAGAACCAGAAAGTATTTGTGTCTGGCATACGTGTCCTTTTTCTGATGTTGTATTTACCGATTGGTTTTTCTTAGCTCAATTCTTTCTCCGCGTTGCGGAACTTGCGTCTGCCAAAACCTCTCCCGACGGCGTCTCCATCATCCTCTACCTACTGGACCCCGCAGGCTGGTATGTACTACCAGTTTATGTGGCCAGCGCTGTGCAGTGCCTGGGGACTTTGGGTGCATTGGTTTACACGCGTACAGCGTTACCACCTTACAAAAGGGATTTCCGAAGACCCACTCATTACTCTGGCGTGAGCCGTCGCAGTTTTTTTCGGCATTCCTGTTGTCTTCATGTTTCTCTTAATGTGCTGGCGCCTTTTCCAGCGCCTTTTGATTGGGTCAACCTTTTAAAACGCTCATCGTTTCCGTTTCCGCCACTGTACTTCGTCGGCCGGCAGAACCTGTTGTGAGCGCTGTCCGTATTTTGAACAACGCAAGAGAAGCAACATCGCCAGTGGTCGCAACTTGCAGATGCACTTGTTAGCCAAAGAACCACAGGGCCGCTTTCAACGTGCGGGCTTCATTCCACCTTTCGCAATTCAACGGCGCAGGTGAACCCTGGCGACAGCACTGCCCACGAAAAACGGGCGGCCAGATGGCCGCCCGTGATGAACATTCGTGATTGTGAGCTTCGTTCGGTTCTGTCGATGCCTTAGTCCGCGGCGGTGTATAATGCCTCTTTCATATCTGCCTCTTATTTGTTCAAAATCGGCTGATGCAGACCCTCTGCTGATGGGTGCGGAGGAGAATTGTGATTCATTCCTTTTTTCCGCATGCGGTCGAAGTTGAACATATTGAAAAAATGCATGGTTCCCAGAACCAGTAGCACCACTCCAAGCTTGGTGGTGATGTACTCGATTCCTTCCACCAGCCTGTCCGGCTTGGTGCCAAAGCGAAGGAACAGCAGGATGAAGCCGATATTGGTGAGGTAAAATCCGACGACAGGCAGATGGTTCACAGAGTCGGTCATCTCCTCTTTGCCATTGAAGTCATCCAATAGAAAGATACGTCCGTTCTTGTGCAGCGTGCGCGCCACCCAAATAGTCATGGTGATGCTGATGATCGTGTAGGCGATAATAGATGTAGACTGGGGTTGTCATGGGTGTCCTTTCGTTTTGGGTTAAAAAAATGCGCAATAACCGTCCGACGATCCTTCATTGTCACTTAAGAGCTTCTCCCGTGTATTGCCTGTGGTCGTGTCAATGATGAATGCGTGATGCGCATTCATTCTGATTTGGAAACACGGACCGTTTTGGGTGGTGCTGATGGTGGCTGCTGCGACAATGAATGCCGCAAGTACAACGGGCTCTTTCATGTTTTTCACCTTTGTTCTTCTGAAGCCAATGGCGGTGCTCACAGCCGAGGAATCGAGTTGCGCATTGTGGCCTGTGTCTTCAAAATCATGCCAAGTCATCCCGGCACCGGCCATGACGAATCAACTGGCTCTGGCTGGCCCGGAGACGTTCCTCCGCCGGCGGCAGCATTTCCAATAGGAGAACAGAATCCATGCAACAGAAGCTAAAGCTTAGGCGTCTTGTCCTTCTTACGATGGTTTTGTTGGGTGGGTATTCCATTGCCCAGGCCCGAGGCCTGGATCGCGGGCATCGGGTTCTGGTGGATAGGGGCTTGCAGCTCCAGGCCTGGGCCTATCCGGGTGCAACGGGTTATTTTGATCTTGTCCGCTGGGACGAGTCGAATTTTACAACGGTTGGTTTATCGGGTGGGGGCTATGGTGGCGTACTGCCCGGACCACCTGGAATACCCTGGACCCGCATCATGTATCTTGGAGGTGGGTATCCTGCTGATCTTGATGATGTTGATATTTCCTCAGGAGAACACCCTCATCTGTCCAACCTGATAAATTTGCAAGTCAACGACGAGCAGGACATCAATGACCCGGCCGAACTGGCACAACTGGCGAAGATATTCGCGAACATGCGCAGCCTCTATCCGGATGTCATTATGCACACCAATCAGTCGGGCAGGCAGTTTTCCATCGGAGATTTACGAACTTATATGCAGCAGACCCAGCCGGACATGCTCATGTTCGATGACTATCCTTTTACCCTGGACATCCATCCTTTTGGCATCCCGCCCTGGATCTATGGGGCCATGGCGAAGTATCGCATGCTGGGACTGGAAGGTAACGATGGTACCGGAAACCGTCCAATCCCTGTCGGACAGTACACCCAGACCTATGTGCCGGGGCACATCGTTTCCGAGTCGGAGATTCGGCTGAACAATTTCTCGTCATGGGCATTCGGTTTTAAACTCGTACAAAGCTTCATCTACGACAGCAACAATGGCACCGGTCCCTTGCCAGCGATGTTCAAGGGAGACGGCACGAAAAACCCCACACCACAGTTTTACTATGTTGCCGAGACCAACCGACAGAGCTTGAACCTCGGACCGACCCTGGTACGACTGATCAGTACCGACGTGCACGTAATCCTGAACGGCAGATCCGGTCAGCCGCAGGCCCCTGGCGAATCGTCTGAGAAGAACCGACTTTTTTTCTGGGAGTCCTCTGCAGACCCCTACATGACGGCCATCAAGGCCACCAACCTGGGCACTCAACAAGATAGCTTACCCGGCGACGTGATCGTGGGATACTTTGAGCCGCTGGACGCATCTTTCACCAACCACGGTCACGAGAAAGACATCTACTTCATGATCGTCAACGGCCTGAGTGACCGAAACGGCTCGGCTGCCGACTGTATCCAGAAAATCCGCCTCGAATTTGATTTTGGCGACAGTCATATTGATAGCCTTCTGCGGCTTAGCCGGAAAACGGGCCAGGTCGAAGAAGTCAGCCTCATTCACGACGGTGGCTCGCTCTATCATCTGGATTTGACTCTCGATGGTGGGACGGGGGACCTGTTCAAGTTCAACAACGGCGGCACCTTCGTCTCCGGCCCCTACGTCCCTCACGATGCTCAGACCAATTTGGTCTACAACGGGGATATGGAGATAGGCGAAACAAACGCGACCACTCCGCCGGATGGTTGGGCGCCAAACGGCAACGCTGCCGCCGGATCTTCTACTGGCGCCCTGCCTGGCGGTGGCTTGCGGAGCGCTACGTTGGCAAGGGTCACCGATGGTACTCCGACGTTGTCCCAAACGATCTCAGGCCTGACATCAGAGACGGATTATGTCTTTGATTTCTGGTTCAAAGGACCTCTGGTCAAAGTCTCCATGTTGAACGGTCGTTCTAAATTTGTGGACAGGAATTGCTTCTGGGAATGGTATCACGATCCGCAACATCCCAGTCCGGAACATCACTGGACCCATGTCACCCACTATGACTATGGTCCCGACCCCTGGGTGATCACAACCCCGGCCGGCTGTACCACGATCACCCTGGTTTTTACTTATGGATTTGCTGGTGGAAACCCAATTTTCCTTGACAACGTGTCACTGTCACCCCTACTTCCACCCGACGGTAATGTTAAGGGATCGGAATAACAGCAGGTCATCAATCACTGGAGCAACGGCAGCAGAACTCTCATCGAATCTCTCCAGGATCTGGCTCAACAAGTCCCCAGTCTCTCCACCTCAGCCCCAGCGTTCAACCCGCTGGATCCGAACCACGCCCGCCGGCCTCGCTCGGTCGGGTGGAGAGAGATAAGGCGTGTTCGCGCCAACACCTCATTCAACGGGAGTTCGCACCCAGAGCAGTCAATCATCGGAAGCGGTTCTGAACTTGTTACCAATTGGTTGATTGAACGGCGAACAGCGTGGGGAGTCGAATGTGACCGGTGTGATGACGATCGGCACGCTCAATAGTCGGCGATCCCGCCATCTTTCTCGAGCCGGGGATTGGGCCAGCCACCGTTTTTGGGCATCTTCGCGTGCAGCTTGTCCAGGATGCCCTGGTCGACTTCGACACCCAGCCCCGGTCCCTGAGGCAACGAGGCGAAGCCCTGCTTGTCGATCGTCCATGACACCCGCGTGACGTTCTCGGGACTGAACCCGGTGCCACCCTCGTGGATCAGGAAGAACGGGATCGAGGCGATCGCGTGGAAACTGGCGGTCATGCCCAGTACGGTGCTCGCGTTGTGCGGCGCCAGTGAGACGTGGTACGCCTCGGCCAGCGTGGCGATCTTCTTCATCTGGCTGATCCCGCCGCAGGCTCCGATATCCGGCTGCAGGATGTCGATACACCCCTCGTGCAGGTACGGGATGAACTCCCAGATCGTCCGATCGCGTTCGCCGGTGGCCAGCGGGACCTTGATAGCGTCCTTGAGCCGCTTGAAGACCTCGATGTTGCCCGGCACGGCCGGTTCTTCGATGAACAGAACATCATAGGGTTCGATGGCGCTGGCCAACTGAATCAGAAACGCCAGCGGCATGGCGCAGTGGGCATCAAGCATGATGGCGCCGTTGGGTCCCAGCCGCCTGCGGAACTCCTTGATGTGATCGACGTAGCCCTTGACCGTCTGCGGCGTGGCGGCGAAAGTCGCGAGGGCCACCCAGCAGCCAGTAGACCGGTACGCCCCACGCCTTGCCGGCGATGTCCCAAAGTGCCATGGCGATGGCCGAGATGACGTTGGTCATGTAGGGGCCACCGCAAGCGTCCCGCGGTCCGCGGTAGAGCCGTTGCCAGAGATGTTCGATCCGCGTGGGGTTTTCCCCCGTGAGCCCCTCGGCCATCGCCGCAACCAGCGCCATGGCGACTCGGACGTTGAGCCCGAAGGTCTCGCCCCAACCGGTGATCTTGAGGTTTCACCCCCGGTCGATGACCTGTGCGGCCGGGTTCTTCTGTTCACCAACGGCCTCCTCGAGCATGGCCAGGCCGGCGGCTCCGGCACCCAGCGAAGCCAAGGCCGCGCGGCGGCTAATCGGGTCTGAGGACTTGCGTGACATGATATTAGCTTCCTCGAACGGAACGGGTGAACGCAGACCACGGCGACGCGCGGGAGATTCGGCTGTGATCATCGTCAGACCCAATCGGCCGTGCAAGCACGCTGATCCTCGCCCACGCCCCTCCTTTCCAGCGACTCCTGGCAGCGTCCTCATGCACTCGAGGATCGGGTCGCTCAAAAAACCATCCGCCCTCGCCACGACGCGGCGATTGGAGGCCGAGATCAACTGATCCCAAATCTTCTCGCTCGGGATGGTACGATAACGGAAAGGCAGGTCAACTGTGGTGGCTATTTCGGACTGGCCAGCGGGCGGCCGCCACGTTCCGCAGCAAAGAGACGACATCCGTAGACGGAATGCCACCCCAGGACAATCCCGACCGGCTCTACGACACGTTGACCGAGGGCATGGGTTACGGAGGTTCGGGGTTCTACTTCAGTGACGTTGTGGCTTTTGCCGGTCAGTTGTCCGAAAATCCCGACTACATCCACACTTACCTCTCGGCCTTGAACGGCGGCAACCTGGACAACATCGAGACCAGCGGCGGCAACAGCACACACGCGGTCTGGGTGGTCGAACAACTCAACTAGTTCGTATCCACCACCCGCGAAGTTGATGGAAACAGGTCCACAACCAGATCACATGTTGATCTCGTACCCTTTGCGGTTTTCCCTTGACAGGAACGAGTTCGCCTCCGAATCACCGACAATCTCGCGTTTGACCGGATCCCACTCAAGCTCACGGTTCAGTCGCATGGCAATATTCGACAGGTGGCAGATTTCCAGCATTCGGTTGTGAGACCAGACATCGGAAATCGGTTGTTTCCGGGATTTCATGCCGTCGATGAAATTAGCGGTGTGGTTCTCGGCCACCAGCCCACCGTAAACTTCTTCGATGGCGTCTCCCGGGAGCGGATTGTCTTTGAGATCGTCGACCGGCTTTCCGACGATCTTACCGCGATTCACGAAGAAGCGTCCCTTTGTTCCCTCAAACAAAATACCGTTATCTCCTTCGTTGGTAATCAACAGCTCAATGTCGCTGGGCATGTCAGCCCGAACATTGAACTTCGTTGCGATGTTGTATTGATCGTCTACCAGCGGATGACCGTCCTTGTACTCGACGGCCATTTCGTAATTGATCGGGGTCACTTTGCTTGGCCCAGTATCGCTTGTGCCGGTCGCCCAGCAGGCAATATCAACGTGATGCGCGCCCCAGTCGGTAAGTTTTCCGCCCGAGTATTCGTGCCAGTTACGGAATGAATAATGGCAATTGCTGTATAGTGGCACGCCTCCGCCGTAACCTTTCCGTATTTCGGGCAAGGCTCGATAGGGAACCTTGGGAGCCGGGCCGAGCCAGAAGTCCCAATCAAGAGCCTCGGGAACTGGAGTGACGGGAATCTTCGGCGAGGGACCAAAGCCACCGATCCCGCAGGTTACTTTTTTGACCGTTCCGATGCGACCAGCACGGACAAGGGCAATAGCTTGCAGGAAGCGTTGCCCCGATTCTGTCCTCTGCATCGTACCGACCTGGAAAACGCGCCCGGTCTGTTTGACCACTTTTTCAATGAGCTTTCCTTCGTCGATGGTCAGCGTGAGCGGTTTTTCGCAATAGACGTCTTTACCGGCGAGCATCGCCTCAACAGCAATTTTGGTATGCCAGTGATCGGGAGTGGCAATCATCACGGCATCGATATCTTTGCGGTCGAGAACTTTGCGGTAGTCTTTG
Organism: Planctomycetota bacterium; assembly: GCA_963581585.1. Lineage (GTDB taxonomy): Bacteria > Planctomycetota > Planctomycetia > Planctomycetales > Planctomycetaceae > S139-18. Next base: position 42,409 of record CAUZPL010000037.1, read on the forward strand.
CAGGAATCCGGTTTTTTGCCCTGTCGGCTCTCGACTTTTTCCACGTTCGCTCCCAGGACATTCGCATCCACGTCTGCTAACGCCGCGAAATCGGCAAACTTGGTGGATTTGCTCGTAATCGCCCACCCCTGATTTCGTAGACCGATGGTGGCGAAAACGGGACGTTCGTTTGGTGACTGATAGCCGGCTACCCGGTTGCCCGATGAGAGCAGCAGACCGGCGGAACCGGCAGCTATGCCTCCCAGAAACTGACGGCGTGAGGTTTGATAGTTCGTAGTCATAAAATGAAGTTCTCTCAGGCGGTGCTCCGAGCGATGATGTGTGCTCATGTGCCTTGGGTACAGCGGTAAAGTAAGACTTAAGGTTACGGTTTCGGATAAAAAATTCTATTGAAATCAGGTATTACCTGTCTCTAACCTTTCCAGACCGGCTATGACGAGCAGCTGCAATCGAGTGAACCGCAATTCCCTTCTCTGATCACACGTCTGGCGACCTGTATTTTCTCTTACTCAAGAAGCTAATACACCATGGCCACGATTATCTCCACTGCTCCCGTATTTCCCGCTTGTCACGACATGCTTGCTGAATATGGCACGGTTGAAATCTGTCCTGACATGAGCTCCGCGACACTTAAAGCCATGATTGTCGATGCCGTGATTGTTCGCGAGGAAGCACAGATTACCGAGGACATCATGAGCGGGGCATCCAATGTGAAAGTGGTCGCCCGGACTGGCGGAGGATGAGCACAGAAGAACGGGACTTGTATCGGTGAGTGATAGCGTAAAAGTGGTCAGCAAGGAGTGGGGTCGGCTGTCCTGGTCGGAATGGATTCCGTTAAATGCTGCTGCCGACAGATACCGCGAATTTATTTCCGATCAGCCGGGTTTGTACCGCGTGCGCAGCACTGATCTGCCCCACCTTGTTTACAAAGGCATTGCCGAGTTGTCAGATCGAGCACTAACCGCATCACTGAATCCATGACTCACCTCACAACCGAACAGCTGCAAGCTATTCAGGCCAAAGCGGACAGCATGCTCGAGGTGATCATCGAAAGCCTGGAAGGCAGCACAGAACTGCAGTCCGGCACATCATGCGGGCCAGTGATGACGCACTGCCCGAGTTTCAGCAACTGTCTGCTGACGAACCGGCTGTAGCGAATCAGGTGCTTAATTCCACTGCCGCCTGTTTGGCTGCTTCGAGAATACGACCCACCTGGACATCGGAAAAACTGTATTCGGTGCGGAGCAATTCCGCGACGGCGGCCCTGGGCTATGATTTTCCCTGTTGTTTCCCAGTAAACTCCTGGCGAAAATCAAATTTCCTGTCAGTCTATCAGCTAATTGGAAAGGAGTTTCAGGTGAGCGGGAAATTGTCCATCGGAACTTGGTTGGCTGCAGTCTTTGTGGTGTTCGGCTGTATGGACCATGCACGGGCGAAGCACTGGCAGCTCGGCTGGGGCGGCTACGGCGTGGGCGGAGAACACGCGAAGCTGGAACGGATGCGATGGGACTGGATAATGATCTGCCATGGTGGCGCCGCCGTGGAAGAAAGCAACCACGCGATCAACGAGGCGTTGAAATACAACCCCGATCAGAAATACCTGGTTCGCCTCTGGCCGATTGGCGGCCTGGGCCGGTTCCGGAAATACGAGGGCGTGGCCACCTTCCTCGAGTATCATTTTGAACCGGAGGTTCGAGCCGGCGTCAGGAAAGAAATTAAGTCGGAAGTGGACGCCGTCCTCAACGGCATAGATAAGCCTGAGAACATACTGGGGTTTACCTTCCTGGAGGAACTCTCGGGGCACTGGGCGCAGAGCATCCGCGCACGCGAGGTGGGCGTCGACCTCAAGCACTACGCAGCACAGATCGCCGGGGAGATGGGCCAGGACAGGTTCGAGTGGAATGCCCAGACCAAGAAACACGTTTGCGGCATTTATGCGAACACGCTGAAGGACATCTACAGCTATATCAAGTCACTCGCGCCGGATAAGAAGGTCTTCCACTGGCAGCACTGCGGCATATGGACAACAGACCGATCCGGCCCCGTAGATGACCCGATGCAGCCCGGTTATCTTCTCCATAAACTCTCTGATGTGATCGGCCCCGGGGGTGCAGACGGGCTTTTCACCTATACGAGAATTGAGGGGGAATGGGAACAATACATGCAGCTGGTCAGAAAGCACAACTGGCCGTTCTTCTCTCAGCTATCACATCCGCGGGGCATGCGCATAACGGGATGGAAAGAGTGCGAGAAAATGGCCATGACGCGAGATCCGCTGAACTGGGGAAGCTTCTTTTTCTGCATGGGGCACTGTCTGGGCCATAGAAGTGGTGACGACCCCAGCATACCAAACGACCGGGACGGGGGCCGGCAAAAGGAGTTTGCGGGGTACATGGACGTAGCCGTGCACCAGAGGATATTCCAGAACCGCCACCGTGTGGGCATTGACACTCTGCTAAGCTATCTGCGCCCCAAGGTGTTGCTCCATGCGCCGCTGTCGCAACTGAAAGAGAAAGGACGCGCGCCTCTGACGATGTTGGTGCACAATCCACGCGATATCGAATTCTGGCCGGAGTACCTGAAAGAAGCTCAGACGATGCGGGACGTTTTTGTCACGCTGGATGTGCCGGCGTCCGTGCGGGTGGAAAGAGTCGGCGGCAGCCGCGGGAATAGCGTCGCTCCGGGTGCGTACGAACGGTATGATTTTGTCCTGAGCGGGCGGCGCGTCAAGCTGCCGCTTTCCCAAGCCATTGCCATTAAGGTCGAATGCAGCAAGTCGCCCGCTGCGGTGGCAAAGATCGCTGAAGAGACCTTTATTCCTCGCTTCCAGATGCACAGGCTGGAACATGCTGTTGAAAAGTGGGTCGAGTCTGGTTTCCGGCTCCAAGAGGCGGTAAAGCCGAAGATAACCGTCAGGCCGCTCATCCCGGTTATCGAGAGGCCGTCGCTGAGCATTGATGGTGAAGCGATAACCTACGCCGGCGAGGTGCAACTGGGCCAGCAACTGGTCATCTTCCCGGACGATAGGGCCCAAATCAGGCCAGCCAATATGATTGGTCCAATGAATGATGTACTCCGGTACGAGAAGTCGCCCACCGGATTCAGGATATTCGAGGACGGATACGGGGTAGGCGCCTACACTCCAAACCTTCCTCTTGAAAGCGGGAGGGAGTACCTGCTGGAGTTCGAGGGCATGGCCACCGGCGGCGCCAACAGCCAGGTGGGCCTGCGCTTTTCTGGCCAGTTCGAGAAGGATTATCACGGGGACAAGCGGTACAGGCTCTGGCTCGGCCTGCACGACAGGTTCACCGATAAGTGGTCGAAGGTAAGCCATACCTTCACCCTGCCGGAGGGGGGCGCCGGGCTTTACACGTTATACTTTTACAGGTACCACAAGAAGGGCATGATATCCTATGGGAACTTCAGTCTCGCTCCTGTCGCAGGGGTTAAGGACGTTTCCGACAGTTTAGAGGGAAAGGTCCCTCTGCTTAAACCCGCCAGGCTCAACCACGTAACCTACCGGGACGCAACGGGCGAGAGGGCCAGCCCCAAAGTGGAAGTGAGAATCGCTGCCGAGCCCTGACGGAGTCTTTGCGCCGGCCCGTTCAGCGGTAAGCGGAGGCGCTGGCAACATAGCGAGTGCCGATGATTCCTCAGTAATTGGTGGTTGTCTCAATGAAGCTAACAAGGTGCGCTCCTGAGTCTGTGGTGGGAAGGAGAATGTTGCTACTGGCATTCACTGCCATTGCAGACGCTGCCAGCTAACGCGGGGCAGTGTGGGGTACCGCCGTCGCAAACAAAACTCCGCCGCCGCCTAAGCCATCGGGAGAACGGCACAAAGTTTACAGCCGCAAAGCTCATCACGGGCGGCCCAGTCCTCGCATAAGGTCTCCGCCTGTTCCAGGACCAGCTTGACCGCCTCCATCTGCAGGTCGGGTGCGTAGCCACGGCTGGGACGATACGGGCGGCCATCACCCGGATCTTCGAGCGGGCCGATTCGCGCAGCGTCCAGTCGATTGTCACGCTCTTGCGGACTTTGGTGACCAGCTCGGCGGCGATCACTTTGAGCTCGTCGATCCCCATCGCCTCGATCGCCGAGTTGTTCAGCGCCAGCGCATCATAGAAACAGAGTTCGTCCTCGGTGAGTCCCAGCTCAGTGTGGCGCTTACCCAAGTCTCGGATCTCCTTGGCCAGGTTGAGCAGCTCATCGATGATCTCGTGCGTGGCGATGGCCCGGTTGTGGCAGGACCGCATCGCCTGCTGCAGCATTTCGCTGAAGGTTCTGCCCTGGACCACGCGAACCGCGAAGACTGGTGAGGTGGCTACAGTCTGACATACCGGTCTTGCGCTTATCCTGGCAGGTTGCGGCGGTCTTCAAATTCGGCCGGCGTGAGGTATCCCGGCCGGGAGTGTCTGTGTTTGAAATTGTAGTATGGGACGTATTGACTGACCTCGGTGAACGCAGCGGTGCGGGCGCCTCGATGCTGATCGGCAACAGGCGACCCTTAGCGGGCTCTGCCATCGCTCGCACGAAGTTCTTAAGTCGGGAACCGAGCCAGCGGTGCGATCTTTTCATGGAAGTGTAATGCCAGTCCGTTATCATAGATCGAAGCCTGTTCTGTCGTTCCATGCTCGTGACTAGGAGGGCCGTCATGTCCCGCAACACTCGTCGTGGCTTTTTTGAGGACGTTGGCAGCGGAATGCTGATCGCCGGTTTGGGGGCGTCATTGGCGAGTGACTTCGGAATCTCGTCCGCGTTTGCCGACGACGGATCGGATACACTTGACTTCGGTAAGTTGCACCCATTGGTGGGACTTCTGCAGGAAACTCCGGTGGACAAGCTGCAACCGGTGCTCGTCAAAAGACTGAAGGAAGGCAGCACCGATTTGCGACAACTGATCTCAGCCGCGGCGCTGGCCAACGCCGAGACGTTCGGTGGTGTGGACTACGTGGGTTTCCACACGGAAATGGCCTTGCTGCCAGCCTATCAAATGGCCAGAGAATTGCCGCAGGAGCGCAGGCCGTTGCCGGTACTAAAGGTGTTGTATCGAAACACGCACCGCATTCAAGAAAGTGGCCTGGCAAAGAAAAAGATGCTCAGGCCCATATCTCAAGGCGATCTGCCCGACGGCGCTCAGGATGGCAAACTCCTGCTGGAGGCGACGCGCTCGAGCAACACGCACACACATTGCTGCGACAGTGCGTACGTTTTTGCGTCAGTGTGGAGCAGTCTCATAAACAGCGGAATCTTCCCGTGTCACCAACCCGCCGGCTGGTTCCGAAGCTGCTTGATCAATATCGACTGCTGAGCAAGGAACCCGGCACCCGCGAGCCGGACGACGCGTGGTTTGAGGAAATGTCACGGCTCATATATGCGCGCGGCCCGGAGACGGCAATGGATGCGGTTGCCGCGGCGCTCGCTGAGGGTATTTCTTATGAAGCGGTCGGCCAGTCGATCTCGCTGGCGTGCAACGCATTCGTCCTCCGGCTGGATGACGGCCGGCGCTGTCACGGCGATAGTTTCGGCGTTCACACGTCCGATGCCACCAATGCGTGGCGGAACATGGTGCGCCTAAGCAACCGGCGCAACGCCGTGGTCGGGCTGCTGGTTTGTGCGTATTACGCGGCCGACAAGAGGAATTTTCCAGAAGGAGAGCTATATCCGCACGATGCTCATCGCGAAGCGATAAAGACCACAGGCGCTAACCTGCTGTTGCGCGAGGCCGATGCGGCCATCCGCGACAACGATCAGGGTCGCGTCGCTGCCGCGATACAGATTTACGGTGAGCAGGGTTACGCCCCGCGTCCGGTGTTCGATTTAATGCTCCGCTACGCGGTCAGCGAAGGCGGTCGCCTGCACGGGGAGAAATACTATTGCACGGTTACCGAGGAGTTCGCGACGACGCGGCCCGCGTTTCGCTGGCGCCAGATGGTCGCGCTCGCCCGTGTCACCATGAGTTGTTACGGCTACAACCGCGAAGACGAAGCCGGCTACCGTGCGCCAGGTTACGAAGAAGCGTGTCGGCTGTTGCAGGTTGACGTGTAAAACAGATTGAGAGGGCTTCAAACTTTCTTAGACTGGCGCGTCAACAAACTCGGTGGCGTTAGTCCTGAATGGCTGACCGCGCTCCGGACAGTCAATCCCGTTCAGTCGAATCCGCGTTGTTTCCTTCTTGTCGGTCAGGACATCAATGGTGTCCCCGTCGATGATCCTGACCACCTTATCCGTGAGTTCGGCCGGTGCTTCGTCTGCAGGTGGATCGCATGGTTCAGCGGGAGCACGTCATGATCCGCTCGGTGTGCAAAACAGCCAACGAAGGAGAAGTGCGATGACCTTATGCCCAATCGCCATAGTTGCCAGCTGTAAGAAATGCCCGGCATTCTCAGTCTGCCCACTCAAGACTGTCATCGGCGATTATATGAAGGAAAAGACAGAGCAAACCAAGCAGCAAGGGGACAACGAAGAGAAGTAGCCGACTCAGATTTGACGGTCGCCTGTGCTGGCACTGTGTTTGACGATAAGCTCGTCTCAGCGCCTAGGATTCAAAGCACGATTACCTATCATGGCCGGATCACTGGCAGATTCACACACGATGAGGCGGGTCTAATGGTAGCGTTGCTGTAAGCCGGCCGAGTACCGGTCGATGTGAAAATGACGATTGTTAGTGAAGATATGGTCGGCGGCGAACGTCCTTAGGGTGGGCAGTGCCCGCCAATTGAAATCCGAGGTCGCGCGCACGGACAGCCTGCATTCCATTTGCATGATGACCAACATGAAACAAATTATGAATTACACGGCTCTGCTCTTAATCGTCCAGGTCTTTGCCATTGGTTGTGCACGGGGGGCGACCGTGCCCGCCCCCCAAGAAACCGATGCCGATCCTCATCCTCATCCGCATGAAGGCGACGATGCCCTGGTGTGGGTTGAAAAGGATTTTGAGCACGCGGGTGCGTCGATCTCGCTAGGACATCATGGCGAGCACGTGCATGCGGCCAGTATGCTTGAACCGTCCGTCATGATTATGCACGAGGGCGAACCGGTGGCCGACGCGCAGGTGTTCAATTGCCTGGTGTCCGCAGATGGAAACGCAGTCATTGACGAAGAGGTCGCGACGGTCTACGAACCCGAGAGCGAAAACGAACCGGCGCACTATGCGCAAGGGAAACTGCACGTTCCCAAAGGCGTTGTCCGATTTCGGATTGTGTTGGCAGGTGAAAGCGAGGACCTAACTCGCGATATGACCGTTGAGGTTGAATAACGCTCGGGACGTTGCTTCACATCCGTTTTGACCCTCACCTTAATACGACCGTCTTTGAATTCTGTGATCTCGACACCATCTTTGAACGACGACACTAACGTAATCACCCAAGTCAGGAATGGACGGTGACGCATGAATCGTATGGTTCTGATCGTAATCGCGCTGCTGCTGTTGTTCCTCCTCGGGGGCAGTCTCAGCGAGCTGTACACCGACTGGCTCTGGTTTGAGCAGGTGCAGTACTCGGGGATCTTCCTCACCGTGCTCACCACGAAACTGTGGCTTGGGGCGGGGGAGGCGGCACTTTTGTGCTTCTTGTTATGGGTCAATCTGCGCGTCGCGCGCCGGCCGACACACGCCACTCTGGTGTTCCAGGGCCAGAACGTCCTGGAAATTTCCAACCGGCACCTCGTGGAACCCTGGGTGAACCGTCTGCTCCCCGTCGCGATTGTGCTGATCTCTCTGTTCGTCGGTGTGGCCGTTGGGAATTCCCACTGGCAATCGGTGCTGCTTTATCTGCACCCGACTGAGTTCGGCCTGCAGGACCCCTTGTTCAACAACGATCTGGGCTTCTACGTCTTTCAGTTTCCCTTGCTGAAGTCGCTTTATCGATTCTTCATGTTGGCGATGGGTTTGTGCATGGTCCTGAGCGCAGCGGTATACATCTTCGACCAAAGGGTCGCCGTGACCGAACATGGACAGTTCAGCAGCCTTCCCAGAGTGAAGCGGCACTTGCTGACTTTACTGGGCATTATGCTCTTAGCCAAGGCTTTGAGCTATCGCCTAAACATGTATGATCTGCTGAATTCGCCGAGCGGCGTGGCTGCGGGGGCCAGCTACACCGATGTGCATATCCTGCTGCCTGTCCTGTGGACGCTGATGGTCTCCGCCGGTGTGGTCGGGATCGGCGTCATCTGGTTGGGCTTCCGCAAGGGATGGAAATTGGCGGCGGGGCTTGTGGCTGTCTGGCTCGGACTGTCAGTCCTCGGGACCAAGGGCCTGCCATTCGCGGGCCAAGTACTCAAAGTGACTCCCAACGAGCTGAGCGCCGAACGGCCGTATATCGAGCGGAACATCGAATTTACCCGTAAAGCCTACAACGTGGACGACGTGGAGGAGAGGGACTTCTCCGCCGAGGACTCGCTGACGCCCGAACTGCTCGAGGCCAACCAACGAACGGTCGAAAACATTCGCCTGTGGGACCACCGCCCCCTGCTGAGTACCTATTCGCAGTTACAGGCAATTCGTACTTACTATGACTTCCACGATGTCGATAACGACCGTTACACGATCGGCGGCAAGTATCGTCAGGTCATGCTCTCGGCACGCGAACTCAACTACGAGGCACTACCGAGCCGAACCTGGGTGAACGAACAACTCACCTATACCCATGGCTACGGAGTCGTTCTGAGTCCGGTGAACCGCATTCTCCGGGAAGGGGAGCCCGATTTCTTGCTCAAGGACATCCCGCCCGAAGGTCATGCCGATCTACAACTCGACCGCCCGGAAATCTATTACGGCGAAACCGTTAACCCTTACGTCTTCGTCCGAACCAAGGCGCAAGAATTCGATTACCCAGTCGGTGATGAGAACAAATACACCGACTACGAGGGCGACGGGGGTGTCCCGGTGGGCGACTGGATGAAACGGCTGCTGTGGGCCTTCCGTTTCAAAAGCATGTCCATTTTCCTGAACACTGATGTGCACGCCGAAAGCCGCATCATGCTCTACCGTCGAGTGCTTGACCGCCTCGAGCGAATCGCTCCTTTCCTGCTCTTCGACCAAGACCCGTACATCGTCTTGAGTGAGGGAAAGCTGTATTGGATCTGCGACGCCTACACGCGCACGGCTTACTACCCGTATTCCGAGTCCATAGGCAACTTCGGCAACTACCTCCGCAACTCGGTCAAGGCCGTCGTCGACGCCTATGACGGGACCGTTGACCTTTACGTCGCCGAGTCGACCGACCCAATCATTCAGAGTTACCAAAAAGTTTTCCCCGACACGTTTAAGCCATTGGATGAGATGAGTGCGGACCTGCGGCGGCATATCCGGGTACCGAAGACCCTGTTTGAGATCCAGGCGCGGATTTATGCGAAATATCACATGACCGATCCCCAGATCTTTTATCAGAACGAAGATCTTTGGGAGTTTCCCAAGGAAACGTACCGACAGGACGAACGGGAGATGGAGCCGTATCACAATATCATGCGTCTGCCAGGCGAGGCTCGGGAGCAGGAGGAGTTCGTGCTCATGCTCCCCTTCACTCCGCAGGGGAAGCACGTGTTGCGCGCATGGATGTGTGCGCGCAACGACGGCGACCAGTACGGCAAGTTGCTGGTGTACAACTTTCCGAAAGGAGAGCAAGTCGATGGCCCCTACCAGATCGAAGCCAGGATCAGCCAGAACGAAAAGATTCGGGAACAATTGGCCCTGTGGATTCAAGGAGGCGATGTGGTCATCCGCGGCAACTTGCTCGTCGTTCCCATACCGTCTCAACTCGAGCGCGGTGCACCTGAATCGCCAATTGAGACTAAGGGAAACCTGCTGTATGTCGAGCCGGTGTTCCTGCAGGCCGCCCGCGGGGAGATTCCTGAGCTGAAGCGGGTCATTGTGGTCTACGGCGACCGGATCGTAATGGAGCGCAACCTCGAGCTTAGCCTGGACAAACTGTTCGGCCGTGAATCGGCTCTCGCCAAGGCGAGCCAGCCAGTTTCCCCAGACATCGGGGCCGACCAGGGGGGTGCCGAGCCAACCAGTACCCGGCCATCACCGGAGCTGGCACGCCGGGCCTGGCAGCACCTGCAACAGGCCAAGGAAAGTTACGGCGATGACTGGGCCAAATTCGGCCAACAGATGAAAGAGTTGGAGCAAGTGCTGAAGGATCTGAACGATCGAGACAACGCCCAGGCTCCCGAGCCCTGAGGCATCGAATCTGTCACGGACCTGGCGCGAACAATCCGACAGCCCTTCCGAAAGCTATGGTTGCAAAGGGGACTCTGCAGTGTCGGATCTACTGGGATGCTGCGCACGGCTTGTATTCCAGTCGGGTTTGCGATTCGATTCTGCCGTCAAGCTGCTGGCGTGTCCACGCAACCTTGCGCATGCGCTCAGCACTGTAAAGCGATGCCTGGTCCGCGTAGTGCCTGGAATCTGTTTTGTTGCTCTGGCCGTAGGGCGCGACGTTGCGGATCAGTCGCGGCAGTAAGCCCTCGTCTGCATCCGGCTTGTTGACATTGCCTTGAGTTGCCTGCCTCTGAGTACGCTGTTCAAAAGTCGACCGTTTTCTTGCCGGTTTGCCTGGCATAGTCAATGAAGCCTTGTCCTATCTCCTCCAGATTTGGATCAAGCACTTCAGCAGCCTCTAGAACGAATGACTTCCGAAACAGCATGTCCTCCTCATAGATTGTGGCCATCACTATCTTGGCGTCGTTAGCAAAACACCGCAGTGCTTCAAGCTCAGCAAAGCAATTCTTGCAGCTTCTTGATTTCGGCGCCTTGCAATACAGGATGTCGCAAACCATGCCTTTGGCCCTGGCTTGAAGGTCCTGCAATTTTGGATCCGGACAGGTACTCGACAGCAAAGTTTCGACTGTTGGAAGATCCGGGCCAGGTTGGTCCGTATTGCGAGACCAAATCGCTTGGACCAATTCCCTGAACGGCTCGTGAACCCGGCCGCCTCGATCGTACGTCGGCGGTCGGCAGCTTTTCGAATGTGACCTCTCCATGCCCTTTGACCCAGTTCTGGAAGTTGTCTTGATTCCATTCTGCTGAGATCACGTCTTTGAGGGCGGGCAGAGCCTCTGTTGGCGGCTGGCCGGACTTTTTCAGGGCCTGAAACCGCTCATCCAGTCGCTCATTGACCGTGAAACCCAGGTTATAAAGTGAGAGGACGACGTCCGCGTCGTGTGCCTCCGTTCGCAATTGAGAGTCAGCTCTCATGCCGGCTTCGCGGACGCTTTGCAGTGTGGCCCACTGCCACGTGTGTGGCAGCAGCTGTTGCAGCAGGTCTTCGCCCCCAAATTCGCTGCAGAAATCCGTCCGCCACCACCCCATTCGCTTCTCTTCGCCTGATTCACCAGCCCAGCCGACGATGATCTGAGCTGACAGGACGGAATCCAGAAGAGATTCGGCGATCGGTGTAGGTACGTTTATGGTCAACACCGTGCCTCTTCTTCACGTAGGGCGATCAATTTAGTGCTGTACAGACCATAGATTGAACTGACGATTGCACTGTGTCCATCGAATCGCCCATGTGGAGATAAAAGTCTGGAAAAACCTGGTTTTGTATGGGGCACATACCCGTTTTCTATGTGCACTCTGGCCTCCCCATGTGCACCCTGGACGGAATCTCCACTGGCTGTGTGGATCTCGGGTCCACACACAACCCAAAGTCTTTGCCCGTTTACCGTTTTCCTGTCGAGGTAATGTGCACCAACGATTCGACGCCGAACGGACTTCAATCGATACGCCAGTCGGTTCCCAGCATTTTGAATCGCCAACTGCGTAAACTCTTCTATGGCGTCCCTCAGAACCTCTGAATGCTCACCGGGAATCCCGTAGTCACTTTGTTGAGCTATCCGGACCATTTCTGCCACCTGCAGACCTTTCTGCTGTGGATCGACCAGGTTGAGGGCGCGGATCAATTCACGCAGGGCGGCAGTGTCCTCATCGCCGTCCTGGACGGCGTGACGGGTTAGCCCGGGATCCGGCATGCCCGCCCAAACGACAGCATTACGGACGATCGAAGTCCCCCCTTCGAATGATCCCCAGGGTGTGAGTTTTTGGTCTGGCTTACCGGCTGAACTACGGGTGCTTACAAAGAGAGGCCCCGCGTTCAAACCCACCGGAGTATTTCCACAACGAGGCAGCGGCCAGGCGTTCGCCTTCCATCCGTCTCAACGGCAACACGCCAGCTGACCACTTTTGACCACTTTTGTGATCAACACGACTGCGCATGAATGCGTCTGATTGCATGGACTGGCAATGGCATTTGAGCCGATGTATGCTCGGTGAAGCCATGGATTGACTGGTTTTTCGCGGCTGTGGTGTAGTGGTAACACGCCAGCTTCCCAATCGGGAAGTTGAACAACCACGGCAGTAAAAACTAGTCGACACAAACTCAGCGACATTCCGCACATGCGGAAACCAGCCTTTCACGGGCTGTGGTCAAAAGTTGGTTTGCTACCACTTCGGGAGTGGTAGCAGATCCAATTTAACCACTGCTTCAGGAAGTCTGGTCTCATGCCAAACCCAAAGTATTCGCTGCACAAGAACTCCGGTTTAGCGCGCGTTATTGTCCACGGGAAACACGTTTTCCTGGGCAGGTACAATTCTGCGGAATCGCTCGCCGCGTATGAGCGCATCTGTGCTGAGCTGGAAGCGCAGGCCCCGAACGAAAGCGACATAACGCTGGGCCGCTTGTCGCTGCTGTTTATGGACCACGCCCACGCATACTACCGCAGGCCAGATGGCGAGCCGACCAACGAAGCGGACAACTTCCGGTGCGCTTTAAAGTATGTTTGTCGTGAAATGCCAACGCTCAAGCTGCGACACTTCGGGCCAAAGAAGCTCCAACAACTTCGGTCTGTGATGATCGACGCCGGGCTGAGCCGGCAGACAATCAACGCCCATGTCCGGCGTATCCGCCAGGTGGTTAAGTGGGGCGTCAGTCAGGAACTAACGGTACCGGCTGTGCTGGAAGCTCTCCGATCAGTGGAACCACTCAAACAGGGACGCACAACGGCCCGGGAGAGCGAGGGTCGGTCGATGGTCGACGTACAACGTGTGGAAGCCGTCAGGCCATTTCTGAGCCGCGCTGTGTGTGGTCTGGTGGATTTCATGCTGCACACCGGCTGCCGGCCGGGGGAAGCTGTGCAGACTCGCTGGTCAGAGATCAACACCGATGGCGATGTCTGGGAGTATCGGCCGGAGCGACACAAAACGAAGCATAAGGGCAAGGGCCGGGTGATTCAGGTTGGACCAAAAGCGCAACAGGTCCTCAACAATCTGCGGGAGCTGTCGCGGTCAGACTTCGTGTTTGATCCACAGATGGCCGTTGATGAATTTTCGCGCCGTGCCTACGGAGAACACGCCAGACCACGTAAAGTTGGTGAGCATTATTCTGTTGCCAGTCTGTTGTCGGCCGTGCGGACGGGCTGTGAACGTGCGTTCGACTGTCCACCGGAGCTGCGGCTGCGGTCGCTGATAAAACGACTTCCCGGTGAATCAGCGCGACAACACAAAAAACGTCGACAACAGGCCGCCGAATGGCGGAAAGACAATTGTTGGTGCCCTGGTCAACTTCGGCATACCACGGCCACACTGGTGCGGCAACACAGTGACCTGGAAGCTGCACAACAGGTGCTGGGTCATTCATCGAAGACGACGACGGAGCGATACTATGCTGAGCTGGATCAGTCCCGCGCACGTGTGGTGGCTGCTGAGCTGGGATAGAATCAACGGCACCAGGTCTACGCTGATCACGGAAAAGCGGAAACCCGAAACCACCTGACCTGGTGCTTTTTATTTTCACGTGTTGACTGATTTGGGAGTCGATTTTGTGGAACTCAAACACGAATGCATTGAACTAGCGACAGAGTGGCAAAAGAGCCCTCGGGCGTGCTTCGAGCATGTACACGAACTGTCAAAAAAGAGCAGCCAGCTTGTTAGCAGAATCTGTGCAGCCTTCATCAACAGCTTTCAGAAGGCGAGCGAAGAAGACCTCGCCAGTATTAGCATCGAAGACCCAGCGAAGTTTTTCAACAACGGCTCAACGATGACTGACGCTGAACGCGACCATTACGAAACTGGACTGCGCGAAAGGGGGATCCCGCTTAGCATCCGCAGATCACAACTGGTCCCGGAGAACCCTGATACGGTCGGAAGGGGATTCTTTTATGAACGATGGGCGAATCGTGAGACCATGGCCAATCTGCGATGGTCGGCCGAAGTCGTAGAAAAATTTAAGTATCGGATTGATCGTCCACCCGAATTAGTGCGATTGTCCGATGAGATGAAAGAGATTGCATTCAAAATAGATGTCACGTGTGATGCGCTGGACGTGCTGGCATCAAGTGAAGCGTTCCCATTCAACGCCGAAGCTGCATTGCGGGTGTCGGCTGCACTTGTCAGCTTGACACACCCGGACTGCCAACCCCTTTTCGATTTAATCGAACTCGAAGATGCTCACTCAAAATGGCAATATCAGAGGACGCGTGTCCTGAACTGGCTCTGCTTCAAGGACCGGACCCTCAGGATACCGGCCGACCCCGTGGAAGAGGCACTCTTCCGCAAGCAGAAGCTCCTGGCGCGATACAGGTTCCTGAAACAGTACAAGTATCCAGTGATGTTCTCGTCGATGGCAGACGTCGACGAGTTGTGGCAGCTTGGTCCCGACGGGAGAAACGACGCCTACATGAAGCGAGGCTTCAAGGAGCTGCAAACATTCCTCACTGATAAGCAGTTCGATGAGTGGGAACTCATTTTAACGAGCAATGCTGCTCTTCTGAAATCTGCTGACGGTGCGGGTACAAAATAAAGCACATCGCGTGTACCTGAGAATGTCGCGCAATCACAGACACTCCGTTGCATTGACAGGCATCTATCGCCAATCACTGGGAAACGGAGTTTTTTATGTACACTGCAAATGGTGAACTCGTCAATCTCAACGAGGCGCGGCGGAATCTGATTCCACCCCGGCCCGATGGTCGGGCCGTCACCCCGTCTACCTTATTTCGCTGGATCCGACACGGTCTGGCCGGCCCGGATGACGAACGAATCCGGCTGGACGTGGTGTACGTCGGCAGCCGGCCGTATGTCACCCCTGACGCGCTGGAACGATTCTTTACCCGCGTCACAGCAGCTCGAAGAACGGTCAAGCCGTCCATCCCCACCGCAACATCGGCCACAAATACCGAGCTGGCAAAAGCGGGGTTGCGATGACACAGGGCATCGATTTCGCGTCAGTCCCTGGCGATCTCACGAGCCTGGACCAGTGGGTGCTGTGGCAAGAGATCAAACGTGATGGTCGCTCAACACAAATGCCGTTCAGCTTCTATCGCACGGCTGCCAGTAGCACCAATCCCGCTACATGGGCGGGTTTCGAAAGTGTCGTAACAACATTCGACGAATCACAGGATTCGGGAATCGGGTTTGTGTTCACTCCCGACGATAACTTGTTCGGCATCGACTTGGATGGCTGCAGAAATTCAGAGACTGGAACGCTGGAACCCTGGGCTGACTCGATCGTCGAAACCTTCGCCACATATTTCGAAGTGAGTCCATCTGGGACTGGCGTCAAACTGTTCTGCCGGTCCGAGCGACAATTGCCAGGGGGCAAAAAGAAAACCATCGGAGCAGAGCGAGTGTCGAACAAAACGCCAGGCGTCGAAGCTTATTCGCAGGCTCAGTACTTCGCAGTGACTGGACATGCGTTGAACGGAATTCGAGCGACGCAGCGGTCTCGGACGACATGCCCTGCGACAGGCTCGCAGAAAGGGCCTGAAGGTCTGCCGAGTCGGCGGCAGGGCCTACGTCCGGGGTGATGACTTCAATGCCTTCCTAAGCAGTCTTGAAGAGTCGAAGGACCGCACCTAGCGCGCGTTCATTGCAATTGAAATCATTTTGCTTATTCAAAAGTGGCCGAAGCAGGCACGGACGGGAGTCACAAAATGGGACAGCGATCCGAGAAGGAGAAATGGCAGAAGTACACCGAAGATCTGCTCGATGCGATCGATATTGAAGCGGAATGCAAAGAATGGGGGCTGGAATTCACGGGATCCGTTTCGTCGCAGGGATTTGCTGAGTGCCGTGCGGTGGACCGGGCGGATCGCAAACCCTCAGCGGCCGTGAATCTTCAGACGGGCTATTACAAGGATCTGGGGCCGGGCGCTTCCATGCCGTTCTTCCGGTTTGCTGTGGAGCATGGTCCGTATTCCAACTTTTTTGCTGCGCAGCGGGAACTGGCAAAAAAGTACAAGGTCAAGGCTCCCGTCAGTACTGCTGGCCGTTCGTTCTGGTCAAAGATCCGGGAAAAAAAGTGGGTGCCGGTTTCCACATCCGGACTCTGCAAAGAGATCGGTGTCACGCCTGAGACGCTGCAGCTGGTTGGTGGGTCTCTGGCGCTGAACACACTCGATCAGGTGGTGGTGGTGTTTCCTGTGTATGACATGCTAGGCCCGTTTGAGCGTCTGCAATCCGGTATCGTCCTGATGAATTCTGCCGGCGGCACGGTAAGAAAATATAGTGGCCCCGGCGTGCCAATCGATTTGCTGCGAACCCACTCCATGGGCACCAGTGGCATCATGAATCGCCATGCAATGACGCATTGGGCAGATGCGCAGACCATTTACAAGGTCGAGGGCGTCAGCGATATGCTGCGTCTGCAGGAGATGATCCCGGAA
>CAUZPL010000038.1:0-58658 GCA_963581585.1 Planctomycetota bacterium
GACGTGAGGAACAGAGACGTGAGGAACAGAGACGTGAGGAACAGAGACGTGAGGAACAGAGACGTGAGGAACAGAGACGTGAGGAACAGAGACGTGAGGAACAGGATTGCTGACTGCAGGTGCAATCAGAGTGCCGGCGACTGGAGCGTCACACCGAAGGAGGAGTTTGATGGTATGTAACAGCCAAACCTGCGCGAAGACTAATTGGGGCAAGATACGTCCAGCCGTTCGCTTCTTCCCGCTTCCCTGCAGGTCAGCGAAACGAACGACTGTAGGCTTCCGGTGGAAACCGTATCTCTGACAGACACATCCATGCGCCTGTCAGTGAATCCGCGAAGCCCGGTAAAGCCTGCGGAGTATGCTTCAATGCCAGTTCTCATTCGGGAATCGGGACATTTTTGCTCCAACGGAGCTTCAGAAAGACCCTTCGCCGGAAATCCCCGCGGCACGAGGTGGGTCCAAGGCTTGTGACGAAAGTTCGTCGAATCGTGGCAGGTTTTGAGTCATATAAGAATCCCAGGTATCCCGATTCCAAATCTCCGCGTGATCACGAACTCCCAAAATCACCATTTCACGATCGGTCCGATTGGGCTGGAGGAGCCGTTCGGGAACCCGAATCCGTGATTGCTTGTCAAGAACGACCCGTTCTGCCCGGGAATAGAAGAGTCTCAAAAATTTGCGAACGTCAGCCCGTCCGGGTGATGCATTCGCAATTCGATCAGCAAACTTCTCAAATCCCACCGGAGAATAAACGGCCACACATCCTTCGTTGCCGGGTGCAAGGAATAATTCACCTCCATCGGCAACCCCAAACCCCTCGCGAAGCTGTCGAGGAATGGCCAGACGGAGTTTCTCGTCAATTGAACGATCAAAAGTGCCCGTAATTGCCACAGAACCGCAGGTATCGAAAAAATCCTACCCTTAAAATATTATGGCTCAATGACTTGTGTCGAATTCTCCATGATTCCCACATATCCCCACAAGCCACCACACGAAGCACGGACTGTACTTTTCGACCACCTGTCGTCAAGAGAGAGCGACTGAATTCTCGCCTATCTGTACGCCGAATTTGAACGCAGGTTGTTGGCACAGACGGGATTGCTGAAATCCAGATTTTTATGATTTCGGCAGCCGCTACTCGGCCTAGTGGCTTCATCACGAGGCACCCGTGAACAGATCAGGATCCGGCACCAATTGGACGTGAAGAGACTTTCCGGTCATCCACCTGTATTTTTGCACTCCAAGTCAATGGTCCAGCAAATCGGTCAACACCTCATCGAATCCATCGATCGCGCTGTCCCAGAGAAAACGGTGCTGAACCGCCTCAAAAGCGCGATCTGCCACTGCCCGACGAGTCTCCCAATCATTCGCAACCTGAGTGAGCACGGCAGCGAGGGCCATTACATCTCCCGGCGGGACCAGCCACCCTGTCACGCCGGACTCGATAATCTCAGCAACACCATCGACTCCGCTGGCGACAACTGGCAGACCACATGCCATTGCCTCCAAAACAGCATTTGGCAGGCCCTCCCAAGCCGACGGCAAGGCCAGAACATCCGCGTGCGCCATCCAGTCCGTCACATTCGACTGGTATCCTCGAAGGTGGATGCGGTTCGTGAGTCCGGCTGTGGAAATTTGGCGTTCCAGATCGCACCGCAGATCTCCTTCTCCCACAAAATCAACAATCGTTCGATTCCTCAATTCATCGGGCATCGCGGCAATGGCATGCACAAGATTCATTGGCTGCTTCTGCTTCGCAAGCCTCCCGACAAATAGAACTCTGAACTGCGAATTCCCATGCTTAATACGGATCGGACGGTGTTTCGGGATGTCCACGCCGTTGCGGATCACAGTCATTTTGTCAGGTGAAATCCGGCAGAGTCTCGTGTGCACATCTGCTACATGACGACTCACTGCCACATATTTCCGGGTGAGTCCACATGTCAACCAGTCAGTCCAGATTACCCACTTTCTCCGATCAGCGACTCGAATCCCGGATACCACGATATGCACTCCGGCGAGCCAGGCGGCGATGCGCCCCACAATGTTGGCCTGGTGCAAAAAACAGACGAGGAGCTGCGGCTGTTGTCTACAGAGCACCCGCCGCAACCGAAATACAGCACGGAAATCGATGAAACCACCACAATGCAAAGCTGTCACAGGAATGTCGGCTGACTTCAGCTGACACGTCAGACTTCCTGCGTCGCGCAGACTTACAACACTGACGGACCACCCGTGTTGGTGAAGACCTGACGCCACTCGAACGAGTGCCTTCTCTGCGCCGCCTGGATCCAACTCCGGGACGCAAAACATGACTTTGGCGCACTTGCTGTCCGCGTTAATGGGATCAAAGTGACGATGGTCGGTCAGCGGCATAAGACACGTTCTACAGGGTGGGTTACGAACGAAACTACCTCACAGCGCCGGATTCGGCAGTCTCAGCAGGAATCTCATTAATCAGCTTCTCTGACCGACGTGGATTACGGCTCCAAAGTGAAAGCCGTCTTGTAGCAGTAAGTTGGTCGACCATATCATCTTCGGCGGCTACCGATTCGGGCAACCCTGCCAATTTCTGCCGGCGGCACCCTGAAATGTGGTTTGAGCACGGAAGCACAAACCCAATGAATCGTTGTGTGCATCGACGACCGTCATTTCTTACGGAAATTTTGGCCTGCGCGCTGATTCCGTTGACAGGTTCTGGCTGCGCAATGATTCAGGATATTCACGCGCTCACCAACCTGATTGAGTTTGGCACTGTTGCGACCGTCGATTCCGACGCTGCAGCAAGACGCACGAACGTCGCCGATGATCCCACCCCCAGCAATGAGCTGCAGCCGGCTGGGCCTAAATTTGCGGCGACCTTCGAGAAATCACCTATCCCGACCGCACGTTTGCTGAATCCGGACTTTAGTCTGACCGGAATGCCTCAAACCGACAGTTCGGGTGGAGGACACAGTATTTCAGTATACGAATCATCGAATCCCGATTCGATGTATCCGACAACAGTTGAGCCAATGTCTCAAGTACACGGTCTGTCCGACCCGCCCACTGACAGGACACTCGCAACATCCGAACCAGAGTCGGTTGAGGCCATCCACGCCGGACCGGTGAACCGAACCAGCATAGATGGTTCCGGTACCGCTCCATCAGACAGGCAAAGTGTCAATCCGAATCTCGTCAGGAACGAATTCCCGGTGGAATCCGAGAGACCTCCCCAATCTCACGAACAGTCAGTACTCGAACGGCTGCGAAGTCTAGCCCCTGGAAGTTTTGCACCGGAACGCAGTCCCCGACAGTTTGTGCGTCAATTGGAACGAATTTCCAATCCGCTGCAGTGGGATCTGTTCGGTAACAGAGAGAACCCCGAACCACCGCACCAGCCACCGCCGGAAGTCACCGCGAAACAGCAGACTCCACCGACGTCAGCTCAGTCGATTGCAAACGTTAAGAATTCCGATGATTTACTGGAGGTGTTAATCAGCGAGCTGGAAAATGAAATACGGACGTGGCCACAGACAGACGAAGGTTCCCCACTCCAGCCGGAAGAGTTCCGTCGTCGACAGCTCAATTTGCGACTCCTGCATTTGACTGCCGATCAACCTGCAGCGGCAGCCGAAGCCATTGATTCGATGACGTCGGAAGAAAAGACGTTCTGGCAGGATCTGATCCTGGCGATTTCCCGGTTTCGTAACCCTGACGAATCCATGGAATATGACGACCACGTGGCTGCCACGATAGGTCAGTTCCGTACAGCAGTTCGTCACCTGGAATCGCTTTCCAGTCTGTCGATTCAACGGCTGGATTTCTGCAGCAGGATTCATGGATTCGGTTCCATCGACACATTCCTCACGAACACGTTTGAACCGGGTAAACGCCTGTTGATCTACGCAGAAGTCGACAACCTGAAGTCTGAAGTGTCGCCACTCGGTACATATCGAACTTCGTTTGGCGGAACACTGCAGATCTGGTCAGCATCATCGGACGAACCTATCGAATCATGGGACCTGCCAACGGTCAACGACGACTCCACCAGCCGCCGATGGGACTACTATCTGAGCTACGATTTTACGCTTCCTGCTCATTTGTCCGAAGGCGATTACGAGATTCGTCTGCAGATACGCGATGACATCAGCGCCCGCACTGTTGACTCCGTGCTGAAATTCGCCGTGCAGTAGTCTCGCTGCAGCGACCCGCAGTCCATGGACTGCACAAACCGCACCGGCCAACCCGGAAAGAATTCTCAAAGTCTGTGCTTACAGACGTTTACACTGCAATCGCTAACTTCGCATCTTTATTGGCACAGAATTTGACTAGTCACTGCTCTGTCTCGATTCTCCAGGACATAACGGAGCGACAGAGTTATGGCAAACGTATCCGTCGCCGCCTCCACAGGCGGCGACGAACAAATGCGGGTTGACATTGCCAGTCGTGAAGAAGCTCCCAACACGGCGAAAACACGCGAACCTGCACCTCGTCCAGCATCGCCGGAACCTAGCCCCGTCGATTCAACATCGTTAATCAAGGAACCAACCCCAGGCACTTCGTTTCTCCAGCGTTTTCTGAGCAGTTTCTTCGAAGAACGAAACATCAAATGGCTGCTCGTCATCGGCGCAGGAATCATTTTCGGGTCATCCCTGATGCTGGTTACCCGCGAGTGGTCACACTGGTCGGCCACACTCAAGTATCTCACTGTCCTGGGCTACACGGCCGTCGCATTCTGTGCCGCCGAAGTTGGCCGGGAGCGCCTGGGACTGATAACAACCTCCCGTGTGCTGCAGGCATTAACGCTGCTCCTGCTCCCGGTCTGTTTCACGTCACTCAGCTGGATGTCTTCCAGCACGGCAACGCAACCGGTGCTGGAAAGCGCCCAACCCTGGTTGCTGTTCGCACCCACCGTTGCTCTGACGTGGTTCGCTGCCAGGAGAATTCTTGCCTTCATGCTGAACGGTCGACAGACCACGTTTGTTCTGAGTTACCAGCTGTTGTGTGTTGCAGGAATCATGCCAAACACCGTGGCAACGTCGGTAGAGTCCGCAACACCCGCAGATCAGCTGATGGCCATTGCAATAATGATCGGCTTCTGGCTGGTCTTTACTGTGGGTGTGATCAAAGTCAATCGCCACACGTTTTGGCTGTCTGAAGAACAACGTGCTCCGCGTATCTTCGGATTTTTCCGATTGCTCTTCTCGGTCTTCAGTTTCTGACGCTGGTCAGCTTGAAATGCCTGCCGACCATTCCCATGCAGTGGATTGGCTTCGGCTGTGTGCTGGTCGCTCTGACGCTGTTGAGCACAGCCCGAACGGTTGCTGATATCTTTCGCCAGAGAACAGGAGATCTGGTACGCCCCTGGCCGTGGACAATCGTCGTTCCCGTCTTTGTTGGCCTGGCGTTGACATCGACAGGCGTAATCCTGTCGCTCAACGGGTTTCCTCCACACCCGTGCACTGATCCCCGCGACTGCGCTCGCCGCGATCCTGATGGCATGGACGGGCCGTGACACGAAACACTCAGGATTCGTCTGGGCTTCACTTGTATTTGCGACGTTGGCCTATCAGTTCACTCCGACACTATTCAGAGAATTTGCGCTTCAGTTAAGAGATTCTGCTGCTGCTGCCGTCGGAGAACAAAAACTTCCAATTGCTTTCTATGGACTCACATACCTGCCGTTGCTGGCAAGCGTCGCCCTGGGAAGCCGGTTCTTGGGGCAACGAGGGGATCTGATATTCAGTCGACCGATGCAGCAATTCGTCACCATAGTGATGCTGGGACTCTTCACTCTGTCAGCCACTAATGTGAAAGCCATGCTGACCGTGAGTGTGGTAAATATTCCGGCCTTTGCCCTTATGGCCGGCATTTTTCGAGACCGCCGATACGCATTGGGTTCGATTATAGCCATCTACACGGCGGGCTTGAGCGTTGTCCCGTGCGTCAATGGTATGCCCACAACCTGGAATACGTCCATCCGACAGTGCAGGGGACCGTGCTGGCACTGGTCGCGGCACTCATGACTGCAACGCAGCTCCCTGACAGAATCATTAACTCCCTGCCGGCGCCAGGCGGGTTATTCCGAAGTCTGCTGATTCGGTCCGATGGAACACAGCGCAACCTGTGTCAACTGTCCGGATGTGTTGTGGCTGCAGTTCTGCTTGGACAATGGATCGCCGAAACCACGGCCCGTTTTGGCATTGAATTGACACCCGAGCGGCTTTGGCAATTCGGCATCCTGATGGCAACACTTATCGTGTATACACTCCGCAACCCAAGTTACCTTGGCGGGTCAATCGTTTGGTCTGCTGCCGGGTACGCAGCACTTTGTTATTTTTCCGGAGTCGAGTCCAGTAATTCAGTTCTCATCATTGGATCATCGACAACCGCCATTGCTGCATCCGCAGTGGGCCTCCTGTTTCTCAATTCTCTGGGATACCTGCGTCAGCACAGTTCATTTCGAGAACTCCGAGACCGCATCCTTACCGAACCCTCGCGACAGTCCACACTAGGCGATCCTACTTTGGATGGTCTGACACGGGCTTTCGTTGTGCCACTCTGCGATTTGAGTCTGGTGACACTGGGGAGTCTGGTTGTTCTCTATCACCTGCCGATCCTGATTCTGGTCAACTTTGTCGACTCCGTCCCTGCCAATCCGTTACTTTTTAATCCTCTGGCAACCACTGCCGCAGTGATTTGGCTGATCGCTGCCGGAGTTCTGGGAAAACAGTGGTCGCCTGCTGTGACTGGAATCGCCGTCCTTCCAGTATGTGTGTCCGGACTGGCTGTGGAAGCGTCACCGATGATTCAGTCTCCGGGCTGGTACAGCATCATCTGGGCCGCAACGTCTGCCATCTGTTACTTCATAGCCAGCCACCGCTTGAATCTGATTGCCACGTCGGTTGCGCGAACCAGTGCCCTGTGGCTCATGACAGTCCTCGCGGCGTCCTGTCTTTGGCTTTCGATTCCGGTGCGGCTGGCGGCCGGAATCGTTCTCGCGTCATTCTTCATTATTGACTCGGATGCCTGGAGTCGGTCGAAACGAACCTGGCTGGCCATCGCAGCTAACATCCAGTTGCTCTATCTGGTCGCGGCATTCGGCGGGGTCAACGGCCTTGTTATGACTGCCCTGATGGACGCCGATCTGATGTTGGCAATCCCCCTGATGTTGATCGGTACAGCCATCAGTATCTCTCTGTTCGACCGGGAATCCAATGTGTTGCAAAGTTCGATCTGCCGTCAATGGAGCCTGGTTCTTCGTGCCGGCAGTACGGTGCTGATCCTGATGTCCTTCCGACCGGCCGACTTCGGCCCAGGACACTCATCCACTTTGATGACCGGACTGACGATTACTGCGATCATTGAATTCCGATGCGGCATCCGCCGACAGGACAGCCGACACATCTGGTTCAGTCTGGGCATGCCCTGTGTAGCCGTGTTGTGGCTGATGCAGCACGGTTTCATTGAGTTCGGGAATAACACCATTCAATTTGTGCTGTTGGCAGCAGCAGGCGTTTGTCTGACAGCGTCGCCATACTGCCATAAGGACTCTCCCTATGAAATCGCCGCATTTCCACTGCTGATCATTGGACAGATCCTCCCTGGACTCGTCGCCCTAGTCTGTGCTGGACAAACGGTGCTGACTTCAGGACTGCTCGTAACAGGCGTTCACAGTCTGGCAATGTTTTCCGCCGCCGCTTTGTATTTTCACCAGGCTCTGGTGACACGCCAGCGTCGGTTTGCTCTGGGAGCTCTGGGAATACTCAATCTGTCTCTGTTACTGCTTTGCAATTCATTAGGACTGCGCGATGCCCAGTTCTATATGGTGCCAATTGGCCTTTCAATCATTGGTTTCGTAGAGCTGATGAAACAACAACTCCCCAAGTCCTGTCACGACCTGCTGCGGTACATCGGAGCATTGATGATTCTGGTATCGCCAACGTTTGAGATTGTAGAAGGCAGCTGGCTGCACCTGTTGACCTTGATGGTGTTCAGCGTGGTGGTGGTCCTCCTGGCGATCGGCCTGCGACTAAAAGCACTGCTCTACACCGGTTCCGCATTCCTGCTTGCGGACCTGGTGGGAATGGTAGTGCGATCGACAGTGGATCACCCCAACCTGCTGTGGGTCAGCGGTGTTGTTTTGGGAGCCGTCGTCATCACATTTGCGGCCTTCTGTGAGAACCATCGAGATCGTCTGCTGCAACGCATTCGGTTTCTGTCAGCTGAGCTGGCAATGTGGCGGTAGCGGCAGACGTGTCGTCTGCTGTCAGGAAACTTTTTTTTCGATTTCCCTGAAAGGAATGAATGATGAAATGGTTAAATCAATTTAGTCTGGTCATGAGATCCAGCATTACGTCACTTCGCGAAAAAGTCGAAGACCCCGAACGTATGCTGCATCAGTTGCTTGTGGATATGCAGCAAGAACTTGACCGGGTCCGCTGCAGCGTGGCGGAGGCCATCGCGGATGAAATCCAGATGCGGAATCGCTGTCACCGTGAGCATGAAGAAGTGCAGGCATGGCAGGACCGTGCTGTGGCCGCGATGCAAAGAAAGGACGAACCAACGGTACGTTCCACACAAGGGAACAAAAACTGTCAGCTCAGCAACGAGCCGAACAGTACGACGCGGAGCATGAGAAACAGGTGGAAGCTGTCAACAGACTGCAGGAAGCGGTTCGCGAACTGGAGGACAAGATCCGCCAGGCGGTCCGGAAGAAGACTCTGCTGATGGCACGAATGACGCGGGCTTCGACAACGCAAAACATCAATGCCGCAATGGAACGGTGTGATAGTCAGTCAGCATTTGCCCAGTTCAGCCGACTTGAAGGCAGAGTGGAACGCGAGGAAGCCCTTTCAGAGGCCTGGAATCGAATGGACGGACGAGATCCGGAAGCCGAGGAACTGGCCAGAAAATTCGAGCAGTCGGAGCGAGAACAGCGAGTCGAAGCAGGATTCCAGAAGCTCAAAGCGAATCTGGGGGCCGAATGAACCGGTACGACAGGGACCTGCCCGCAACGCGGGATATTTCGTCAGATGTCAATCAGTCAGAAAAAAACATGCAGACGGTTCGTGAAACCATCAAGGCATTCTTTACGCTGGTCCACAGATGGTTCCACGTCGATCGAATAAGGATTTCGCCGGTGGAAGGACGACTGCTGAGTTTGCAGCGGGGACAATATATTCTGCTCCGACAGCAGATTTATGTGGTCTTTGGTCCAGCCGCTGAAAATTCTGCCAGCAAGTATGAGGTCACGATTCACCTTGATGGTGATGAGGGACCGGCGCAGCTGAATATTCAGCGGACAGTCGACGGAAGTGCCCTCAGCGCCCGATTACTCAACCGCCAGGGACGATTACAGGATGTTTTCGACGATGACGTTCAGGTGCTTAACGAAAGCTACTCTTTTGCTGCAAACCAGGTGTAAGACATCTGTCCCCGCTCCTGATTGTCCGGGCATGTCCAGACCGCCGCGCCCATGGCCCGGACTCCGCCTCACGATCTCTGATCACTCCTGCGATGAACGTATGG
The DNA here is from genome assembly GCA_963581585.1 of Planctomycetota bacterium. Taxonomy (GTDB): domain Bacteria; phylum Planctomycetota; class Planctomycetia; order Planctomycetales; family Planctomycetaceae; genus S139-18. Next base: position 9,514 of record CAUZPL010000038.1, read on the forward strand.
GCGCAGAACGTAAAAACATCCCGGGCTTTTGCTCATGAGTTACTCTGCTTATCACTCCCACCCGGAATTGAGCAGCAATTGGAGACATCTCATTACGTAAATTGTGTCGGTCAAACAAGATTCCGGACTGCATTCACCACGTCTCCGCCCGCTACTCTTCTATCATAACCGCCATGGCTGACCAGATTGAATTAACACTGCTGGGCTTTGCCTCTGTCGTTGATACAGTGCTGCTGCTGGTAACACTGGAACGGGTGAATCGCCCGCTCATCCCAGTGTGGATTGCGATTCTTCTGCTCGCTGCATGGACGTGGCACGCAGGCAGTTTTGTTCACGTACTGCTGCGCGACTCCGTCGGAATACTGGCCAACTGGGCCGACTGCACCACCCTCTCAGCCATGGCCGCCGGACTGCTGTTGCTGCCCAGTGGTATGCTGCATGGTGCCCTCAGGCTTCGTAATTCCGGTCCAGCGGCACGACCGCCATGGAATCTGCGAGACAAGCTCGAACTGCCCGGAAGCCGCAGTCTCCTGCTCCAAATCATGTGCTGTCTGGTGGCCATCACCGGACTCACGATCGTTTACGTCGTCATATCGGATGCTTCAACATCGACACCAATGCTCCGAACCATAGTCACGCTGTCGTTACTGATTCCAGCCATATGTTTTGCCTGGAGCATCTTTCATCGCCGCCTGATGCCTTTGATCATGGAACGAACACTGGGATACGGTGCCATTTTGGTTGCCATGCTGTGGCTGCACCGAACAGTGGTTTCCCCGGTAACCGACCAGCTTAGCGAAGACCTCAATCTGGACTTTGTATTGATTGAGTTCGTGGTCCTCCTGGCATTGCTGCTGTCGTGGCGCCCGCTGCGCAATCGAGTTCGCGAATCTCTGCACTACCTGATTGGCACTGATATCTCCCAGGTTCGGGATGCTACTCGACAGCTGTCGTCTCAACTCCTTGTCCGGTCCAATGATCGTATGGAGCAAATGCTCGAATGGTTCGCCGAATCCACACGTATGGCCATGCGTGTCGACTCTGTGTGGCTGGGCCTTTCCTGCACCCGGTTCTTCCATGCGACAACACAGCCGACGAAAACTGGTGATAATGCGGCTGCCTGTCACACGATCGATGCAGCTGACGTCTACGGAATTCGCTTCCCAAACGATAAGCAGTATATTGACCAGACCCGATGCCGCGACACCGGTACGACTGAACAGCTTCGCAACCTGCGTGCATCAGCTGCGTTTCAGTTCAAATTCAGGAACATCCGTGGACGCCTGCTGCTGGGCCGTCTGGACGGCGGTGACCGCTTCTCCACCGAACAACTCAACAGCCTCACACTGCTGCTGGATCAGTTTGCAGTCACGGTCCACAACCGTGAACTCGATAAAGCACGTCAGCTCGCGGAACGACGAGCAATGCAACAGGAAAAACTGTCCGTCCTTGGTTTGATGTCCGGTTCTCTGGCCCATGAACTCAAGAACCCGCTTTCTTCCATCAGAACAATTTCCACGCTGCTGATGGAAGACCTGGGTGAGTCCAGCATACATTACAGGGATGTGCAGCTCATCGTTTCCGAAATCGATCGACTCACGGAAACAGCGAACGGCCTTCTCCAGTATTCGCGTCCCCCCGATGCAACTGCCACCGGTGTGTGCGCCGAAACGGTCATCGAACGGCTGCTGAGAATTCTTCGCTACCTGGCCCGGCAACACGGTGTTTCCGTGATCACCGAGTTTCAGGCATCTGGCCGCCCCATCTGTGGCAATGATGCAACGCTAAGCGAAATGTTTTTAACCTCATCAAGAACGCGATCGAAGCCGCATCTCAGGAATCAGGGTCGCCACAGGTCACAATCCGTACCAGAAGTCTGGAAAATTCGGTTACGGTCTTCATCTGTGACAATGGGCCCGGAATCCCGACGGCGTTACGGGATAACCTCTTTGAGCCCTTTGTAACAGGTAAGATTGAAGGGACAGGGCTGGGACTGTTCCTTGTTGCAGAACGGGTGCGGGACATTGGCGGTACCATCCACTGCAGCAGCGACGACGATGGAGGTACGGAATTTCGCGTTCAGTTCCCGGCACGGCCAGAGAACGAGATCAACGCATGAAGATACTGGTCATCGATGATGAATCCGCCGCAAGGTACGGAATGGTCAAAGCACTGCGTGGCGATGACCGTGTTCTGCTGGAAGCTGAAGACGGCCGGCAGGCTCTGGAACAGATTCACGATCAGAACCCGGACCTGATCTTTCTCGACCTCAACATGCCGGTGCTGGATGGTCTTGGGGTCCTTCAGACGCTGCAGGCAACGCCGGCGGGCAGCCTTCCGGAAATCATAATTGTCACCGCCAACGACTCCGTCGATCGTGCAGTGGAATGCATTCGTCGCGGAGCGTCAGATTTTCTGACAAAACCATACGAAGTTGACCATCTGCGTTCCATTGCCCGGCGATCGGAAGAACGCTTTCGATTGCAGCAAAAGGTAGTTGGCCTGCAGGATCAGGTCGCCAGTGGGATTCGATTTGGAACGATGCTGGGGGCCAGTCCACAAATGCAGCGACTGTTTCGCCAGATTGACAAGGCTGCTGCGGTTGTGCTGCCTGTCCTGATTCGAGGGGAAAGCGGGACAGGAAAAGAACTTATCGCCCAGGAACTGCACCAGCGCAGCGATCGGTCCGGTGGACCGTTCATTGCTGTCAACACTGCAGCAATCGCTGAGTCATTGATCGAAAGCGAGTTGTTTGGACACGTCCAGGGGGCATTCACCGGGGCGGACCGCGCGCGTGAAGGAGTATTTCGCCAGGCAAATAATGGAATACTGTTTTTGGACGAAATCGGTGACATGCCAGCCACTGTGCAAACGCGGTTGCTGCGTGTACTCCAGGAAGGAGTCGTGCAGCCAGTGGGATCAGAAGAATGTATCAGCGTTGACGTACGAATCATCAGCGCAACTCATCAGAACCTGGAACAGGCCATTGACCTCGGGGCATTCCGACAGGACCTTTATTTCCGTTTAAAGGGGATCGAACTGCATGCACCTCCGCTGCGATCGCGTCAGGAAGACATCCTGTTGCTGGCAAACGAATTCCTTCAGACCTCCGGTGCAGATGTCCGCGATGACAGGTCGCCCGAATCATTTGAATTTTCAAGGACAGCCATCACATCACTCATGAATCACAACTGGCCCGGAAATGTCAGAGAGCTGGAACAGATGATACGATCTGCCACAGCCATGGCAGAAGAGAACGTTATCGGGCCTTCCGACCTGGGCCTGAAACCTGTAATGCCGGCCAAACTGGCTGACAGATTTGATCGATATCTTGACCTGTCGCTGAAGGCAGGTCGCAGTCTACTGGTCGAAGATTTCGAACGCGCAACGATCACACGAGCCATTGAACTGGAGCATGGTAACGTGAGCGCGGCTGCTCGCCGCCTCGGGATTCATCGTCAGAGTCTGCAGCAAAAGATCAAACAGCTGGGACTGCGGTGATTCGCCGATCAGTCCGTCACGACTTTAATCGTGCGTGGTTGAGATCGAACGGCTCGAGGTAGTTCGACTCGGAGCACACCGTTATTAAGTCGAGCCGAAATGCGATCGTGATCAACTTCATCACTCAGGATAAATGAGCGCAGGAAATCACCGACCTTGTATTCCTCGTGAACAACCGCTCCTTGATCGCTGTCACGCTGCTGGATGCGACCGAACAGCGTCAATCGGTTGTCCTGCACCTGCAGATCAAGTCCTTCACTGGTCACACCAGGCAGGTCAGCATAAAGCACCAGTCCATCCGGAGTCTCATAAATGTCAATGGGCGGATTGAACAGCAAACGCTGTTCATCCGTCATCTCCGACGGAGACCCCGACACTGCTGCAACGGAATCATCGACAGAGAGCCGAATACTGACTTCATTGCTGCCACTCATGACGTTACTCCGGCTGCTTTCCGTTCAAGACAATCAGGGCTGTTGCTGCAGATATCATTCGGATCCCTCGGTTACGGGAATGTTGCGAGCAATACTGGACGGCGCCTTTTTCAACGTGATGCGGAGAACTCCCGCGGAATATTCTGCCCTCAATCCATCTTCTTCGACCCTATCGGGCAACTGAATCGTTCGCTGCCAGTTCCCCTGGAACCGTTCCTGTCGACGAAAAGTATCGTCACGGGCTTCCTCCGGTGCGCGCCGAACGCCTTTGATCATAAGGCGTCCGTCAGCAGATGTGACTTCCAGGTCCTTTATGTCCGCTCCGGGCAGTTCAGCAGTGAATAGAAAGTGATCCGTCTTCTCGATCAAATTAATCAAAGGAAAGCGGCGAGTGGACCGGACTCCATGCAAAGAAAGATTCACGCCCTGCAGCAGCTGGTCAACTTCACGTTCCAGATCCTGGAACGCGTCCCAAGCGTGTCCCCATCGAAATACCGGCATTTGTCTGACTCCTGAAGCAGCCCGAAGACAACGACCTCCCGCGAATTACTGGTCGTCCGTCAAACCCATCCAGTCACGATTCAAACAATTTCCAGAACGGGGATTCCACCGACCCCGGTCAACAGCAAACCGCTAGTCCATCTATGCACAACTCGTGCCGAACCGCTGCAATCTCAACCGCATCACAGGCGGATTTGAACCTGTAACTCCTGTACAGTAAAGTATTTATATCCCCACAATCGAACAGTATTTTTGTAGACCGTCGCAGCCGTCGCTGCCAATTTTACAGACCATTGGGTAAGTTGGTTGCCACATGCTGCCAGGGGATCAGAATGTCCGCCTTCCGAGGGTGGCAGATTGGAAGTGCCGGCCTGAGCAACAGCAGGCGCGATTTGCGGCCTTGTCTTTGAGATTATTTTATGGCTGACACACTGGCACCGTCTCACGCTGTCTACGTTGGCAGCTTTGATCCACTGACCCTGGGACATCAGGACATCATCGAACGTGGAGCTCGCATTTATGACCGGCTAACGGTCGGAATCGGGGTCAATCCGGATAAAGCGACGTGGTTTGATTCGGACGTACGAGTGTCCATGTGCGAGGAATCTCTGAAACACCTGAGTAATGTGCGCGTGCGGACATTCGAAGGACTGGCCGTGGAGTTTGTTCGCAGCTGCAACAGCCGGGTACTGTTGAGGGGAGTCCGTTCACTGATGGACATCGACGCCGAATTTACGATGTCCCTGGCCAACAGAGTCCTCGACGAAGAGATTGAGTCGGTGTTTCTGATGTCGAGTGAAGGCTTTAACCACATTTCAAGTTCGCTCATCAGGCAAATCGCCAAAATGGGATCCACTGCGGACCTGGAAACGCGTCTGGCGGATTTCGTTCCTGAAGCCGTCATCCAGCCTTTACTCCACCGATTCAAATAAGTCCCCTGAGTTTGCCATGATGGCTCACTGCCCTCGTACGTATCAGATGACAACATGAATCCGTGGTGGAAAGGTGCTGTACACCGATGCAGCTTCCGACGCGATTGAATCATCCACCCAGCGGTTCGTCGCGGTCCAGCGGCCGGAACCATTGCGCCAAGTTGATATGCCGCGACCAGGGGAGGGTGTCGCCGGCATATGGAACGACCAGCAAAGGAACATCCACCAGCAGACGCTTCAACTCATCCTCGTTCGCTTCCCGCAAAAACGGGTCAACATCACCGGTAACGTGATTCAAAATCACGGCCATCACCTCAAGACCACGAGTTCGAGCTGACTCGACAGTTGCCAGCGTCTGATGAATTGCGCCCAATCGGTTGGCCGTTACGAGCAGCAGTGGAGAACTGAGCCGGAGCACCAGGTCGGCAACCAGCATCCTGTCCGATGCCGGACTTAATAGACCACCCGCACCTTCAATCAGCACCAGATCGGCGTAGTCCTGCCAGAGATTAATTCCAGCAGCAAGATCAACGTCGCAGATATTGCGTCCTTCGAGGCGAGCAGCAACGTTGGGAGCCATCGGTGCCACGAAGCGCTGTGAACAGATGCGATCAATCAGTATCGGATCAGTGGCGTCAGCACCGATGGCAGAAGCGAGTAGCTGAACGTCATTCCAGATAAGCTGCCCGTTCTGCTCAATCGCCCCGCTGCACACTGGTTTCCACGCTCCCACGCGGTGACCGTTGCTTCGCAACTCCCGCAGGATCTCACATGCAACCCAGGTCTTTCCGACCTCAGTATCTGTCCCGGAAACAAACAAAGTTTTCATCGTGGACCGTCGGTGAACAAAGCTTTTGAAACGTCAGGGAATCTGAAGTCGGATCGGCTATTCTGCTTTGAACGGAGATATCTGAGACCAACTTGAAGTTCAACCGTTTCCCTGCGGTTGGCTTCAACACCCTGCATACCAGCCACTGAAGTAGGTCATTTCATTGAATCAGTCTCAATCTGGCTCCCCTGGACCGGTACCATGAGTCTTCTGATTCTGTTGTCGGCATTTTTCTGATCCAGTGATAACGGCCTTCTTTTTCCTCTCGCGTCATCAGATCAGTCGGTTTTCAACCGCTAGCGACCGCTAAAAGATTATGGCCGGCCTCATGAGTAACCCAGACCGATTGCTCACTGGAGTCCTGTTTTGGAATCTCGTGGTCAATCCGGGGTACTTTGCTTTGAGTATCGCCCTTGTGGGAAGGCTGACTCAGGCCGGCTATCCCACGATCGCTGCCGTTGCTGGTTTGTTGAATCTACTGGGCATGATCGTCTTCGGCGAGGTCATTCCCAAGAGTCTTGCCGTCGCCCGCGGACAAATCTGGCTCAGATGACCGCATGGCCTCTGGCGACTGCTTTGCTGGTCCTTGATCCGTTGATTCCGCTGCCTGGACGTACGGTACGAATTCTGGGACGCACGTTCTGGCCGCATGTGAAACGGAAAGCCCAGTTGAATCCGGCCAACCCGGAAACGAGCGTTGGATACATCGGCCGTGCTGGGACGTGACATACTTCAGGAGGAGTAACATGTTATGCACAACCTGATGGATCTGAATGAGCTGCAGGCAGAAGAGGTCCTGCGACCGCGAAGCTACTGCCTCACCGTTCCTCCGAGCGGACGTGTGCAGTCAGTGTATCTGCCTAATATCTGTAATGTGGATTATCTGCTGGTCCCAAACCGTTACAGTCACCGAGTCCAGGGAGTCCATCGACTTGACCATGTCCACACTGTAACTGAACAAATTTTTGCAGAACTGGCAGAGCCGGTCGTGTTTGTTCGATGGCGTGCCGGCCTGGCCCAGGTATTGACTCAACTGGAAGACCATTACCGAGCGGTTGCTGTCGTTGTTCATTAACACGGGGAAGGGTTTGTAACGCTGCGATATCTCGCGAGACGGCTCAGGCTCAGTTTGACTGAGTATGACGAATCCCTCTATACCCTGGCAGGATTATTCCAGGATCGGCTGGAAGGAATTCCGGTGCGAGGAGACCGATTTGAATGGTACAGCTGGGCCCTAGCAGCAATTGATGTGACGGATCGAGGCCTGGTCCGGGTGCCTGCGGAACCCAGGGAGTTCCACGTTCATTCAAAGGAGGCACACGAATGACACTCGCGGCACTGATTCTGACAGCTTCGTTGATGCTGTTTGTGGCCGGAATGCAGCTGTCGGCATTTTTTAGCGGATCCGAAACAGGGTTCTACCGTGTGAGCCAGCTGCAATTGACTCTGCAAAAACAGCTGGGCGACCCGACTGATCGACTTTGTCGAAAGACCGGAGTGGTTCGTCGCCACAACACGAGTCGGAAACAACGTGGCAAACTATCTCACCACGCTGGCGATCGGGCTGTTCGTTGCCGAGGTCAGTGGCCTTTCCGGACCGTCCGGTGGTGCGGAGATTACGGCCACTCTGATCCTCGCCCCGGTGGTCTTCGTGTTTGGAGAGCTCATACCCAAGAGCCTGTACTATCGGGCCCCACTGTCACTGTCTACACAGCGGAAGTCTGACGTTTCAATTCTTCTACTACCTGTTTCTGTCATTCACTTACCCTCTCACACTGATGGCCGGCACCATCTCTCGCGTCATGGGTCCGGAAATTCCTGCCGTCGACACAATGTTCGGCAGAACGCGGACGTTTGGACTGATTGCAAGCGGAAAGCGAGATGGCATTCTGACTCGGACTCAGGCACGCACGGCGGACAACCTGATGGCCTGCGGAGGCCAGACTCTGGCTGACCTGATGGGATCTCCGGATCTGATTTCGCGAGTCCCCGAATCATGCAGCCGTGAGCGGGTGCTGGCAGTTGCCGCCGCCGGTGGCAATGCGTGGATATTTCTGCATCCCGATCGAAAACCAAATGAATGGACCGGCACTGTCCGTGTTGCACACCTTGCTGTTGTCTCGACAGTCTCCCTTTGCCGTGAAAGAGCCAGTGCCTCAGTTTTGTGAAGAAACTCACTCGCTGGTCGCACTCTCAGAACTGTTTCGGCAACATGCCCACTTCGGAATCGTACTGAATGAAAAACGTACTGTCGGCGTTGTTCGCCGCGGGATTCTGAGTGAACAGATATTAATGAACCAGACGGTACCTGTGATGCCAAAAACCGGGTGGGAATTGTAGTGTCTCGTATCGATCTGATTCTCCGCCTGGCAGTCGTGGCCGAGCTGGTCTTGATCGCCAGCACTTGGCAACTTTGGTTTTGTGCCACAGATTTTCCCCGCGTACCGCTTTTGGCACTCTTCCTGCGTGTACCGGTGCCTGTCATCAGGACTGTCTCCGCCGCTCTGGTCGTATCGTTGCTTGCCGCGGCGATATCCGGTTGGCGACAGCGTTGTTTGCCAAATGGATTGGTGTCGGCAGCGACTTTTTTTCCGGGCTGCGCATCAGTGTGCTGTAATCAACATTGTCTTCAGCCGTGGCATTGGCTGTTCCTGAATCTCCATGGCGTGTCGCCTGACGCTTGCGCTGGAATCGCTCCCTGTGCAGTTACGCCGTCTGCTGCCGTGCAACTACATCTTTGCGGCGGTCTCTCAATTCGGACCTGAAATTGATGGGGGAATGAGTCGACAAATCATGATGGCACTGCTGCAAATATCCGGACTCCGGCTGTGGCAACAGAATCACAAATGGTTTCCTCGCTTTGCATTCTGGCGACCACAGCCGAATTAACAGCCGGAGTTCTGCTGTTGGTACCCCGCGTGCAGCACATCGGTATGAGCATTGCCACCATCGTGCATATCACACTCATGGCAGCTTTTGGACCAATGGGACTCAATCAGCAGGCAGCGGTTGTGATCTGGAATGGCTTCCTCGTGGCATGGGTCATTCTCCTGTTTTGGAAGCCTTCGCAACTTCCGTCGCCCGATCGGTTCTGCCTGACTGGCGCGACAGCGTTCTGTTTTGTCTGGCCGACACTGGCATTGTTCGGAGCAACGGACAACTGGACCGGCTGGCAACTCTATTCCCCTCGACCTGAAATTCTAAAGATTCAGATTCATACTGATGCGGTTCCGGAATTGCATTCGTCCGTGAGACCGTATGTGGAAAAACCGGGACCTCTTCAATACTGGTGTACCGTGAGAGTGGATCGCTGGAGTCTGCAGTGCACTGGGGTCCCTCTGTACCCTCAGGCAAGATTCCAGCTGGCAGTCGCTGGTGTCATCTCCAACGATGACCACGTGCGAGCTCGTCTGTTGAGTCCCCGTCGGCTGAAATGGTGGGATCGAATCATCACTGACTACACAGGACGACCGGCAATTCTGCGTGCGATCGGAAACTGCTGGCTGAATGCCGAGCCTGCGGCTACGTGATTCATTCATTCCGCAAGGTCACCATGCGAAAACTCGTGCCTTCAACACTACCGTCACTTACCGGCTGTCAGTCGACAGCACACATCTGGTGGTGTTCTGCCACAGAAACACTACAGACTGACCTGATCTCTGTGACGGCATTCGTTTCAGAAAACGAACGCAGCGCTTCAGGGAATGTTTCACCAGCTCCGGTGAATCGCGAGGTCGATGGACGAGAAAACGGGAGGCAATCTGCAGGCCTTTTAAGCGGGATCACCACGGGCAGCCGGTTATTCCCTGAACTCAGGACGGCGGCCGCTCAGCTGTTCTTTCAATCGAGCCACAATGCTGCTGTGCATCTGGCTGACGCGTGACTCCGAGAGCCCCAGTGTGGTGCCGATTTCCTTCATGGTAAGTTCTTCGTAATAGTACAGAATGATGATCAGTCGCTCACTGCGATTGAGGCCGCGGGTGACCAGCTTCATCACGTCCAGCTTCTGGATGCCGTTCGTCGGATCTTCGCCCTTGAGGTCTTCCAAGACGTCCACTTCGCGGACATCCTTGTAGCTGTCGGTTTCGTACCACTTTTTGTTCAGGCTCACCAGATTAACAGCACTGGCTTCAGTCTTCAGCTTTTCAAATTCCTGGATTGGCAGGCCCATTTCCGCAGCGACTTCCTTGTCAGTCGGCGGACGGCCAACCAGGGCGACAACTGATTTTCGGGCCACTTCCAGTTTGCTGGCTTTACTTCGCACCAGACGTGGGACCCAATCCATCGTGCGCAGTTCGTCCAGCATTGCCCCGCGTATACGCGGCACACAATACGTTTCGAATTTTACACCACGTTCCATGTCGTAGGCTTCGATTGCGTCCATGAGTCCGAAGACACCAGCAGACATGAGATCATTCAGATCGACGCCTTCTGGCAACTTGGCCCATACACGCTCTGCATTGTATTTGACCAGCGGCAGGTAGCGCTCCATCAGCTGGTTCCGCAACGTTTGATTCCGCATGTCCTTCTTGAATCTAATCCAGACATGAACGATATCTTCACTGAGCTTGCTGGTCATTTATTCCTCCATGACGAACAAAGCGCTAGATCCGGGTGCCACTTCGTATCCGATAGCATCGGACCAGTGCCCAACTCAAATCCAGAAAACCCCATGTGACCCAAATGACTCATCCCAGCTCAGCTCCGTTGATCTGCCAACCGCCAACTGAAAGGCCATAATGTGGGGCGCTGCTTTGTTCTCCCGCAATCACTCCTCGATTCCGCCACGACACAATCTCAGCAAAATTCGCTGATTTAGTAGTTCTCGTGACAATCTGCTGTTCCAGGTGAGCATTCCAGCCACACCTCCGGTGCTCATCGGCAGGTCTCCGGACGGTCCGTTGTTATGACCATCCCCGCATGGTGATGCCGGCGAACGACCGGGTGATAATTGAGCTGGTTCACGGCTGTCCATAGAGATGGAAGACGGAAACACTGACTTTCTGACGGCTCGATATGAGTTCGGCAGAAACAACCGGACACATGCGGTCACGTCGGCAAATTCGTCCCGCCGACTCACCACAGAAGTGCCGCACATCTGACCAAGTCGCACAATTTGCAGAAGGGGAGTTGGCGACGAACGTTAACAGCGGTTGCAGTCAGGTCTGCATCGCTGCAGCTCCAGGGCTCAGTTTCTCCGCCATACGGGTCACGAAATCTCACATCGGGACCAACTATCAATGGAAATCCGTAATGACGGTACACACTGACTTCCCAATGTTTCCGGGCTTCTGCGCCCGAAAACTTCTGGATTTCCACCGCCAAACCCGGCGTGGACTATGCAGCAATTCAATAGTCACAGGAGTCAACACCAGTCGCGTTCCGAAGAAAAATAATTTCCCGCCCTCTTGTTGGTACTGGATGCGACGAATTCGTGTTAGGTTTTCTATTGGGGACATCCCGTCAGCAAAGTGAAAACTATATCTGACGGATGAGACGTTTGGGTCGGGATTAAAGGCGTTCGCTGTGGAACATCTTGCTGGGTTGCGTTCCGGAATACCGGGTATTTCCGTCATCACTGATGTATTTGATCAGCACGATCTGTTCGATCTGCTGGACGATTCAGCTGTGCTTCAACTGTCGCGGCTTGGTGGTGCTGCTGGATTTTCAGGTCTGTCGAGTATCAGAAAATGCACCGGGATTCGCGAGCGTCGTATTCTTCGGGCAGGAATCACTGTTACAGATATTGCTGTCCGGCTGTGTGAACGTCTTGAAGACGAAGCGCACATTGATCTGCGTGACTGCCATTCGATCCTGCTGTGCCATTCTCACACCGACAACAACGCGTGCCGCAGACTGGCTCAATCCATTGAATTGAAACTGGGACTTCCGGAAGGGCTGGTTGAACCATTTAATCATGGATGTACCGGATTTTTAAAGTTGATGCAGGACGCCAGCGCTGCGTTCGAAGATGTACCACCCGGCGGTCGCATTGCTCTGATGTCGATCGAAACACCCGAATTCTGGCACGATGGATCTGACCGATTATTCTGCGGATTGGTCTCAGCCGGGGCGACCGGGGCCATTATTGAACACGGTGGTTTCCTGCCGCTCGAACGCATTGCCGTGGAGGACTTTTATATTCCGCCTGATCGACGACCGAATCCGAATCCGCTGTTTCACAATGACAACGCCGAAGTATTCAGTTTTCGAGGACAGCGATGTCACCGAACGGTTATGAGAATGAATCCGGAATCGGTATTCATCCATGCGATTGAACTGATGTTGTCCAGCATGCGAGCCGCTGTAGACTCCTTTGACCTGCAGCACGGTGAGCGCGTGATCGTTATTCCTCACCAGCCCAGCGCAAAACTATTAAAGGCTCTTGTCGCGATTGGACAGGCGGAATTCCCTGATGCCGAGTTCCTCAGCAATTTGTGGGGTTACGGAAATGCCATTTCCTCATGCGTGCCGACTGTACTTTCCCGCCTGGACGAGGTCCTTAAACAAAATGGTCGGAATCCTGTGAACGAAGGAGATCACCTGATCCTGCTGGCTGCAGGAATCTGCATGTCGGATATTGCCAACAAAATGTCCGCTGGATTTGCACACATTCGCTGGACTCCCGTTGACTCGGCCCTGCAGCAGGAAGCTGCCGTGGCCCCGCCGCTTAGAGGTCACAGTCAGTCAGCTGCTCGTGGCGGAGACGCGGGCCAGTACAGCCACGTGACACAGCTTAGCTCCCGCCTGACCTAACATTCCTGCTGCCTCATCACAGGTGGCCCCGGTGGTCAGTACGTCGTCTACCAGCAGGATTCGTTCGCCGCGGATCACATGCGCATCCCGAATGCGATACGAATTGCGCTGAATGGCACCTCGATCGGAGAATGATGCTCGTTTCTGGGGCCGGGTGCCCCGCGACCGTTGCAGAACCTGAAGGTCCACCGGCCGCTTCAACAGTTTACCAATTTCCGCAGCGAGTAGGACTGCAGCATTAAAGTTGCGGCGCGCTCGCAGATGCCAGATCTGCGGAATTGGAATGATGCGTTCGATGTTCAGTGAACGCAGTTGCACGGCACGAGCCTCGACGTACACACTGGCCAGAGTCCGAATACTGTTGGAGGACAATGACCATTTCCCTTGCAGCAGCAACCTTCTCAGCAGTCCATTGTACATTCCCAGACATGTCACTGACTTGAACCGAAATCGTCGTCCGCGGCAGTGTGGACATCTGCCGGAAGGACTGGCATGAGGACCGAGTTGTGCACCACAGGCTACACAGACGGTTGTCACTGGCGGCAGCAGAGCTTCGAAACAGTCGACACAGACTGTCAGTGGCACCTGATCCGGATTGGCATCCGTGGCTGCCTGGCAAAGCAAACATTCCGACGGCAGCAGCCAATTGAGAACCTCGCAAGTTGTCTGCCGAAGCGCCGAACGCAGCAACTGATCTCCTTTCAGACAGCAATGAGTTGTTCTAACAGCGCAGGCACAACACAACCCGGGCGCTCTGCAGAGATCACTGCGGATGAAACCGCAATTCGAGTTGCCCCGGTGTCAGTAACTTCACGAACATTATGCTGTCCGATTCCACCAATCGCAAACCACGGTTTCGTTGCGTTCACCGCCTGACGCAGGAACTCAAGACCTGCCAGACAATCGAACTCTTTGGTGACCGATGGAAATACGGGCCCAACACCAAGATAATCCACAGACTGCGCGTCCGCGGTCTCAATATCTCGGATGTTGTGGGTCGACAACCCAATCAGCCGATCTGCACCAATCAGTCGCCGAGCATCGCTGACGCTGCAGTCATTCTGGCCCAAATGAACTCCGTCTGCTCCGCTGAGATGAGTAATATCCGGACGATCGTTGACGATACAAAGCGCACCGGCAGCACGACATGCCTGACTCAGCCACCGCGCTCGCAACAGCACTTCCCGGTCATCCAGTTGCTTCTCACGAAGTTGAATGATGTCGGCCCCACCCGCCAGACACGATTCCACGACCTGTTTCCATGGACGACGGCAGCCGTCCTCCGATACGAGTACACAGAGATGTGCCGCCCGAAGCCGTTCCCGGCGATCAGTGAAGGCATCGTGGCCAGCAGCCGCAGTCAAGAGCATTCGCTGATGCACTTCATACGCCTGATAACGCAATTGCTTCATTTCGGCTGAAAAGGCGGGGTGAATCAATTTGCCAAATTCTTCAAGGCTGCGCAGCGACTCCTGAACGCGTCGTGCGTTGGCATGCACGATATCCAGCGACTCTCCGCGGATCTGCTCCTGAGACCCGGTGACGCAGGTGCCAGAGTCTCCTGCGATATCGCGCTCAGCCACTACGGAAAAAGCGTCTGCAGCATCGGTTGGCATCGTAACCAGTTTTCGTTCCAGTGCCGTCAGGCGGTGTCGCAGGTCCTTCAACGCCCATACGAGAACGCCATTGTCCATTATGAAACGCGCGTAGTCCTCCAATACCCGAAGCCCCTCCCTTGCGCGATTCATACAGGCGTCTAAAACACGTGCCGGACCGGACTCCACTGGCATCAATCTGTTTGAAAAATTATCCTTCAGTCGTTCGGTCACTGCCTCCAGTGTGAACGGCACCGGAATCGACTCGGACAACAACTCCGTCTGTATACAGCTCTCCAAAACCCGTTCCGATGTAACCCCATTTTGCCCCAGGAGACGACAGACAGGTGTATTGAATTGCAACATCGCTGCGAGCAGATGCTGACTGGAGATGCCGTCACCCCGGATGTCCTGGCGAGCAATTCGTCGGGCTTCTGCCACGATGCGACCCGGGCCATCCGCGAGCCCTTGTATCATGAGGGCTGCCGGGACGTCGCTCGTCAATTGCTGGTCAGCCCCAGAGGGCCGGTCCGTAGTGTGTAGTACGCAGACCGAGCGGATGATCTCCCTGGACAATCCCGCGGATTCCAAAAAACACCCTGCCAAGGATTCTTCATCAAAGAAACCCATAACCAGCTGTCCAGCAAACTCTGCGAGATTGTCAGTCTGGCCGGAATGCACCGCGCGACGCAGAGTTCTGGCCGCAGACGGCGTTAAAAGCAGATCTTCGGGAGTCACAATGAAAATCCTCTGCCAAGTCTGCGATGAATATGCCGAGAGTCGAAAAAACGGGTCACAGCAACCCTAAAAGTTAGTGGTACAAGGCAAAAACTCAAAATTGCGCCCAAAAAAAACTAATGACGAACCCCTTGGCTGCTGAGTGACTTGGGAAACTCATCGATCCGCTGCGTCAGGCTATCTTGTCGATCTTCTCACTCACCCATAGAATGCGGCATGTAATTCGCGTAACGAAACATCGTCATGACTGGCTGCCAGAGTGGCGGTCATATGTGTCGGATTGCGTGGAACCTAATGATTCGAACGGAAAATCCTCCAGAGAGTCATAGGAGAGTCAACACGATAAGCTATTGCTCTCCCTGTAACCGACATGCATCCTCCGGGATTTCTCTTTGAAAACATGCAATTCCTGAATTGGTCACCAGTTTTGTCGCTAGATTGACTGTAAACGGCTGCAGATTCAACCGTCGGTTCACAGACCTAAATCAAATCATCAGCTTTGACGTTTCGGACAGCCAACGAGCTGAGCATTGCGAAATTATTCAGCGAGAGAGAAGTCGAATGTACGAACGATTCACCGACCGAGCCCGCAAGGTGATGCAGCTGGCCAACCAGGAAGCTCAGCGATTCAATCACGAATATATCGGCACCGAACATGTGCTGCTGGGACTTGTCAAAGAGGGGTCCGGAGTTGCCGCCAATGTATTGAAGAACCTGGACGTCGACCTCCGCAAGATTCGAATTGAAGTCGAGAAGATCGTCCAGACCGGCCCCGATATGGTCACGATGGGCAAACTTCCACAAACTCCGCGCGCCAAAAAGGTGATTGAGTATGCGATGGAAGAAGCACGAAACCTCAATCATAACTACGTTGGCACCGAACATCTGCTGCTTGGTCTGCTGCGTGAACAGGAAGGCGTTGCAGCTCAGGTCCTGATGAATCTGGGAATGAAACTCGAAGATGTTCGCGACGAAGTTCTCAACCTGCTTGGCCACGGCCTCGAAGCAGATGGCGGCGGTGAGCGCAGCGAAGCCAGCCCTCAGCGCAGTGGCAACCGGAGCAAGACACCAGCCCTGGACAGCTTCGGACGTGACCTCAGTGAACTGGCGCGCCAAAACAAACTCGATCCGGTTATCGGCCGTGAGCGCGAAATTGAACGTGTCATTCAGATCCTCTGCCGTCGACAGAAAAATAATCCGGTGCTGCTGGGTGAAGCCGGCGTAGGTAAGACCGCCATTGTGGAAGGCTTTGCCCAAATGGTCGTCAACGGCGACATTCCTGATTTGCTGGCCGATCGCCGGATCATCGTGCTGGACCTGGCCATGATGGTTGCCGGCACCAAATACCGCGGCCAGTTCGAAGAACGCATCAAAGCTGTCATGAACGAAGTACGTCGCGCCAAAAATACGATCCTGTTCATCGATGAACTGCATACACTTGTCGGTGCCGGAGGTGCGGAAGGTGCCATCGACGCATCGAATGTCCTGAAGCCGGCACTCAGTCGTGGTGAACTCCAGGTAATCGGTGCCACGACACTCGACGAGTACCGCAAGTACATCGAAAAGGACGGAGCGCTGGAACGACGCTTCCAGACTGTCATGGTTGAGCCTCCTTCACCTCAACAGGCAGTCGAAATCCTGAAGGGACTACGCGAACGTTACGAAGAACATCACCGAGTACAGATCACAGATGACGCACTCGAAACGGCCGTGGAAATGTCTTCCCGCTACATTAGCTCGCGCTGTCTGCCGGACAAAGCCATCGATGTGATTGATGAGTCGGGCGCCCGCATTCGTCTGAAATCGATGGTACGTCCACCAGACCTCAAGGAAATTGAAGACGAAATCCAGCGGCTGAATCAGGCCAAAGAAGACGCTGTCGCCGAACAGCAATTCGAAAAAGCTGCTTCGCTGCGAGATCAGGCTGACAAGCTGCGACGTAAGAAAGATCAGCTGACCGAGGAATGGCGCGAAAAATCACGCAAGACCGACGGTGTCGTCGATGCCGAAGTCGTCGCCGAAGTCGTGGCCAAAATGACGGGCATTCCGCTGACCCGGCTGTCCAGTGAAGACGCTGTCCGTCTGCTGCAAATGGAAGACGAACTGCACAAGCGCGTGATCAGTCAGGACGAAGCGATTAGTCAGGTTTGTAGATCCGTCCGGCGCAGCCGCAGTGGTCTCAAGGATCCCAAACGACCCACCGGGGCATTTCTCTTCTCCGGCCCCACCGGCGTCGGCAAGACGCTGCTGGCCAAAACCCTGGCAGAATTCATGTTCGGCGATGAGGACGCATTGATCCAAATTGACATGTCCGAGTACATGGAAAAACACAACATCAGTCGCCTGATTGGAGCTCCACCGGGATACGTCGGGTACGAAGAAGGCGGTCAGCTGACCGAAAAGATTCGCCGCCGTCCGTATGCTGTGGTCCTGCTCGATGAAATCGAAAAAGCTCATCCGGACGTGTTCAATATGCTCCTGCAGATCATGGAAGAGGGTCATCTGACCGACAGCTTCGGCCGGACGGTCGACTTCAAAAACGCAATCCTCATCATGACGACCAACGCAGGAGCCAGTCAAATGGCACATGGTGGCAGCATGGGGCTCCACACTCTTCGTGAAACCAACGAAGAACAGTCGTACGACGATATGAAGAAGCGTCTCATGCACGAACTGCAAAAACAGTTTAAGCCCGAGTTTCTCGGACGTCTGGACGAAGTGGTTGTCTTCCGCAAACTGACTCGTGTCGAACTTTTGGAGATCGTCGACATTGAACTCAATAAAGTCTACGACCGTCTGGTGGAACGTGGACTGCGTCTCGTACTCAACGACGAATCACGTGGCTTTATTATCGATAAAGGCGAAGTCGACGACGGTCTGGATTATGGTGCCCGACCACTTCGACGCAGCGTCGAACGGTTCATCGAGGATCCACTGTCAGAAGAACTGCTGCGTGGGACTTTCGAAGGCAAGAATGTGGTCAATGTTTCTGTCATCGAAGTCGGTGATCAAAAACAGTTGAAATTCGATGGCGGCTTCGAAGAACCATCGGAAGAAGAGACCGCCGAAGAAGCCGAACTGGCAGGAGTCGGTTCCAGTGATGAAGTGGGCAACGACCAGTCATCGTCGGCATGAGTTCCGACAGTCTCTGAGGCCCAGAGTTTGAAACTCCGCCATATCATCCTCGGAACCGCTGGCTGGCTCGGAGCAATTGTCTCCGGATACCTCGCAACTCGCACTGAACTGAAAAATCAGTCCAGCAGCCTGTCCGAACTCACAACGGACGTCCGGCAGTGGGTCGTTGGTGCGCGCAAATCTGCCGTGGCCGAATCAGCCGTCCCGCTGTACATCGCTCTGAATGATCCTATCTTCATCGCTACTGCAGATGAGCATTTCATACAAACCGGTTACGTCTCCAGCGTCGACGGATCGAGGGACCGCGATCCGATTGCGGTAAAACGAGTTCAGATCGTTGTCTACGACAAAGCAGTTGAAACGTTCCCGGACGACTATCGTCTGGAGTACTACACTACCCCAATGAATCTCGACTGGGTCGTCAGGATGATGATTCCCGAAGGCCGCCGACGTGAGATTGTAGAATTAATTCGTACCGAATGGGAAGACCGGCAGCAGATCGTTATGGAGCAACTGCAGCCTCTGCTGAAAGAGAGCGTTCGGCGGGCCATCAACGCTGTCGAAGCGGAGTTGCCGAAAATCATCGACAATCATCGGGACAACTTTCGGCACTTGGGAGATCGTTTCGAAGCAGAGATTCTGCAGGAAGATCTGGTACCACTGGTCCGCGACGAAATCCTTCCGGTCATTGAGGAAGAAGTACAGCCTCTGGTCAGAGAAATCGGCAAGTCATTGTGGAACCGCGTGTCGCTGCTGTCGTTCACGTGGCGTTACCTGTATGATATTTCACCACTGCCATCGCGCAATGCAGTCCGTACCGAATTCCAGCGATTTATCGATCTGGAAGCAGTTCCGGAACTGCAGGCGCACACGGACGACTTCGTTGAAGTCACGAACGTGATCATCAAACGAGTCATGGAGAATGAACGTGTCCGCAGTACCGTTCGAA
Organism: Planctomycetota bacterium; assembly: GCA_963581585.1. Lineage (GTDB taxonomy): Bacteria > Planctomycetota > Planctomycetia > Planctomycetales > Planctomycetaceae > S139-18. The sequence goes on from CAUZPL010000038.1 coordinate 28,884, forward strand.
ACAGCATTCAACACGTTATCCAAGATCCCGAGCTTCAGCGGATTGTGGTTGATATCGTGAGCGAAGCCACCATTGACAATGCCGCACTCCGCCGTGACGTCAAAGACTACTGGAACAGCGGTGACGCTCGGGTCGCTGTCCGGGTTGCGTCCGACCGCATGGAAACCACCGTCCGCGCTATCGGAGACCTGATATTTGGCACCCGCGAGAAAGGCATTACACCGGAATTCTCACGCGTTCTCAGATCGCAGGTGCTGAAAAAAGATCGACGCTGGTTCCTAATGGTCCCACGTGATTCCAGCGCCCTGGCTGATACAGTCAGGATTACTGTGCACCGTGAACCAATGCTGTACCCGTTAAAGTTCGCCGGCGAGCGTCAGAGTCCGCTCACTCCCGAATCACGCCCCGCTGATGGTATTTCACTCCCGTCAGACTGAGCGTTGTATCACACCTCCCAGGTGTCGTCCTGTTGAATGTGACTGACAGCCCCACAATGACGACCAATCCCGACTCTGAAACCAAAGCCCGCAGGTACGCAAAGGCATCCCACGAACGCTCAAAGACAGCAGATGCCGGAGTTGCCGTTCATCTTTCCGACCTGAATCTTAGCGCAGGAGGCCGCCCGCTGCTCGTGCAGACCGCGGCGGAGTTTCCTGCCGCTCAGATCAGTCTGATTGTGGGCTGCAGCGGAGTCGGCAAGTCACTGTTGTTGCGGATTCTGGCAGGCTTGATCAAATCAACAGAAGGAGCAGTCACATGGAGTGGCGGAATCCTGCATCAAACAGCTGCCGGCTTGACTGACAGTTCGTCTGTCGCGGTAGTGTTCCAGAATTTCGCATTATTCGATGAGTTATCTCCACTGGAAAATGTAGAGATCGCACTGGATCACTCCGCATCTCAGAGTGGCTCCGGCGTCAGCGTGCGCCAGGATGCGGAACAACTGCTCGACCAGCTGAGAGTCCCGACGGATCGGCCAACATCCGTATTGAGTGATGGTCAGCAGCAGCGTCTGGCCATTGCCAGAGCCATCGCGATGCAGACCGACATCGTGTTGTACGACGAACCGACATCCGGCCTGGATGCAGCCACGGCAGAACGAGTGGCCAGCCTGATCCATACCACTCAACAACAGTTCCAGCGTACATCAATTATCGTCACTCACGATTTTGAAGCCTTGAAAACGATCGCGGACCACATCTACGTATTAGATCATCTCGCACGCGCCCTTGAAGAGATTCCACGCGAACAATGGGATCAACTGCGGCAGGTAATCGGTGATCCACCCCGAGTCGATACCGATCGCCCGGCGGGACCGAACCGACTGAGCCGCCTGACTCACACAGTGACCAGATTTCTGAGCCGAAGTGGTCAAGGCATTGAAGAAATCGCCTGTTTGCCCTGGTCACTGCTGCCAGTCTGGACCAGCCTGCGCTGGGGGCTGCGGAGCACCAAGCACTATTTGGGTTTGGTGGCAGGTCCTTCAGCCGGCGTTTACATCATGATTGCCGGAGTCATCATTGGCTTCGTCGTTCAGGACTTCATTTTTCGGTATCTCCCGTTTCGCCAGTACACTGAACCATTACTGATCGAAAATCTGCTGCATGCCACCGGGTTTTCGCTGTATCGATTCCTGGTACCGGTCCTGTGTTCAATTCTAATTGCGGCAAGATCCGGAGCCGCCGTGGCCGCAGACGTCGGCAGCAAGGTTTACGGAAACCAAATCGATGCCATGAAGACCATCGGTATGGACCCTCGACGGACTTTGCGCACACCGATTCTATATGCATTCCTGGTGGGAACGCCTCTGCTGACGCTGGTGAGTTACGCAGCAGCGAGTTTGACATCAGCACTTGCATTTCTGACAACACACGCCAATCACGGCGTCGCCTTTTGGGATGCCCACTTTCACAAAGAGCTGCGGGATCCTGATTCCTTGTTCTATTACGGCACCGGCTGGTTAATCGCCAAGTTACTGTGTTGCGGCATCGGGATTGGCATAATTGCATGGCACTGTGGGTCCACCCCGAAGAATTCCGGTCCGGACATCAGCACCGGAGTGACTCACACAATCCTGTGGTCCACTTTGCTGGTTCTCATGGTCCACTTTGTGTTCTCGCTGCTGGAGTTCAAGGCGACGGAGTAGCCGGAATGCGCCTCTTTGATAAACGTCGGTTCTGTGATTTCAGCGGTTCAAAGCTTCCGGACGGCGTCGCCATCCGGATCAAGCGTATACGGCAGCCAGCCGGCAGATTGTTCAGTGACATGGCGAGTTTGAACCGATCGGAAGCCGGATGGAAGGATTCCTGACCCAGAAAACCGCCCTTGTCAAACGGAGAAATCTGGATGGATCGAATCAATGTCTCCACGTCGATATCTTTGCCATTCCGCCGGTATGATCTCAGAATGGTTGACAGCAGAATATGCTCTCTGCCGCCGATCGTGTCGGCATCAGTCTGCACCAGTGACAGCCATACTCAGGAGGTCCGGTCACAAGACAAACAACAGGGCAGGTGTCCAGACAGATGGTGCAGGGACGGTTAGTCACAGAGCTTGATCAGTTTCACCATGTCGTCAAGTGAAATACGCGGAACGTTAGGCGGACGCCATGAATGAGCAGAAGCCCGGATTTTTTGAGAAGAGTCGAGCTTCTGATTCAACATCTTGTGCCGGCATTTTCAGCCTTGATTCGGTCCACGCATGGACACTAATCCGCTGACTCGAAGATAATAGTTCGGGCACTCAAATGGCGGGTTTCAAGATTGTACTTGAACCACGGGCCTTTCATGTTCTGAAGCTGGCCTGTCCCTGCAGGTCGATATCGACCATTGACCAGCCGACCTTCTTCTCCGGTCAATACAATCTGTGACTTCGAATGGTCATACGTAATTCTGTCAGCATCGCCGGAGAGATCGCGGGATTCCAGCCGGGCGTTGCCCAGAGCCGTGATCGAAAATCCATCCGCGTCTCGTCCCGGGATTGCCATGATATGGACTTCTTCAGCCTGCAGAATCCGACTGTCCTCCGGCATCTGTTCCGCAGGAATGGACTCCAAATCAATCTCCTCATCCAGATCCTGCACAGCAGCAAACGCGATGTTGACGAAATTTCGCAGGTCCACTTCGCGGTTATTCAAATTACCTTTCAAACTCCCAATGAATGTAACTCTGATACGTGCAAATGGAGACTCACGAATCTCCGTGGGATCATTGGCCTTGACGCGAATCTGTTTCACCGGCTGAATAGGGTCAGAACCGGAACTGGTCGTGGTCGACTCAATCTGACCAGGTCCGATCGCAGAAAAATTTCCAGTGCCTGGGTCGATTCTCAGATCAACCATCTCCGCATCCAACAATCCGTCCATCTCTCCGTCGGTAAAGGACTCCTGATGAATCGTTGTCTGACCGACACATTGGATTCGATCGACTTCGGGCGAGCGTGAAGATTGGCCCATTGCTGACATGATCTGACTGGAGCGTTGCACACCAGTCAGGCTAACAGGATCCACGAAGAGCACCTCAAGCTCCGGTGTCAGTATTTCTGTATTGTGCATCTGCTCATCACCGGTCGAATATCGAACACCGTCCATGACAATGCGAATGCCGCCGACAAAATGGGCCCACTTGCCGTGTACTTTCATGCGATCGGTCCAATAGACGGTCATAGGTATGGGGCTCGGCAACTGCTTGCCGTCAAAATCCTGATCTATGACCATCTTCAGTTCGCCACCACCATTGATTTCGGCCATGCCCTCGGCTTGGTACAGATCGATTCTTGAGCCGCTCACATGTCCAGTCGGGGACTTGAGGATCGCCGGATTCCCAAACAGATTGATATCAGCCAGGTCGCCAAGTCCGTTTTGAGCGATGAAGGTACTGCCTTCGGCCGAGTACTCGTCTTCCCGTTCCGTCCCGTGGTGATCGACCTGAACATCTCCCGTCAGCCGTACTGAACTCCACTTCTGCTCTGCACCGGATTCATTGGACAACACCACGTGAGCTGTCATTTCCCTCCCATGGAATGTCGTATGACTCTGGCTTGTCTGAGTCAGTGTTTCATCCGGACTCACAGTATCTTTCGCTGACGATGACAGCACTCTCGACCGAGAGATCACAGACACATTATTATCACTGCTGTTTTTGTGTTGATGGAAATATACCGTGAGTTGGTCTTTCAGCTCACCGAATACAGACGGTGATCGAATACTGACGTCGCCCTGAGCGATTAGTTTCTTCGGTTGAACCTCGGTCATACTCAGTGAAAACTCTGGAAGAGCACTCGACTCTTCGGGATGTGTCGCGGCATTCCTCGCCAGCAGCGTCATGTTGATAGTCCGCCCCTTCAGTTCCATCTGATGTTTTGGGAGCGACAAAATTCCGCCACCTTGAATAGACACAGTCTGGGTCATCCCATCCCTCCCGCGCTGTATATTCAGTTGCTGTTTCCATTTGACTAACCCTTCAACCGCCCAAATCCGACCGTGTTCGGACGTCTCATCAGACGTTGTGTCTGTCAGTCTGACGAAGCCACGACCGCGGCACTCGATACGTTCGATACCGGTTCCATCCCCGTGCAGGATTCGCAAATGGGGAACATGCAACTCGGCGTCCTGCTGAATGATCTGAACGAGTTGTTTTTTGTCGTCCGCAGAAGACCGACCGTCCTGCAAACTGCCAAACATATCAAGCCGACGTGCACCCACAAGATAGTTCAGGCGTACCATCCGTGCACGAACATCGTGTTCCGGTGAAACATAGTTGATCGGACGACTTGCGCTGCCTAATGCGGTAAATCTGCCGAGTCGAAGGCGACTGTCTTTAGCCTTCCCGGTTTCCGGATCGATCTCAGGATGAAATTCCACCGTGAGTTCCGAACACCACATTTGATCAGGTCGGCCGCTGGTCAATCGTGTGACCAAAACATCGGTTCGCCGGAAGTCACCGCCACCAAACTTACCTCGAAACGTTCCAATGTTGGTCCTGGGATCAAATTCGAATCCATTCGGCGCTTGAATCCTGAAATATGTAGGGGCCTGCGTGTGTCTGCCATCGAAACTCAGGTCACAGTCGACAGACCCGTTTAATCTCATAAGTTTGATCCCACTGATTGACATGAGCCCTCTATTGTTATCTGGTGTTCCGTCCAGTTCGATTTCAACGCCGTCCTTAGCATGCCCCGAGTGCCCATCAAAGGTGAATGTCACCGGGTAACGAGACCGCAGTTTCATCGACGCTTCGTCCACATAAAACTCATGCCCGGTAATATACAACTCCTTGGGCCCCTGGATGATGACGTTATCTGTCAGCCACACACTGACGATACGGCCAATAGTTGACTGCTGTGCCGAGAATCTTTCGGAGAGTGTCAGGCGGGCGGAATCTGCCGTCGCAAAAACCGGCTTTATTCCAGGATCTTCATTCTCAAAAAAAATTGCAATGGGCTTCAGATCGATCGACAGACCAGGAATCTCCGATTCAGCCGCTGCAGGAATCTCTTTAGACATATCTTCGTTGAAGAACAAATACCGTCTTCCATCTCGAAAGCTCTTGTTTGCCTGCCGCACCCAGGCATCCTCGGGAAACCATTTGAGCACCGATTGATTCGCCACAGACTCCAATACCACCGGAGCACTTCGGTTAGGCCGCTTGCGCCCGTTGTGGTCCACGTGCAACCAGCGCGAACTGAGATTCACATAGACGAAGCAGATACCGCACAGGACGGCCGCTGCAACAACACATCGAGTCACTCGATCGGCTGATGAATACACGTTCATAACTAGCAGACTTCCGAGCCGAAATCACGCTGAGCGGCGCATCATTGAACCCACTGTTTGTTCGTTGTTATCCACTTGATCAATCAAGTCCGTGATATCAACCAGCCCGACAGGGCGACGGCACTCATCGATCACCGGTAACTCACTGACTTTGCGATCGGACAGTATTTCCAGTGCCTCAGGTAATAGCGCGGACTGCCGGATTGTGCAGGGACTGGATGTCATCACTTCACAGATGGGACGATCCAACTGGTAATCACGGTGCTGCTCAAACAAGCGCACCAAGTCGCTGTCTGTAAAGATCCCGCTGAGCGTTCCGTCATCCGCCATAAGCAGAATGGCCCCACTTCGACGTCCGGGATGTTGCTGATCGACCAGCACAGAACGGATCGTTTCTGTTTCATTCGCCATTCGGAGTTCACTGCCGGTTCGCATGACATCCCGGACGGATTGAAGTCGACGTCCAAGGCTTCCTGCCGGATGAAACCTTGAAAAATCTTGAGCAGTGAAACCTTTGGCTCTGCTGAGTGTCAGGGCCAGCGCATCTCCAGCCGCCAGCATCACGGTTGTGCTGGTCGTTGGAGCCAGCTTTAGCTCCCCGGCCTCTTCGTGGCTGCCGATGCTGATCGTAATTCTGGCGGCACCGCTGAGCGGATTGCCGGTATCACGGGTCAGCGCAATCACAGGAATCTTACGATCAGCCAGTGCCGGCAGCAGTCGCAGAATTTCTTCGGATCGACCGCTGTTCGACAGCACCAAGACGACATCATCATCGTGCACACACCCCAGATCCCCGTGGACAGCTTCTGTTGGATGCAGGAACCTGGCATGAGTCCCCATGCTTCCCAGCGTCGCCACGATCTTTTGGCCAATCAAACCAGCCTTACCGACACCCGTCACAATCACGCTGCCGGACGACTGGCGAATCAAATCCACAGCATCGCAAAACGAGGTGTCCAGCAATGACGCTAGCACGTCCAGTGCCTGAGCTTCCTGATGAATGACGTGGCGCGCGGCACGAAGCTGGTCGACGGCGGCCAGAGGAATTACCTTGGACGGTGTTGATTCTTCCAGCATCGATTCATCCTTGAATCCGGTATGGGAGGCTTTCCTGACCGTGCAAACGATCACAGGAATGATACGCGTAGAATCAGACACGGGTCAATGTGGCCATAAATCCTGACCACCTGCTGTGTTACGGTCCTAAGTTGGTATTTCATGAGCCGGAATCACATTCGCCCGAGCCTCGTCCACGGTATAGCAATCCGTTCACCGCTGTCCGGAATCCCGTAGCCCGCAATGCGGGTGATAGACTTGACTGATCGGCTGCTTCCCCATCGATGGTCGCACTGATAACGGGTTGCCTGGGGCAGCCAGACCACCCAGAACCACAGATAAGCTTTGCCAAAGTCTGTGTCATTGTTCAGCAGGTCACTGAATGTCATCAATTGCTGATGTGATCAAGATAATCAGCACAGCAGGGAGCCCTGAGGGATCATCCGCAGCAGCTGTTGGTTCATCCTTCTGATCTTCTGCCAGAGTCTCGATCGTTAACGTAAATCAACGTGGCTCGGATACATCAATCATTCAGACGTGCGTCGAGCGGGAAACTCGTCCGGAGTGGCGGACGCCGTCGCTCCGGCAATCGGAGCCCTCAGGTTTCGATCGACGTCAACTCCCAGTGCCTTTAATGGCGAAACATAAACAACTCGAACTCCACGTCGTCTGTCCGCACGGTGACTGCCGGATTCACCGTCCTCAAAAACAAGTTGATCGATGGCAGCCAGGAATGTGGCGAGCGTCTTACCGGAGCCGATCGGTGCCAGCAGCAGAGCATGAATTCCGTCCGAGAGCACTGGTCAGGCCTCTTTTCGCACACGCGTTGGCCGGTGAAACACCTGAGTAAACCAGTCGCGTGTGCAGGGATGAAACCATTCGAGTGCATCAATGGACATTCCAACGGACGTGTCACTACGATATACACAGACGCACTCCGTGTTCAAACGGATGGGACCAAGGTCAGGAACAATCCGATCCGTCTCCGACGACAGCATCCAGGCACTAACGTCCCCACTCGCCGGTATGAGCATTCTGTCACCCAACTAACCGGAAATCTTAGTTCGACTCCGTTTGCATCTCTCAATTCACTTGTCGCTTTCAATCGGCCAGTTCCACCTGCCAAGAGTCGAGAGGGTTGAGCGTGCGCTCAGCATCGCCAAGCCATCCAGACGTAGTCGGCCGATATTCGGCGTCCATAAATGACTTTTCCGCAGCTGGATGTGGAGAAACCAAACGCCAGGACAGACGGCTGTAACAAGGAGGAGCCAACACCGGTGGTGACACGACTCGTCGCAGCTTGGCAGCGGTCTGCCGAAGGCACCGGAGCCGTTTGGTACCAGTAGTTTGCCCGGTCTGCAAAGATATCTCCTGCTGCGCGGTCCCCGATTCAATCATCAGGGCTACCCGCCGGTCAGGACGGCAAAGAAACACCAAAAACAATGAGTGATTCTCGTACGAAGTCGAGGGACGAAGTCATCAGGAACGAAGGCGGTGAAGCACTCGATTTCTTGAACGGTCACAACCGTAACTCTGTCGCGACAGACGGAAGTCACTTCCGGTCACACTGATTGATCCAAACGATCGAAAAACAGTGCAGTGAATCTACCTGTTAATAACACCTGGGACGTCATCATCGTCGGCGGCGGAGGAAGTGGTCTAGCGGCGGGTGTCAGTTGTGTCGAGCACGGTCTCAGGGTCCTGTTGTTGGAAAAACAGCCTCAACCGGGAGGTACAACGGGCATCGCCGTGGGATCATTTACGGCCGGTGGAACGAGACATCAGCGGCGAGACCACATCGAAGACAATTCACGTGATCACAACGAAGATGCAGGCAAATTTGCGAGACCAGAGGTTGAAGCAGCTGGCAACTATGAATTGAGAGGATTCCTGCTCAGCAATGCAGCCGACACTCTGGACTGGCTCGAAAAGATGGGTCTGCGTTTCCACGGGCCCAGTCCCGAACCGCCAAATCGTGTTCCCAGAATGCACAACGTGATCCCGAACGCAAAGGCATATATCAGTACCCTGCAGATGCGTTTCATGCGTCTGGGTGGGCACATCGTGACAAATTCATGCGTGGAAGAACTTATTCGAACGAATGGTCGTGTGACCGGTGTCATCGCCAACGTCAACGGGACTAGGCGTACCGAAACATCGAAACGTGGTGTTGTACTTGCTGCCGGCGACTATGCCAATAACCCTCAGATGATTGCTGAATACAAGGGTGACGCATTCGCTGCTGTTGAAGGTATCAATCCCAACGCAACCGGTGATGGTCACCGACTTGTCGCGTCAGTTGGTGGGCAGCTGCGCAACATGTCCATCACCTATGGTCCGGAACTTCGTTTTATTCCGCCGCCACAAAGGTTCTTTTCAGAGCTGTTGCCGTCAAATGCTGTGGCTGGGCGCCTGATGGGTACTCTGTTGCCAATGGTCCCCAAGTTCCTGATCAATGCCTTCATCAGGCGATTGCTGGTGACGTGGCAGCATCCGGAGGCCGCACTGCTGGATGACGGGGCGATCCTGATCAACAAACATGGCCGCCGATTCTGCAGTGAGCTGGCTTGCCCGGACCGCGAAATCGCCGTGGCGAATCAGCCGGATAAGATGGCATACATTCTGCTCGACGAAACGCTCATTCAGCGTTACAGCGCATGGCCACACTTCATCTCCACTGCCCCCGAAATTGCCTACGCGTACGTCAACGATTACCTGCGCCTGCGGCCTGATATCGCGGTCGAAGCAGACTCACCCGAGCTGCTTGCCGTTCAACGGAATCTGCCGTCGGAAGATCTCGTTGGGGCTGCGTCAGGTACCCGGAAATCTGACGACGTGCCGGCAATGGTAAGACCGTTAAGCGGACGCCGGTGGGTGTTACTGGGCCCGGTCAAGTCGTACTTCACAACCACCGAAGGAGGAGCCGCGATCGATACGTCGTTCCGCGTGCTTGATGAGGATGGCAAGCTCATCAGCGGTCTCTATGCCATTGGTCAGAATGGACTGGGTGGACAGATCCTCTGGGGCCACGGCCTGCACATCGCATGGGCCATCACCAGTGGACGTCTGGTCGGGGCGCTGCTTGGAAATCAGGGAGCCCCGCAACTCAGTCCTGATGTCGCGCACTAATGACGTCCTTGACCTGCGAAGTCCGGAAGAGAAATGTGGCACCTGCCTGCTCGTTATTCCATGCCTCAATCGTCCCATAGTGTGTCCGAACAATCCTGAAACTAATTGCCGGTCCCAGTCCGCTACCCTGTTTCTTTTGGATGAGGAAGGGTTCAAATAACTGGTCGAGCTGATTCAGGTCAATCCCACTGCCCCGTCGGATACAGAGACCTGTGTGTAATCGTCGGCCGATGTCGCACTGACAGTGAGGATCCGGGATTCCGGTTCTGTGGAAGTCATTGCGTCCAGTGTATTGGTTATCAGATTCAGTATCACGGGCTGGATCTGTACTGAATCTGCCATCCCAAAGATATATTCGTCGGGAAGTTCGACGGAGGAAGAAATCTGCTCGTTTCAACGTGGTGCGAACCCAACGCTCCTGCTGGGCAGCCGGACAAAAGCGTGTCCATTGAGGATTATACTGTCCTTGGAGCGCGAGCGTGCTGGCTCCGCATTCGGTGCGCACAGCCTACCGGAAATCACGGGAGCGGGATTTGAGGTTCTGAAGCAGCCCTGACGCGTCATCGAGGCGATCGCAAATGACGTGAATCACGTCCCCCTCGCGCTGAAGTCGACCGCTGGCAACCAGGACCGTCGCAAATCGCGCTATCTGGCGAAATCGTTGCCAAAGGCTGGGGAAAACTACCAGATTGACAATACCGGTTTCATCTTCCAGTGTCACGAAGGTTACCCCGGCTGCAGTCGCTGGTCGCTGACGCATCAGGACCAGACCGCCAACTTTGACTCGCTGGGCGGCCGTATGTGTGGCCAAGTCTTCCGCCGGAATCACTCGTAATTGGTGCAATTGAGTTCGCAGGAAACTGATCGGATGTGGCCGCAGCGACAATCCGAATGTCGCGTAGTCCTGAACTACATCCTCCCGGATTGTTGCTGCCTCCAGCTGTGGATCGACTTCATCCGCCGGACCTTCACAGCTGCCGGAAAATAATGGCATCGGTTGACGCTCCGGCAGCGCTTTCCACAATGCATCTCTGCGGTGAATGCCCAGCGATCCGAACGCATCCCCGCGGGCCAAACACCGCAACAGCGTACGACGGAGTCCCGTTGCTCCAGCAAACTGATCAAATGACTGGTATCGTCCCAGACGATCGCGTGTCTGCACGATCTTCTCGGCAGCGTCCTGCGAGAAACCACGCAGGAGTCGAAATCCAAGACGCAGCGTCAGAGTTTGGTCACGATGATCAGGATACCGGGCACCACGTGATGTATCTGCAACTGACTCGGAGTCCACCGGCTCCAAAGTGCAATTCCAGTCACTGTCATTCACATCCACAGGAGCTACGACAACGCCGTGATCCCGCGCGTCGCGAATCAGCTGCGCAGGCGCGTAGAATCCCATGGGCTGACTGTTGATCAATGCGGCTGCAAATACAGCCGGATGGTATCGCTTGATCCACGCGGATACATAAACCAGAAGTGCAAAACTGGCCGCGTGTGATTCAGGGAATCCATACTCACCGAAGCCGCTGATCTGACGAAACACACGTTCGGAAAATTCAGCATCGTATCCGTTAGCAGTCATCCCGTTGACAAGCTTCTTATGAAACTGACTGATCACACCCTGCTTCCTCCACGCACCCATAGCGCGTCGAAGCTGGTCGGCTTCACCCGGGCTAAAACCTGCCGCCACGATCGCCAGCTTCATGGCCTGCTCCTGAAATATTGGTACACCGAGTGTCTTGTGCAGAACCTGGCGCACATCCTGACTGGGATATTTAACAGGCTCCAAGCCCGCACGACGACGAAGATACGGGTGGACCATGTCTCCCTGAATTGGACCGGGACGGACAATCGCTACTTCGATCACAAGGTCGTAGAAGCACTGAGGACGCAGCCGGGGCAGCATACTCATTTGCGCCCGACTCTCGATCTGAAAAACACCAACAGTGTCGGCCCGGCTCATCATGTTGTAGACTTCGCTGTCTTCCGAAGGCACCGTCGCCAAAGTCCACGTTTGGTGATGATGGTTCCGAATTAAATCGAAACACCGTCGAATGCAGGTCAGCATTCCCAGTGACAGACAATCAACCTTCAGCAAACCCAGTACATCCAAATCGTTCTTGTCCCACTGAATGACGGTACGGTTCACCATTGCAGCGTTCTCGATGGGAACCAACTCATGCAGCGGACCGCGCGACATCACCATGCCTCCCACGTGCTGCGACAGGTGCCTGGGAAATGCCAGAATCTGCGTGATGAGTTGCAACAGTCGACGTCCGGACACTGAATCCGGATCGATACCGCCCTCCTGAACCCGCTGGGGCAACTGCTCGCCACGATCAACATGCTCCAGCTGACTGGCCAGTTTGTCGATGCGATCCGGTGACAACCCGATGGCTCTGCCAATGTCCCTGATGGCTGAACGAGGGCGATATGTGATCACTTCCGCCGTCATTCCCGCCCGCTCACGGCCGTAACGGTCATAGAGATACTGCAATACCTCTTCCCGGCGTTCATGTTCGAAGTCGATATCAATGTCAGGAGCTTCGTCACGTTCACGACTGACGAAACGCTCGAATAAAACATCGATGCGTTCGGGGTCAACAGATGTAACACCGATACAAAAGCACACCACAGAATTCGCTGCAGAGCCTCGGCCCTGACACAGAATTCCGCGTTCGCGGGCGAAACGCACCAAGTCATACACCGTCAAAAAATATGCTTCGTATCGCAGTTCTCTGATCAGCGTCAGCTCGTGATCGAGCAGAGACTGGATTTTTTCCGGAACACCAGCGGGATAACGATACCGGGCCCCGTCCAGAGCAAGTCGTGTCAGGTACTGAATCGGGGATTCGCCGTCCGGAACGAGTTCCTCCGGATACTCGTATCGTAATTCATCCAGCGAAAAATCGCAGGCATCCGCCACCAGCAGCGTTTCATCAAACAGCTCCCGTCGTCCGGAAAACAAAGAAAACAGCTGATTTCCGGATTTCAGACACCGTTCGCCGTTCGGGAACAGTTCGACTCCAAGTTCCGTAAGAGCGGCGCGATTTCGAATGGCGGTCAGGACGTCATGCAGAGGGCGCCGCCCGCTCGTGTGATAGTGCACATCATTCGCGGCCGCCATGCGAATCTTCGTCTCTTGGCACATCCGATCCCAGCGCCGCAGCCGTATCTCATCTCCGCTGCCCAAGTGCAGTTCTGCCAAGGCGCGACAGCGGTCACCGAAAATTTCTGCATATACAGCCAGCGAACGTTGTGGAACGTCAGTCACCGCCCCCGGTCGATACGTACCATTGTAGCGCAGCTGCGACTCCTGGGTGAGAGGGACACAGCTCAAAAGATGCTCAGCATGTTCAGCAATATCGACCATCGTCAGCCGACACTCACCCTTGGGAGCCTTCAGACGCCCACGCGTAATCAGAGTTGAGAGATTGGCGTAGCCGGATCTATTGGTGGCCAGCAGTACCGTGGCCGAACCATCCACCGGCACAACTTCCACTCCGATCAGCAGCTTCAGGCCACACTCTTTGGCTGCTGTATGTGCTCGAACCACTCCAGCGAGCGTGTTGCGATCAGTAACTGCCAGGGCCCGGAAACTCAGGCTGCTGGCTGTGCGCACGAGTTCGTCCGGGTGTGACGCACCTTCCAGGAATGAATAATTGGTTCGGCAGTGCAGCTCGGCATAACCAACATTCGCCAGCATTGAACCTGTCGCAGAAGTTCCAACCGACGGCCTGACATCCAGATGACGCAGTCGTGCTGCCGGCTGTTCAGGCATCGTCTGTCCCCACGGATCCATTTGATCCCGGAGACGCGTCGTGACCGGTCTCCGTAAACTCTGGCTCTGTTCCCGACAGCAGTCGTTCAATATTGCTGCGATGCCGCCAGATGATCAACAGCGGAACAATAATTGCAAAAGCAGTCAATGAAGACGTCGCCATGGTCCATGCCTCATCTCCGGCGATCAACATCCAAGCAGCACCGAAGGTCACCGCAGCCAGCATCGACGCCAGTGCGATTCTGCGTGAGAAGCCGAGCACAACAACAAACACAATGAGGGCCACCCCCAGCGCACGGGGGGCCAGAACAATCACCACTCCCAAAGCGGTGGCGACGCCTTTCCCGCCTCGCAGTCGCAGATAGATGGGGTACATGTGCCCCATAATGGAGCTCAACCCGGCGGCCACTGCTGCATGATTCACCCATCCATCCGGGATGATCACCATCTTGCCAGCGTAGTAGGCGGCTCCCAGTGTGGGAATCAGTCCTTTGAGTGCGTCCAGCAACAGAACGAAGGCACCCCAATTCCAGCCCAACACTCGTCCAACGTTCGTTGCACCAATGTTGCCGCTTCCGTAACTGCGAATATCGTCCTTCAGGACAAAGTGCCCTGTAAGATAGCCAAACGGAATACCCCCAATGAGTACTCCGGCAGCACAACTCAGGAAGAGGAAGACAACAACGGCCAATTCAAGCAAACTTACTGCAAGAGGAAGGACATGATCAGAATTCCTGACCCGCTAAAAAGGCCGGGATTCGTCTACGGCCCCCGGCTCCACCCCATATCCGCTGGTCCGACCGCGACCCGAGTTAACAACGTTATTTCATCGACTGTGTCTGCGACAGTCGCTCCTTGAATTCGAGTGCGAAAGCTTCGTCATTTTCGAGGCTGCGATTGTTCATTGCCAGAATTTTGCGGATTCGACCAACCGTCTGTTTCGCGGGGCTCGTGAGGCGTCGAACCAGTTCATCCGGTTCAAATTGCTCCAGCTCCCGAATCGTATCGATTTCCAGAAACACGAATGCTTCCCGAGCAGACGAATCATTCTGAAACACAATGTCCAGCGGCGCGTCAATCGGAATTTGAGACCGACCCAGCTTGCGAGCTGGCTTGCCGACCCGCAGGCCGGCTGTCGTCGTCGCGCGCCGAACTCCTTTACGTTTCTTGACGAACTTTCGTGCCGGAACTGCATCCGGTGTGGAACGGGATGCTGGTTTTTTTTTCGTTGTTTTCTTCGGTTGTTTCTTGTCGACTGCTTTCTTTTTCACAACCTCTTTCCGGGCCTTCGGTTTTCTGACGACTTTCTTTTTTGTGGTGCTGCGTTTTGATGCCTTTGTTGATGTCTGTCTTGAAGCTGTCGTCTTCTTCTTTGTGGCTTTCTTTTTTGCAGTTTCCTTTTTTGCCATCGAATTGCGACCTTCCGAATTGACGCCCCAAAGTACTCCGGCCCCGTGACTGATTTCCACTGTTGGCATTTCCGCACGTGCCCAATGGAAGCGAATGACCCGGTGAGCAGGCATTCAGACAGGGCCTCGCGGACTACTTGGTAAAATTAACGGAATCTCGCTCAAGTAACCAGAAACAGTTGCGTTGAAGTACCAGGATCGACATGGTTTGCACCCTGCCGGGACTCCGCAACACTTAATCTGGCAGACTGGGTGAACTCAGCCAATGTTGGGACAGGCTTTCTAAGCAACCCGGAGGTCCGGCCCTGATGTTTCGCGTCAACAGGGCACACTGATCATCCGAAGCGCCACCCTCATCATACCGAGATGCACGGTGATGGCTCAAACTGCTCCATCACGAACATCCAGGTTCACACGTCACCATCAACGTTGCCGCATCAGCCCAGGAACTTCCAGGCGGTATACATCAGACCGGCCAGAATGACCAGCCCCACCGCCACCGATGCCGCGATCACGCGGCCCGAAATCTGCGGCAGGAACGAACGCTGTGGACGTCGTTTCATTTTTTGCAGTGTGAATCCCGATCCATCCAGAAACGTGACCTCAGCCCCGGGTTTTAATCTGGCATAGGAATTCAGCTGGCCGTTAACGAATGTAGGATGGCTCTTTGACCCCTGCCTGAGACGCCACACGTCTCCGACGAACTCAAGGGTACACTGGTGTTCGTCACAGTCTTCACTGTCTATCAGCACATCATTTCCGTCTGCCCTCCCGACACGACAACTGACCACCTTGAGCGATGTACGTTGACAGCCTTTGATTGGCTCAATATACCAGCCTGCGGGCAGCGCCGGTGACGGACGAATGCCAAATAAACCCAACTCCGCGCGCCGATTCGATTCCGAAACCGACCCGGTCTCTTGGGCATCCGGCTGACGAACTGCGGGGGTTTCGTTGCCGGTGAACGTATCTCGTTCTGCCTGGAGATGATGACTCGGTCGGTCTACCCATGACAACGATGAAGTGATGTACGAATGTGAAGCTGCCCGGTGGCGATTTTCCGCAACTTCCCGCTGGCGCGCCAGTCGGGCTCGAATCGTGACCAGCTTGCGGAAGTCAAACTTTACAGGTTTACGCTCTGACAACGGTTCTAAAGCTGCAGCCACGTCGGCTGCTGTTTGATACCGATTGGTCGGGTCGCGGGCCATCATTTTTTCCACAACGTCCGAAACTGCCGCAGGGACATCCGGGTTGAAGGCATCAACTCGTCTGGCCGTACGAGTCCGTTGTGCTTCCAGTTTGTCGCGATTCGTTTTGCAATCAGCGAAAGGAACGCGGCCAGTGAGGGCCACGTACAGGGTACATCCCAGACTGTAAACATCCGCACGTGCATCAACCGCGTTGCTGTCGATCGTCTGCTCCGGCGCGATGTAGTCGGGTGTCCCCAGACAATCGTGGCCAAAAATCATTGCCAGAGAAAACTCCTCGGCACTGTCAACGCCGACCAGTGCCAATCCAAAATCCAGTATCCACGTATGACCGGTCTGATCGACCAGCAGGTTGGCAGGCTTGATGTCACGATGGATAACGTTCTTATCATGCGCCGCCTGCAGCCCGAGAGCAGCCTGTCGAAACATGTCGCAGGCCATTGCGGGACGCACTGCGCCACCAAGAGCCACCATTTCGTGCAGACTGATAGCGCGTACGAGATCCATCACAACAAACGTGACTGCTCCTGTGGATCCCAACCTGTGTGTCCGTACCACGTTCGGATGGTGCAGCTGCATTCCAGCCCAGGCTTCCAGCTTTATCCGGGTCAGCATACCGGCATCAGTGGAATACTGGCTGGACAAAATTTTCAACGCCACTTTTTGATTCGAATCGGAATCCTCAGCGATGAACACGCAGCCCATGCCACCAAGCCCAAGGATCTCACGAATGCGATAACGATCAATCACGAAGCCGCGGTAACGACCTTCCAGCAATCGTTCTGCCTGGAACGGTGTCAATACGCGTTTTCTCACCAATTGCCGAGCCAGTCCGTCTCCCGATGCATCAAGTGACACATCAAGTGTGCGACGGACCTTTTCGATCTGACGCGCTGACAACAGTCCGCTTTTTGCAAGCAGCTTCAAGTAGTCTCCGGCGGTCCCTGTTGTCCGAGTTTTCTCAGGCATGCGGATTCTATCGTAAGTACCCGGTTGATTGGTGACTCAATCTGCGGATGCGCACATCAGGTGAAGTCAAAACCGACTCGATTCTACAACAGAATACAGAGCTTTACTCCATCATCACGATCAGGCGCTGGTCGGATTTCCGGTATTTCCTGACCCTCTAAAATGGACCGAACCCTCACGACTGACTGGAAGCCCGCAGCACTAAAGATGCGGACATCAAGCGTTGGGTCCGTTGCCTTATCCACGCGATGGCCATTGGTGCCAGAGAGAGGACAATTTTCTGCGACGAGTCGATCTCACTCGGTGTCCGTGACCACACAACAGCAGATCAGCATACAGTGCATCAGCACTCTGGTAACGTTCTTCCGGACGCTTTGCGAGACAATTCAAAACGATCGTCTCCAGATCCCTGGGGATTTTTCGTTGCAGCCTTGACGGTCGGATGGAAGGCTCGTCACGAATCCTCCGAATCAACTCCGCTTCTGAATCGGCATTAAAAGCAGGCACAAGCGTCAACATCTCGTAAAGAGTGAGCCCCAAAGAATATAAATCGCTGCGGACATCATAGGAGCCGCTAAACCGTTCCGGGGCCATATAGCGCAATGTTCCATGCAGATGCGCCGGCTCATCCGCCGACTCTGACACATGAACCGACCCCGAAAGCCCGAAGTCCGTAATCCACACTCGGCCATATTCATTGAGTAATATGTTGGCGGGCTTGATGTCGTTGTGAATCAGTTGCTGCTGATGAGCGTAGCGCAGCGCTTCACAAACCTGCATGGCGATCTGTGTGAATGCCCGCCACGAAAAACGTGACAGCCGACGACGACGGGAATCGCCGCCAAAATCTTTGTGTAGACCCGACGGTGGTTCAGGATCCGACACACCGGAGATGAATCCATCAGGTCGACGTTCCTGCTCCCGTGCGATCTCGTCCTGATAGACAACTCCGTCCTCGTCTTTCAGTCGAGTCACAATCTGGTCGAGTGATACACCGTTAATGAACTGCATGGTGTAGTAGCAGTAACCATGTTCCTGCCCGAATCGATACACCGGAACAATGTTCCGATGTCGAAGCCTTGCTGCTGTGCGCGCTTCGTTTTCAAAACGATTCTGCCAGTCCGGCACCATGGATACGCGCCACGGCAGAACCTTCACCGCGACAATATGGCCACTGTCCGTATCACGGCCCTGAAATACAACTCCCATACCACCACGCCCCAACTCACAAAGGAGCTCACATCGACCCAGGTGAGTGAACGGAAATCGCTGAGGAATACTGCGGCCCATGGCCCTGGTTTCGTTCTGCAGTCGCGCCTGTTCGAGCATTGCCATTACGGGAAATGATTCTCGAATCACATCCGCATGCAGCGGATATCGTTTCGCATACGTCTCAACAGACGGCCGCTCACCACGTCGTAGTTCGTCGACAAACTGACTGGCCAGCAATTCGATCGGAGTGCGCGCGCGCAGTTCAGCTTCACGACCAGACTGAGGCAATCCCTGCAGCTGAAACCCGGTATCGCGGTTGCCCCCCGATAACCCCGAATCACTCACCAATCTCAGTTCCTATTTTAGCTCAGTTCGTCCCGAACATATGAAAACGGTTGTCACTCAGCACAGCTCAAGGCCCGGTGTACAGTCCCAATAATCACCACCGCATTTTCTTCACATGCAGGCTGCCACGCGCCTTCGCTGGAAACAGTCATACTACTGCCCTTATGAATTCAATACAGAAGCAAAAAAGAGACTCTCGTTTTAACGCGATTCAATCCCGGAATTCCGGCAGTACTTCGAGCACATTTTTCAGACGAGCCAGTGCACGCATATAACGATCGCTCGATGCCTGGTCAGAAATGCCCAAAATCTGAGCGGTTTCTTTATTACTCAACTGTTCAAAATGGCGTAGTGCCAGGACCTCACGATCAATCTCGTTCATCGACTGCAGAGAATCCTGCAGCTGATTCGACAGTTCTTCCCGAAGTGCCGCCTGACTGGGAGACGTCAGATGTCCGAGCAAATGAAATGACAGGGCTGACGACGTCGAACTGGAACTCCATCCACGATTGATCGAAAACTCCAGTGCCGCATTGCGTTTTTGAGTTCCCAAATGACGACGATGCAGATCGATGAGCGTCTGGCTCACAATGAGTCGAAACCAGACGAAAATGGAACGCGTCGCATCGGCAAGAAAGTGATCAATGCGCTGAACGGTGGCGAGCCAGGCCTCCTGCAGAATGTCATCGGCGTCAATCCGACCGTGCAGTCGCGGGTCCAGACGAAAACTGATCATCCGCCACAAACGATCTCGATTCTCTGAGAACAATTGTGCCAGTGCATCCTGATCGCCGTCGATCACACGATTGATGAGGTCCCGATCATCCTCCGTCTGCGATTCTTTGCCCGACTTTGCCACACATCCGCTTCCCGTATGAGTGATCATGGACGATGGTCAGCCGTTGACACTGTAACGGTTCGTCAGAATGACCAGAAGGGTCTTCCGGCTGCGAACGATCGAACCGGCGGTGCAAAAGTACCTGGATTCGGCTAATGATTTCCTGGACAGCTGAATATCATCTACGGTGAAGAGCACACCCCCGACGGCTGGAACGGCACCCCCGGTTAACGACTGTAATCACGCGATTCAATTGCTCGAACCTGCAGTCCTGCTCCGTCAAACAGTGAAATCCTTTCTCTCATCGCGAGACGGGTTAGGCCAGAAAACCAAGACACGAAATACTGCCACCTGGCCATTCGCATGTCATCGCCATCAATCTTCTGTATCGTCCCAGGACACCTCCCGAATCCGAACGTTTCGGTAGGCAATCGGGCCGTGGTCGCCCTGTAACATCAACGGACCCGCAGCAGCCTCAGGGATGTCCAGGTGAGCACTGTTGGGCCCTTCCATCTCCACGTCCTCGTGAATCAAAACACCATTGTGCAGCACTTCGAGGAACCTGGCATTCTCCGTCTTGTTACCGTCGGCATCGAAGCGAGGAGCACGGAACTTCACATCATAAGTCTGCCAATGTCCAGCAGGGCGACAAGCATTGGTCAGCGGTGCCACTCCACCCACCCACTGACCGTCAACCGGCCGAGCATAAAAACCTCCGCAGTCGGAAAACACAATCTCCGGTTTGCCATAACTGTCCGCGACTTGTAGTTCATAGAGCGCCATAAAAAATACTCCTGAATTCGATCCATTCGGAAAGTTGAATTCGATATGGGCCTCCAGATCACCGTAATTTTTCTCACTGAGAAGATTCTGGGTCTTTCCCGCCTGCTGCGCATTGGTCAGAACACCATTACCGGAACGGGTGGAAAACCGTCTCTGGTCCTGCGGATCCAGTTGCACTGCTTGCGCCGCCTGCCATTCGTGCGGTTCTTCTTCTTTCACTGGCCGCCAACCGGCCAGCCCGGCATCCGTAATCAATGCAGTCCAGTCCCGCTCTCCCGCCGCAACATGTTCCATGCCAGACGTAAAACATATCATTGCGATCAGAAAACAGCAGACTCGACATTAGGTGTGACATGGAACACCATCTCCAAAATAGTTAGTAGAAACACAACGAAACGCATGATACCCGAAGGCTGTACGCGTCACGAGTACCGGGTAACCAGTTCTGATTTCACATGGCTCGCCCGTGGCTCCTGGACTGTCAATCGGGCGTTTCTGTGGTAAGTTTCCAGCGACCTATTTTTTTAACTGCAGCGACGTGTTTACCGAATCAACGCCACTACTGCTCCCACGAGCAACCTCTGCACGGTGTCCAAGTCGGAGTGATTTCCGTGCGACAGACCCAAGGCAGACGAACCTGGAAAAATGTGGGTCCAGAAGACTTCGTGTACAGGTTCTCCCTGGACGTCACCGATCGAGTTGGCGATAGAAACGGGACTTCGACCAGTCCTCAACACAAGATTGAAGACACGATCACTATACAGCTTAACTACTAATTTTTTGCACACTCCATGCGGGCAGAGGGACGGAGTTAACCGCATGTTGGTTCTGCAACTTCTATAACCGGACCACGGCGGGCGATGGGACTAAAGGTCATTGCCTAGCAACTGTCCGCATTGCAGATTGCAAGTTTTTCTGGTCCCGCGGAACAGCTCTTCAAGATCGGACTAAGCGGTTACGTCATCCACCAACACAGTGACAAACACCGCCTGATCTGAAATGCTGTCAATGATCCTGGCCCAAACGATCCCGACCTTCCGTGAGCCACTCCAGATTGAAACGCACGAACGTCAACTTCTCATACGGGTTGGTAACACCGTTTTCGTAGAGCAAGCCGATGGTCCCATCCTTCAGAACTGTCAGACACGAGTAGGCGGACGGTCCCGTATTGAGCACCTTCGAGACCGGCCACGTCTGTCCCTCGTCGTAACTCATGCGAATGATAAAATTACTACGTTGGGCTTTGTTCGCGGGATTCGAAAACAACAAACGGTTTTTCCGAAACCCTGAACGTTGATCGGTGTACCGGATAAAAGAAGCCTGGCACATCGGTTCGGGAAGACCCGAATCATCCACCATCTGTAGCCAGCTTTTTCCCGCATCCTCTGTCCTCGCTACAGCCCGGCAACCGTGTCCGCGAAGACTGCGCATGTTCAAAATGAAGGATCCATCCAGCAGTTCAACCACCTGACACTCGTTGGCCTTGGAACCGGCGTCGGACGTGAGTTGCCAGGTTTCACCACCATCGCCACTGACCAGCAAGTGTGAGTGATCGTACTTTTCTCGTCGCGTGTAACAGGGAAAAATCAATTGTGAATCCCGTGTTTGAATCCCACGGCCTGGCGCAGCACACAAGGCCAACCATGTGCCCCCTTGGTTGGTGGGAAGGATGGTTCTGGGCGGCGACCAACTTTGCCCGTCGTCGTGACTCTGAATCAAATGCAACTCCACGTTCCGTGTCTCACGAGGACGCTGAACAAACTGGGCAGGCTCGTCCACAATGTAGTCATACAGAACCCAGACCGTATCGGTTTTGTCGTCCACCAGAACACTTGCATCACAGGCCGCGTTTTGCCCGGGAAAGTCGGCAATGACTTGCATACGGTCCCAAGTCCGGCCGTTGTCCAGGCTGCGTTTTAACGCTAAATCGATGTTATTGATTGCATCCCCGGGTTTTTCAACGCGTGCGTCACAAATCGCAATCAGGGTACCTTGCCCCGTGGTCACCAAGGTGGGAATGCGATACTCACAGACATTGTCAATCCCGGCGATGAATACGTCTTTTGTCTCAAAAAGTGGTTCCGCCACAGCATCTTGCTGACTTAAAAGCAACCAGGCTCCCAGTAACAGGAGATTCGTCATGGTTTTCATCGTTGTCACCCGTTCCTTTGTTTTGAACTTCTGTGGTTTCGCATTGAGTTTCGCCAGCCAGCCAACCTCTCTCAGGCCGACGGGTTCAGCGCTAGGGGTCTTGCAAATTGCAGCACGAAAGATGGACGTTTTCTGAGGAACACGAAATGTGTCGTGAACGCACATCTGACATTTACTGTTTTTTTCCGCTCCCTTGTTTTTATTTTCGGCTAATTTCTGCATGGTCGCTGCGTAACGAGTTGCATCCTTTCCTCACGCAACTCGAGACATGCTTGTTCAACGCTGTCACGTTCCTCCACTTGTACCTTGCCAACCGGCACCGTGATTTCTCCGAACGTGATGCCTTCCTCCTGGCGGTCAACAGCTGCGATCCGGTTGTTGTCCACGATAAGCGTTACACCTACGTTCGCCTCAACAATGGGCACCTGGTTTTATCGACCATGGCTGAGCACCGCCTCATCCTGGGATTTGCTGCGTGAAGCCATGGCGGGAATCACCAGAACTTGCGCCCCATCCAGGACAGGAATACGCGCCGGTTGCAGATTCCAGCGATCATTGCAGATCATGAATCCACAACGGCCAAGTGGAGTGTCGAACGCACGACGCTTTTGGCCGAGCCGGTTAAACCACCAAGAAGGATGGTAGCCTTCAGCTAGTTGCATCTTGTGGTACCGGCCGCAGATTCTTCCCTTCTGGTCGATGAATATCTCGCAATTGAACACGTCATCCTCGATCCGTTCAGCGAACCCAAAAGCGAGACACATTTCGAGTTCTTCCGCCAGCCGTTGAAAACGTTGGATCAGCGGGCCATCCATGGACACGGCGACACCTTTCATCTTCTCTGCCGGCTCCTCGCCAGCGATGATCTCATTCACAACGTATCCTTCCAGCACTCCTTCCGGCCCAACTGCCAGTTGAGCCCCACCTCGTTTCGCTTCACGGGACCATTGTTCCAACCGGTCGGCGTTCCCTGCCAGATCAAATTTCACCGGAACAAATGAGACTGCCGCCACCGGAACAACACGCTGTGGTGTTTTGACCGAAATTTCTGACGCTTCGTTCCGCTCTTGAGATACCCCCGCGGTGACCAGCGTCGACCATTCAGTTTCCTGTCCATCCCGTCGAAAGTCACGCAGCGATTCCCCAAAGACTTCACGCAGTGCTGTTTTTCGAGGGGACCTGAACACAGGACGGTCCAGGGTGACACCGGCTTTCTGCCAGTGCGGCAAGCAATGGAACTCGTTTATGGTGCCTCGTGTGACCAGCTTTAAAGAGTTCTGCGGTCGTGGTATGACGCACCCACAGTATGGTCCTGCGACTTACTTGTCACAGGAAACTGATGCGTTGGATCATTTCGCTCGAAAATAACCGTTTGAACATCCTCAAAAATCTTCACCCAGTCCTCACTCCTGCGCAGCTTCTGAATGAACCGTTCATGTCGCGACCTGTCAGTCACAACCAGATTCATGCCATACGTCTCTGTCAGACCTTCCCAGTCTGCCGGGCCTGTGGAGAGTCGCTGATGGTGATTCCAGATCTCCTCCGGGATCACGTGCACGTGGAGATTAACCATCGGTCTGAATTCTGCGGGACCGAATCGCTGTAAATAGCCGGCCCACTCTGCAGAACAAAAGGCCAGACCATCGGGCAGCGACTCCAGCCCATTCAGAAATTTCGCCGCGGAAACAGGCGTCTGTGACGAAACAGCGCGCGTGTCGCTGACGCTTCGGCCATGGACCAACTGGACACCGTATGAGGTAAAAGCGAAGCAGACCCAACACAGACCGACGTTAACAGCTGTCCACAACCCCGCGCCCTGGGTCATGGTGTGCTCGCGTATCTTTCCCCGAATCTGTCGCCATGCCGCCGCACCATGACCGGCCAGGGTCAGCGCCATGACCGGAGCGAGCCAGTTGATCATGCGGGACGACCAAAGCGTCATACCCCCGGTACACACCAACAGCATTACTTCATCCAGTCGCAGCCGACGTGGACTCCAGCGAAGCACAACCACGAGCAGTAATCCCAGAAGTGCGGCCATCTGTCCCTGACGCATTCGCAGCGTCAGCGGACTCCATTCAAACATTGAATCAATATTCGGATGGCGACCGACACGGAACACTTCGGCAAATGCGGCCAGTCCGCCTGGATTCATCAAAGCTGCGACCGCACACAACTGAGTGATCAGAAACAATCGCACAAAACGCTGATTCGTGATTCCCGCGGGCAGGCTTTTCGTTCGTGCAGAAATGGTAATGGCGTGAGCCAGTCCGGCGACGGTCATTGCCATAAGTCCTACAACAAATGATCCATGACAGTTGGCCCAGACTGCAAACATTGCCGGCAGCAGGACCCACCCGGCTCGGTGCCAGGTTCGAGCTGCCAGCAACCAAGTGACGACAACAGAGAAAAACAACACTCCGATCAGTTGTGGTCGGACAACCAACATCTGCTGCCAGTTCAGTGCCATACAAGCAAAGAGCGCCACGAAGCCAAAGACGGTCGAGCCGGATCGACGCAGTCCGCCCCAGGCCACGACTCCCAGTGGAAGGACGGCCAGCAGGCCGTACACACATTGAAGTCCGGCATACCCCTGAGATGAGAACAGGGCCGCCAGCCCCAGCTGAGACAACCATGCAGAACCCACTATAGGAACTCCTTCTGCCAGCGTAAGGAGTGGCTCTGTGGCTGGAAACCGACCGTGGCTGAGCATCCAGTCACCGTAGTTGACGTGGTCCCACAAATCGGTCGGCCAGAGTGGTCGGTTGGCAAACACGGTGATCATCAACACACCAAGCATCAGAACGAACAGCACGGAGTTTCTGGACATGCGCATCCAACTGAGTGTCTTGTCTTCCAGGACATGGGCATCCGGTAATTCGCGTCCTACGCCCGAAACCGCGTCGTCATGCGTCACTGATTGAATAGTGGTAGACACAAATTCTCCTGGATGCGTGGACAATGAAGACATCAGGCACGCTGACTACAGACCCGATACGTTGCAAAAACTCTACGTTAATATCCAGCCGGACTGCACGGGAATCAGATTGTGCGAGACGTCCATTCATGCATAATTTCAGTTCATGTCAAACATGTGGGTTATGCCCTACCCGGATTGGTGCCCCGCATCGACCCCGACAGTATGACACACAGCAGGGAAACCTTCCTGCCCGGGTGTTCTTCTTCAATTCATGCAAAATCACCGCATCGCAGATCTCATGTGTGACACCGGCAGTCGCAGATTCAGCCGCAGTCCGGTGCACCTTGCATGAACAGTGGGCAGCTATTCAGGGGGCCTTCAGCAGCTTTCGCCGATTCCGGGGACTGACCTCCGGAACATCCCAGAAGGGATCACCCACAAGGCATATTCCCCACGGGGAAATGTCTCCATTTTTAGTATGGTCGTGAGCGGACACTTGTTCGCATTCCAGCAGAATTTCACCTGGGTGCATCTGAGTGATCCGGCAGCCGGTCGCGAGTCAAAGGAGCGTGAATCATGCAAACTGTCCCGTCCGCTATTGATTACACGGACCGAGCCACTGCAATTGTGATTGCGGATCCGAACCTGCTTCACGCCGAAGCCATTTCTTGGTGCCTCAGTGCCTATGGAGCATTTTGCGCTGTTGACCATGTAATGAATGTCGATGGACTTCTCACAGCCATAAGAAGTCAGCGACCGTCGGTGGTAGTGATCGCCGAACCGATGGTCGTCGACTCACTCCGCAGTGTAACAGCGGAACTAGCCGTCAAACTGGGGGAAACGCAGATCGCGGTATTTGCTGATCGCCTGACCGACCGACAACTGGATCTGGTGGTAAACAACCGAGTCAGAGGACTATTGTCACGTCGTGAAGGCACCCACGCGATATGTGATCAACTCACTCGCATCGCGTCTGGTGCCTCGGTACTGTCGACACAGCTGGAACCTCGGGCAACCCTGGACGCTGAAGGACATTTTCACAGCACAGCCAGCAACCAAATGACACAGTTCACGGATCGTCAGTGGGATGTTCTGATCCGAGTTGCGGCCGGTGCCCGAGTCCCTGAAGTCGCCAATGAACTGAAGATCTCACGGAAGGCTGTGGAAGCTCACAAGTACCGCATTATGCACCGCCTGGGCACATCAGACCGCGTTGACCTGTGCCGATGGGCAATTCGTGAAGGACTGATTCAGGCTTGATATCGGAGCCGGTCAGACAATTCCACTTCCGAGACCGCGCATAGTAAAAGCCCGCGGAACAAACATCTCGCGGGCTTTCGAAAGCTGACGCACGGCACGGACGTCCACAGACTCCGCGGCCGTCTTGTCATCTTCTTCCTTTACTTGTCATCGGCCTTCTTTGCCTTCTTCTTTGCGAAGCCCTTTTTGAATGCGGCGTCGCTGAAAACCAAAGCCAGTGGATTATCGGCACCGTCAACCTTCTTCTTGCAATTACCACAGCAGAACTTGACTTCAACGTCTGCGACGGTCGTTTTTGTCTTTAGAGGGCCACCGGTGAGTGGACACTTCTTCTGCACATACTGTCCGGTCGATACCAGCTGAGCGTTTGCTCTCTCTGTATGTGTCTCTGAAAGAGACTCGTTCTTGACACCTTTCTCAAAGGCAGCCTTGCAGTTTTTGCAGCAAAAATAGACCTTACCGCCCTTGTATGCGGCAGTCTGATCTTCGACTGCTTTTCGATTCGAAACAGGACACTTCTGTGCAAATTCTTTCTTTTTAGCTTCTTCTTTTGCGGCAGCACGGTCCGCCTGAACCGTAAAGAGCATCACGACCGCGGTCAGCACCAATGATCCAGCTACAACTTGACGTAACATTCGTCGTCTCCAACGTGGTTGACACATGAAGGTCACCGCAGTCTCTCCACCTCGTCGGTGGCGGGCCCGGGCGAAAACACTGGGTAGAGTGGTATTGCAGCATTTGTGTTTGAAAGAAGCAAGTCGATTGGCACCAGCAATTCCACTAGAAGTCAAAATCTGTCTGACATGGTTTTGTGTGAAATTCCGACCCACGGGGATTTCGATTGAACTCTTGTAGCTGCTTTGGAAAATGCAGGTATGCGTTCCTGAACCACACTCTGAGCGAGAATCGAAGATGCGACCGGACCACCATGGAGGCTTTGTTCATCTGCAACTGGCGGTTCCGCTGTTCTGCGTACTGTTCATACCAGCGCAGACCGGGTTTGCTCAGCGGATCACGGGCCGGGAACGCGTGTCACTGGGTTCGACATGGTCTCGAAACACCTATTCTCGGCCGGTCGTTCTCGGCAGCGGTGCGGTTTCCGGAAAATGGCGACCTGCCGATTCATCGAAGCGATTCTTTGGTGGAATCACAGTTGGTCGGGGGTTCCATCCCTTCTACTACGGATACGGATATGCACCTTTTATGTACCCTAGTGCCACGTACCCGCTGGGTCGTGCCTTTTGTACTCCAGGCCTGCATATTTCGGCTGGGAACGCGAGATTTGATCCGCTGTACTTTGGCAGTGGCCTGGCATTGCCGTCGTATTACTCCGGCGGGTACAGCGGATATATAGACTATCCTCTCACACCAGGTGCAATTTCTGGTTCGCTGTTCGGCTCTGGCGCTCATCGTCCCCCGGTCAGCCACTCACGGATCAACGATGCGGCGCGTATAGAATTCGCACCGACGTTCGGAAGGCCGGTTGCTCCGGAACATTTTGGAATAATTGACTTTATGTCAATAAAACCGCACGTCAGCGCAGCCATCGAAAAGGCACCCATTGCCGACGAATTCGCACCTGCCGCCACTGACCAACGCCATGTGACCACGAATGACAGGATCGAAAGTCAGCGCCTGCAAACTGAAGGAGACCGAGCACTTCGCAATGCGGATGCTGAGCTCGCTCGAACTTACTATCAGGCAGCAGTGCGGGCCGCTCCAAATCGGCAGACACCGTGGCTGCGAACAGCCTGGGTTCACGTCGCGCAGCGAGAATATCCGAAAGCAGCCGCAGCCCTGAACCGGGCTCTGCTGATTCGTAACGACACTGGTGCCGGCTGGTTGGACGCAGACAAGTTGCTTCACGACAGTCCGAAAGACCGATCCTGGCTCACCGATGTCGGTCTCTGGACCTGGCTGCAGCACCGTCCCGGTTCTGCCGATCGACTCCTGTTGGCAGCTGGCTACCAGTTTTTCCTCGGTCGGACTCAAACAGCAATTGAACTCATGGAATTGTCACGCGCCGCCGGAATCAGCCAAAGCAGCTACAAGGCTCTCAGCAGAGTTGCGACGTCTCGTCGCGACGACCCTCAGACGGAATTCACCAAGATTCCTGTGAACCGGAAGGCGTCGCGCGTGAACGCAGCGGACCGCGAACAACCGTTTTCGCCGTCGGATTCCCAAGACGGAAAAGAAACTGCTGCAACACTTCGATTGCCGCCGGAGTTTGCTCCCTAGCCGTACTTCGCCAGAAATTTGCGTCCTGGTGCTCTGTCACAGCCTGATTTTTACGTAACCGGGTCGACCCAAGGGAGCCCCTGGTCGAGGGAACTGCGAAAGATGTTCGAGCCAAAGTCTGATCTCTCCATCGTGAGACCACTGACCAAACCCTGTCACGTTTTGTCAACCATTGATTGCGGGACAGCCGTTACGGGCACCACAGTCGCGGAGGCACACCTAATCCTTGAGTCGGACGCTAGCACCACTCACGAGTAGGACAGACAGGCAATTTAGAAAGTCCAAGAACCGCCCCAACATCGGTTTTCGGTCACTTAGCATTTTCATCCGCGGGTTCTTCATCCGCGGGTTCTTCAGCCGCGGGCTCTTCAGCCGCGGGTTCTTCAGCCGCGGGCTCTTCAGTCGCGGGCTCTTCAGCCGCGGGTTCTTCAGCCGCGGGTTCTTCAGCCGCGGGTTCTTCAGCCGCGGGCTCTTCATCCGCGGGTTCTTCAGCCGCGGGTTCTTCAGCCGCGGGCTCTTCATCCGCGGGTTCTTCATCCGCGGGTTCTTCAGCCGCGGGCTCTTCATCCGCGGGTTCTTCAGCCGCGGGTTCTTCAGCCGCGGGCTCTTCATCCGCGGGTTCTTCATCCGCGGGTTCTTCATCCGCGGGTTCTTCATCCGCGGGTTCTTCAGCCGCGGCATCGACAGATGGCAATTTTTTGCCTGA
>CAUZPL010000039.1:0-58616 GCA_963581585.1 Planctomycetota bacterium
CGCTCCAGGGTGTCGACAGGCACCGACTGCCGCAGCACGCGCTCGATGGTTTCGCTGCCGCCCGCGAACGCATCGTCCACACAAAAATACTGTGCGAACTCTTCAAACAGATAGGACGCATGACCGGGCGGCAGCGACATGCGGGCATCCAGCAGACGCAGTTCGATCCGTTTTTCCCGCCCTCGAGCGTACACATAGCCGCGAATGTGGAACAAACCGAACACCGTTTGCAGCGGCCGATCAACCGGCGTGGAACTGCGAGACAACACCGTTCCTTCCTCGGTCGTCACTGTTTCTCCGAGGTCACCGTCACCTTGTGCCTCGATAAACGTGCTCATGGCCGAATGTCCCATGCGAAACACAAACTCGTGAATCAGAGGCTCCACCTCATGCAGCGGCAGCCCCGTCCGAGCGGCCTCACTGATCGTGTCACTCAACGATTGAGCCAGTTCAACCACCGAAGAACTCTTGCCTGATTCCTGATCGAACGCGACACTCATGATTCGGCTTCCATGCCAGAGGAAACGGAATGTTCTGAACTCCCTAATTCTTGCATCGAAGCCGTTTTTTTGCACACTCCATCCCTCACGCTGCCCAACCCAACAGTCTTCCTCCGGCGGCATCCCGGTCACACCCCTTCGGCGCTGGCGATTCGCGTGGCGGCCAGGATTGTACTCAGGCAGACACGACAGATTGTGGTGTTCTTCATACCGGCACCTCGACCATCGAGTTCTTTAGTACGTTCTAAACCCACGGCCTATGGGCGTGCGATCCTGAAAGGCTTTAAGGCTTTGCCGTTCCGTTGTGAAATCAAGTAAAAGACAATGGTGTGTTGAACATGCTGCGCGGGCAACTGGCGTGCCGCCACGGGATGTTCGATCCGATTCGGGAAGTCGCGAACACGTTGTGAAACTTGTTGCACGGTGATTCGCCAACTTTGAACGGCAACTTTGAACGGCAACTTACGCCCCGCTTTGCGGGGCATGCCAAAGCCACGGCCTATGGCCGTGGCTGATTACTGGCAGGCTCGCCGCGTTAGGCTACGCTGCACACCGTTTCCGTGCAAACATCCTTCTATCCGGGAGGTGAACGATGAGCCGCAAAAACACGAGCATCGTTCGACGGGACTTTCTCACGCGCTATGCGGTGGGCGGCCCCATGGCGATCCTGGCAACGAAAGCCAATGCAGCGGAACCGGCCGCGCGAAGCCATCAGGGTTGAAGATCACACAGTTGAAGACCTACATGTTCAACGTCGCCACCGGGCCGGTGCGACTGGATCCCAGGACCAGGCAACCACTCGACACGCAACGTGCTGGAGCTGGCCGATGGCACTTTGTTGCTCGGCGTGGACTGCAACGGCGGGCCGGATTACAGGTGGCGCTCTACCGATCGCGGCAAGACGTGGGACGGGTCGCGGAAGTGCGACCCCGTCGGCTTTAAGAGCATCTACGGTTTCTTTGGCGGCGAGACATGGCTATGGCAGGCGCGGTCGGGAAAGGCCATCGCCTTTGTGCGCTTCGACAGCAAAGAATTCCCGATCAAGCGGGAAGGCAGGGTGGTGGGCACGGACGCCGACGATCACGAGATGATCTGGGAAGCGGCCTTCGAGCCTCGAATTTCAACCAGTCCCAGGTTGGGCTTCTGCCAATGGATCCCGTCACGGCTTTCGGCATAACCGGTCGGGCTATCACCTGTTCGGTCCCAGGAATAGTAAAGCCGATACACGTCGCCGTCTTTCATGACGGTACTGTATCCGAACGGCGTCGGATCGAGGTCGGGCGTTTCGGTCCAGGCTTTTTCGCACGGCTGGTCGATCCGCAACACAATCTCCCGCCGAACGGGATGATGCAATTTCAACCGTACTCCTGCCAGTCGATCGATCAGCCATTCACCTACGAACAACTCCCGCCGCGAACCGATCGTTCTAACGGCGGTATCCTCCGTCGAATCACTTGCCAACGCGCACGTCAGATCGCACGACGCGAGGCTGAGAATCATCACGGCAGACATCAGAGTTTGTACATCGTACAACCTTCAAGCGCTTGGGCATGTTTAAGTCCAAAGGTACACAACTCGCACCAATTCGCGATATCATAGTTGCAGGAGCTTGGCACAATCCACATTACGCCGTGCTCGAAGGCCGCGTGATCAGCGTCTTCGGCATGCGGCAGCCGTGGGGTGTGATAGCTACTTTAAGGTATACACGCGACGTGAAAGGACATGCAGACGATGACGCTGAGAGGCGCGGCCGTGTTGGTCTTGCTGTTGCCGTAGTTTCTGTCGGCAGAGGAAGAAACGGACCGCCCCGTTTCCGTGGGCCTGCAACAGCAGTTGTTCGTCGATGACTACGCGATCGAGCGGATGGACGGCGTGCAGAGAATCCTGCACCAGGCCGAACGGCATCGGCGTAATCCCATCGTGAAGCCGGAGCATCCGTGGGAAGGCACGGCGCTGGAGTCGCCGATCGTCTTCCGGGACGACGAGCTGAAGCTGTTTCGGATGTACTATTGGGCGATCAACCGGGACGCGATCTACACGTGCTATGCCACCTCGCCGGACGGCATCTCCTGGCGGAAACCCGTTCTCGGACTGCACAAAGGGCCGGACGGGAGCAAGCAGAACAATATCGTGCTTCGCGGGCAAGGCACTTCGGCCCGGACGCGGTACGTGATCCGAAACCCCTACTCCGACGATCCGGCCAGGAAGTTCCTGGCAATGTACATCGACAACACTCCTGGGCTGACCGAGTACATCGCCTACAGCCCGGACGGCCTGAATTGGACCACGGCGACCAGGATCGGCGATGCCGGCCGACCTGGCCTTGGCGATCGCGTCCTCCGGGGTCGCCAGGTACCGAGCGTCGTCGCAGCCGTCACGGTAGCCCTCCCAGCTCAGCGTGTCCAGCGGACCGTCTGGGCCACGCAAGACGAAGCTGTTTGGATTGACACCCACACCGTTGTTCTTGATCCTCTGGCTACCCAGGAGACACCACATGAACTGATGAAGACTTTCTGATGGCAGATCGAATCCTGGTCAGAAGGCGTCTCCAGGTCACCGATTTGCGGATCAGCGGCCATCCGAAAAGCGGCGATGGTGTATTGCCGATAATGGATACGACCACTGAATTGGCACTTATGCGATTCAACCGAATACCAGGCGTGCGCAAATGACAGGTTCTGAAAGCCATGGCGGTTTCACATTCGCTTCGCCGCCCGAGATTCAGTCGATCACTGCCGTCAGCCTGGCAACGCACGACATGCAACGCGCTCTGCAGTTTTATCGGGCGCTCGGTTTCAGTATCCGCTACGGGGATGAACAAGCCACATTTTGCAGCCTGAGAGCCGGCTCAAGCTACCTCAACCTGACAGCCCAGCCCCTGGACCGAAACTGGTCGTGGTGGGGCCGCGTGATCTTTTACGTATCCGACGTAGATGCTTTCTACGGACGAGCCATCGATGGGGGCCTCCATCCTCAAAGTTCGCCACGTAATGCCACCTGGGGTGAGCGCTACTTCCACATCACCGATCCTGATGGCCACGAACTTAGTTTCGCAAAGCTCCTGGAACGCTGACGATGAAATTCTTGCTAACGAACGACGACGGCATCGAGGCGCCCGGACTGGCCACGCTGAAACAAGCAATGGCCGGGTATGGCGAGTTCATCGTTGTGGCTCCTGCCGACGCGATTTCGGGTTGTAGCCATCAAGTCAACACTCAACGTCCCCTGCACGTGACAAAAGTTACGCTTTAAAGTATGTGGTGGATGGAACACCTGCCGAATGTATTCGATTGGACGTAATATCTCTTATGCCCGACGTGAACTGGCTGATGGAAGGCATCAACGATGGTGGCAATTTGGGCGTTGACGTCGTGGTGAGGTGAAACGGACGTCCACATTACCCGAACCCCAAACGCGCACGGGAACCGAGAAAGAGAATCATCAGACACGCAGGAATGGTCCTTGCGGCGGCGGGGGCGAATGGTAAATTGTGGACCTTTGGCTCGCGATGTCCGTGAGCCAAAGTTCAACCGGGAAAACCGGGGTTGTACCTGAGCAGTCGAATTGGCGACGCCGCCGACCGACTGTAGTGCGCGATCAGGGCAGACTGATTCGCATATTTCACGCAGGGTCATAGGGTTAACGATTCATGGAAAAGGCCGACGAAACAACTCGACGATCCCGCCGGTGTCGTGGGGCGACTACCGGGTTGCTGGCGGTAGGGCTGGCGCTGGCGGTGGTGATCTGCGGGGTGGTTGCGTGGTGGGTTCGATCGCGAAACGGGGATAGACCGCCGCGGCCCGTGAAAACAGGTCCGGTCAACGTGTCGACCTCCCCGGACCATCGATCGCCGATGAAAGCCGCCAAGGCGAAACCGCAGGTGAACCTGGCGACGCTGCCGGTCGATATGCTGTCCGTGCCGGAACTGGACCCCGCGATCGGCGGCTGGGACGCTGAGGTGTTCAACGATGCGGCCGACAAGCAGTTGAAGGCGTTGGGCAGGCTGATCGCGCATCTGGCGGACGTGAACGACGCGGCCACGGCGAAACTGGTGGCGGTAGATTTCGCCTGTGACACACTGCGGCCGGCGTCGCTTGCCGTGGTGTACCGTGATGAACTGCTGCAGGTGCAGCGAGCTTCGACGCGCGACGGCGCAGACACGTCGCCAGCGACCGGTGCGCACGATTCGCTCACCGGCGCCGCCGGTCTGGCGCGCGGGTTGCGCGACGGATTTGCTCCTTTCATCGCCGTGTCCGACGTGCGCATCAAGTTCAAGACCATCGACGTGCAGGCGGCGAACGACGAGGTGACGACGCGGCAACTGGTCGAGGTCAGCGGCCGCTCAGAGGCCGGCATGGTCGAGCAGCACGCGACGTGGATCATGCGCTGGTCGCGATCCGCCGACGGCCCGCCGCTGATGCGGTCGATCAAGGTCGTCGACATTGAAGAGACAACACTCACCGCATCCGCTGGTCCGCTGTTCAGGGACTGCACCGAGGCGGCGCTGGCCGGCAATGACTGTTTCCGTTCGCAACTCGTGTACGGCGTCGATCACTGGCTTCGCCGCGTCGACTTGACACTGGGCATGGGTAATATGGTGCGGTACGGCATGGCGGTGGGCGACGTCAACGGCGACCTGCTTGACGATCTTTACCTGTGCCAGCCGGGCGGCCTGCCCAACAAGCTGCTCCTGCAGACCGCCGCCGGCACGCTGCGCGACGTGTCGGCCGATGCCGGCGTCGACTGGCTTGACGCCACCAGCAGCGCGGTGATGCTTGATCTCGACAACGACGGCGATCAGGACTTGGCGCTGGCGACCGACGACGGCGTTCTCATCATGGCCAACGACGGCACGCATTTCACACTCGTGGCGACGCTGCCAGTCCGCGATAGAGATGTGCAGTCCCTTTCCGCCGCTGATTATGACAGCGACGGTGATCTGGATCTCTACATATGCATCGATTTCGCCGACAAGTTCGCAGACGGCGACCCGAAGACGCAGCAGTCGATCTATCACGACGCCACCGACGGGGGACACAATTCGCTGTTCCGCAACGATACCGCCGCCGGCCGCTGGAAGTTCACCGATGTCACCGCCGAGACCGGCCTCGATGCCGACAACCACCGTCACAGTCTGGCCGCCTCGTGGGAGGATTTTGACAACGACGGCGACCCGGACCTGTACGTCGCCAACGACTACGGCCCCAACTGCCTGTACCGCAATGACGGTCGCCGATTCGTCAACATCGCCGCCACAGCGGGCGTCGAGGATTACGGATCGGGGATGTCGGTGTCGTGGGGCGATTTCAATCGCGACGGACGAATGGACCTGTATATCGGCAACATGTTTTCCGCGGCCGGCAGCCGTGTCACGCGCCAGGCGCAATTCCGGTCCGATGCGCCGCAGGAGGTCCGCGGGCTGTACAGGCGGTTCGCGAAGGGCAACACGCTGTTTCAAAATGCGGGCGGCGAAAGGTTCACCGACGTCGGCGCGCAGGCCGCGGTCGAGATGGGACGCTGGGCATGGGGATCGGTGTTTGCTGATTTCAACAACGACGGCTGGGAGGACATCATCGTCGCCAACGGTTACCTCTCGACAGAAAACGAAAACACGGACGACTTGTGAAGTTTCTTCTGGCGACAGGTCGTGTCGCGCAAAGATGTAGCAGCCGTTGGAACGAGTGAGGACGCCGTCGGCCTGGCCTCGAGCAGCGCACTGTTTCAAATGATCCAGGCGGGCTTTCCATTCAGCGGGCACGAGCGCAACTGCATGTTTCTGAATACCGCAGCCGGGGGCACCGGGGGCGCCAGCCGCGCGACCGGCGGACGGTTCGCCAATATCTCGGCGCTGAGCGGCGCGGATTTTCCGGATGACGGCCGTGCGGTCGTGCCCCTCGACTGGGACCACGACGGCGACCTGGACCTGTGGATCACCAACCGCAGCGGACCGCAACTGCGCCTGCTGCGTAATGATTCGCCGCTGAAAAATCACTTTCTGGCGGTGCGCCTCGTGGGGCGGGCGTCGAATCGCGATGCGATCGGTGCGAGGCTTGAGCTGGTTTTCAAGGAGGTCGGACAGCAGCCGTTGATTCGCACTCTGCGCGCCGGTGAAGGTTTCCTTGGCCAGGGCACGAAATGGGTGCAATTCGGCCTGGGCGATCAGACCGAGATCGACCGGCTGACTGTGCGCTGGCCGGGCGGTGAGCCCGAAGTGTTTCGATCGCTGTCAGCCGATCGACGTTATGTGGTGACTCAGGGCGGTGAATTGTCTGAGTGGTCGGCACCAAAGCAGGCGTCACCGCTGCCGTCGGCTGTGCTCGATGCGCCGCCCTCCACGGATGTCGCGCGCGTTCGGCTGGCCAATCGTGTGACGATGCCGGCGCTCGCTGTGGCGACATTTGACCGGCGGAAGGTCACCATCACACGCTGGGAACAACCGGTGCTGGTGAACTTATGGGCGAGCTGGTGCGCGCCGTGCATGGTGGAATTGAAAGCGATGAGCGATCAGTCCGCGGCGCTCGAAGCGGCGGGATTGCGAGTTCTCGCATTGAACGTGGACACGGCGGGTGCCTCGATACCGTCAGCCGCTGCGGTCAATGCGGTGAAGAAGTTGCCGGGGCCGTTCGTCTGGGCCCTGCCGCTGCCGCGCCAACTGGACAAGCTGCAACTGCTTCACGATCTGTTCCTCGCCCGTCACAGGAAACTGCCGTTGCCGTCGAGTTTTCTGATCGACCACGAGGGAAAGCTGGCCGTGATTTACAAGGGGCCGGTCCACACGGATCACCTGCTGGCGGATGTGGCGGAATTGTCGCAGGCGGATGAAGCGGCGCTCATGCGTCGATCGACGTCGCTGCCGGGCCGATGGCGCACGCTGCGCACGCCGGTTGACCTTCGCGAATTCGGCGATGTGTTCCGCCAGTCCGGATTCCTCGCCGATGCCGAGCGTTACTATCGCGACGCCCTAGCGGTCCGCGGCGATGATTTCCTGGCGGTGCACAACCTTGCCGGCGTGCTGGTCCAGACGAAGCAACTCGACGAAGCGCGGGCGGTGTACGAGGAGGCCGCTCGCCACAGGCCGGACCATGCCCATGAGTATTGCAACCTCGGCATGGTTGCCCGCAAGCTGCGCAGGCCCGACGAGGCGATCCGGCAATTTAAGAAGGCACTCAAACGTGCGCCGGATCACTTCCTGACTCACCTGAACGTCGCGCAGGCGTACCGCGACATCGGGGAAACCACGAAGGTGGTCGAGCATTTAAAACGCGCAATGGAGATTCAACCGAACGATGTGCGCCCGCATGATGTGCTGGGGCAGTTCTACCATCGCAATAAGCAGTTCCCGCTGGCGTTCGAGCAATTCACCATCGCCCTCCGGCTTGATCCGAAGTCGGCGCTGTCGCACAACAATCTCGGCTTCATGTTTGCGACGACAGACAAACTGGAGGACGCCGAGAAACATTTTCGCACCGCAATCGATCTCGATTCCA
Organism: Planctomycetota bacterium; assembly: GCA_963581585.1. Classification (GTDB taxonomy): domain Bacteria; phylum Planctomycetota; class Planctomycetia; order Planctomycetales; family Planctomycetaceae; genus S139-18. The sequence continues at coordinate 7,988 of CAUZPL010000039.1, forward strand.
ACTTAGTCCAGGCGCACAACAACCTGGGACGCCTGCTAATGGTTCAGGGCGACCTGCCCGCCGCCGCCACCCAGTTCCGCGAGGTTTTGCGCAATGACCCCCAATTTCCCGGCGCGCGGGAAAATCTGCGCTTCGTGGAAGAGCAATTACTCAAGCAGCAGAAATAACGAACCAACCTGAATTGACCGGCTAAGCTGCTGCGGCGCCACATTACAAAGTCAGAGACCCATTTCTTTCAAACAGGGGAACCGTGGGCGGTGAGAAAAACAGCAGTCTTTTCTTGTGTGATTGTACTGCTGGGAGTCGTCTTTTGGCTGGTTTTTCGATTGAGACACGATGAAAAGTCCGACAAACATCGTGAGACGTCCGATATTCAGCGTGCCGAGTTTATAAAGATTAAGGACTCTCTGGAAAACGGTTACAATCCGTGGCCTGGCCGGCGACTAATACAAGACATTTCGCGCGCACTCACCAACCCGACGTTGCCGCCGTATCAACGCTCCATGCTTGAATTCAGGCTTGGAGCCCAACTACTAAGGGTTGGTGAAACCGAAGCGGTGATCGCGCATTGCGACGCTGGTATCAGGAACTGTAAGTCGAATGGTTTGCCGGTCCCGGATGAAACAAATGCATGGCTTGGGATTGCGTACTGGCGACTGGCCGAAGTTTCAAACTGCATCAACCTGCACAATCGAGATTGCTGCATCTTTCTCTTCACGGAGGCGGCCGACATTCGATAACCGGTCCGGCACTCAAGGCACGCAAATATCTCCTGGCGCATCTTGACGGAAATCGGGATGATCTGGAATGCCAATGGATTTTGAATATTTCTGCTATGGCCCTGGGGGATTACCCCGATGGCATTCCGGAGAGATTTGTCATTCCGGTCCCAACAAACGGATCGGGCAACGCGATCGAACGATTCGTGGACGTCGCACCGGAGCTGGGCGTTGATACATTTAACCTTTGCGGTGCCGTCATCACGGAAGATTCTGATAATGATGGCTTCATCGATATCGTGACGTCGACCGATGACCCTGGCGGGCCAATCACTATGTATCGCAACAAAGGCAATGGGAGCTTTGAAGATGTGTCTGATTCATCAGGGCTGAATGATCAACTGGGTGGGTTAAATTGTATCGCAGCTGATTATGACAATGACAGGGACATGGATATAATCGGCGCCGTGGTTTTGGCCTGTTTGTTGTCGGAATCCAGCTCAATTGGTTATTGTCTGTCGTAATGTTGGTTCGTACCGGGAGTCGTACGGTGCCGTTAACTCGGATAAATGTTTTGTTCCCTGGACTGGTGGTTCTGCTTGTCGGCTGCGGATCAGAAGAATCCGGTCCGCCGATGGCTCGCGTGAGTGGGATTGTGAAGTACGAAGGTGAGCCGATTGCCGGTGCGACAGTGCATTTTGTTCCAACGGTGGTGTCAGTCGGTTATGTGCCTGCGTCTGGAAAGACGAACGACGAGGGCAAGTTTGAATTGCAGACGCGCGACCGAGAAGGTGCGTTGTGCGGTTCGAACCGCGTTGCCATCAGTGCGCCAAACCCCGAGCATCCTTTCGTCAAGGATCCGAGACAACTTCTACTGCCTCATCCGGCATCAGAACTGGAGGGCATGCACTTGATTCCGTTGGTGTATGCTGATCCGATCGCTACGAAACTGACAGCCCAGGTCGTGAGCGGTCAGACGAACGTGATCAATTTCGAACTCACAGAGGATGGTACGGGGGGAGTTGCTCCTTAGGTGGACAGCCATTTTCCTCTCAGCCAAGTGAGCCAGCGTCGGGCCTTCAGCCGGAATAATGTTTGTTTCGCCGACACCCAGGGCTGGCGGCTGCGGCTCACTCAAATCTCAGTGCTTTCACTGTCGGAGCGCTAAGTGGCGCTGTGCGGTTAGTTCAATTCATGTGAGACGATGAGGTGGCGTCCCGCTCCAGCAAGAGTTCAAACGGACGATGCCGCGCTCCCACGCCGATCCACGGGACTGATGATTCGATGTCAGTCACTTTCGCAAATCGCTGCAACCGTCGTGGTGTTACTGATTGGGCTGATCCTGCCGTTCGGAGAACTGTTACTCAACGTGCCGCTGCTGAATCTTGGTCACTCGCTGGTCGCATCTCCAGGACCGTCGGTATTCCTGTATAATAATCGCCTGCAATTCGATCTGGTGATCACAGCGCAGCAGTCGGACGAAGAGATCCTGATTGCGGGAAACGAAGGATTCGTGCAACGGATGCGCGGACCGATGTATAGAAAGATTGTTTACCTGAACGCATTCCACATCGGTCGGGACGACGTCCTGGAATACGCGTTTTTTCGGGGCGGCGACCTTGGAAAGGACTTTGGAGTCCAGGGGACGGTGAAACAGATCGTCGTGCGCCAAGGGGATGCTGATGTCACTCCGATTGACAAGTATTCTGTCAAATTCCTTCCCGATTGACGGAAAAGGGGTCGGGAGTCAATTGTGCGAAGCACCCGAAGGGCCGTTCCGGAAATTGACTCCCGCCCCCTTTTCTGCCGGATCACTGAAGTTACTTCCATTCTCGAATCGGAATGATGTCCAGGCGGAAGCGATCACCACAATCTGCACAGGTTTCCTCGGTCCGCATCCGAGGATGGATGCTGGTCGCGCTCATCGTTGCTGCCGCGGTGCTTTGGAGGCTGATCAATGGTTTTGTATTGGAGCGCGAGCCTGAGCATACTCAGGCTCTGATGATTGCTGCTGCGCCTTGCAGGCTCAGGGCAAATACGGAGAGGCCGTAGCGTTTTATGATCGATATCCCCAAGAGCAGTCAGATCAGACGCTGCACGCACGCTGCATGGCAGGTGGGATCCTGATGGACAAACTGAAGCCGCCTGTCGGCGGCCGAAAAACGCTTCCAACAGGCGCTGGAAATTCAGCCCCGAAATCAGATCGCAAATCGACGTTTGGCAGTGATCTTTGAATTGACCGGACGAATCTGGGAATCAACGCCCTATCGGATGGTCGATTTGATGGGGGCCGAGATCTCAGCAGAGCACTTGTACTCGGTAGCAACCGGCCAGTCAGTCCAAAGCGATCAGCAGACCGTGACTTTCTGGCAGGAACACCGACAGTTGGCACCGCTGGATCCGGCGCCGCTGCTGGCACTGGCTGAACTCGCGCTGAAGAATGGGCCAGCTGAAGATGCTCTCGACTTGCTGCGCCAATCGCAGTCATTGCGTCCGGATCTCCCTGGAACGACAGCCAGAATCGGTCGCACACTGTATGAGTTAAAGCGGGATTCGGAGCTCCTGGTCTGGATGAACACTTTGCCTGAAGACGCGGCACTACATCCCGGCATCTGGAAACTGCGTGGAAAGTGGGCAGCCGATCATGAGCAAAAAGAGGCGGCAGCGCGCTGCTATTGGGAAGCTCTTAAGCTGGATCCAACTGATTCGACTGTTTGCTATCAACTCGGCATGACACTCAGTCGTCTCAACCGGGAACAGGAGTCGAAACCCTTGCTCGAGCGTTCACGCCTGCTGGAGGATTACATCCGGGCTTGTGAATTCAGTCGGAGGGGTTGGAAGACTGAGGAGGCAGCAGAGCTCGCCGATCAACTGGGGTTATGCTGGGAGGCCTTCGCCTGGTGGAAGATGATCGCGTTCAGCCACATCGAAGATGAGCAGCCGGACCAGCAGGCATTGATGGTTGCCGCTCAAAGGGCCAGGCAATTGGCCGAGTTGTTGCAGCGCGCTCTCTTGAGTCGGATGCTGCCGGAACAGAGTCCGGTGGTCCATCTCAATCTGTCCTCTTATCCGCTTCCCGACACGAGCAATGTGACCAGTTTGGGGTCGGAGCGTCAGGAAAATCGGTCGAGGGCGCAGGTGGTTCACTTTGAAGACCAGGCAGCGCTGGTCGGACTCAATTTCACCTATTTCAACGGCCAGGACCCGAAAGACGGTCGCCTGCTCAAATGGTTCCATCAGATGAATGGCGGCGGAGTCGCGATCCTTGACTACGATCTCGATGGCTGGCCGGATATCTATCTGACTCAGGGATGTGCCTGGCCGGTCAACTTCAGCCACCAGAATCATCTGGACCGGTTGTACCGCAACCAGGGAAACGGCCAATTTGCGGATGTGATGACAGAGGCGCATCTCCAGGAGAATGGATTCAGTCAGTGGGTCGCCGTCGGGGACGTGAATCAGGATGGCGCTCCGGACCTCTATGTCACGAATATCGGTCGCAATTGCCTGTACATCAACAACGGTGATGGAACGTTTACAAATTCCTCGTCGTCGCTGATCGGATCCGGCGACCACTGGACAGTCAGTTGTCTGGTTGCCGATCTGAATGGCGACCAGCTGCCGGAATTGTTCGATGCCAACTACCTGGAAGGCGAGGACGTGTTCATCCGAATCTGCCGACTCGCCGACGGAACGGAAGTCACCTGTTCGCCCGCATCGTTTGACGCAAGTCACGATCAACTGTTTCTCAATGCAGGAGACGGACTATTCAATGATTGTTCGTCAGCGGCGGGCATTGAAGCCGCGGATGGCAGGGGACTTGGAGTGGTGGCTGCCCACTTTCGAGGCATGGGAAAACTTGATCTGTTTGTGGCGAATGATCTCTCTCCCAACTTTTATTTTCGCAATGAAACACCAGGGCCAGGTGCGCCTCCGGAATTCTCTGAGTCAGCAGTCCTCGCGGGACTGGCATTCGATGGCCAGGGACTGGCCCAGGCCTGTATGGGCATTGCGGTTGGCGACGCGAATCATGATCAACGTCTTGATCTGTTCGTGACCAATTTCTACGACGAATCAAACACGCTCTATCAGATGCTCGACGGTGGGCTGTCTGATGACGTGACTCGGAACTCCGGATTGCATGAGCCCAGCCTCAGGCAACTGGGATTTGGGACACAATTCCTGGACGCGGAGCTCGACGGAGATCTGGATCTCATTCCGACCAACGGCAACATCGATGAACTGGGGGCATCGATGGGAGTTCCCTGTCAAATGCCTCCTCAATTGATGTTGAACGATGGTCACGGGTATTTCGTCGAAGCCCCTCCGTCTTCCGTCGGCCCTTTTTTTGAGGGCAGGTATCTCGGTCGTGGTCTGGCCCGCATTGACTGGAACAGAGATGGTCGCGACGACGTGGTCATCTCGCACCTCGATGCCCCGGTGGCTCTTCTGACAAATACAACATCGACAACTGCACACTACCTGAGTCTGCGTTTAGTGGGAGTAGAATCAGAACGAGACGCCATCGGCACGGCGGTGACCTGCACCACGGGCGACCTGATTCAGATGCAGCAGCTGACTGCAGGAGATGGTTTTGCAGCAAGCAATGAACGCGTGATCCGATTTGGCCTCGGTTCCGCAGCGGTCGTCGACCGTTTGCAGGTCCGTTGGATTTCCGGACTGACGCAGGAGTTCCAGTCCGTCGCATCCGATCAACAACTGACGTTGATTGAAGGTCGCGCTGATCTCATACCACTTTCACCGCAGCAAGGCAGCGCCGGTTCCACCGATCGTTGAGAACGTCGTCCAACCGGACTCAGTCCTGATGCGCGTGCACGAGATTCAGTTTTTGGTCTGGTTCAGGAAACCAGGCGGCCGCATCGTGCGCTGGATCGGAACTCCACAAGTCGAAGTATTCTACTCGTCCAAAGGGTCAAGAAATGAACTGGAGTCTCCGATCATGCGGATCATGTCGAATTCGGGCAGCGGCTCATTCGTCATCCGGCTCACTGCCCAGGCACAACCATACTTGAGGTCGCTGTACTTGTCTCCAGACGTATACAGACCTCGCAACAGATCCATCGATTCTACAGAATTCATCCGTCCCAGACTGACTGCCGCCATTGCCTGGATCAATGTCTTTCCACGAACGACCGCGCCATCGGGAGTCTTCAGGCGCTCAGCCAGTCTGGCCACAATTTCCAGCTGCGGGTCGTCCTGAAAAATGTGGCCTAACGCCCAGATCGCCTGCACTCGTAATTCATGCGCTTCAGGATACGCTCCCGGGGGCACTGGTGGCGTCGGGAGACAGGGCAACAAGAGGGGCACGATATCGCGATGGCGCATGAGCGTCAGCGCCTCGATCAGGTGTCCCCGCTGTTTGTAGACTGCTGCCACTTTTTTTTCATCCCAATCGGGACTCGGTGGTGCATGGGGGTATTTCTCGGTCTGCGTCCTGAGCGTCTCGAAAATCGGTTGCACCGTTTCAGGGACGAGCAGTCGGCGGAGCGCCCAGGCGGCAGCGACAGGAACCTGAGGATGATCTGATTTCAGCAATTCGACCAGCCGTGCGGCAGCCGGCTCATGGTCGACTCCGCCGACAAACAGCGCCGCCTGTTCCAGACCACGCCATTGATCGGTCGCCAGCATCTGCATAGCCACTTCACGAACATTCGGCCTGAGTTGCTGGACCTGATCGAGAGAAATCAGCGACTCCTGGGCCATCTTTCGCACGGTCGGGTGGACGTCATTAAGCATGGTTCCCAGGAGTGTGACGGCCGAAACGGTCTGCTGTCCCTGGAGAATCCTGACGGCCAGTCGCCGAACATTCGTATCCGCATGTGCTGTGATCCTGGTGTTCATCGACTCGACGTGCATCGGATCAATTTCCAACAGCTGCTTAAGAGCAATCGCGATCACGGCGGGTTCACGATTGCCCGCGAGTTCTTGAAGCAATCCCACACCCGCAGGACTCGAGTGACGCGACATAAGAACTGCCGCGACGAGGGATTCGACAGGCGCGTCGGATCCCCTGCCGTCCAAAATCTGTCGGGCCTCACGCTCAAGTCCATCGGGCTGAATCGAAATCAGGGCACGAGCGGATTCCAGCCGTACCTCCGGCGTTAACGCCCGATCCATCACTAATTCACGCAGTCGCGGCACGGACACCGTCAGATTCGTTGATCCGGCAGCACGAATTGCCAACACGATAAGCCGGCCTGTCGGTCGAGACTCGCGGAGACGTTCATGCCAGATTTCGCGCATGGACGTGTGGCCCCATCTGGCCAAAGCTGGTTCAATCAACTCGGCCATTTCGGCCTGCGTCGCTCCTGCGCGTTGCGCGTGATTCATGAGGATTTCTGCAGCTTCGCGGGCGTCCAGCACAACCAATGCACGGACGACAGCGAGTCGCAGCAGGGGATGAGCATCGATACCATTCAAAACCGATATCAGCTGTGGCACTGCCTCCGCCATATTGGGAACTCCGCGCTGATGGGCCAGCGCGATGGCTTCCGCCGCCTTGATCTGGAGTTCGACTTCCGAACCTGTCAGCACCTGCAGCCAGAGTTGCTGCCGCTTCGGCCATGGGCGAACGACTTCCTGAATTTCCCTGAACGGCGGATCCGTCTGGAATATCGTTTCAATGTCGATTCCCATCGCCTGATTCGCTGCGGTCGAGGCGACGCAGATCATCGCTGTCGTCAGGATGACGCGGTAAAAAAAAGACGGTTTCTCAGATCGCTGCCTGTCATGCCGCGGTTTCATGCACGTCTCCGATGGAATTCTGCATTCAAGGGTTCAACGCTTCGCCCATCAATTCCAGTTGAAGACTTTGGACGACCCAGTCGAAGGCTTCCACCGCACCTCGCGCTGGATCTTTCTGTTCGCCATGCGATTCACTGACGCCTATTCCGAACAACAGTCCGCCGGTTGTATCCGGAGTCAATAGTTCGGCCTGATCAGTCTCCACTCTAAGAATACCAATGGGACTGTCAAAGGTCTCAAGCGGCACGATCTCCGTGCCACGACGTGCGATGACATCAACCGTTCGTGAAGGAGCGTTAATCGAAACGGTCAACACTGCTCGGTCCAGTTGAATCGGCAGCACGCCACGTGGAATCTGGAACCGCAGCATCGTTTGTCTTGCCAGATTCGATTTGATCCATTCGTGCCGGGTGACGTCATAGGCCCCGGCAGCTCCCACAGGCTCATAGGGCAGCAACGGAGCCGGTATCGTCAGTCGCGTGCCAGCAGGGGCTCGCTCAAACTCCAGTGGAACAGCAAGGAGCGCCGATCCTTTGCGTTCAGCGTCGGGCGGCAATATGAAGTTCACATCATACGGTTCTGCCCAGGCGAGCAGTGTAGGACGACGTGGATACTGTTCGCCTTCCTGACGAACCAGCAGCTTCCGGTAGACAGTTTGTCTGCGACGTTGTTCGTCGCTGAGGATACTTCCACCGATAAACTCCCCAGGCCGAAGAACATCGTTGGTGCCGGCCGCAAACTGTCCCCCGGGCTGCAATCGTACACTCAGACCGCCGTGGCCTGACGTCGCGATCACGAGATCTGAAACGTGTTGAAACGGTCCCGGTGAAACAGTCCCCACGATTCCGTTGGGGCCGAATGTGGCGCGAGCTGAAAGCGGTTCGTCGATCAATCCAGTCTGACTGAAGGGGGCGAACAACATTCCCGCAGGCAGGGAGAATTCTTCAAGATGCCACTGATCAATGTCCGTTCGGACCATGCGGCAGAGGTCCCCCGATTGGTCTGCCAATTCCGGAACAAACACTCCTCCCCTGGCTGCTCCCAACGGTGCAGACGATTCCGCCTGCTGATAGAGAGACATCGCCCCACTGATGGCGATCTGATTGCTTCCCTCGGCGGCTTCCACAAACTGCGCCAGTGCGACGGTATCCGGCGCAGCCTTTCTGGACGAGTTTCCAAGCCACACGAGGACGATGGTTGCAGTCACCGCGACGGTTGGTCCGAACCATCCCAGATGCACCAGTCGATTGCGGCGGAGCAACCAGATTCCGAATCCCAATACGCAGATCCAAAATGCTCCCAGCACCAGCATCACGGATTCACGACTGACAATCTCGTAGCCAACCTGTTCGAAAAGAAAACTACGAAAATCCTGCGGTTCAAGTGCTGGCAATGCACGCTGACCCGAAAAACGGAAGCCGATGTCACCGAGCGCCCCGTTGGCGACCCACGCCGACGTTTTTTCCGGATTGCCGGACGTCAGATCCTGTTCGGTGCGAGGACGGATCCAGCCTGGCCCCGCCAGTGTTGTGCAAAGCACCAGCCCCTTTCCCAGTCGCAACTCGAATGAGGCCGGCCAACCATCAATCGTTTGCAGGATCTCTGCCTGGGATGCGAGGACACGCACAAACTCCACGGGATTCTCGAACTGAAGAGACAATTCCTCAGGTGCGAATCCACCATCATACTGGCGTTTGATCGTGCATCCCATGAGGTCGACCCGATCAACTTCACAGACCTGAACTGCGTCACCGAGCAAACGGGCAACAGTGGCAGAATCGACCTGATCCAACATGATCCACAATCGTCCTCCCGCCTGCAGCCACTGACGAATCGCCGTGATTCCAGCGGCATCAGCCGCCGGTCGGTCACTCATCAGAACCAATTGATCGAGCCCTTCCAGACTCTCGACGGTTGGTGGCAGAAATTCACCCTCCAGCGCAGGAACATTGCGAGTCAAACCCCGATCCAGTCGCATGGCAACGACGGCCGCAAAAGACTCCTCGTCATCCTCGTCTGAGATAACACCAGTTGTCGGACGTTCATTCACCACTGAAAGCAACGCATCTCCCAGGACCTGTCCCGAATTGCTGCGGATCACCGTTTCCCTGTCTCCGGGACTGGCTGCATCGTAGAGAATGGTCTTGATTCCCACGCTGCGCGCGGACGGCGGGATGTCGTCCGGAGTGAGAGCACCGATCCATGTGGAACGACGGGATCGGGGAGGAAGCCAAACCTGGCGGGCGTACTGGCGACGGGAGTCCGTATCGAAATACATGACACACAGGACTTCGACTGGCTGATTGGTCGGATTCTCGACGAGGACTCCGACGCTCCCCCAGGCATTGCGGACGTAGTTTCGAATCCCCACAGCTGAGAAGGACTGAACGATCCTGGCGGGGTTTGACGGCGGCTCAGATGCCTCTTGTGATTGACTCAGTTCCGGGACAAGGCAGGAAGCTGCGAAGACGACAATGATCCGTGTCCAGACACTAAATTGGCTCAATGCACCGCACGGCAATTCAAGGTGGCCGTTCCAATTGATCTTATCTAATTCCGGCATGGTACATTGTTTTTTAGCTGCCAGTGTGCCTGATCCGCGGTTCCATCAACGCGGTGGTGACTCGATAATTACCGTTGATGGTCCAGCCGGTTGGCACGGTGCTTTTCAGGATGAGATGGACGAATAAGTACGCTTGCTACAACTGTGTACCGTGTGCCGCTCACGATTCCGTCGACATCCCCCACTGCTGAAAGGTCACGCTGCCTGAGCGGTGCGGTTCCCGTGTCAGGGAGACCGACGTGCAATCACCTGCTTCCGTCGTCTGTCCGGGCTTAGAAAAAAAAAACACTGCATGGCGTCGAAGCCACAGCGGGTCAAAGACGAACAGGTGAAACAGGAGGATGACAATACTCAATTGTGCCAAGTCCAGGGTGAGTATGATTCCGACGTGCATAAGAGTCAACAATAGCCAGGCGAAGAACCGTGTTCGACGAAAGAGACAAAGTGGCAAAAACGAAAGCTCCATAGCCATGACCGACCATGTGAGGAATGCCAGGAAAGAGGTTGGCAGATGGAGCAAAAGGCGATCAAACCACCAGTCGCGAGCCATTGCGGATTCCAACAGATATCCAATTAACCTTCCGTCCATCCAGAGTTCTCCGGAGAGCTTGGTCGCCCCTGCGACTGCATAGCTGACTGCCAGGATCACCCAGGCGGAAAAAAGCAGGAATCGTGGCATCGCCCACTGAGATTGGTATTTTCGCCCGACACGCAGCGGCTCTCCTGTCGGGACCAGTGTGCAGGCCAGCAGCAGCCATCCCGTGTAGCCCAGGCCGATGTGATCGATTCGCGCATTTTGGTGAAACAGGCAGTAAAATCCGTACCAGATCAGGAGCGATGCCGGTCGCCGAAAGATTCCGACCGCGAACAGAATCGAAAGCAACACCAAGACGACCAGGAACGCCTCCGGGCGGCCGAGGTACGTGAGCAGATTCGGCAACGGCTGGATCTCCGCTTTTGTCAGAGAGTATGCCGCCCCCCCGAAGAGTTCGGCAGAATAGGGAATGACCTCAGCGAACACGGTTGCGAGATGCAATCCGAATAGAATTCGAAAGATCGCGAACTGATACGGTGAATAACGTTGACCCGTCAATCGGAACATCATGCTGTCACTGTGGTGCGATTGAGACGCCTGTATCCCATTGTCGCAGGCCGACTCGATCAGAGATCGTCCGCAATACCAATCTGCGTGGCGCGCCGTTTTTCATCCGCGCCCATTTCGCTGAGGCAAGTGCGGGAATCTTAACGTGCACAACCTGATGAAACAAAGGTTTGGCAACGTCCGGACCCCACTGCGCGATCCCTGGGTCCTGATTCACGATGACGGCGCCAGTGGCGTGATCTGCAAGCGCGAATTACAAGCGGGAATCGAGATGCGAACGATCCTGTTGCGCCTGAACGACCTCAGCAGGACACTGATCGTCACCAGTGATCTCCCGCCGGAACTTTCCGCCATCTGTGAGCAGATGGCCATCGTCATTGGCGGCAGACTCCGTGCATTTGGTATGGTCCGGGAGGTCATGCACGGAGTCACCAGTGGCGAACGATTGAGATTGAACGTCCATGAACAATCCTGTCATTCAACGTGAACTTCTCGGCATGCTGAGCCATCCGAAAGCGCTGGCCATTCAGGCCGTGCCGGCGGCCGTGTTCGGGATTCTGGTGATCATTCGCTGGCCAACCGACTCGCGAGTGGACCTGTCGGGGTCACAGTTGCTGCAGGTCTTCGGATTGTTTGGATACGGAATGCTGGCCACCATGATCCTGCTGGTGCCGGCATTTCCCGCCACCAGCATCGTTCGTGAGAAGACGAGCGGCACGCTGGCTTTGTTGCTCAACTCTCCCATGAGCGCCTGGTCGATTTATTCCGGGAAACTACTGGGGGTCCTGGTTTTTGTGCTGTTGCCGCTCGTTCTGAGTTTTCCCGCGGCAGCTGCCTGTTATGCCGTTGGAGGGCTTTCGTTGAGCGGTGATCTACTCGGACTTTATCTGATCCTCACGGTCCTGGCTCTACAATGTACTGCGGTGGGACTTCTGGTCAGCAGCCTGGCAGGTTCCTCGGATGCCGCGTTGCGGATCACTTACGGCATCGTATTGCTGATCACCGTGATGAGCCTGGGGCCACATCAGTTCCTTCAGGGTACGACCTGGGGTTGGATCTCGGATGCCGCATTGTGGCTTCGATACCTGTCTCCAATCCCTCCGGTGATGGAGATCGTCGGCCACAGTGACATCGGTGGGCATGGTCTGGCTGTCAAGACAGTTGGCCCCTGGCGTTATGCCGCGATTGCGCTGGCGACCACCGTCATTGGCATGCTGGTCACCGTAAGCCGTCTCCGGCCTCTGATGTTTGACCGCTCTCGTCCGGCAGGTGTGATTACGGATGACCGCAGTGGACTACAGAGAGTCGTGCGGCGATTCTTTTTTATCATTGACCCTCAACGCCGTTCGGGACAGATTGGTCGATTCACCAATCCTGTGCTGGTCAAGGAGTTTCGTTGTCGACGATTCGGTCGTTCTCAATGGTTGTTTCGGCTGGTTGCCGTTTCTGCTGTCGCATCACTGGGCCTCACGTACGCTTCCACAACCGGCACCATGGATTGGGGGGTCGATGCAATTGGTGGGATGTTGGTGGTTCTGGAGGTGGCAATGATCGGCCTGATCACCCCCAGCCTGGGATCCAGCCTGATTAGTTCCGAAACAGAGACCGGCGGATGGGCATTGCTGCGAGCGACACCGCTGTCAACGGGACAGATTCTCCGTGGCAAGCTGATGAGCGCCCTCTGGCCGTTGATCCTGATCCTCTTCGCGACACTCCCCGGCTATGCGATCATGATATTCATCGAGCCGGGTCTGACTCAGCAGATCTCATACGTACTGTTCTCACTGTTTCTCACAGCGCTGTTCGCGCTCATGCTGAGTGTGGCGGTGAGTAGTCTCTTCCGGCGAACGGATCTGGCAACCGTGACATCCTACTCGCTGCTTTTGGCCTGCCTGGGTGGGACGCTGCTCGTCTGGCTGGGACGTGATACGACATTCAGCTATCGAACCGTTGAAACCCTGCTGCTGTTCAATCCCGTTGCGGCAGCCCTGAGCATCATGGGGACGCCAGGGTTTTCTCAATATCACCTCGTGCCCACGAACTGGTGGCTGATCGGAGTCGCTTCGATCGCCTGCATGTGCGTGCTTTACTTCCAGACCTGGCGACTGACTCGCCCTCGATAGTTTCCACTCGTTGTATCATACTGAAGTTCTGCGACTGACCACGACGCTGATGGAGAGTTTCCATCGACCTGGAAGTTTACACTTCGCGAAGGGCTGCTGTTGCAGACAACATTGTGCCTGGCGTGGCGGGAAGGCGAAGTGATTTATCTGGCGTTCGTCGGTGATGGAAGGGCGGCAATTCAACGAGGTGCAGGCGAGGATCAAAGGATAGACATCGTCGGCGATCTGGACGAAGAAACAAACCGGGTCCATGCCCTGGGTCCATGCAATCGCCACGTGCAGGAACCGGATGTGTTTGATCAGTTCGTAGCGGAGGGTTCGACACGATTGGCGTTGTTCACCGACGGCGTTGGTCGCGGTCTGCATCCGGCCACTCAGTCCGTCTTCGACGAAGTGGACGAGTTTAAGAATAAGGAAGCCAACGTCGCTGAACGGATGATCGAGCGTTGGATCAGCCTGCGAAGTGCCGACTTTGAAGACAATCTCAGTCTGGCAATTGTGACTGAGGCATGATCGGAACCATGCGTGAGAGCAGCTCGATCAAGGCGATGGCGCCACGTTGACACTGAGCCAGCTTGAGGCCAGAGAACTCGCAGGAAAACAGTGGAGTTTGGACGGCTCAACGTACACGTTCGCCAACTATGATCGCCTTGCACCAGGCCAGCCACCGTGGAAATCGGGAGCTGAAGGGATTAACTATCCGCTTCTGAACGGGGACGGTACTCCGAAAGCCTATGTAAAATTCTTCGACGAACTGAAGATGACGACCAGCGGGTGCGCCGCACGCAATGGCTCGTCGATCAGCGGCTCGATGGTTGGGCGCCGGAACTGCGCGGCGCGCCGCGAGAAATGGGTGGACACCCGATCGGACGGTTCTCCGGACGGAGTGAACTTCGATTTTAGCTGCTCGTTCGCTGAGGCTGTGCCGGGGCAGACATGGCTGGAACTGAAGCTGGATGTCATGGATGGTATCGTTCAACTGGACGACGACTTGCGGTTGCGATGCGTTGAGAATCTCCTGCGGGGTCTGGTTTTTCTGGAACGAAACGGAATCGTGCATGGCGACTTGCCGCCGAACAACGTGATCGTCGACGTGAACGCCAGGCCGGATCAACCGGCGTTATACTTGATTGACTACGATGGTTTCCTGGCGCCGCATGCGGGTGACCTGGCAAGCTTGTCGGCCGATATAGGAGGCACGATCGGCATTCAAGGGTACTACCCGCCGCAGTTGGAACAAATCGCCCGGCAGGATCCGTCTCGGGCGGCTCCGTTCTCGGATCGATATGCCCGCGACATGCTTGTTCTGGAACTGTTGTGCTTTGACTCGGGCTGTGACTTCGAAGCGCCGCCGATACAGTGGGATCAGACGTTTTTAGCATCGCGGCTTGGCAGCAGCAATTTGGGCCGGGGCTTGATGCATCTGCAACGAGCCGACGTATTTCAGCAGGCGGAGGATCGACGACCCTCCAGCGGCGATTTGGCACAGCTAATTGGAGCACGGACGCCTCCACGCATCAAACGGTCAGGTCCATCCCGCCACGGATCTGGGGGACTGGGTGACACAACGATCCGTGAATTGTTCGGCGGCGTTGAGACCTGGCTGTGGAATGGAATCGTCTTGCTGTGGCTGTTGTGCGTCGTTCACGTTGGCTTGGTTGCTTTCTGGCTGACCGGTTGGCTGTTGGGCACGGGCGAGGAATCGGTTGAATCGGCTACTGAGACCGGTGCGCGGCTGCTGGTGGGAGCCCAACTCTTCCTGACGGCCGGCGCGTTCCTGAGCGGGGTCGCGGGCCTGTTCATGCTGGCATTCGCGGAGCGGGAACCACGTCTGATCAACGTCATGGGGTTCTGGTTTCGAATACCCGCATGCCGGAACTCGGATCGAGACGACCTAACGCACCTCGGTCTCGTTGCGAGCGAATTGGCGGCTATCCTTGCCGTGCTAAGTGCTGGCGCATTTTTGCTCGTACGACTCTGAAAGCAGAGTGCTCACGATGACAGATTTGTGCGGCCGGCGGTCGTTCCTGACAATGTCCTGACAGTTTCCCAGTTTGGCGACTGCCTGTCGGTTTTCACGGTCTTGGAGGGATGACGGGCACGGGTGGCTAACCCGCGACTGGAAGAAGCTGCGGGCCGGCGTCATTAGCTCCGTGCCCGACGGGAAGGTGGCACGTTGTTTTCCGAGATGAGTTCTTCACTCCGTAGCGGTTGAAACGCGGTGTCCGGTTTCCGGGATCGGTCAGAGTGCCGGATTCGGAAGGTTTTGCGACATATTCCTGCTTCTCCGAATACTCACTGCAACGGCTCGATCTCGCTGATAATGGAACCGCCTCATTCTTGGCGGTGTTAGTCCTCCCAATTGCTCGAAACATATTTCCGGTCGCTGTCGAGAGAGCTACATTTTCCATGGCAATCTCCTTGCGCACGGTCGCGTCCACAGTGAGCCTTCACGATAGATTACCTCGGGCGCCGCAGTGCATTTTCTGCGACATTCGTGGCATCTCAGATCCGGCGCTGGTATGTTATCTTACGCTTGGCTTCCTCGTCTCGGGACGACCTACTTTCGGAGATCACCATGGCGGATCCTGTGCGTGTCTGGGTGAGGACACTAGCCTGAAAAGCGTACCACGCCCCAATGCAAGCGCCTCCTCGAGCGTGTAAGTGGTTGTACACAGATCATTTAACTCGCACGGGAGGCGTTCGATGGTTGACACACAGCGTACGGATCAGCTGGAGCTTTTTGAAGTCGGTCGGCAGCAGGTCACCATGACGTTTGATGGTGGAAGCGTCGTCAGTGATGCCGGGCTGCTGCCCATTCGCGAGCTGGATACCAAGCTTGGCATTCTGGCCGAAGCCGCTCGACGAATGCCGGATCCCCGGTCCGAAACCGCGGTCACTCATACTGCCGAAGATATTCTCACTCAACAGGTCTATTAGATTCTGGCCGGTTACCCGGATGGCAATGACGCGCAGTTGCTGCGAGACGATCCGCTGTTCAAAACGGTCGTGGGCAAAGATCCTCGCGACGAAGAACAGTCGCTGGCCAGCGGGTCAACCATCAATCGGTTTCTGCATGCCTTCACTCGTCGCGAAGCGGAGAAGCCGATCGAAGAACGCGACGTGATTTTTGAAGTTCGTCGCACCCAGATCGAACGCATCAACGCCACGAATGATTTTCTGGTGGACGTGTTTGTGCGAACTCAGAAGACCCCGCCTGCCCATATCATCATTGACCTGGACCCCACCGCCGATCCAACTCATGGGCAGCAGCAGTTGTCGCTGTTCAATGGCTTCTACGATCAACATCAGTACCTTCCAATGCTGTTGTTCGAAGGTGAAACCGGCATGCCACTGGGCGGATGCCTGCGGCATCGGACCGCTCATGCGGGCTGCGGAGCCGTGGATATGATTGGCCGCATCGTCGAACGCATGCGCGAACACTGGCCGGACATCACCATTTTTGTTCGCGGCGACAGCGGCGTGGCGGGTCCGAAAATGCACATCTACTGCGAAGCCGATGGGCTCTTCTACGCATTTGGCTATGGAACGAATGACGTGTTAAAACGCAGGGTCTGCGAGCTGGAACTGGAACACCACGCGCGTCTGCTGTGGTGGATGACAGGCCGCAAACCGTTTCAGTTGTTTCACACGTTTGAAGATTATCAGACGAAGTCGTGGCCGCACGCGCGGCGGATTGTGACCAAGCTGGAAATCACTCAAACCGGTGGCAGCAACACTCGCCACGTGGTGACTAACATGAGTGGTCTGGCGGGCGGAATCTATCGCGGTTTCTATGTTCAACGTGGCAACGTTCCCGAACGACCGATCGACGAACTGAAGAATGGACTGCAGATGGATCGGTTAAGTTCGCATCGTTTCCTTGCCAACGGTCACAAGATGATGACTCATGTGCTGGCGTATCTCCTGTACGCGTTGTTCCGCGAAGCCAACTCGGAAACTCCGGAAGTGAACACCATGGAAGTGGGGACAGCGCGCGTTCGACTGTTCAAGGTGGGAGCTGTGGTGCAGGCCACTCATCGTCGCATCTGGTTCAAAGTCGCCAGCCACTGGCCGGGAACAACTCTGCTGACTCGCGCGGCAAAGGCGGTTGACAAATACGTTCGCGAACTCCCGGACGTGTGGCGCGGATTGAATCTGATCGTTCAAAGCGAGTACCACGATCCACGCGACAGAGCGCGAATTCAGTTCGCCCCACTTCTGCTCAAGTGAGGCTCATGCCGCGAACACTCCGGAATCGGTTCGGCCGGTGCTGTGCGTGAATCTCTGCGCCGATGCGGTGTAATTTGCCAGAAAACGATCCCGAAACCGACCGAAACACATCGCCCCAGGTCTCTCGTGAGCTCTGCGGCAGACGCCCGGCCTCGCAACAAAATCCAGGCTCCCACCCGCAGCGTGGTGCGCAATGCAGGCTAGCATTCCATCGCAGCTTGTTTTTCGGGTAGAAAGCGGTTTGTGACAGAGTTTTCATCACACTGGGATCAAGGATGGCCCAATGTCCAATCGCAAAATTTACCGGATCAAGCTGAACCGACGAAGCCTCTACCCGAAAGCTGAGCTGCGGTAGACCACTAGGTTGTGCTGAGGATTCCCAGGCGTCTGAGACTCCCGAACCCGTAACCGTTCACGGGCCGTTTGTAACCACAACATATTGCTGGTCAATGCCAATTGCACCGCAAAATGCGTTTCGACCGATCTCGTATTGACACAACTGATGGTGTCCACCGGAGCAGAGACCACAAAATCAGGCATCCTGATCTCAATGGAAAATGGCTTGGCCCGGATTTTCAAATTTGGTGGGCGTCGAGGAGGATGTAGACAAGTTTGAGCGGGGTGCCCGGGTAGTTGAGTGCTGCTTCGTTCAGATGGTTCAGAAGGTGCCGAATCGCTCGGTTCGATCGCGGGTTGGGTCGGCCGTGGATCTGAACGTGCAGCACGTTGGATTCTGCATCCGGGGTCAGGTTCGCTTCCGTTCGAAACAGATCTCGCAGTAACGTGCGAGCGTCGTCTTGGCGAGACATCACTTCACGAAGCACACTCGCCATCGCCGTTTCCGCTCGGTATGCAATCATTCTCACGGTGTCCTGCAGACGCTTTCGACTTGGGGCCAGCGGTTCGAATTTGTCCGCCTCCGGGAAGTCCGTGCACGATACATGGTGCGGTGTGGCCTTCTGTCGCGTTTTGAATTCCGACAACTCGTGTTCCAGTTGCTCAATCTCTTCCTGCAACTCGGCTTTACGCTGCTCCCATTGCGGAATCTTCTCCGCATCATCCTCCGGGTGCAGAGTGAGTGCCGCAAACCTTGCGTGACGCTGCGTCAGCTTACTCTTCAGCGACCGAATCTGTTTGTCGAGATCACGCCACGGCGGGTTCACCACCGGCCGTTTGGTGTCAGGAATCTCGCACGTGTGATATTCGCTAAGCACGTCCAGGACATAGTGTTGCTTCATATAGCGGAAGAAGTTTTCCTGAGACCATCGGCAGAACTGAGCCGTCGCGGTCTGCGGTCCGGAACGGTCGTATGCCGTTGAGATAACGCTCGTCTGATGACCACTGTCGGTCAGTTTGCGGACTTCGTGAACCCACAATCCGTCCTTCCCGCCGATCCACGAACCGAGTTCGGCCAGCTTCAGCGAAACGGTCTGACCATCGGGAAGCCGGCTCTCCACTTCCGTAAACCATTCGGTCGGCCAGTCGCGCTTGGGGAACTTGTGGTACGTGGTGCAGGTGATGCGATGATCGTTCCACATCTTTTTGAAGAACTTCGGGCTGTAGCCTTCGCGATCAAACAGCAGTGTGAACCGACTGCGATACGGATCGGTGTTGAGTTGTTCCTCATTGGGCTGATCAGGAATGTCCTGCAGCAGTCTGGGAACGATGTCGCTCTCAAGCGATTCGATCAGCCCCTGATCGATGGGCCGGTTGATGACGAAGAACGGCTGTCCGATCGAGTCATTGACCCAGTAATCCGTGGTACCCCGCAGACACAGTTTCATGCAGGCCACATAACGTCGGGGAAGTTCCGTCATTTTCCCGTGGTAAACTCGCACGTGACCGTCAACATACAGCAGGCCCGCGAGTTCGTCGGATTCCGCCAGCCATTCACGCGACAGACGGCCTGCCCATTTTTCCGGGTTATCACCCAAGCTCAACTGCCCGAGCTTCTTCCGTAGACAGCGGACTTCGGGAACGCGGTCAAGCCCGAGAAGCTTGCCCAGTTCGCCGGGCGGCACATACTGCAGTTGCTCGATCGTCTTGATGCGGCACAGCGCCATGAAGCTCAGCAGAGAGACCACATGCACAGTCGTGTAGTAGCCTTCGAGTGACGGAAAGCATTCGTCCAGATGTCGGAAACAGTCCGTTCTCGTTCAACGCTGGCAGAGCACACAGCACACCGCCGAACGAGACATCGCGGCAGTTCCGAAACTCCGCAACAACACCGCCGGGAAGCAGTCCGATCGACTCACTCACGCGATCGAGTATGCGAGTGCATGCCACACCCATGTAATCGCCGGCGACCGCATCTTCGACACTTCGCTGCGACTTGTCGGTGGACGGGAACGGAGTTGACAGTGACCCAAACAGGTCCGTCTGCGATGTGGAAGCCGATGGCGTTGACGTCGTCGGTGCTGGCGTTGACTGTGCTGATTCGTGATCGCCAGCGCGTGGTTGTTTCAGTCGTCCCTGCTGAATGGCTTTGGAAAGCGTGTTGGGTTTGATACCCAACTGGTCGGCTGCTTCGCTGCGAGAGCGTCCTCGTCGCAGCAGATCTTCGGTCTGGGCGATCACGTCAGCCGTTATCACGTTCGCTGCGCGTTTACCGCGTGGTCGATAGAACGCTTCGACGCCGCCTTCCCGGTAGAGCTTGACGGCGCGTTTGACGGCATTGGCGGAAACGCCGAAGGCTTTGACAATTTCACATTGCCGACAGTTACCCTGCTCAATGAGCTGAGCCGTAAACCATCGAAATGTCGTTCGGTCACTTTCGTAATGATCACAGATCGGGTGAGTGCCAAGGAACCAGGTCCACTGACCGTTTTCCTTCACAACGCTGATCCAGTCATTGATTCGAGAAGCACCATCTGGGATAAATGCGAGCAGTGCCTGCGGTACGGGACCTTCCTCCGGAGTGTGTTGACGACACAGGAGGAAGGTACCTTTTCATTTTCCACACGCCGACCATCCGACAACGATCGGCAAACTGGAGAATATCACCAAACGTAAGAACGCAGAACGACTTACGATTCAAAACCACCTAAACGCCATATCGCTGAAATCAGGAGGTCTGAAAATAGCTCACCGCCCTGTGAAACGGTTACCGAACCCGTGACAAACACCCGCATGCTGCGAGCGAATATGATTGTGGCGAACCGCACATGCAGGAGCCGCTCGCGTGTGCTCTCAGCGACTGCAGAGACCACTGAAAATCCCGGCGGGAGTTTGCCAGAGATCGATTATCAGGCGACTGAAACGCAGGACGCATTTCCCGGGTGGACATGAAGTTCACCGAAATTCAGTTTTTATCAATGTGGACGGTTCCTTATCTTCCCCTTACAGGTGAAAATTAGGATGCTGGTGCATCTGTCCCTCTCGGCAGAAATTGCGAGTCACGTTTTGGTAGTCGAGCGTTGTTTGTGGGATGCTTGCACCTTCCGTTGCGCGGCGTCGTCAACGATTCTGCCCGCAGCTCTGAATACTGGGTGTTACTTCGGATGATTCCGGATTTCTACGTTTTTCATTGGAGATTCAAATGCAAAAACATGTACGTTCTCAGCGGGGGTTCACGCTGATTGAGTTGTTGGTGGTGATCGCCATCATTGCGATCCTCATCTCATTGCTGTTGCCTGCGGTGCAACAGGCACGGGAGGCGGCACGCAGAACCCAGTGTCGGAACAACATGAAGCAGTTGGGACTGGCGCTTCACAACTACCACGACGTGCACAACACGTTTCCACAAAGCCAAGGCTGGGCTGCTTACACCAATCCGAACGTAGAACACAAGTTCGGGATCTGGCCAAAGTGTTTGCCCTTCATCGATCAGGGCCCGCTTTACAATACGATCAACTTTGAAGTGAACGTCGGTTGTCCTGTGAATACGCAGGTGCGCAGAGCACAGCTGGCCATATTCATCTGCCCGTCGGATGCCGGAAACACGGGCATTAACAGCCTGGCCGACAAGGTCCGGTCATCGCCAGATCCGCCAACGTGGTGGGACGGTCGAGCGGTCGGTGGCTGCGTCGCTCACCACAGCACCGGTGGTGGCGGACTGAACCCTGGCGACAATACGGCAGTAACCGGGCCATGTTCCACAGGCTCGTGCTTAAACGGTTGGGGACAGTTCACGAATTACAGAGGCAGTACTGGCGACGCCGGTGGTTTGCACGCCGGCACAGGTGTCAACCCGGCAGGTGACATCTGGGGGGGCGCGAATGGCTTCGCATTGTTCGGCTGTGGCGGAGCAACCGATGGTCCCCAACCCACGACCTTTTTCGGATGGAGTCCCAGCAGCGGGCGGGGCGTCTTTAACACATACGGTGGCCTGTCCATCTTTTCACAAACCCGCAATATCTCCATCGCGCAAATTACCGACGGGACAAGCAATACGATCCTGGTCGGTGAAGTCCACTCGATGCAGGACGACTTCAATGATTCGTGGCATGGACCTGGGACTGCGGGTACCACATACCCAATTAACATCTTCAAATCGGCCATCACGAGATCGCTGTGGGGGCCCGGTCATACGGAGACTCTGGGACCGCCGATAAACCTTGGTGGCGCATGGTTCGTGGAATGGATTTCCCGTGGGTTCAACAGCGGCCACATCGGGGGAGCGCATTTCGTCATGGGAGACGGATCGGTCAGATTCCTCTCTGAAAACATCGACCATCGGACCTACAATGGAATGGGAAGTCGAGCAGGGGGCGAAATCATCAGTGCGCCCTAGCAGCTGACCCCTCGAGGCGACTTTCAACTCCCAGCTTGTTTACAAGCTAAACGTTGATTCGGCGGGCACTCACATGACGGCAGCGATGTACGTCTTGTTAGTGCCCGCTCTGTTCTTTTCCGGCTGGAACGAGTTGATTCCCGAAAAGGTTTACCGGACTGTTGGAGTCGATCCCTGATGTGGCTGCAGCTGGTTTTGTGTTCGGATTCTGCGTCAGCAGATTGCTGATCATGTGTCAATTTTTGCTTCGAGTCCGGAGTCACACGATGTCTTGTACTCGGGTTATGTTGTTGTCCCCTGGACTGCTGTTGCTGGTTGCTGGCTGCGGATCAGACGCTCTGAAGTTGACCCCGGTAAATGGGGTTGTGAAATACGAAGGCGATCTGCTTAAGGGTGCAACAGTGACATTTGTTCCCAAAGTGGAGGCCGCCGGCTACAGAATTGCGACTGGGTCGACGAATGAGCAGGGCGAATATGAATTGATGGCTGGTGCCAGGCGCGGTGCGGCGGGCGGTGCGCACTATATCTTCATCAGTGCGCCCAACCCCGAGAGTCCGCTCGTTCAGGATCCACGAATTTCTCGAATGCCCCAGACGCCGGAAGCGATGCAGGGAGCAAGCCTGATCCCATTGTCCTATGCTAATGCGCAGAGATCAGGATTGTCAGCCGAGGTGCTGCTCGGAGAGACCAATGTGTTCAACTTCGAACTCACGGAAGATGGTACGGGGGGAGTTGTCATTCCATAGTTGTTGTGCGGTGACATTTTCACCAACCCGGCGACAAACAGCCGCATGAAACGCGAGTGAGTGAGATTGACTTAAACACCTTTTTTCATTTTGCGTGAGGTGATGATGGGTCGTCGCCGCAAAAGAGCCCGAACGGACGGTTCCTCGCCGCCTCACCGAAACGCAGTACGGATGGATCAGTGTGTGTCACTGTTCCGGATTGCTGCAACCGTTCTGGTTTTACTCACTGGGCTTGTCCTGCCACTCGGCGAATTGCGGGATAACGCACCGTTGAAGATGCTCGGTCAGTCACTGGTCGCATCTGCAGCGCCGTCGGTGTTCCTGTACAGTGATCGCCTGCAATTCGACCTGGTGATCGAGTCGCAGCAGCCGGACAAAGAAATTGTTATTGCCGGGAACGCAGGAATTCAGGAACGAATCAGCGGACCATTTTGGCGGAAGGCGGTTTATCTGAACGCGTTTCACCATCATCGAGAAGACGTCCTGAATTATGCTTTTTTTGGGGGTGGTGACCTGGGAAAGGATCTCGGAATCCAGGGCACTGTTAAAAGGGTGGTCCTTCGCCAGTGGGATGCCGATGTCACGCCGCTGAACAAAACGGTGGTCTATGATGTTTATTCCGGATCGTGATGTCCGATCGCCATCTTCTTCACTGAAACACATTCCGGCAGGCGACGGGAAAAAATGGTTCTCTCGAAATCAAGGTTCGCATCTGCAGATCCGAATGTCGTAGTCGGTTGACGGAGATGCTGGAACGTCGTTCAGTCTCGAAACGGAACAATGCCCGGGCGACAGCGATCACGACAAACTGCACCAGTGCCCGTCGATCGCAGGTTCTTAGGATCTACTTCGTGTGATCCAAGATAGAAATTTCCGCGTTGGTCGAGGAATCCGTGTCCCCAACAGAACAGCATGACGACGTCACCTTGCTGTACATTGTCTACAAGCCACTGTAAACCTTCGAGGATACTGGATCGACCAGCTTGCTCGTTCACCAGTACCTTCGGTTCTATACTGCTGTACAGCTGACCATGACTATGATTGTGAACAGCACGCGCGAAAGCCCGGGCATCTGCTGCAGCGAACTTTAGGTTGTCGACACCCATTCCGTTCTTCGCATATTCTGCGACACCAATCGCCAGGACGTAGACCTTTGATTTCCGTTCGGCTGCAGCGGTAAGCAAAGTCACTCGGCTGTCTTCCGCCGCAGAGATTGCCGTCCGATTCTCCGCGACAAAGGTGATCTCGTTACGCCCAGGGAACAATCGCACACGATGAGATATGTTGAGGTTTGCCGATTCGTCCTTTCCTGCCGATCTAAATACCCGTGCAGGCATGCCGTTATGAAGCAGTGTCACCCGCGTAATTGGCAGGTCATTGACGACCGAGACCTGGGCCTTCACGACGACCCGAGGGTCGTTATATGATTTGCCAGACTGCGGCGAGAGGATTGTCACGACTGGTGGCCGATGGGCTGCGAAAGTCGTTTGATCCCGAAGATCCAACGGTGGTGGATTCTGCGCGTGATCGCGATTGGCAACTTGTTCTGCGGTCGCAACAATTCCCGTTTCGATGATCCTGTTGATGATGTCCGGTCTGTACAACTGATTTCGGAACTGCTGCGCGCGGTAAAATTTTTCTGCTTTTTTCGGCCCCTGGTTAACATGCCATCCGATCAGCTGATCCGCACCTGGGCTGGCGTCGTAATACCCCAGAGGCGTCCAGATCACCCACTGATCATTGTCACCAATAAAGACATTCAGCAACGGTTCAACATAATCAAATCCGTCGACCAGCTTCATTGAATACTCGTACTGCTGATCGCCTCGTCGCATGACTACAGGAACTGTCTGTCCGGGTTTGCAATCGAATTGGTCATACAGCATCAATTTGTAAATGTCGTCGAGGCTGTGGCCATCAATTGAAACGATGCGGTCACCAACGCGGACTCCAGCACGGGCCGATGAGGAATTCGGTCGCACACTGATTACTGACGTGTTTTCGTACTTAAAGTCAGGAATTCCGGTGGCCTTGTGGTTGAGCAGGCTCCAGATTCTGATCGTTTTATCTGTCGATCCCGTCAGGAATACGTTGTCATTGCTGGAGGGGCTAATCGACGTCACCATCGATTGGTGACCGCCGTAAGCGCGCCGCAATTCGTCACCGGCTGTATTCCACATTGCCACGAAGCCGAGATTGTCGGAAAACAATACGGGCGACTCAACTCCCAGCTTCTCTGAATTCAGGAGCGTGTAACAGGTCGGGACACGGCCACTGGGAACGTGATATCTCGTTTCGCGACCGGGATTCTGAAAAACGATGTGATAGCTCTGTTTGCCGGAACGCGGCGCCTGAACTCGAACTGTTCGTCGTTTTAACGAAGACACTTCCTCAGCTGTTGGTATGGCGGGTGGGGGCTGGGGGCTTCCTCCGAACAGTTCGCTGTTCCAGATCCAGAATGTTCGTAATTAACCCGTAGTTATTGAATCCCCAATGACTGAGGTCCGGTCGCGTTCCGAATACGATCTGGCCATTTGTAGTCGAAAACGCGGCTTCGTAGATCGAGCGTCCCTGGCTTACAATTCGATGACGCTGGCGTCCCGTCCGCGCGTCCCAAATATGAACCTCGCCGAATTTATCGCCGCCGGCGACAAAGCTTCCATCCGGGCTGATTGCAATAGCATGTACTTCCCAGCGATGACCTCGATAGACAACGCGAGCTGACGTGGCGGCTGCCTGCTGTTTCATGAGTCGGGCATTCCAGAGCCCTATCCAGGGCCGGCTCTTGCCGTTTTGGTGACCAACCCCGGCAGCCGCCCAGGTATTCCTGTCCAGCCGCATCTCGAAAGTGCGGGGCGAACGCGACATCGCAAACGGCCAGGTCACATTCTCCGTCAGTACGTCGAACATCCAGCCCAGAAGTTTCGGCGGGATGTAGTCGTTGGCGGACATTTTGGTCCCGTCCGGCACTCGGTAGATGTGCGGGCCATCGTGCTCCAAGGACATAAGGTATGGAGCCCGGTCTGCAAACTGCAGCGCATCAATGATTGGTTTGTCCGGATTTCGCGACGGTAACTTCTTC
This sequence comes from Planctomycetota bacterium, assembly GCA_963581585.1. Taxonomy (GTDB): domain Bacteria; phylum Planctomycetota; class Planctomycetia; order Planctomycetales; family Planctomycetaceae; genus S139-18. The sequence continues at coordinate 34,053 of CAUZPL010000039.1, forward strand.
AGAATTCTCCGCTGCGGCCAGTTCCAGAGAATGATGTCTCCATCGCCGTCACCTGTCGCCATGTATCGGCCATCACGAGAGAACTCCACATGAGTGCATGGCGAATTATGACCGGGCAGCAGTTGGTGAATCTCGTCCAGATTGTCGGTCCGATAGAGCCGAATAGAACCGTGACTCTGATCGTCATGAACTCCACTGGAACATCTACGAAGCAACACCACGACCAATCGACGATTGTCAAATCGCTGACAGAGCTGCACGCTGCATTTGACAGAGTTCTTATTCACGCTCGCCGGTCAGGCGAATGACTGATCCAGGCCAAGTTCAGTGGCAACGCGATCCATAGCCCTTGCATACTTCTTGCGCTGTGATTCAGCTGTTCCCCCATACTGGTCTGCAATCTCATCCCAGGGAGTGTTATCGACTCTGAGCTCAGCAACCATTTGCTCCTCCGTGGACAAAGCGTAGCGCGCACGTTCCAGCAGCTCTCGGCGACTGACGATCATGCTGGGGGATTCCTGGTCATGGGCCAGATTCATTTCGCCCACATCTGCCGACGCCCTGCGCCGCATGTCACGCTTTGCCGCCTGCTGCGCATTGGCATGATTGGTGAGTTTGTTGCGAGCCATGGTCGACAGCAGTTTGATCAGCTGTTCCGGCGATTGAAGGTCAAACTGTCCCGTGGCAGCACGCAGGAAGAAGTCACCGAGGATCGACTGACAGATGTCCATCGAATCCATGGTCTGTCGCAGCAGGGGATCGGTCAGACGGATCCTGATCACGCGACGGATCTGGGGTTCGTAGCGTTCAACAAGTGTTGCCGCCGCCGCATCATCACCTGTACGAGTACGGTTCAGCAGATCGAGAAAACTGTCGTCTTCGCTCACACTTCCGTCCTTCCTCGCCGAGGCACTCCTGCCTCTGGTCACTATGGGAACGTAAATCCGCCGGCTGGTCAAATCTGAGGATGCATTCTGGCCGTTTTCCGAGTGACAGATGCGGGCTTTCTGAATTCGTGGCGAACTTGCCGTCAGGGCAGGATTCGATTCGGCTGACTCCGTCAGGAAGGTTTCGACAGTCATCTCATTCGAAAACACTGTCCGCTTTCGATTCGGACCTTGTTTTGTGAAGTAAGAGGCGACTGCCGGAGCAGCCGCAGCAATTGAATACCTGTGTTTTGTGGCTTTGCAACCCTATGTCGACTTCAACATCACCCACCCCCCGATCAGCGAACTAGCGGAGCAGATCGAGACTCTTTCGCATCAGAGCCTGCCGCCGAATCAGTTCCTGGGCAGATTCATTGAGCTCGTCACCCTGGCACTCGACGCATCGGCAGGAGCCATTTGGGTCCTGCGCGGTGATAAGATTGCTCTGATTGCCGGGCATGAACTCGAAGAAACCGGGTTAACAGCAGATTCCGAGGCGCTGCAGACGAATCACCGGATCCTGCGAAAGGTTGTCTCCACATCCAGGGCAATTGCCCTGAGGGCCGACGGTAGTCAAGAATCCTCTCCGCCCACCAACCATGGGCACTTTCTGGCACCTCTTCTGTGAGTGACGGCGAAACAGGGAGCCAGTGTGAAGGGTCCGTGGGATCCGTGTCGCGGTTTGTTGATCGCAGTGTTGGGAACCAGTCTCTGGTTTTCTGGTGCGTGTGGCCACGCATCTCGCTTCATCTCGGGAGTGAGTGCCCCGCAGAAAGAGCAGCCGATCGCGCCACAGGAGCCTTCTGGTTTCGAGAAGCGGCTTGAGCAGTTCCTGCTGCAACTTCACCGTAGTCTGGACGTTCAGGAGGTTGCTGATACGGCCGCCTGTGACGGTCACCTTCTGCTCCGTTGTGACCGGCTGAGTGTCGTCGTGAAACGCGGACGCAAGGCGTCCGTCCGAGCCGTCAGCGGGCAAACGAATGTTCACGCACGGGCCAACCTGATCAAAGCCATGACCACGTTGTCACGCCAGGTGATGCACACCGGAGAATCTTTGCTCTTTAATGGCGGTGACAGCGACCTGCCACCGCAACTCGAACAACCGTTGGCCGATTACTTACGAGAAAGCGGTTCAACGAAATCGCTGGTCGCGCCGCTTTTCGAAACCCAGCGCGCGGTGCACTCCGACGACGCCACCGACACGCCACAAAAGCGCGCACCCGCCCGCAAAGTTCTTGGTTGCCTGTTGGCGGAGCAGATTTCCGACTCGAAACCACTGTCGCAACTCGAGCCACAGGCGGAATTGCTCGCGGAACATGTTGGAGCCGCTGTGTTCAACGCGGCCCGCCATCAAAGAATTCCCATGCTGCGTCTGTGGACCTCACTCGGCTCTTCTATGGAGTGGTTTCACGGTCGTAAACTGGCAATCGCAATGGCAGTCCTGGTGATCACGTTTGTCTGTATCACGTCGCTGATCGTTGTGCCGTGGGACTACCGCATCACAGCTGAGGGCAGAGTGATGCCGGAAACACAGGTCGTGATCTTTGCACCATGGCAGGGAGAAATCGACAAACTGCATGTCGAAGGCGGGGACGTTGTCCGGCGAGGTCAAGTCCTGCTGGAGCTAAAGAATGAGGAACTCCTCGAACAGTACGAACAGGCCGCCGTTGAAGTGCGACAAAATGTTCAGATGGTGGAATCCGCGGCATCCCAAATCAACCTGGCGACCGACAAAATGATCGGGAACAGGTCATTCAGTTGACAGCGAAACGACTGGAAGCGGAGATCGCGCTGCGGGGCGCCGAAGTTCGCGCGGGAATCCTTGAGGACCGCCGTCGGGCACTGTTTGTGAAATCTCCGATTGACGGGGTTGTTGCCGATTTTCAGATTCGCCAGCTGCTTACGAGGCGTGCGGTTGAGGCCGGTCAGCTGCTGTTTCACGTAATGGACACAGACGCCGCGTGGCAGCTGGAATTGAAAGTGAAAGAAAAACGCATGGGGCACCTGCTGCAGGCGGCAAAGGACAACGCGTCCACGGCGCTGCCAGTGCAGTTCATCGCAGTCACGAATGTTGAACGAAAATCTGACGCTGTACTGACTCAAATCGCGACGCGTGCTGAAATCGATCCTGAGTTAGGCAGCGTGGTTGAGGTTTTGGCCGTTCCGTGCGATCAGGAAGATCTCAAGATCGATCCGGACAGTGCAATGTCGGGAGAAGTTCGAGAGTCCAAATATCCCACTCGCACGATTGGAGCCGAAGTCCGAGCCAGGATTACATGCGGCAGGCGGTGTCTGGGGTATGTGCTGTTTGGAGATGTCGTTGATTTTGTGCAGACGTACTTTTGGCTTTAGAGACGTCAGCGAATACGTCGAGGCCTTTCGGGCTCATGTGAACAGTGATTCAATCACCCGGACGTTTCCGTCTGGACGATCAGTCCGCGAAATACGCTGCAGGGGACGAGAACATGGATAACACAAACCTTGTCGGCTCCAACGAACGACCCATCCCGTTGCAGCAGCGGCCGGATCTGGAAGTGGCTGCGATCAGTTACCTGGGTGTGGGCTACCGAGTGATCAAGGATCCGGTTGGCCTGCGGTATCACCGGCTGCAGATCGAACAGTATCGCGTACTGGAGCTCCTGAACGGTGAAAGGAGTCTGAAACAGATTCGGGACGAGCTGCGTCAGGATTTTCCCGCGATGAACATGACATTCCGCAATCTCCAGCAGCACATTACGGACCTCTATCAGAAGGGACTGGTCCACATCAATCGCTCTGGCCAGGGAGCTTCCATCGTCAAGCAACGCGGCAAAAAACGAAAGGAAAAGCTCAAAACCGTCCTGAGAAGCTTTTTGTCAATTCGGCTTCCCGGCTGGGACCCCGAACTCTCGCTGCAGCGCATGTATCCATGGTTCAAATGGATGTTTCATCCACTGGTGATCATGGTTTCCTCTCTGTTTATGGTTTCATCTCTGGTCCTCCTGGCAGTTCAGTTCGACCACTTCCGCAGCAGTCTGCCGGAATTCCAGCAGTTCTTCGGCTGGCCAAATCTGATGTATCTCTGGCTCGCGTTTGGACTCACGAAAGTCGTTCACGAATTCGGACACGGATTGACCTGCAAACATTTTGGCGGCGAATGTCACGAAATGGGGATGATGCTGCTGATATTCAGCCCGTGCCTGTACTGCGATGTGACCAATTCGTGGATGCTTCGAAACAAGTGGCATCGAATCTGGATTGCGGCTGCTGGCATGTACATCGAGGTTTTGCTATCGGCTGTGGCAATCTGTGTTTGGTGGAATTCCACATCGCGACTCCTGCACCATCTGACACTCAATGTCTTTTTCGTCACTGGAGTGACCACCGTCATCTGGAATATCAATCCGCTGATGCGGTTCGACGGCTATTACATTCTGAGTGACCTGCTGGAGATTCCGAACCTCAGGCAGAAGGCGAACGAGCAGCTGCGCCAGTGGTTCGGCCGGTACTGCCTGGGAATCGAGTTGAAACCGGGCACCTTTATGCCGGAGACCGGCCGAAGCTGGTTTGTGTTGTTCGCCGTGGCCTCATGGCTGTATCGCTGGATCATTCTGTTCTCCATCTCACTATTCCTGTACACGGTCCTGAAACCCTATGACCTGCAAAGCATCGGCGTGACAGCGCTGGTCGCGATGCTGGCGGGCGGCATCTTTTCCACAATCCGAAAGTTCTATCAAATGACTGCTGCACCAAGGACAGAACCAATGAGTCGACGCAAAATTGCATGCACGCTGACGATACTGGGCAGCGTCACGTTTGCCGGACTGACGATTCCGATTCCGTGGCACATCGAAGCGCCTTTTGTGACTCAACCTGAAGGCGTTGTCCACGTCCATGTGACAACCCCAGGCCAGTTGATGACGACGAAACAGTTGAAGAATCCGGAAGATCCATCGGATGAAATGCCGGCGGTCGCGCAGTTCGTTCCGGCTGGCACGTACCGGCGTCGCGTCAAGCCGGGTGACTTTGTGCAAAAAGGCGACGTACTGGCTGTTGTGGAAAACATTGAAAAGCCGGACTTGCTCCGCGAACGTCGTGTTCAAAAGGACATCAAGAGAACTCAGATCCGGATGTACGAATTACTGGAAGACGCGCCGGATCGCCAGTACGCGGAAGCGGAACCTGCCCGGATCAACGAAGAGATCCAGGTGGTCGAGGAACAACTCGCGCACCGGATCATCAGAGCCCCCATTTCAGGGACGGTCCTCGCGCCACCACGTGTCCCCGCACCCAGGCTGGACGACACGACGCGCACGCAACTTGGCACGTGGTACGGTACACCACTTGACGACCGCCACCGACACTGTTTTCTGCAGACAGGTGACCATCTGCTGAGTATTGCTCCAACGGACACCATGGAAGCAGTGATCTACATTGATCAGGGCGACAGAAATGATGTGAGCGATAGAGACGAAGTAGAACTCCGACTGGAGAAAGACGCCAAGACGGTTGAACCGTGCAATGTCTCGAAAACATCTCCTCGGTGTGACGCCTTCGCTCCGGAGTCAATTACAACGAAGTCTGGTGGTCAACTACCAACCGTAGCAGAGGCTGACGGGCGCGAAACACTGGTGAGTCCGACTTATCTGGCAACCGCCACTCTCGGATCGGATGTCCATCTGATGAGAACCGGCATGCGAGGCTTGGCGCGGGTTGTGGTTGATGAGCGAACCGCTGGAGAGTGGCTTTGGCGCTCCATGCGACGCACCTTTCACTTCTTTCTGTAAATGTTCCACGGGACGTGCATTGACATAACTTTATGCTCGCCGTGGTGGCGGGTCCGCTGTTGCTCGCCACTGGCTCAACGAACATGCTCCGTCCAGGTAATGGAATTCGTAATCACGTGCGGCCTGGTTAGGGCGGGGACTGCTGTTAGAGTCTTTTGGAAAGGCTTCTTACCATTTTGCGTGCATCTTTTCGGAGCGACAACGGAGTGTTTCCGAGCGGAAGCTCGCATTTGGTTGCGGCCATGCCGCATTAGGGTTGGTGTTGCTCTATGGAATTGTGTTGAGCTTCACTGCGATCCTCTCGAAGTGATTCCTTCCCGTGCGGTTGTGCAGTGTGCAAGGGGAGTCTGCAGGGACAACTCCGTACAATGTGCCGAACCACTGCCAGTCGGCGCCAATGGGAACCCGGACGCTGCAAAGCATTGCGACTTCGGCTGTCGCAGTTAGGCTGGTAACCGATTTCGTGTACGTCCCATTGCCGCCGTCCGAACGCCTTAGCAGCCAAGTCACGGAGGAACGCCAATACACCGTTATCGCTGGAAACAGGGCGAGTCTCCCGCTCCGGATGGATACGCCGCACGTTTCCCCGAACAAGCCTCGTTGATTCGGAACAAACTGGCTCAATCCCTGGAAACGCTGACGCCGGAAACGATGCCGCCCGAAGAAGAACCAGCACCGCGTGTCGAGCGGTCGGCAGACGCTCACAGTCACGGGACACTCCAGAGAGCAGAGAGTTTGCCGATGTCTCCTGCCGCAACCGTAAGGTTCACCATGAAGGACAAAATCATTACTGCAATCTTTGGAGCAATCTTGCTGATGCTCGGTTGCCTGCTAATGATTTCAGCAGGATACAGGAGTGTCAGGTTCTTGGTGGCAGATTTGAGGTTTTTCAGTGATGGCGTGGATGCGCAAGCTGAAATTGTTAGTTCGGAGGGTTTGGGATTCTCAAGAGTCTTCACCGCCGCTTCAACGCGAGTAACATTCACTTGCCGCGATGACGCCGGTGGCTCTCACTCTGCTGAGAGCAATCTCGTCGGTCCGTTCCGGCAGGGTCAGAACTGGCGATTCAGTACCTGGCGAGCGACCCATTGAACGCCCGCGCGGACGGATGTCCGCGCGACTCGTAGCTAGTGCCTGTCCGGAAATGCGTGTGATCGCTGATTTTCCAGTGCGGCGGTCGCTAGTTTTCCTTTGAAGATGGACATCAGGCTGTCGGATTTCAAGTCGAGGCGACGATTTTCCGGTACGCGCGCAGCAGTGATTCGCGACGGCGTTCGGTGCGAATGCGGCCGGACGAACGAATCGAATTTGGCGGCTCGGTCAGCCCGCTGACTGCGTGCGGCGCAGACTCTTTGCCGCCTCGCACAGCGCGTCCTGCTTCGAGATCACCAGACGTCCCAGCACGTGCAGGTTGCGGCCGAGAATGCCCAGCGCTGCGTACCGCTCGAAGCCGAGTTCACTGCGGTCGCGGCAGCGTTCGAGGCCGTTGCCCGACTGCAGCGCGCCGATCGGCGACTCGATGCCCGAATGGTTCTGCCGTGCCTGGCGGAATTGAACTGTTGCTTGCACGTCCTGTTTGACCGACTGCTTCGCACCCGGTTTCGGCAGACACGGATGCGGGATGATCTCCTCCAGCGCCGTTTGGTTTTCGGATGAGTGAAAGCCGCGATCGAACGACGCCCGCCGGATCCGTCCGCCCAGACGTTGCTGGGCGATTCGTGTCTGCTCGATGACCACGTCGCGGTCGGTCGCGTCACGCGGCAGCAGGTGATGGTGCGTAATGAATCCGGCCCCGTCTTCATAGACCATCAGCAGCCGGCCGAACTGAACCGGTTCACCGGCCTTGCCGCGTTTGTACAACTGAGTGTGTGGTTCAAAGATCGAAAACAGCTTCTCGCCGTTCGGCACGGTTTCATCGTCAATCACACGTCGTCGTGCTGTTCCCATCACATGTTCGGTCCGTTCGATGCACGTCGTGAGTTCCGACAGACGGACACGTGCCGGGTGGGAAATTCTGAGTGTCATGCACAATTCGCGGGCCCGGTCGATGATTTTCGTCGCCAGCTTCAATAGTCTTCGATAGGCCTTCTTCAATCGTTTTTTGTAGTTGCCTCCCTTGCGCCAAGCAATGCGGCCAATCTCACGAGCCATTCGCTTCACGCGTTTCAGCAGGTACTCGTGCTGACGCCAGCCGAACACGCCGTGCTCTTCGGCCAATGACGAAACGATCTCAATGATCTTTCGAAGACTCCGTCCCCAGTGCGGTTCTCAACCTGAGCGAGTTGGGATACTCGCGGGCGCAAGAAAAGGAAGCGGACGAGATTGGTCCACGAGACCTACGGCGAAACCGCAGGCGCTCTCGAATTATTCGAGAAGGTGCACGCAGAATACGAGATCGGCAGCTCCGAGTGGCTCAGACTGTTCGCCTCGCATCCGCCGACCTCTGACCGCCTCGACTATTTGAGGGCGCTTCAGCAAGCTCTACAGTCGGAAGCGACAGAGTGAGGCTGAGGACGCCAAGCATCAGCTTGGAATCTTCCGCGCACGGCGCTGCGCCCACGCTGAAGTAACGCATGGCGTCCCCTACTTCTCGGGCTCCCCGAGTCCAGACTCGTAGTAGTAGTAGATCACCCGCGGCATCGCGCGTGACAGCATGCACAGCGACTTGAAATTCTCCCCTTCTCCATTCTCGTCAAGGTTCTCAAACAGTCCTCGGTAACGCTCGATCGTGTGGAGGACAATCTGCTTGTACTCCGAATCCCGCCGTCCGAGGTGATAGACGTACACCAACCCTGGGAGGACCATAGGGATGGTGCGTCCGTCGTTGTAGTGGGCGTACATATTTGGGAGCTGTTTATAACGAAAATTTTTGTCGTCGGGATGCCACATCTCATTCGACAGCCAGTAGGTCGCTTTCGTCAGGCTCGCCGCCAGCGCCGGATCCCCGCTGTCTTCGTGGAAACGCTGCAGCGCTTCCAGCAGAACGCCAATCATGAACGTAGCGCCGCCGATCTCGAACTTCGGATGCTTCATGAGGCGGGGCCACATCCCACGCTCCTGATCCTGCGAGGCGACGATCCCGGAAACTAGTTGAGCCGCCGCCGACTCATATTTCTCGTCGTCACTCACCGCGCTCAACGCCATCAAAGACAGGAGCCCCCAACCCAGGTCGCGCTCCGTCATGTCAATTGTGCGCGGTTTCTTCCCGAGGCGCTGTCCCGTCTCGATCGCCCAGGGAACCAATACGTCACCCAATGCCAGACAGACCTCGAGACTGCGTCGATCGCCGGTGAGCAGATAATGCAAAAGCATTCCTTCGGTCCACTGATGCGCTACGTCGTAATCATCACCAACGACGTGATTCAAGGTGTGCCGCACAGGCTTTCCCGCGTCCGGACCGTAGTGAAAGGTGTCGACATCACGAAAGTGCTTCGCGAAGTTCACCCCTTCTTCGAAAAAGTGCTGATTCCCCGTCCGCAAGAAGTGAAAGAGCAGCGACCACGCAACTCCGAATTCATTGTTGAGCCAAGGGCGTTCCGTTCCGCGGGGCCCCTTCGACATATCACCGAAATCCCAGAATCCGAACTCATCAAGACGAAACTTTCGTAACCGCAGCTTCTTCAACAGTGCGGCGAGGTGGCGGTCATACGACCAATCGGAATCGATGGGAAACTGCTCGAGGCTGTAGCGGCCGAACACTTTCGTGTCGCGATACCACTCGGCTGGCGCTACAGCGTAGAGGGCATCGCTGTCGGCAGCCGACTCATCCCCCCACGCGATCGTAAACGAGCCGCGTGCCGCACGACCCACCTTGTAAAACTCCAGCGGACCCGATCCTGGTGGCCAGAACCAGAGCGCCATCGACTCGTCAGTCGCAGCGATCGACGACGGGTGGCGCTGCCAGAAATCGTGAAGGCGCACGCGAACCGACCGGTTCGCCGCCGTCAACTCCATCTCTCCCGATTCGTTCGCTCGACGGTTTTCTTCTTCGCGTGCCCCTCGACGGAACCGCGCATAGGTCGTCGAGTGTTGGAGGATGCCGACCTCGTGGCCGCTGAGATCGTGAACTTCACTGCCCATGCGAACGCGTTCATAACCCGGCAGTTGCGAAACGATGCCGTAGGACTCGATCGGCTTTTTCTGGTGATTGATGATCGTATACTCAGTGGCGACGCGCCCCGTCCGGAAGATCGTGTTGCGCGCGAGATAGGTGAACGCTCGACCATCTGCGATTTTTCCGCCGGCGATGTTTACCGTGCCCTCGGTCCTGACGACACAACGGACCGTCCCGTTCTCTTCGACCCGTACGTCTTCGAGCTGCGCGTCGGCAGCTGAGATCGCCTGTCCATCGATGACGAGCTTCGTGCCGGGCGTGAGAAGGCTCACGTAGTCCTGTCCCTCGCCGACGTCTTTGTTCACGTGATCTACGATCGCATCGGGCAATCCGAGACGATTGATCTGGAGCGTGAATTCACCCCGAACGACGACTCGCACGCCGTCTTCACGCGTCTCGATCTCGGCGGACTCCTTTGTCGCGCTTCGGGATGCGTTCGACACGACCAGACGCGTCGTACCGTCCTCGGGTGATCTAGGCACGACCGCTGACAACAAGGCCCATCGCACGGTACCGTCGTTCCAGCGAGCCAGCCGGTCGAACTGAAACGGTAGTGCTTGTCCACCGTCCAAATGGACAAGCAGTCGGTCGACGCTCGGCACAACTCCCTTTGGAAACGGCACGCCGGTGGAGAAGGTTCTTGGCAGAGGATCGACGCCCTGCTTCGCGCGCACTTCTAGCGTGACGATCGACTCCTGTGCGATCAGCGTTCCTGTGACTCCCAAGACAACGAGCGAAGCGACGACACCAAGGCTCACAAGGGCGCTAATGCAACGATCGAACAACGGAGCGTTATTGATTCGCATGGTGGGTTCCTCGTGCGTGCGATAGGGATCTCTCGATTCAGAAGATCAGTGGCAGGCGTGAAACGACTCGACTTATATTACAATTCTTCTTTTCACGTAACAAGGAGTACGATGAGCTCGGTCGAGCGAGATGTGCTGCAGCGCTGCAAGAATCGGAATGATTTCGTCCCGACAATTCACGTTCAGTGCGATATCCCCGATCGTCTGACAGCCGAATCGTCTTTGCTCTTCAAACGCCTTTCGCATCCGTGCCACTCCTCGAAGATGAACGCGTGAAATTCCTTTACGCACTGGAATTAATACGTGCGAACCGAATTCGGTTCGAATCTTCGGGGAGTGGATCCTCACAAAATACCGAAATTTGTAGACTCAAATGCATTCCGGACAGGAACTAGCTATATCCGGAAGCGGACCAACGGTTTCTATCGTCCAAGCCGTCTATCTCCAGCGCGCGGAGGTCGTCCCAGGTCGAAACGCGAAACGCGAGGCGCTGGCCTGCGTCGGTCGAATTCACTTCCGCGCACAAATGGCGGTTGCTAAGCGGCGGAGTTCGGCGGTGGCCTGGCGGGTCTGCTCGTCGCCGGCATTTTCACCCGCCGTACGCATGAATTCGGAGTCCTGATCGGATTCGTGGCCAGCGGCGCGACGCTTCATCTGGCGAGTGCCTCCGGAGCCATCCACTTCTTTCTGTACGGGGGCATCGGCATCCTCACATGCGCCATCGTCGGCTGGCTGATGAGTCACATTCTGCCGGGTCCTCGAAAGAACATCGACGGCCCGACGGTTCATACGTTGGCCCGGCTGCCGCGCTCGGCCAATCATGCATAGAACTGATCGATCTTGTAAATTCGGATTGTCACCTCGGCATCACGTTTCCATTTTGTTGAACGCGAGTAGTAGCTCACAAGCGCCTCATCGCCGACGAACGTCACGGATGGATAAGCGGCGTCACGGTCCCCGCGATCGTCGATGTTTTTGACATGTTTCCACGTTCGAGCTTCGTCGGTGGAAATCGCTGCGCTAAGCGGTATGCGGGGCCAGTTCGATTTCGAGGCGACATTGTTCCACAACACAAGCAAAATGAGACACACCGCGATCTGGAATCTCACCTTGTGGTCCATTCGGGCGCCACGGTGTTGAGAGGGGATTCGGCCAACATGGTTATCCACAACGAGATGTCATGGTTGGATTTGAAAGGCAAACAGCCGGGCTTTGTCCAGATGGATTTTTAGCCGTACGATTTGCGCCTTTAGCGCCGACAGGTCGGCGTGATTTGTCCAGGCAGGTTGTAGTCGAATCTCGTCAACGCCCCGGTTTGAGACCACATGCTCCCCGGAAAAGTCCGGAATCGGATTGCCCGCTCTGTCGAGCAGTTCAAGACGGACATCGCCATTGCCGCTGGCATCAACATTCAGTTGTAAGCACTCGCCCTCCAACTCAAACGGCCTGGTGATGACCGTGCCGCCTTGATGATCGGCCTCTAGCGCCACGAAGCCATCGAGTCGAAGCCAGGCCAGTCCAATTCTTCCCTCACGCACAAACCAGACATCCTCCTCCGCAGCGCCATGCCGCTCGTTATTTCCGCCATAGTAGATGCCAGTGTTTGTCCGCGTGGGTGATGAGTTGGCTGGTGGGAAAGATCATGTCTTTATCCCAGGCTCCTGCCGGTCCCCGTGGCACGAACGGCTGACCCGTATAGATCCAATAAAAGCTCCAGCTCACCCCCTCTCGGCTGCTAGAGATGTAGTAGTTCTCGACACTGCGCTCGTGCCGAGTGAAGTGATCAGTTTCAACGCCTTCGCTGACGTCGGTCGGGTATTCCAAAACCGACATCAACCCAAAGTGCACTCCTTGATAGTCGCAGTCCGTCATGACGTAAATTTGCCGACGCAGCGCCTGTTTCCGCACCCGCTCCAGGTAGTGTGGATTCTTGAGCAGGTCGCTGATCAGAGGTCGATCACTGGAGAATCGTTCTTCTCCGTCGAGGAGCCAATGATGTTCCAGCTTCCAATCGGTCGGATTTGCCCTCACGTTGGGATTGATCATGGAACGCACACCACGAACTTCCAGCGGTTTGCCCCCCACTGTTCCGGCGAAGGGCCCGCCTCCCGCACCAAAGTCGGTTCGCGTGAACAGACGGCAGGCTTTCGCTGCCGGGTCCCAAAGAATCTGATTGGTGAAATCGGCAGCGCGGTACGTGACCGGATTCCCATCGTTGTATGGTGTCCAGTGATCCGCCATTATTTTTGTATCGGAACGGGATTGATTTCGGAGAGGCCTCGTATGAAAACGGCAAAACTACGGACAACGCTCCTGCTCGTCATCTGTCCGATTGCTTCGGCCTGTGGCCAAAACGCTACGACTCTGCCGACATGGCGACTAATAGAGGGTCGTTGGCCGGACACGACGAATCAGGTGCGCGCGATGATCAGCAGCAACGGCCAACTGTACATCGGAGTTGCGGGCACGGTTGCCAATAGTGCCCAGGTTTGGAAGCTCATCAATTCGGGCTGGGTGAGACATGCAGAATTCAAACCATGGAAGGTTGCTGTCTTACAAACAGACACAGCCGGCAACCTTTATGTTGGAACCGGCACGCCACATAGCGCTGAGCTTCCCGGCATGGGCCACGCGAAAGTGTGGACGGTTGACTCAGAGGGAAAAAAGACACAGCTGAGAACTTTTAAAGACCGGGATATCGCGTACTCAATGGTGTGGTTTCAGGGCAAACTGCACGTGGGAACAGTGACGGAAGATCTTCCAGGAACGGCCGAAATCTGGCGGGTCGATGATCCTGGTTGAAAGCGAATTGCCGGCCGCGGCATTAACGGTTGGCCTGCGAATAACAGCTACGCGGCTGTGTACGAAATGTGGGTACAAGAGGGTGAGTTGATCGCTGGAACATTTAGCCGAACACGCGGTAACGGCGACGTGCTCAAACTGGGAGGCAATCGATGGATGGATCTGGACGCACCCATGTCCATCATAGCGCTCAGCTTCGAAACTTATCGGGGACAACTGGTGACGGCACTGTCCAACTCTGACCGCAGGCATCCCAATCCAATATATGCTCTGGGGGCGGACGGGAAATGGCAACCGCTTGGCAAAGCATCGTTAGAGTGGAAAGAGGCCTACATTCCTAAGCACCTGGTTGCCAGTGGTGATGAATTGTATCTTGGTATCGGCGGTGCAAGAGGCACGATTTCGGTGTGGAGATATGACGGCACCTTCTGGACGAATCGCGCCGGCGATGGGCTCTACGGTTCATGGTCCGATCCGCTCGTCCGCGAGGGGGCCGAATGGGTCTATCGATTGACACTTCATCGGGGCAAGCTCCACGCAGGCCTTGCGTCGGACCGAGGTCCGTTTCGGGCTCAAGTTTGGGAATTGACGCCATGAGACCGATCTGAAAACGAAAGGGGCAACGGTTTGTTCACAAAGAATATCCTGAGCACTATCGTATTCATCGTCCACGGCGATTCTCATGTTGCGCTGGAAACATATGAGTTCGTGACAGACGCCGAACGTTGGGCCTCGTCGTGCTGACCTGCCGCTCTGGTTTGAGGGGAGCCCCACAGCATGCCACGCCGGACACTCAAGCGGACTCTAAATCTTTCTTTCCGACCTCGGTGATGCAATGGCCGGAGTGGTGCAGTTCTTTCCGACTCGTCAGACCCTTGCGGTGCTCCAGCCCGGCATCGGTGAAGTTCTTGGCGTCCCTGGGAAGGCCTGAACTGCGAGATCATGGTGCCATGCCTCGGAAAATGCCCCCGCGCAAACAATCCTTCGGGGCCGTTGGCTGTCCGAATCCTGATGAGAACGCTCACGGATGAAGCGAAAGATGGGTTTCTCGCTGACACTTCGCTACCTGCCTGGCTGGTCGGCGACTGCTCCAGTCCGTGGATAGAGCAGTGGCGGACCCTGGTCGTTGCATCGGCTCGTCTTCAGGTGAGTGAGCTGGCGGGCTTACGGCGAGCTGACCAATTCGTGGGCCGTCAAGTCAGGCAGGTGTCCAGTGTGAGGGGACTCCGAACCACGTCGACAGATCCGTGTATTCCAGATACTCGACGATCGCGCCATATTGGTGGATGAATACGACCTGGCCGAAGTCGGCTGATTGAAAGGGACCGTACACCACCTCCGCATCAATGATCGCCCGTTCGAGGTCATCCACGCGATAGGCGATGTGCGGCATATTCCACAACTTCCACTGCGGAGAGCCATGCTGCAGTTCCGGTTTGTTTTCAAATCGCAGATACTCGATGCGCTGCGGATGAGTGCGGGGATTGGTCACCCAGCATTCACTCTCCGGCACCCGGAATTCCTCTGCCTGCGACGACCCGATGAAGAAGATCACATGTGGAGTGATTGGACTTGGCTGGTTTGGGGAAAAGCACTGTGAGGTCCTGCACGATCTTCCGCAGGCCGAATTGCAGTCTGTGTGTACTCGGCGACCGGATCGCCTCGCCGAAGTGGCCGAACGATTCGGTGTGACGTCGACATATACGGACTATCGGAACTTGCTGGCAGATTCGGCTGTCGATGTGGTGAGCGTCGTGACGATGTGGGATCAGCACACGGAACCTGTGATCGCTGCACTCGAAGCGGGAAAGCATGTGTTTCTCGAGAAGCCCATGGCATCCACCCTGCATGACTGTGATCGCGTTCTCACCGCGGCGGCGGCTGCACGTGGAAAGTTCATGGTTGGTCACATCTGTCGCTTCAATCCTCGCTATGCCGCAGCGAAGGCGGAAATCGCCGCCGGTGACATCGTGTCAATCTATGCGCGACGCAATCTCCCCATGTGGATTACCGAAGGAGTGCTTGACAAGATCGGACCGATCATCGGTGACGCCGTGCATGATACGGATTTGATGCTCTCGTACACCGGCTTAGCAGTCAAAACGGTGTATGCTCAGACACACCGAGTCAGGGAACTGAAATATCTCGACATCGGCTGGACGATGTATCGGTTTGACAGTGGCGCCATTGGAGTCTGTGAGACCGTCTGGTGCCTGCCAAACAGGAGCCCGTTCCAGATCGATGAGCGCATGGAGATTGTGGGTACCAAAGGGTCGGTTCAAATTCACGACACGACGCCCAACCTGCAGCTTGTGGTTGAAGACAAAGTACAGTTTCCCGATACGACGTACTGGCCGGACCTGCACGGGCATCGAGCCGGGGCGTTACGTGACGAGTGGGCTTATTTCCTGCGGTGTGTTGCCGAGGACCGTGCGCCGGAGATTGTTCCTCCGACCGATTCCCGTGCAGCGGTCGCCGCCTGTTTGGCCGCCGAGGAATCGGCAGCAACTGACGAGGTTGTAGTCCTGTAGCCACGCATCTCGCTGCGATTCAAAACAATCAATGGGTGGGATTCGTCTGTTCTGGTCAATCGATCTGACAACTCAATATCGAACTTGCCTGTGGATCCACTCCGAACGGTTCCCGGCAATACGGAAACAGTTCGTTGCCCCTTGAGTGTTCCCAGTGCTGCCACGGGGCATTCGCGGCGTACAAGATTCAGGTTTCGCTGAATCATGTCCTCGCGGTCGTCGCTGATGAGTGCCGTGTAGATCTCCGCAAATCGATCGGCGTCGCCAAGGTCTTTCTTCAGTAGTGTCATGCCGTCGGCCCAGATCCCGGTGTTGACATGAATGCCCTGCCCACCGGCGCGGCGTGCCAGTCGACGATGATGTGTATGACCGACGAGAGTCCGGACAGACCCATCCAGCTGGGCGAGTCAATCATGAGCAGGTGCTTCAGTTGTCGGCTTGACAGGTTGGCAATCGGACGAAGCTGATCGAGCAGTCATCGACGCTGCGGGTCATGTCAATGTCGCGGGCCCCGCCCTGACTTCGAGGGAGCTTGTTCAAGAGAACCCGGAACCAGCAAGCTGCCGATCCATCCCATGACCAATGTCGGCACGCAGGTCAACGCACCGTACCACCAGTGCGAGACGCCTGTCATAGTCCAGACGATCGTCAGTACACCGGCGCCGGAGACGAATCCGATCCATGCGCCGCTGCTGTTCGCGCGCCGGCACCACATGGCCAGCAGAAACAATCCCAGCATCGGTCCAAATAGCGCGCCGCTGATCTTGATAATGATGTCGAAAACGTGGTCGCCCAATACCGGCACCAGCAGAGATGCAGCAATCGTGAGCAGGCCGAAGCCCGTACACAGCCATCGACTGAACGTCACACCCGGATGACGCCCCTGCATCCAGTCGATGACGATCGTCAACGTTAAACTGTTGATTCCGCTGTCGATGCTGCTCATTGCCGCTGCAAACAAACCTGCAACCAGTAATCCTGTCAAACCGAATTGGGGGATCTCAGTCACGACGAAAACCGGCAAGAGCTGATCCTCACTCGTCAACTGTGGGAAGCCACTCGCTCCCGGCTGGTGGTAGAAGACGTACAGCGTCGTCCCGACGAGGAAAAATAACAAGCAGATACCGGAGACCATGACGGCGTTGACGACCACGCATCGCCGGGCGGCGGAAATAGTCGGCAGGGAGACGAGACGCTGAACGGCTCCAAGGGAAATTGCCTTGGCCGGCAGATAGACAAAGATCCCAAAGGCCGCAGCAGAAAAGAAATTCGCTCGATCGGTCACGTCGAATCGCATGTCGAACATCTCGAACTTACCTGCCGCTGTGCCCACTTGCCAAACGGAATTCCAGCCGCCGTCAATCCTCGCGAGTGCCATCACCAGCACGACCGTCATCCCCCCGCCCAACGTGATCGCCTGCAGTACGTCGGTCCAAATCACGGCTTTGACGCCTCCTAAAGCCGTATACAGTGTCGCTAACAGTCCCACGCCAATCAGCGTCAATTTGAGTTGCTGCGGCGACAGATCGAGCACCGCCTGCAGGATGATGCCCACCGCAAACAACATGCTGCCCATCCAGCCAATTGTGTACACGATAGACAGCGCACTGCAAAGTCGGCGAACGGAGCGATCAAAACGGAGTTCCATGTACTCGTAAGGACTGGTGACTCGCAGACGGTGATACAGCGGGACGAACCAAATCCAGACGATCGGCGATACGAAGAACGGGATGAAGAGAATCGCCAAATAGAGATGGTAATCCACGAATGCGGCTTCGCGCGGCATTCCTACGAACGAGAGCGAACTAAATGTGGTAGCAAACAACGAGAGGCCGACAGGCAGCCAGTTCATCGCGCGGCCACCGAGAAAGTATTGTTCGTTGGAATGCTGTTCGCCGGCGAATTTCAGTCCCAGCGCAAGCACGACGACGAGGTAGCCGGCAAACAACATCCAGTCGAGCGTACTGAGAGAAACTGCCATGTTGAAATCTCGTGCCCGCTGATCGACGGGGCGGGTCGCAGAACGACCGCAGAATTCTTTGATTAAGTCGCCACGGCCGGTTTTGTTTTCCAGAACCCGGTGGCCTGTTGAAATGCGTGAGCCAGTTGCAGGACGCCGAACTCGTGCTGGTGCCGGCCGACAATCTGCACTCCGACCGGCAGTCCTTCTTCAGTGAAGCCGGCGGGAACGGAGATGGCGGGCAGTCCCGTGACAGTGATGTAGTAACAGGATTTCATCCAGTCAATGTATGTCTGCATTTTCGTACCGGCGATCTCGGACACGTATGGCTGCTCAACCGAAAACGGTGGGACCTGATTCACCGGCAGCACGAGGTATTCGTAGTGTTCCATGAATTTTCGCACACGATGATACAGTTCCGTTCGCTTGCGTTCGGCGCGCCCAATTTGAGGTCCCGTCAGCTCCATTCCCTGTTCGACGTTCCAGAGGACCGTCTCCTTGATCTGATCCCGCTGAGTGTCCAGCAACTCAGCGAATTTCAATTCCATGGCCCATGCCCGCCAGACTTTGAAGACTTCGTCGGCATCGCTGAAATCCGGTCCGTCATCGGCAACTTGGCAGCCTAAGTCTTCGAATACGGTCCGCCGAGCTTCCAGGACATCTGTGACCCGTGAATCGACGGGCAAACAACCCAAATCCTGGCTCCAGGCAATACGGACACCGTTAAAGTCTCTCTCAAGCGGTCTCCGAAACAGCTCACCTGGTTCAGCAAGGGAGATGGGGGCGCGAGAATCGGGGCCGGCGACAGCACTCAACAGCAATGCTGTGTCCTCAACGGTCCGAGCCATCGGTCCCTGGACCGAGATCGGAAACCAGCCGACGACGGTGGGCCAGACGGGAACGCGCCCGGGCGACGTCCGAAAACCGACAACGTTACAAAAATTCGCCGGATTCCTCAGTGACCCGCCCGTGTCGCTGCCGTCGGCAATCGGAACCATGCCACACGCCAGGGCCGCCGCGGCGCCACCGCTGCTGCCGCCACACGTTTTGGAAGTGTCGTACGGATTGAGCGTCGCTCCGAATACTTCGTTGTAGGTTTGAGATCCGGCGCCGAATTCCGGCACATTAGTTTTGCCCAATGTGATCGCGCCGGCTTGTCGCAACCGCTCGACAATCAGACCATCTTTGTCCGGAACATGATCGGCATAGATGGGTGATCCGAAGGTGGTACGGATGCCCTTTGTCGGTACGAGATCCTTATGTGCGACGGGAAGCCCATGCAGGGGCCCGATGTTTTGTCCGCGAGACATGGCATCGTCTGCTTCGCGGGCTTGTTTGAGTGCCGACTCAGCGACGAGCGTTATGATTGCGTTAATTCTCGGATTGACCCGTTCGATTTGAGCGAGATGAGCCTGCATCACCTCAACGCAGGACAGCCGCTTCGAGCGAATCCGTTCGGCCAGATCCGTTGCCGTCAAAAAGCATAGCTCGGGCAACAAAATCACACGCTCCTCTGAAGCACAATTCTCAGGGACTGATGAAGGCCGGTCGTATTCACTTGCGAAACTCTTGTCAATGGATTTGAATTTCAACAGGTCCTGACACGTCTGGAACGTTGATTACCGGGCATGGCGAACAACACGTGCGGCCTCAGTGGCCGCGGGACGTCGACTCGCTCAGTCCGTGTGGCAATGAAAACGCTCTTTCTTTTACTGAGTAAACACAAATGAACATGCGATTTCCAGGTCGAATCCTTTTTTTTTGGCAGTTTGGTTCCACTGTTTTGTCTGATGTTTGTGTGTGCGGTTCACGCCGAAGACAAACCGAACAAACCTATAACCGTGACGAACACCACGGACGGCACCGAAATGATCCTGATCTCCGGCGGCAGTTTCCTGATGGGAACCACTCCGGCGGAAATCGACGAGCAGATTCTCGATGCGGGCTTGCCCGAGGAGTGGAAAGAGCATTTACTCGATGAGCAACCACGGCACAGTAGAACGATTGAGCCGTTTTACATTTACAGGTACGAAGTGACAAACGAGCAATACAAGGCATTCATCGACGCCGCTGGCCACAGTCCGCCGCCTCATTGGAAAGGGAAGGACTACCCCTCGGACAAGCGAAAACACCCAGTCGTCGAGGTGAGCTGGGACGATGCACAGGCCTACTGTCGCTGGGCCGGAACGCGTTTGCCGACCGAGGCCCAGTGGGAATATGCCGCTCGCGGAGTCGAACCAGCAAAGGGGCAACCGAGTCGCGTTTTTCCGTGGGGAGATAAATGGGATCGCACGCTGTCAAACAATTCGTCCTTCCACGCCGGCAAGGAGTTGCAGAACGCGGCAGACTGGAATGTCTGGTATGAGGGGGATCAGAAGTCGAACTATCCATTGACGTCGCCCGGTGGCTCCTTTCCGAAATCCGTGAGCCCGTTTGGAGTGCATGACATGGCCGGCAACGCCTGGGAATGGTGCGCCGATGTGCAGGCACCATATCCCGAACTGAACGCTGAGGACGCCGATGATCAGACGGCCCGTGCTCGCCGAGGTGGATCGTGGGCAAATGTCGCGCTGCATATACGCAGTGCCGATCGCCAGTCGGCGTCTCATGACAACCTCAATCTGTACACCGGATTTCGCTGCGTCAGGCTCCCGTGAGGGCGCAACCAACGACACTTGCTGCGCGGACAACAGATCGCTTGATCAAATGTCAGGCGAACTGAACCAGCATCGTTACGGACCTGCGCACGGCAGCAGTATCAGTTAATCAAATTTCCTATCAGCAATTTCCTATCAGTTGGCTTGACCGGCGAGCTGCGTTATAGCGAGACCATTGTCAAAGGTCAGCGGTAG
Organism: Planctomycetota bacterium; assembly: GCA_963581585.1. Classification (GTDB taxonomy): domain Bacteria; phylum Planctomycetota; class Planctomycetia; order Planctomycetales; family Planctomycetaceae; genus S139-18. The sequence goes on from CAUZPL010000039.1 coordinate 54,810, forward strand.
AGGCCCAGCGCTCGTTCAGTATCGATCCCACGGAAACGTCAACGTGGGCTGATTGACATACCGTTCCATTCTTAACGCGAGCCGGCTCCCAGAGTCGGGGGCCAGTTCCACGGTAAAGTGCGAGGCATCGATCCCGGCATGTCCGCCGTCATAATCGACCGAAACGAACTGATGCTCTGCGTAACCACCGGCCTGGACGACGACCGTTCGAGAATCGATCTGATTGGTATTGACCAGGGTCACGACAACCTTGTCGTCCGTCATCTTTTCGATGAGTGCGGCGACTCCTTCCGGCAATCCCGCTCGTCGCTTTACCGGATCAAAGTATCGCAGCCGACAATGTAGGACCAAACCCTGCCTGCCAGGGAGGAGCCCGCCCATCGTTAATTCGGTCAGCGAACGGACGGAGGCAGGATTCATGGAAAGCGACTCGTTAGAGAGTCGCGTGTCTGGAGTGGTTGAGTCCGCTCGCATGGCGGCAACGCGCGCGCGAATGTTCGAAAAATCGCTCCTCAGCACCTGCTCGGGATAGTCTGGATTTTTTCCGCTTAGATATTGGAACCATGGATTATTCGGGACGCGCGCCAGATCGTCGTCGTTGAACGTCATGTAGTATATCTCGGTCGCACCGACCCTATACGGACCAGGATTGAACGAGTACCACCCGTTATCGCCGTATTTGTGCGGATAGACTATCTTGCCATCAACAATCTTCTGGTTGGAATTTACGACGTCCATTTGTTTCCGCCAGGGATCCAGCAGGCTGAGGTCACCGGTGAGCAGCACCGCGTTGGTGAAACCGTGGATTGCCAGGTGCATTGTCTGGCGATCGACCAACTGACCATTAACCGGATTAACAACGGTAAAGCCCCAACCATAGACGCCGCCGTACCATTTGCCATCCGCCGCGCTGCCGATCTTTCCGTCCAGACCAATGTTGCTCGGAATGAGATAGCCGTTCTCGATCATCCGTTCCCGCCACGCTCCAACGTACTCTAGCACCCAGTCCTTGTATTTCTGGTCGTGTTCGAGCATGTACGCTTTGAGTGGCAGTGCCGTCACCAGCAGATTCGACGGGTGATCGCCAACGATGTCGTTGTAATCCTTGAAGTGGGCCACGATCTGCTCGTAGCTGGTCTGCCCACGCTCCCGCAGACGAAATCGCCCCTTGAATTCGATCGGATCTCCGGCCCAATCCAGTGACGTTGTTTTGCGCAACAACGGCCCCCGACTGCCGTTGAACATGCTGCGAATAATCCTGTGCTGCGGATCGTAGTTTTGCGCCTGCGGATCTTCGTTCATGTAGAAGCCAGCGAATCGGCGCAGTCGCTCGCGCCTGCGATCGTCGTGCGGGTCCGAAAGGCCCTGCAGCATGAACACGGTCAGCCCCTCGGCGTTGTGTAGCCAGTCCATCATCACGGGGAATTCTTTGTAATACATGCCGTCTCGGGCGTACGGCACCTCCACCGTTTTGGCCTGTGTGAATTGCAGCAAATGGCCTTCCCACGCCTTCTTGTACATATGCAGGATCGAATCCGAAGCGCCGGCCGCATGCAAAATCGGCCAGTGAATGAGGTTCTCGATCGCGTCATTCGGTCCGTCGTAGCCGCCCCAGCGTTCAACACAAAGCAGCCACCCGCGCTCGTCGAAATAGCGATCAAAAAACTCTTCGCAGGCCTCAACATTTGCCCGCAGCAGTTCCCGTTGCAACAGCGCCCAGTTCGGTGGCAACATGGGGTTGTTAACGGAGATGCGTGCCCGTCCCAACGGAGGCAACTGCTTCACCCAGTTCGTCAACATCTCAACGGCTTGTTTGTCAACCAATGCTGTGGCTAAGGGCGGCATCTGGCCCCTTCCACGACGCGAAGTCCGCTCCAGCAACAGGGAGCGATGTGGTGCACCCGGGGCAATCAACCTGGCCCGTGCGACGCCTAAACTGTCGTGGATGGGAGCCCTGCTGACAACCTTCATCCCGTCGAGACTAGTTGCATGCCGCAGATCGATTTTCGAATTCACGCCGCCGTTCGGTTGATGGCAAATTGAACAATTCACGTGCAAATAGGATCGGACTCGCGCCTCCAGTGGCTCCGCGTCATCATACGGGTTGGCGAATGTGGGGTAGGCGTCGGCCGGCTGGGGCAAAGCGGGTTGCGGTAGATTGAAGATGCCCAGCTGCGCCAGCGTCTCCAGCTGGTTACGAACACCGTCAAGATACTCGTGCGGCCGGTTCATCTGTGCGGTTTGCAGACCGAGCAAAAAATTCGCGGCTCGCGTATGGCACATCATGCACTCTGCGCGACTCGGGTAATGCCATACCTGTTCCCGTTCTCCGCTGGGCGACTCCGGATCCATGATGACCAACGTTTTGTCTTTCCCGGTCCTGTCGACCAGGACCGCTTCGGTCTGTTCCGCATTCCACTCGTAGCTGTAGCCGACCCACTCTCCCTGCTGTTTGGTCATCAGCCGGGTTTCGACGCGACGTCGGGATGGAGGATTGCCAACCTGCTCGTCCAGAGCAAATGTCTTGACGAGCACGGCACCCTCGGGAAGGTCCCAGCTCTTCTCGCCGTGGAACTCGATTTGCGACGTTCCGGGAAGTGCGATGAATCGCTGTTTATGTGCGCCATCCGACCATAGTGGTGAGTTCACAGCATACGGAATCAATCCCGGATGAACCTGATGATCCGGCACCGACGTGAACAAGCCGGTTTCACTCAACTTGGTGGGAAACGGCGGCCCCCACGCTTCCTCGGGCCGCGGTTCCAGTTTGTGAAGTCCGGTCTTGTGGTCAACAACGATCAATTCGCCATCAATGCCTTCGGCAAAACCGACGATCGCAAATGCCGTATCCGCCAGTTCCCTCTGCCACGTCACCTTTTCACCGTCGTGCCTCGCGCCCCAGATTCTGCCAGTCACAAAATCGCCATAGATGTAAGTGCCGTGCAACTCCGGAAGTTCCGATCCGTAGTAAACAACACCGCCGGTCAGCGATCGAAATTCGGAATTCGGATGCTCGATCGTCGGCGGGATGATGGGGCCGGGTCCGGCCTTCCGGCCGAAATGAAAAGGATGACTCCCTTCCTGCACGCTCCAGCCATAATTCTCTCCGCGCTGGACGAGGTAGACCTGCTCCCACCGACCTTCACCAACCTGACCGACCCACAACTGTCCCGTCTTTCGGTCAAATGTCATCCGGTACGGATTACGGAAACCAAACGCCCAAATCTCCGGCCGGGCGCCTGGATAGTTGATAAACGGGTTGTCTTTGGGAATCGAATAAGGTCTGGCTGGATCCGGATGGTCGACGTCAATTCGGAGCATCACGGACAGCAGATCATCGACGCCCTGGCCGGTCCCGTAGACATCCCTACCGGAAGTGCCGTCGCCGGTCGGACAGTAGAGCATGCCGTCGGGACCAAAGCCCGGTTCTCCACCGTTGTGACCGGGACCGTCGGTCTCCCATTGGATGATCACGAGTTCCGATTTCGGATCGATCTTGTAGGGCGACGTCCTTTCGACGGTATACCGGATGATCCGTTGGAACGTCTCTTGGCCTGCCGAAACGGGTCCGTTGGCGGTCACGTAGATGTAGCCATTCTCGACGTAATTGGGGTGACACGTCATCCCGTAGATCAGGTAATCGATTTCAAGCAGTATTTCCGCTTCAGCAGCACACGGCTCGTTCGAAAACCGGCGAATCGAGCCCGGCCCGGCCCAGTGCCCCTTATGCTCGATGACGAAATAATTGTTGGTTCCCGGCTCTGCGATGAGGTAAATCGGCTGAACTAGCTGGAGGTTTTCGAAAAT
>CAUZPL010000040.1:0-57414 GCA_963581585.1 Planctomycetota bacterium
ATTGGATCAGGGCCCACACCTGACGACTGACAAAAGGCTTGACGGCTTCCACACGGTCGATATCGATAGGTTCAACCGCATCTCCTTCCGGGATCTCACCGCAGCGGCCGGCCTGCAGGTTCCGTAGTTCGCGACACGCTTCCAGGATGTGGGGCGCAACCCATTCATTCTCGACACCCCAGCGCAGCATACGGACGATTCGCCTGATGTTGCGATTGACCGTCTTCCGAAACCAGCCGCGTGCAATCATCTGCTCACGAACTTGCTTCAGCTTCAACGGCCCAAAATCGGCGACAATCTGACGACCGTACAATTCAATCAACGGATGCAGGGAACACCGAATAGCACCCACTTCCGCGGTGACTGCCCCGTCTTTGACATAGTACGATTACGCGTGTTCGAGAAACGCCACGCACAATCGATTGATGGTGACGTTGACCGTTTCCGGACGATCTTTCTTCAGCAGATATTCTGCAATCTGCCGTTCGTACTCTGCCTTCGATTCATCGCTGCCGTACTCGCCAGGAAGATAGTGCGTCTTCCCATGAACAACGACTTTTCCGACTCCCCGGCTCTTGTGCAGCAGATAACCGGGAACGCATTTGCGCGTCGCCATAGCAATGCTCCTGTGTGAACACTTTGGTACATCGTTGGTACAAAAGGGTTATTCACACCGCACTGCCAATAGCAGGTTTGCCCCAAATTGGGCAACGGTAAGACCTTGAGGAGTCGGGACGACAAGATTTGAACTTGCGACCTCTGCACCCCCAGTGCAGCGCTCTACCAGGCTGAGCCACGTCCCGATTGACGCAACTATATCAGGTTGCGTGTGACTCGCAATTCATGTGCAACCCTGCAGCCCGAACCGGCGTCTGGCGGCAAAAACGTGTTCCGGCGCTGAACCTGACGATTCAAGTGATCCAGCTGACGCCCGACTGTGGCTGTCAGGGAGTTGTACTCGGAACCCCGGGACTCGATTTATCTGGCTGTAATTCCCGAAATCTTTTACAACATCACGTCATCACTGTCATTTGCTCCGGCTTCGCACGATGGCAGTGTTTGCGCGGAAAATTCACAACTATCCCTGTATTGCAGGACAGGGGTGAGGTTTGGGAAATCTCGTCTGTGCCACATGGATGTCATCATGAGCAAGCATGAAAAGCACCGGATTCTTCCGACGGGCGATCATCATACGTTGCCAATTTCGTACGGTTCGTTGCTGCAGTTTCCCGAAGATCCCATTGCGTGTATGAAACGGTTGCAGGCGCAATTCGGCGAGGTGGCAGCTCTGGAAGATGATGGACAACGGCTGGTCTTTGTTTTCTCACCGAAAATGAATCGCTGTGTGCTGGCGGATTCTGAATCGTTTCAGTCCCGCTTCTTTGCCATACGCGGTGGTCGTCGTTCAGCTCAACGTCGCGTTACCTCAGGCCTTCTGAGCCAGAACGGTCCGGAACACCGCGATGCTCGCCGAATGATGATGGATGTGTTCACGAAACGGATGTTACCTCATTTCCACGAGACAATTTCTGAGCTCACCCTCGACATGATGGATTCCTGGAAGTCGGGTGATGTTCAGGACCTGAATGGTGAGATGGTGCGGTTGATGCTGCGCATGACCAGTGCCATTCTGTTCGGAATCGACGATGTGGCCTATTCCGTCGAGCTGGGAGAAAAGATTGATCGCTGGGTTCGATGGAACCACGAGGTCGGAATGGGGGCCATGGTGTCGTCCAGACGCTATTCCGATGGCTACGATTCACTGCTGGCGATGGCTGAGGAACTGGAACTCAGCGTCCGTGAAATGTTTGATCGACATCGCAAGGGGAACCGTCACCAGGTCAATATCCTGAGCTTACTGCTCCGGGCTCAGGGTGATGACAGCGGGTTGACGGACGACCAACTGGTGGGCCATGTAACGCTGCTTTTTGCCGCAGCTCATCTGACCACCGCACATACACTCACCTGGACCCTGTTGTTGCTGGCGCAACATCCGGAAGTCATGACGAAACTGCGCATGGAGCTTGACCGCAGTACGGATACCCTGACGCCAGGTTACGATGACATCAAATCGCTGACATATCTGGATCAGGTAATTCGGGAGAGTATGCGTGTCCTGCCGGCCTCGTCGTATTCACAACGTGTGTGCACACAGGCGATTCAACTCGGTCCGCTCAATCTCCCTCCCATGACTCCAATCATCTTCAGCCAGTACATCACTCACCATGACCCCGATCTTTATTCAGATCCGGACAGGTTTCGACCGGAGCGCTGGGATTCGATTACACCGACATCGTATGAATATCTGCCGTTTGGCGCCGGACCACGACGCTGCATCGGAGCCCCACTGGCGATGGTGGAGCTTCGGACCGCTTTGACGGTGATGCTCAGGCGATTCCACTTTGGTTTGCTGCCAGGATCCATTGTGAACGGCCAGGTCGTGTCCACGATGCTGGGGCCAACGACGGCCGTACCGGCCCAGTTGATGTCGACCGGACAGATTCCTGCAACTGTACCCATCGCTGGAACTATTCGGGATCTGGTCCGGCTGCCACGCGTCCAGTTTCCAGGAAACCAGCGAACAGCCGCGTGACATTCGCGTCCGGAGATCAGGTGCTGATACGAGTTCACTCGACACCGGAGGAAGCTGTCGACTGTCGATTCTTAACGACATGAGCCGACCTCCTGGGCCGGCTCAAATCTGATTAACGCGTTTCCAGCCGAGAGTGAAGCTATTTGTAAAGCTCACTGACATGTCCCTGCGAAATGGTGCGCGGCCGCTTACGTGTCGTATAGAGTTCTGAAACTGTACCTGAACTGGTTCGGTTCCCGATTGAGGTACGAACTGATCTGCTTTTCGCTCCATTGGGCAGCATGAGAGGTCGACTCATGCCATTAAGAACCAAAGAAAAATGCTCGCCACGGCGCCATGCTATGTGTTTTTTGGTGTACCCCAAAAACTCAAGAAAGGTCGCTAGTCCTATTTCGTATACACCGTGGTTTTCAGCTTCCAGCTGCAGTTTGCCCGTATTGATCTGAATTTCACTATAGGTTGCCAGACGCGTCTGGTCATCTGTGTCGTCCGCCGCTTCTTCACCCAGATCCGCTATGATCAGGAACCGAGTGGAAGAGGTGATACTGTCCGTCGCCTCCTCCTCACTCATCGATTCGCCGTTTTGTGAAATGAACTCACCAGCATCACCGACCTGAACGGCAACCCGAGCTCCCTGGTTCACAATCATTCTCAACAGTGTTGCACGATCGCTTCCTGCACTTCCGTCGAAATCCACCAGGCCCGCAATGGCGACTTCCACCGGAAGACCAGCGGTAAAGATCGGTGAGTAAATTGGGTCGCCATTCGCAATTGGGCGGTGCAGGTCCTGGCGGGTGATTTGAGCCTCTGACAGATGCGGTCCCATCACGCCCACAATCTCAATGCTGGCTTTGATATCTCGTGTATTCCGACGGCCGATTCCACCATGCTTCGCGACATAGACTGAAAACGTCGTACCTACGCGTACTTCGTCTTTGCTGCCGAGGTTAACGTAAGCATGACCATTGATATGGTCCACCGAAGAGACAACTCCATCCGCAGTGGTGAAGCTGATATCCTCCTGTTCGAAAAGTTCACGGCGCAGAGCCTGAAGCGCCGCTCGTTTTTCGCGGATGTCGCTTTCGAGGATCGTGACCCTGCGGTTTGTTTCAGTCACGTAGGTGTCGTGCGTGGTCTGAAGGTTTTCCAGCGTGTCCTGCATTTTCACAAACTCTTCGTTGAATCTGTCGATTTGTTCGCTGTGTTTTGCTGCCTGCTGCTGGAGCTCGAGTTCGGCCTGCTCGCGAGCACCCTGGTGGACCTGCATTTCTGCATCCTTTGACTTGATTGTTCGCTGCAGTTCGTCGTTCTTGTTCTGCAGATCCGTCTGGCGACTGTTCGCGGCTGTGGCCTGACTATCTCGGTCGGTCACTGCCTTGTCGAGCGCCGGTTCCAACCCCTTATTCTCAGCGCTGAGGTTGCTGTATCGCGGATCCTCGATTTTGGTTGTGATATCACCGACGACCGTGTCGGGGACGTTCTGCTGTCCTACATCGGCGCCTTCCCGCCCGATCAGCTCAAGCAACGCCGTCTTTTCGTCATTGAGCCGACGCACCGATGCGTCAGCGTCCGTTTTTTCGCTGCGCGCCTGAGCCAGTTCTGCATCGCGTGCAGCAGCGTCGCTGTACGCCATTCCCCAAGCCACTCCCATGCCAACTGCCAGCACCATAAAGAAAGAAAGCATGGTATACAGGAAGTAGTTGTTTTGTTGTGCCATGGATACAGTTTCCTGGAGTGATCTGATCGATCAGCCGAGCGACCTCGATGGATGTGTTAAATTCTCAAAACCCGACCGGATGGAACACGGACAATTACTCCCAGCCCGCAGTGACCTGATGCAAATCTGATTTTGCGGAGGCGAACCCCTGCGTCATCCAAGTGAGCTCGCTGTCCAGTGGTGGACGTCCCAAGCAAATGAATAGACGCGTTCCGCCTTAGGAATCAGGGAAAATTGTAGCGATCTTACTGCATCTAAAGGGTATCGGAGGGTTGGAGGGAGTCAAGATATTAGTGACTTAGCTTGCCGTCCATGACAGGCTGTTCGTGCCTTTAGGACAATTACCTTTCAGGCACCGGCTGGACCTCGTGGCAGGATTGACTAAAAGCCGACCACTCGTTTCATCTATCGATTACTGGCGCGACAGGAAAACAGCAACAATGGCCGAATGGGGGTTCGTATCAATGGGGTGGCTAAACCGGTTAGCACATTTGACCGAAAACTGCGGAATTTGCGACGGTCACGAGGGAGACCGACCCAGACCCGACTGTGGCAACGGACCGCAATCTCCACACTGCAACTGACGGCAATATCGTTCCGGACCGGATCCGTGGACCGTACGCTTCAGCGTCAGCTGTGATGCCGTCAGTGCTTTCCCGACCGGACCAGGTGCTGCTGCATTTGGCCCACGATGATTCAACTGCGATTGTCGTCGACGGGAATCGTGACGCGTGATGCTTATTTTCGTTCAAATTTGGGTCCGACGGTTTCGCACAAATTGTCGTTGCGGGCACAATGACAGGGTGGTCCAGTGCCGGCTCGACTGACTGCGCTCGATTTTCCGGTTTCATTGTTTGTACTATGTTCACAAGGAGATTGATTCCATGGTCAAGACTGCGTCTACCATGCTGCCGATCGGGACGAAGGCCCCCGATTTTTCACTTCCGAATGTTGACGGTGCCCTAGTGAGTCGGAACCAAATGGCAGACAAGCCATTGCTGGTGATTTTTATGTGCAACCATTGTCCGTTTGTTGTGCATTTGCGCGAAGCGCTGGCTGCTTTTGCGAATGAATACCAGTCGCGAGGGCTGGCAATTGTCGGTATCAGTTCAAACGACATTGAGACTCATCCTCAGGATGGCCCCAGTCAGATGAAAGAAGAAGCAGATTCCGCTGGGTATCAATTCCCATATGTGTTTGATGCAACTCAGGAGGTTGCTCAGGCTTACAGGGCGGCGTGTACACCTGATTTCTTTCTGTTCGACACTGGTCATTCGCTGGTCTACCGTGGCCAGTTCGACAGCAGCCGGCCGGGCAATGACGTCCCCGTGACGGGGGCAGATTTGCGGGCGGCGTGTGATGCGGTTTTGAGTAGTCAGGAGGTTTCTGCAGACCAGACGCCAAGCATCGGTTGTAACATCAAGTGGGTGCCGGGGAAAGAGCCGGATTATTTCAGCGGTCAACCAGCAATCTGACGTACTTGCCAGTCACTGGTGCATCATCAGACGTCAGAATCGGTTTTCTCATAGCGGCCGCAAATTAAAAACTTGACAAGACATGGTGCGGATGATGGTGCAGAAAGGAATTGATGTGTTTCGATGCGCAAACTGAATCAATTCCTCAGAACCTGACAGGCCGAGCATCAGGACATCTAACATGCGGTTTTCATTAACCGGTGACCAGCCAGATGCGGCATTGCTCGTCCAGGGCATTGCCTGGTCGGCTGATCATTCGCTGGGTGCTGTCCATCTCCGTGGCCCGCTGGAGGAACGTCTTCAGACGACACTTCCAGCGGAGACTCTTCACGTGTTGTCACCGGAGGACGTGCTCGTCGCATCCGGCACCGATACCGTGATCGTCGCGGAGTCCCGAGTGGACGAATCTATTCGTCTGGCCCGTCATGCCAGCCAGGCAGAGTATCATGTAGTGGTGATTCCGCCACGTAACCCATCGACAGCCTACAGCTATGAATTGCATTTGTTACTGGACGAAAGCAAGTGCGGAATCGTTGTGTTGACAGGACGTTGGTATCTGCGGGACACGTTGTCCGGAGATCATTGGGTTTCGGACGGTCAGCTGCATTTGCCGGCGGTGGCTGATGACCCGGATCCGATGGCAACACTGATGCACGCTATTGATGCCTGTGCATCACTTGGGTTCGCGGATTCCCAGGTAACAGTTTTAGGCATGAATGACGACGCGATACCGGTGTACAGCCGGCAGGTTGTACTGTCAGGCTCAGCAGCCGACCGGAAACCACGTCCAGCCATCACTTTGAATTGTTCGGGCTCAGCCGAGATGTTTCGACTTCAGAGTCGGACGGGCGATCAGCCGATTGATCGTCAACTGATTCTGCCTGGTCACACAGATGTTTTGCCAAAAGATCTGGCATTGCAGCTGTGCCGGCGCGTAGTACAGCGATTACCGGAAGTGTCGGAGTGTCAGTCAGGGATGTACCAGTTTTCAAGAATCCTTCAGGTTGCAGGAGCAGTTGAGCAATCAGTACGTCGTCGCCGGACGATCGACGTCTATGTGGATGAACTCACCGAACGCTCTGTGTTTAAAACTCAGATGACGGCGATCGGCTGCGGTGTACTCACCTGGCTGCTGATTGGCATGGTTGGGTACCTGATGACTGGGCAATTGCTGCAACCAGCGCCAGACGTGATGAGGGTCCTGCGCGCCCTGTGGATTGCACCCGTGGTGATTTTCCTGCTCGCACAACTCTTTCTACCGATTGCTCGCGGACGACAGCAGGTCACTCAGTCAACAGCTGACCAACGGACAACCGAAGACAATGACCAGAACACTGCCACTTATTCCGACTGATGATTTGCCTGTTGGTGAATCCACAGAAGTTGTTGCGGAGGGATCCCTTTTTGCATTGTTCAACGTCGACGGCACATTTTATGTGCTCGACGGTATTTGCCCTCATGCAGGCGGACCACTGGCGAAAGGCACACTACAGGGCAGGGTGGTCACCTGTCCGTGGCACGGCTGGCAATTCGACGTAATGACGGGACAGCATCAACTCAGCGAAGGTATCTGCCAGCCAGGTTATGATGCGACAGTTGTCCACGGGATGGTTGTGATCACAATTGATGAATAGTCACGTGACATCAAAACGGCTGTGTTCAATTTTCGCGTGGCCAGACTTGCGAAACGGCCGAGGCATCGGCTGAGCGGTCCCATTAAGATCCACAGTGCGACATCGCAGGCTGTAACGGCCGCGCGCGAGCGCGGGCTGCTGCCAATGCCAGAACACCTTTGAGATCAGGAGTGGCCAGGCAGTCGGTCGTCCGTCAATGTCGAACCCAGCTGTATCTGCCGGGACAGAACCACCTGGTAAGCCACCTCCAAAAATTTTCGGGGGCGGCAGCAGCACAGCATCCTGCCATGGTGCGGACGTGAAATACGGGTCATTGTCCGGAAGTTGTTCATCGCGGTTGTGAATCCAGACCTGAACCCGGGCCAGGCCGGAAACACCCACCTGAGCGTATCCTCTGATCGGAAAGTCATGTCCGGCGGCTACGTTCGTCGGCGCCTGCAGAGTCGCACAAAAAGTCTTGAGAGGACTGTCGACGTCGTTGTTGTTGTCGGCGTAAGTGTCATTTGCGCCGGAGATGTTGGACAACACCACATTGGTAACCCACTTGATGCTTTTAAACCCGTAGGCTTCGGGAACCACAATTCGCACTGGCCCACCGCGCTCAGGTGTCAGCCACTGGCCATTGAGCTTGTAACAGAGGATCACCGGGGGCAGACCCACGGGATCTTCAAAAACGCGCCCTACTGACAACGAACTGCGGAACATCTGTTTGGGATCATTGTTGTGAAAACCGTAGTAAAAGACGCGGCGCAGGTTCTCCACGGGCTGCGTCTTCCAGATCACGTCTCTCAACGGCACCCCTTCCCAGATACCGTTCCCAAGCGGGCATCCGATGTTCAGACATGTCATGAGTTTGGGAAAACGGACCGAGTGCTGCTCAGCGTGTTGCATGAGGTCACGAAATGTAAACGCATGATCGGCCGTCAACGGCCGGCGAATCGTCGCAGGAGACTCGGAATCGCTGCCGACATCAAGACGCCAGGTGTCACGCGTCAGACCCACATCACGTCGCTCTGCTTCCGAAAGCGTGTGGGGAATCGGTTTTCCTCGGGACACGTCGTCAAAATCGTCTGGTTTGGTGAGCCATGATTCGGGATCACTGAGTGTTTCTGTCCCGCTGGCATTCTGTTCGTCGGCCGTAACAACTGACGTCATCCCGATGGCAGCTGCGGCGACGCTGGTCTGAATAAAACTGCGCCGCGTTGGAGATTGCTCACGGTCTTTACTGGAATTCATCATGATTGGTGACCCCATCATTGAATTGGCGACTGCGACAGCCAGTCTAACATGTTTCATTCACATATTGACTCGTGACTTCCCGGTAAGCAGACATATTTCTGTCCAAACGAGTCCGACGAAGCATACATGAGCGGGTCGACGTCGTGGTCGGCAGGCTCAGACCGCGACGAATTATCTTGAATTGATCGGGTCAACATCGACGGCCATTTCGACACCGTCAGGTAACTCCAGCATGTTGGCGACCGACATCCAGACATTGCGGACACGGTCCACCGTTGGCGCCGCAATTTGCAGATGAAACCGGAAATTTCCGCGCAGGCGTGTGATCGGTGCGGGAGCCGCTCCCAGAATTCGAACATTGGAATCACCAGCCGCCGCATTTCGCAGCCGGCGGGCAACTTCGCGCGACGTGTCTGCGACCTGTGACTCCTGTTTGCCTCGAAAAATGACCCGAGTGATGCAGGAGAACGGCGGTGCATTGAGTTCGTGGCGTTCTTTCAGTTCATGTCGAACGAACCCAGAGTAATCATGTTTTGCCGCAAAGGTGATACTTGTGTCATCCGGGCAGCTGGTCTGCACGATGACCCGCCCACCACGATCACTGCGACCGGTGCGACCGGCTACCTGCGAGATCAGCTGGAACGTCCGTTCCGCCGCACGCATGTCAGGTTGATTCAGCATGGTGTCCGCATCGATGACTCCGACCAGTGTGACATTGGGAAAGTCGAGTCCCTTGGCTATCATCTGTGTCCCGAGCAGAATCTGTACGTCGCCCGATCGAAATTTTTCCAGGGCCGTGTTATGGCTGCCGGGCTTTCTCATTGAATCACTGTCCATTCGCAGTACCGTTACGCCTGCGAAACTTGCCCGAACTTCCTCCTCCAGCTTTTGGGTGCCGGTACCAAAGTATCTGATTGACGGATTCCGGCAATTCGGACAGCGTTCCGGTGCCGATATGGAATAGTCGCAACCGTGGCAGATCACCGATTGGCGATCACGGTGCCAAGTGAGTGTCAGATCGCAGTCCGGGCACTGGATTCCTGAGCCACATTGGCGACACCAGACGATTGTTGAGTAGCCTCGCAGGTTGAGGAACAGAATGATCTGTCCCTCTTCGGCTATTGCTCGGCGCATCGCCTGCTGTAAGGCTCGCCCCAGACTGGATCCCCGAGAAATCATCGGGTCATTACGAATATCTACGACGACCACTGGAGGCAGTGGCAATCCCGAGACACGATCGGGCATTGACAGCAACTGGTCTTCTTGCCGCCGTGCGCGCCACCATGATTCCAGTGTGGGCGTGGCAGAGCCCAGAACCAGGGGGATTTTTTCCATCAGGCAGCGACGCCGTGCAACCTCACGCGCATGATAGCGAGGCGTACTGTCCTGCTTGAATGTGGGTTCATGTTCTTCATCAATGATGATTAAGCCGAGGTGTGGCGTCGGTGCGAACACGGCGCTGCGCGCTCCGACGACGACCTCGATGTCGCCACCGGCAATCCGTTGCCATTGCCGGTGGCGTTCCGAATCACTCATATGACTGTGGAGCACGGCCACCGACCGAAAGCGGCAGCGAAAGCGGCGAATCGTTTGAGGGGTGAGACTGATTTCAGGAACCAGCACAATCGACTGCCGCCCGTAACGCACAATTTCACGTATGGCCTGGATGTAGACTTCGGTCTTGCCGCTGCCGGTGACACCATGCAGCAGAATCGTTTGATGTTTCTGGGATTCAATCACCTGGTGGATAGCCCTGAGACACGACTGTTGCTGTCTGTTGGTCTGCAGGTCGGCTTCGGATTCCGGCATTTCAGGTAACTCGCTGCTGAAGTCCGAACGGACGCGTACAACGTCCAGCAGATTCTTCCTGCGGAGCCCGTTGATCGGCCCGGGGCCACATCCGGCGCGTTCACAGATCTCAGGTGCAGATATGGGGGCGGTCGTGCTGCGAAGGACATTGATGACCGACTGTTGTCCGGGAGGCAGACGGACATCGCGAAGTCGTTCCTCAGCATCCGGTAACATCAGAAAACACTGGACCATCCGGGTACCGGAGCGCCGTTTCACACCGGCCGGAATGACGCTTTCCAGAACCTGCCCCCAGCTGCACAGATAACGATCTGCAATCCACCGAGTCAGCTGCAGCATTTGAGGATTCAGCAGAGGCGATGAGTCAAGGACCTCCTGAATCGCTTTGAGCCGCCGATGCGGACTGTTGGTCTGACGAACGCCAACGCAGTACCCAATCACCTGGCGGTGACCCCGACCGAACGGCGCTTTCACCCTCATCCCAGGCCGAAGCAGTTCTCGAAGATCGTCCGGGATGAGATATGAGTAGGGTTTTTGAAGTGGAAGATTGAAGACGACTTCCGCAATCTGGATGTCGTCCAGCGCGGCCTGCTCCCAGTCGGGAAGGTCGGCAAAGTCAAAAAGTCCCTGATTCGCCACTTTGATCCGGACTCATTGAGCGGCTGTGGTGCGAAAACTGAATAGCGACCTGTCGCGCGGGATTTCAGGAGCTCCAACCGTGGCACGCAGCTGTTCAGTCAATTGTAAATCCGGCAGGCTGTCCCACGTCGTGGCACCCTGCCTTCGCTCTGCTAAGCCGAGAAACTGCTGCCACAACCGCAGGACTTCACAGCGTTCGGATTGTTGAACTGGAATCCTCGTTTGTCGAGACCCGAGTAAAAGTCGACAATGGTTCCATCGAGGAAAAGATCACTTTTCTTGTCCACAACCACACCCACGCCATGCTGCTCCTGCAACACATCGGCTCTGGAGTCGAAGTCGCCTGTAAAGTTGAAGGCATATTGGAAGCCACTACATCCGCCGCCGACGACTCCAACGCGGACGTACTTTAAATTTTCGTTGTTTTGTTCTTCCATCACACGTTTGATTTCGAGTGCAGCAGCTTCAGTGAGTTGGACGGCCATTCAATTTCTCCTGTTACGACTGTTGTCTGCCGAGTTTGCAACCCGTTGTCAGATTGCCGGCGAGTTTATAATCGGTCGCTGGAACAGATGTTACGGAATTACCGCGAATCCTGCGAACTCCGCCAATATCCCTTAGTATAGTCTATTCGACGGAAGGTGTCGCCTGTCAATCACGTCATTCCGGATTGGCATGTCATTTAAAATGAATTCCTGATATCCGGCTGTCACCGACCTGTGCCAGCCGGACATATCGGCGGACAAGGCCGTGTTGCCTCCCTGTACAGGCAGGATCGGATGAATCATTTCCATTTCGACTTCGTTCGAAGTCCTGTGTCCGCCACGCTGTTGCTGTTGCTGTTGCTGGGCACAGCAGGCTGTACGGAACGCCAATATCCGTCGCTGCAAGGTGCTCCCGAAGGCTTCGCTGAAATCTTGGAAGTGAACAGTGCCGAGTCCTCTGAGGTTCACCAGACGGAAGGTACATTTCTAGCACTGGCACAGCAGGCAAATCGAGTCGTTTTGGTGGACTTTTGGGGGCCACATTGCGAGACCTGTCGTCATTTGGCTAAGGAACTGGAAGAGATCGCTAAGAAGAATCCCGACAAGGTGTCCGTGGTCAAGGTCGATCTGGAGTCAGCCATGAATGCGGACTTGGCAATGTTTTTCGAGGTTCGCACCATTCCGGAGATGCGAATCTTTGTCGACGGACAATCGGCCGGAGCGATCCACGGCTACACCAGCGCTTCCCAAATCACCCAACGACTGGAACCAGCCATGAAACTGCTTGAAAGTCAGTCAGAATTGTAGAGTCCTGCCAATCGGGGTTTTTCTCAACCGCGTGGCACTGCCAACTCGGTATCAGCACTGGCTGCTAAACTGCCGATCATATCCAAGGACGCAGCAGCCCCCGTCGTTATGTGGCATGTCAACAAGGATCGGTAGGAGGTGTGTATTGACATCGACTGTTGAGACGTTGATGCGCAGCACTGTACCGTCGCCGTGGACCTGGACAGACGTCTTCTGACAAAACTAAGTACAGCATGTGGCTGAATGGGTCTGCGTCACAACACTCTGCCACCACTGACGGAACTGGGGGAGGTTTGAATTCTGGCCCGACAGAAGGCTGAAGTGTCAGACCGGCTGGATATCGGTCGTTATTTCGCAAACAGCACGATATGCCCCGGTCTGTTCAAACCACTTCAGCAGTGTCTCAAAGAATTCGTCCTCGCTCAATATGGCGCTGTCACCGATGACCACCAATTGTCTGCGGGCACGTGTGAGAGCCACGTTCTCCGCCGGCCAAATCCTGATGGATCAGTTCCACTGCGGTCGTGGTTTTACCCGTACCGGGAGGTCCGTGAATGATCGCCAGATCCTGAGCCGTCAAAGCAAATTCAACGACCTGTTGCTGAGATTCATTCAGTTTCTCGAATGGGGTTTGGATCTGAGTCGGACGAAACAAAGGAATTCGATCGTACAGCAGGATGTCCCGCAATTGACTCGGACAGCCTCCTGCCTCTTCGGCCATGCGCATGCCGATCAGCTGGCGTTTGCGCGTGACTTCCTCCGGAGACAGATCGACTCAAACTATCTGCCCTCTGGCCAGTCATTGCCTGCAATTTACCAGTGAGTCTGTTTTTCGACTGCTGATCACATCCTGCACGGCCAATCCTCGGCTATCACCATCGGCCGACAGCAGAATTGGGCTGCCCACTTTGAATCGATGCTACGGCAGTTTCTCGGATTGGTGTCGCTTTTGGACAGTCAGCAGATATCGACCGCCGAGTCCCGTCGTGTGAGTCTGGATCACCATGTCCAGCAGCGTTTCACCTGGGCGCTCCGCCTCAGCTGACGACTGAACCCTGCAGCATACTTCCAGTCGCTGTCGTTCGGCTTGGCCTTCCATCTCAAGCCATTGACGAAGTCGATTAAAATGCTGTTCGCGCTCAAGAGGTCGATTATGCTGAGTCATGGCTGGATAAATACGGACCTCACACGGCGTCTCAACGGCAGGACAGATGTTCGACCCCAGATACGGCTCTTCTGTTATTTGACCAGTCTTTGTGACCTGAAGAAATGATTGGTTCGATGAGATCTGTTCTGAGGCCTCCGGAAGTCAAACCTGACTCTGGCGCGTCCAGTGCTATGTGGCTTGCTGGTATTCCGCCACAGGAGTTCACGCGAAGCCACAACCGCACAAAGTGACATGATGTTGCATTGTGATTTTGTGTGAACACCGCTCCATTCAGTGCGTCTTCAGCTTCTGCCGCCTGTTACCGCCGGAAAGTCCCTCCCAGGTAATTTCGAACAGAGACGGCCAGAGTTTTCCCGTGACATACAGACGCCGTTCCCTGGCGTCC
Source organism: Planctomycetota bacterium (assembly GCA_963581585.1). Lineage (GTDB taxonomy): Bacteria > Planctomycetota > Planctomycetia > Planctomycetales > Planctomycetaceae > S139-18. The sequence goes on from CAUZPL010000040.1 coordinate 13,952, forward strand.
CAGGCGATACCATTCAGAACCGCTTCGCGGTTCCGGCGAATCGCCCGCGGGAACAGACCTTTGAGTTCCAGCCAGCCTGTCACAGCGCCCGACTGTGGATCGATGCGAGCAATCCTGGCAGGGAGGCCGAACCGACCAGTTCTCTGAAATCCGCGATAGTGACACAACGGAATTGCTACGGATTCATCTTCAGTTCGGGGACGGAACTGAGGTTTCGTTCCCGGGTTCACCCGGTCACTGCTTCCTGCGATGCCCCCTGAGGATACAATCAGCCGTTTGCACCATAGTTACTCTGCAATTGATGGATTTGGTGTCCCCGCCTCCAAACGGTACACCATGCGATCAACACCCGCTGCAATTAATTCCTCAACATCGTCGGCCCAGCGTTCTGCACCACGCCCATAGACCATCATGGATGTATTGCCTTCATATCCGCTGCGTGGCGGTTTGTCCTCGTCCAGCACTCTCAGCGACGGAATATAGGCCATCACGTCGTTGCAATAACCAGCGACCCATACATCGTGACCATACTGCTGCTTAAACCCCAGTGCATAGTCGACTACGACCTCTCCACCCATCGTAATCCACAGCTGTCTCTGCCCGAGTCGCCATACCTGCAGAGGATATGGATACGTGCGTTCCAGTGATTTGCCATTGTTCACGTCGTTCAGTAAACGAGCGGCCCAGCGGTTTCGGTAAGTGCTGCCCGCAGCTGCCAGCGTTGCCAGTTCGTTGCGAGTGGGTTCTTTGCCGAAACTCAACTTGACGATTTCGATCTGAGTTCGAAGATCCGATTCAATCTCCTGCATGGGTTCTGCCAGCACACGTTCAACGGCGGCCGCCAGCCGGAGTCCATATCCACGAGCGAGTTCCACGGAACGCCTGGGTAATGGGTTCTGGTCAGCTCCACAGCCCATATAGAACATAGCCACGGCGTCCTGATGGACATCTTCCAGGGCATACTGCGCAAACCCGGCATAATCACCGGACCACTGATAGAAACTCAGATTGGTATTGTGACATGCATAACCAAACACAACAGCCAGCAACTTGTCAGCGGCGGTCCGCACAGCCAGGACCGGAACAGCGTGATCCACCGGCCCTTTCAGCGAACCCGCCCGACGGAGTTTCCGAATATCCCTTTCGGAATTGTTGCGACGGTTCACGGCAAACGTGGCCAGCCCCTGGCCGGCGAAAATCTCTGCTGGAGCCAGATTCGCAAGCGCATCTCTGACTGTCCTGACAATTCTGTCTTCCAGCAGATTTGAGTACTCTTCAATCATCCGGTGCTGTTCGCCATCCAAAGGATAAACGTCATACAATGCCCCTCGGAGCACCGGACCAGTGTGAGTATGCGAACTGTGCAGCATGATCTGGTCAGGATTCAGATCGAATTCTTCTTTAAGCGATCGGCAGGTGGTGGTGTAAATTGACTGTGGAATCCCCAGCGTATCGCTGCTCAAAACGACACCGATCCGGCCACTGGCATCCTGCAAAGCCAGGACACGAATCCACAGTTCATGCAACGTCCCTTCCGCAGGACGATCACGACTGCCGTAACCCGCCATCCACATGGGCTCCGTGGGTGTAATCTGTGTCCTCGCCGTACCTGCCAACCAGCCGAACTCGTCGGCGGAAAGTGGCAGGATGGAAAAAGAGAGCAGAACCACGATTATCAGTCGGTGTTTCATTGTATGTACCTGGGCTAAAGATTCGCTGTCAACGTCTGAACGCCTGGTCTCCATGCTGCCGGGACCACAGTTGTCCCGCAAATCCCGGACTTAGACCTGCTACGGCATTCCGTTCCAGTCTTACCGGAAGTTGTAATGTCCAGACTTCGCTGCAGAGCGGTCGGGCGTGTCCTCCGGCGATCCAGATTTGGTCCTGAAAGACGAATACCGAATATTCGTGCCGTTCCTTCCATGTTGACTTCGTGCCACGTCCGGCCGTCTCTCGAATACCAGACGTCGCCCCAGTTCGCTGACGGATTGTTCGACCAGCCACCGAAAATCCACAAGCGACCCTTATGCCCGAGTTCACCCTGCGAATCCCGCGGCTGCCAGCCGGCATTTTTGGTGACGATCCGCCAGTCAGGCGTCGCCTGAGGTTGCGCAGCACTTGGCTCCGGCAGCACCTTGAATTGTGCAAAACACGGTGTTGTGGTCGAAAGCAGCATGGCACCAGCTGCTATGTAGATCCATTGCAGCGTTGACATATATTTCAGGCGACTCATCATCACTGAACCATTCCTGTTTCTGGTCTCGTGCCAAGTGTATTGTCACCTTTGTTCGCTGATGATCCAGCGAACATGGAACATGTGCGTCGAATTACTTTTGAGGAGTTGAACAGGTGAGATCCGCCTGCCTCGTCATCATGACGACACTTCTGTCACCATTCGCTGTCGGACAGACGCTCAATCACATTACACACGCAAGAGTCTGCGTCACTGGTGCAGACCATAATCGGCCTGCTGCGTTCCCTGGAATCGGTGACTTTATCGGCTGGCCCGGTGGAATTGAACGAATGCCGAATGGTGATCTGCTGCTCGTACATTCTGCCGGCTACTGGCATTCCTCGTTCGCTGAACCGCGACAAATTGAGCCTGCGGTGAAAAAACGTTGGTTGTCGGAGGGCTGGCCACTCGATTTCCACGCTCCGACTGGCGGACGCACGATGGCCTGTCGTTCCACTGATGGTGGCAGGACATGGTTACGGCCACTGACGGTTCTGGACCATCGCCTGGACGACGGACCTCACGCGATATTTACTTGCCGCGATGGAGTCGTCCTGTGTTTCGGTGCAGCTCAGGCATCGTGGTATGGATACAACAAAGCCCCGACAGCCTTTGAGAACGACATCGATGGACTCAATACGAAACAGTTCGTGCTGCGATCGACGGACAGCGGACAGACATGGTCAGAAGCGATCTGGATGGACAGTCCGGGTGACTTCTATGAACGAGCCCACGGTGGACGGCCGATCCAGCTTACGAATGGATCGATCATGTGGGCGACGTACTATCAGGTGGCCGGAGAAAAATACCTGCGAGGCGCCATTCGTCGTTCGGAAGATTCCGGCACGACCTGGAGTGTCATCTCACGGATAGAGCGTCCCGAACAGAACTTGGATGAGCCGGCAATCGCAGAACTGAAGGACGGACGTCTGATTCTTGTCACTCGGCCGGATGGGGCCGTTTTTCATTCAACCGACCAAGGCAACACGTGGACTGATTCGGGAGCACGAGTTGTTCCCAAAGGAAGTCCCAAATTCAAAGCGCCTCAACTAATCGTTTTGAACGACGGCACGGTTTGTGCCGTCGCCACATGCGGGAGCCTGCATGTATGGATCAGCAAAGATAATGGCGCGTCGTGGTCAAACGATATCCCGCTGGATACATCCAGCTACGGATATCCCGGATCGTGGATACTGGACCGGAAAGATGAATCCATTCTGCTGCCGTACTGCGCCAGCGGCCGGGCTCCGAATCGAGTGTACGTCGTTCGTTTTCGACTGAATCCGGCGCGCAACGGCATCGACCTGCTTCCGGTGAATGAAGACATATAGTCCGGAAGCAGGAAGACACTTTTGCTGTGATGGACTGGCCAGTCCATCACTTCCCGTCAAATCTGATTCACCCCGGCACCGGAATGGCGTTCCGCTTCTTTCCACCGGCCGGCTTCATTCATATCCCCGGGAGAATCCTTACCTTGTTGAATGTCGCATATTTGATGGTCTTACGCTCGCATTCTGACGCTGGTACGAACTCACTTTAGCCGGCGTGTAGTGTTTCATCCGCTGACAGAAGGATCGACAGATAGTGGAACCGTCTCCGGCACGATCCGTCCATCTCAAGATTACACGGCGGTCATGTAATTTATCAACGCGCTCGCCCAGGTATTGGTCTGGCTGGTCGGTCAGACCAGCCACAGCGCTGCTGAGCCTCAATAATGACCCCAGCCAAACGGTGGAGCCAGGGAGCCGATTTGTCGTGTTGCCCAAATCCTTCTAGAATGCAATTGATGCTTTGTTCAGTCGTCGAACGACAGGAATTGAAAGGGTGGCCGGGGCTGGACTGAGTGAAGCGACAGAAGTCCGGGGTTTCGGAATGTGTGCTCCAGGCCCGGATGTCCCTCAGTTCCCGGCTGGCAGAGCTGTCGTTTGTGCCTAGCTGATCTGAGACTCCGACCAACTCTAATTGTTGTCGTGTCATTTGCCAGCACATCCCCCCTGACTCCGATTGAGATCCGTATGACCCCCACAGAATTTCAGGCCACGCTGCAGTGTCCTGAGTTATGGAAGAAACCACTGATGGTTGACCAGGCAGTCCCTGATACGGTTTCAGGAATTGATCCGGATGAAATGCAGGAGTGGTACGACTCCCTGGACGACATTCTGCACCGCTATGGAGCCGACAAGCTGGGAGAGCTGTTGATCCAACTGCAGGAACGGGCCTACGAACACGGTGTCAAACTGCCATTCACCGCCAACACGCCCTACATCAACACGATCCACCACTCGGAGCAGCCGAGGTTTCCAGGCGACCTCGAGATTGAGCGTCGCATCAAGAGCATCGTCCGCTGGAATGCGATGGCGATGGTTGTACGCAGCAACAAGATTTTTGATGGCATTGGTGGACATATTTCGACGTTTGCGTCGTCCGCCACATTGTATGAAGTCGGCCAGAATCATTTCTTCCACGCTCGAACCGAAAATCATCCCGGCGACATGGTCTATTTTCAGGGTCACTCGTCACCGGGCATGTATGCTCGCGCGTTTGTTGAAGGACGTCTGAATGAATCACATCTGGAGCACTTTCGCCGTGAGATGCCAGCCGGCGAGGGGTTGTCCAGCTATCCTCATCCGTGGCTGATGCCGCAATTCTGGCAGTTCCCCACCGTCTCCATGGGCCTCGGCCCGATCTGTTCCATTTATCAGGCGCGGTTCCTCCGTTATATGGAACATCGAGGCATCCAGGACACGTCAAAGTCTCGCGTGTGGGCATTCCTGGGCGACGGTGAGTGTGACGAACCCGAGTCACTGGGCTCCCTGACACTCGCATCTCGCGAGAAACTGGACAACCTCACGTGGGTCATCAACTGCAACCTGCAGCGACTGGACGGACCTGTCCGTGGCAACGGAAAAATCATTCAGGAGCTGGAAGCCGCGTTCCGTGGCGCCGGGTGGAACGTGATCAAAGTCATCTGGGGCGGTGACTGGGATCCCCTGCTGGATGCGGATGTTGACGGCAAACTTGTCAAACGCATGGGCGAAGTGGTCGACGGCGAGTACCAAAAATATACCGTGTCGTCCGGTGAATACATTCGCAATCATTTCTTCGGTGCAGATCCGGATGTTCTGAAAATGGTCGACCATCTCAGTGACAAAGTCATGCAGAAGATTCGCCGAGGTGGACACGATCCGGAAAAAGTCTACGCGGCCTACCACACAGCCGTGAATCACAAGGGTGCTCCGACCGTAATTCTGGCAAAGACAGTCAAGGGCTATGGGTTGGGTGAAGCAGGCGAGGGTCGCAATGTGGCTCACAACACGAAGAAGATTAACGAAGAGGAATTGAAAAACTTCCGCACTCGATTTTCCATACCGATCAGTGACGACGACGTCGACAATGTACCTTTCTACAAACCGGCGGACGACAGTCCGGAAATGGTGTATCTCCGAAAACAGCGCCAGGCACTGGGTGGTTTTGTTCCCCAACGTAATCCCACAGACGAACGACTCGACGTCCCCGCGTTGGATACTAAACCGTTTCAGGCAAAGCCGCTGCTGCCAGGAAGCGAGGGTGCGGAAGGGTCAACGACATACGCTCTTGGAATGGTCTTGCGAGGTCTGCTGCGAGACAAGGGTATCGGCGACCGGGTTGTCCCCATCATTCCGGACGAAGCACGGACCTTCGGGATGGAGGATCTCTTCAAAATGGTGGGAATTTACTCCAGTAAAGGACAGCTCTATGAACCCGTCGATCGTGCTAACTCGATCTATTACAAGGAAGCGAAAGACGGTCAGCTGCTTGAAGAGGGCATCAGCGAGGCAGGTGCAATGGGATCATTTATCGCGGCCGGTTCGGCTCATGCCCATCTTCGCAGGAACATGATCCCGTTTTACGTCTACTATTCCATGTTCGGATTTCAGCGTGTCGGAGATCTGATTTGGTACGCTGCGGATTCCCGCTGTAAGGGATTCCTGTGCGGTGGCACGTCGGGTCGCACTACACTCAACGGTGAAGGTCTGCAGCATGAAGACGGCCACAGCCAGTTAATGGCCACGACCATCCCAACCCTCCGAGCCTATGACCCGGCGTGGGGATACGAGCTGGCAGTCATCGTGCAGGACGGTCTCCGGCGCATGTACGGCAAAGGTGAAGAAATTTTCTACTACCTCAGTGTCTACAATGAAAACTACGATCACCCCGCAATGCCGGCAGATGATAACGTGGCCACTGGCATCATTAATGGGATGTACAGGGTCGTCAGTACAGAAAGTACTGACGGCCAGCAACATCGTCCCCAACTCCTGGGCAGTGGTCCGATTCTTCGAAGTGCTCTGAGGGCTCAGCAGATTCTGGCGGATCAGTTCGGCATTGGTTCAGACGTCTGGAGTGTCACCAGCTACAGCGAACTGCGTCGCAATGCAATGGAATGCCAGCACTGGAATGACCTGCATCCTGGCGAAAACCCGAGTGTCAGTTATCTGCAGTCTGTCTTCGACGGTGTGTCCGGACCGTTCGTATCCACCAGTGACAACGTGCGCTTGGTTGCCGACCAGATCCGCGAATGGGTTCCGGGGGAGTATATTGTCCTGGGCACCGACGGGTTTGGCCGGAGCGAAACACGGGACGAGCTGCGTCGTCATTTCCGCATCGACGCTGAATCGACTGTTTATGCGGCTCTGCAGGGACTTACTCGCATGGGAGTATTCGAACTGGACCAACTCCAGCAGGCGATGAATAAGCTGGAACTGGATCAGAATGCGATCTTCCCCATCGATGCCTAGGCTGATTTGAAACTTGAGAATTAAGATTTCAAATCCCCGATTCACCCAGAGTTGAACGATGACGATTGAATTCAAACTGCCGAAAATCTCTGAAGGTGTGGAGTCGGTCGACGTTGCCGAGATCATGGTTGCCGCCGGAGATGTGATCGATGCAGGAGCAATCGTGTGTGAAGTTGAAACCGACAAAGCCGTTGCTGAAATCGAATGTCCCCACGCCGGCACGGTCAAGGAGATTCTGATATCTGAGGGAGATTCTGTTGCGATTGGTGCATCACTGCTGGTCATCGAAGAGTCTGCGTTGTCAAACGGCGCTTCACCGGCCGCCGAACCGGATTTGACATGTCAGCCGAAATCGTCACCTGTGGCCGCTCAGGCTCCTGGCGCTGTAGCTGCGCTGGGTTCGGCTGCACTACCCACAATCGAGTTCGTACTGCAGGAAGTCTCCGAAGGTGTCACGGCCGTCGATGTCGCCGAAATCATGGTGTCCGCCGGGGACGTTATCGAATCCGGATCCGTCATTTGCGAGGTTGAAACCGACAAAGCCGTTGCTGAAATTGAATGTCCCCATGCGGGTACGATCACTGCAGTCCATATCTCTGATGGCGACAACGTCGAAATTGGTGCACCGCTTATAACGATTGAAACCACTGTACCAGCCATTGCTGAAACCGACAGTGTATCACCGGCACCTGCAGCGCCAGAGCTCACCGCACCAGCGAAACTGCCTGCAGCAGTGACACCAGCGCGGTCACCGAAGTCCACAGCACCAGTCAATGACGCCCAGTCTCCGCTACCCGCCGGTCCGGCAACACGTCGGCTGGCCAGAAAACTGGGAGTCGATCTGACTCAGGTTGCCGGCTCAGCTCGCGGTGGCCGAATTATCATTGAAGATGTTGAGTCCTATGTTCGTGGCCGACTCACACCGCCAGCCGGCGGCGCGGGATCTCTGAGTACCGGAGTGATTCCGGCCGTCGCATCGCCGGACTTCAGTCAGTTTGGCCCGGTGGAGCGGCAACCGCTCAACAAAATTTACCGTGCGGCTGCCAATAATCTCCATGGCTCATGGTCGACGATTCCACACGTGACGCAACATGACCTGGCGGACGTGACTGAGCTGGAAAATGCCCGAAAACGCTATGTGCAGTCCAGTCCCAAATCTCCCAGAATCACGATGACCGCCATAATGATCAAGGCGGTTGTTGGAGTACTCAAAGCGTTTCCGCATTTTAATTCCAGCCTCGATATGGAAACCGGCGAATGGGTGCTCAAGCGGTACTACCACATCGGTGTGGCCGTTGACACACCCAAAGGCCTGGTTGTGCCGGTCATTCACAACTGTGATCACAAGAACGTACTGCAGGTTGCCGCAGAATTGATAGATTTGGCCAAACGGGCGCGCGAACGCAAACTGAAGTCCGCAGAAATGCGTGGTGCTTCGTTTACGATCACTAATCTGGGTGGAATCGGGGGCACGTACTTCACGCCAATTGTAAATCACCCGCAAGTTGCCATTTTGGGATTGTCGCGCGGACAGAAGCAGCTGAAGCTGCAAGACGGAAAAGTCATTGAACGTATGATGCTCCCTCTATCAATGTCATATGACCACCGAGCGATCAACGGAGCCGACGCAGCAAGATTCATCGTGAAGCTGTCGGCCAGCCTGACAGACCTGTCTGAAATTTTTAGCCCAGTGTCAGGACAATGATCAGTGCGCCCCTTCAGCCTGACACCTTCAAACACTGAGCTGTTCAACAAGGCCACCGGCCACCTGTGAAAGTGGGAACAAACACACCATGCCAGACAAACACGCTCAGGTTGTTGTTCTCGGAGGTGGCCCCGGTGGCTATCCGGCGGCCTTTGCTGCAGCCGATCGTGGCCTGCAGCCAATTCTCGTCGACGAAGGCAGGAATCCAGGAGGCGTGTGCCTCAACCGAGGTTGCATTCCTTCAAAAGCACTGCTGCACATTGCCAAACTCATCAATGAAACCCGCGAAGCAGTTGATTGGGGAGTGTCATTCGCCCCGCCTCAGATTGACATCGACAAACTGCGAGGATTCAAGGACCGTGTTGTCGGGTCACTCACCGGAGGCATCGAAATGCTTTGCCGGGCGCGAGGCGTTGAACTCATCAGGGCACGAGGCACGTTCGACGATTCAGCCACGCTGTCCCTTACCCATTCTGACAGCACCTCATCGACCCTGACATTTGATCACTGTATCGTGGCCACAGGCTCGCATCCTGCCATGCCACCGATCTTCGATATCGGCGACAAACGTGTCATGGATTCCACTGGCGCGCTGGATCTCCCTGATGTCCCCGGTCGACTGCTGGTAATCGGTGGAGGTTATATCGGGCTGGAGATGGGGGCAGTCTACGCGGCACTCGGCTCCGATGTCAGCGTCGTTGAAATGACCGCTGGACTGTTGCCCGGAGCCGACAGAGATCTGGTTCGTCCGCTGCAGAAACGACTCGCCGAACAATTCAGTGCTATTCATCTGGAAACTAAAGTGGCCAGTCTGACGGCACACAGCAATGGCATCGACGCTACCCTCGACGGCAACGGCGTTGAGCCTCGGCAGACCTTTGATCGAGTCCTCGTATCGGTTGGACGATGTCCCAACAGTCGAGAAATCGGACTGGAGAATACTCAGGCGGGACTCGACGATCGAAACTTCATTAAAATCGATCGAAAACAGCGCACGACCGATCCAAAGCTGCTGGCTGTCGGGGATGTCGCCGGCGAGCCCATGTTGGCTCATAAAGCAACTAGAGAGGCTCATGTGGCCATCGAAACACTGCTCGGCGAACCGGGTGAATTCGACAACGTGGCCATTCCGGCGGTTGTGTTCACGGATCCGGAGCTGGCATGGTGCGGAGTCACCGAAGAGGAAGCAAAAGAGCAGGGCAGGGAAGTGATCGTCTCACGTTTCCCGTGGGCGGCCTCCGGACGAGCTCAAAGTCTGGCTCGCACTGAGGGCGTTACGAAGCTGATCGTGGAACCGAAGAAACAGCGAGTGCTGGGTGTCGGCATTGTGGGTTCAGGAGCCGGCGAAATGATTGCCGAAGCAGTTCTGGCGATTGAAATGGGAGCCACTGCACGCGACCTCGCCGAATCGATTCACGCTCATCCCACGCTTTCAGAAACCTTGATGGAAGCTGCTGAAGGAATCATCGGACAGCCAACTCATCAACACAAATCCAGACGCCGAAAGCAGTGAGTCGCAACTTTTCTTCCCTAGGTGGATTGTGAGCTGAATCTTTTTTGCGGCGTAAATCCCCTTGGCTGAAAACTGTTACCCACTATCACATCTTGCCCGGGACCGTCTCAGCACAACGGAAGTTCACTGCCGCCAGACGTGAACGTCATCATAAACAGGCGGTCCCGGTTTGTTGTGGCTTTTGATGATGCCCCGACCGGTGAATCCATCGGAAGTCCCGTTCGTCATACCTTTGCACGATACCACGTTCCGTCATAATCGTGTTGAGTGCGACAGTGAAATGCTGTGTATGATGCTCCGAATTCCAGAGCCGATTCACGTGCGCCGTTTGTTGGATATCGCATCCTGGACGGATGTTACAAGCTGTCGCTACACTGATACACTGATAACTTTCTCCAGAAGCAGGTGAAACAGATATGGTGGTTCGAACAGCGGTGTTGTTGACAGGCGCGTTCGTGGTCTGTCTGGGGCCACTCGCCTGGGCGGCAGATTTCCAGGACTTGAAATCTGCTAACTGGCATCAGTGGCGCGGGCCGGAGGCAAATGGCACGACCCCAGACGGAAACCCTCCGGTGACGTGGAGCGAGACTGAAAACATTCAGTGGAAAGTGAAAATCGAAGGTCTTGGCAATTCCACTCCAATCGTCTGGCAGGACAGGGTATTTCTGACTACAGCGATCAATACCAAACGTGCCGATCCGACTTTGACTCCGCCAGACAGGCAACCGGAGCGACCTTTCGGCATCACGTATCCCAATACTTTCCACCAATTTGTGGTACTCTGCCTGGATCGGAATTCCGGAAACGAAATCTGGCGCCGCGTGGCAACCAGAACGGTACCTCAGGAAGGGCATCACGGTGATAACAGTTTTGCTACGGCATCACCAACGACTGACGGCGAACGGCTGTATGTCTGGTTTGGGATTGCCGGAATGTACTGCTTCGACCTGGATGGAACACAGTTGTGGCAACGTGATCTAGGCCCCGTGAAAACGCGACTGAGTTTCGGGGAAGGTGCTTCGCCTGTGGTCCACAACGATCGAGTGATCGTCGTTCGTGATCACGACGAACAGTCGTCGATCACAGTGCTCAACTGTTCATCGGGTGACACGGTGTGGCAGATGAATCGTGATGAACCCAGCGGCTGGGCGACTCCGCTGGTTGTGGACCGCGCCGGTAAGATCCAGGTCATTACCAATGGCAAGAATCGAGTACGCAGCTACGACCTGGTTAATGGCAAACTGATCTGGGAATGCGATGGACAGGTTTCCAACGTCACACCTTCGCCCGTGGCCAGTGAACGTACGGTGTTCTGTATGAGTGGATATCGAGGATCAGCACTTTACGCCATTCCGATTGATGCCTCCGGCGACATATCCAATTCTGATGCGATTGCCTGGAAAAAATCCCGGGGCACACCCTATGTTCCGTCACCGTTGCTGTATCGCGGAAATCTGTATTTCAATCAGTCCAATACGCCCATCATGACGAGCTTGAATGCTGGTTCAGGAGACGCAGTGATCACGCGCATACGTTTGCCCGGAATTCGCGGGCTTTACTCCTCACCGGTGGCTGCTGCCGGACGTGTCTATTTCACAGGGCGAGATGGGACGACGGTGGTACTGAAGCACGGGAATGAATTCAACATTTTGGCAAAAAACATACTTCAGGCCCGCATTGACGCCTCACCGGCGATCGCTGGATCGCAGCTTTTCCTCCGTGGAAAGTCCCACCTGTACTGCATCGCAGCGAAACTTTGAATTACCAGTGGCTGCTGCTGCACACCGAACTGCGCGATGCGCTAAGCTGCATCGGGTTAAATCAGCCATCCCGGTGCTTTCCGATGGATTGCCCGATCGAAGACAAACCGAACAAGGATTGTGAAACTGCTGATGACAGGACTTGTGACCTCTCCGCTGCCCGATTTTTGGGATTGAAGTCAAAAAATTCATCGTGCTGGCAATGACGCTGCTCCATGAATTCATTTTGGGCGGCGTAACGCCGATCGACTCCCGACCCACGCACAGACACGGTCGCACATTATTCGATTACGATACAAATAGGACTGGGAGCGCGAACGAGGCTGTGGTTGTATGCCAGTTCGCCCGTTGCTTGATCAACTTCGAAACTGGCCAGGGTGTGTGAGTCCTGTCCGGCGGCCAGCAACCAATGCCCGGTCGAGTCGATATTGAAGTTACGAGGCGTGGCACCCCGAATATGTTCTCGTTCGATCACTGTTAATCGGCCGGAATCCGGATCAATTCGAAAAGCTGTAATGCTGTCGTGGCCACGATTGGCGGAGTACAAAAACTGACCATTGGGATGAACGCGAATTTCTGAGCCGCTGAATTGCTTCTCACGGGCCAGTTGTTCTTCGGGAACTGCCGCCTGTGTTTGCTTTGCAGTCATCGTACCGGCCTCAACGTCGTAATCGAACACAGTCACGGTGACGTCATTTTCGTTCAACACATAGATCCACCGGCTGCTGGGGTGAAATTTCATGTGCCGGGGTCCGGACCCGGCCGGACACACTCCAAAACCATGTGGTGTGATCTTTGAGGTGGCGGCTTCAACGCTGTAAATGACTACCTGGTCTTTTCCCAGATCCGGAACGAAGCCAAATCGATTGTCCGGTGAGAAACCTGTCCAGTGTGGGTGCGGGCTGTTCTGATTGGGACGCACACCGGAACCATTCTTGTGTCTGATCAGTTGAGTTCGTTCTTTGATGGATCCATCATCACTGAGTGCAAATACCGCAACGGACCCTCGGCTGTACTGAGCGGTCAGAATTGTGCGGCCGGTCGCATCAACGGCGAGATGAGCAGCTCCACCATCGTCAATAGGGACAGCACCCAGCAATTTCAGCGTCGAACCCTCCGATGAGGCTTCAATGGAATAGGCAATCACCGATGCCTTTCGATCAAACGTACCGACCGCATACAGGCAGGGCAGGGCAGGATGTCGTGCGAGGAACCCTGGACCTCGAACTTCAGCCGCCACGGTGGGTTCCGAGAGTTGGCCGTTGTCCGGGTTAAGTGTGCAGTGATAGATTCCTTTGCTCAGACTGGTTCCGCCGGTTCCAATCCAGACGTCCCGTGGTTCTGCTGCAGTAATCATCGACGCAGCAGAAAGCAGGACAATCATCAGGAATATTGTTCGCATGCTGGGAATTCCTAAGAAAATGATTTCGATTCGTGTGGTGCCGGTGGACAGCAAAGGTGCCGAGTGGCAGACGACACAACACGCAAACCGGGATACAGCTCCGGCCAGCCGCACGTTGTTGGTGTTAATAATGGGGGTTGTGAATTACCCGTGGACCAGAGTTCCCCATGTATTTGCCTGCCAGGCTTTCGAAGAAAGAGAACAGTTCGGAAATTTGTTGCCTCCAAAGGCTGAAAGCCGCAATCCACTTCTTCTGTGAAATGGAAACAGGGCGACTCTGTTGTATATCCACCCGAGACTACGTTGATGTCACAAACAATTCAAATCATTAGTGTCGCAGACTGGATCGCTGGATTGCAGCTTTGCCCATCCAGCCGTGCAACCAAGTGGGGTGATCTGACAACCGATATGATTGCTGAACAACCTGGCGGTTATTTTGGAGTCATCCCCACCACACAAAAAATCCTTCTCGAGGCAGGCGACAAGACAGCAAAACATGCAGTTGTGACTGTGTCCGGCAGCAACTGCCGATCGAGGTCCTAGTTGCGCAAGGATGTCATCTTGTTAGGCGATAATTCTCTCTCCCACACCGGGTTCGGGCCGTTTTTGACAAAAAAACGTGTTGACATAAATTGCCAATCAGGGCTATCACTCGGATCTTCATAACTGGGTTCGTTTCTGAATTCAGTCATTCCTCTCAAATCTTCTCTTCTGTTCGTCTCTCTTCGGAACCTCTCCGAGCTCACCAGCCTTCCTCTCAAGAAGGCGCTATGGTGTCGACTGCGCACCCGCGGGAGTGGATTTAATCTGTTCCCCCTTCTCTCGTCTCACCTCTCTCACCATCCGACCTGAACAATTGAGGACATCATGAACGAGTTCCCCATCGGTGCTCATCATGAGCCGCAAATTCTGCAATTTCCAGGTGCACCTGCTACACCGCCTGCAGAAACGACATTTACGGCTCTCCCAGAAGCTGCTCCGACACAGCAGTCGGTTCTGGTGTTTTCGCCACGACCAGGAGCTCGACAGCTGCTGGCAGATGATGTTCGAAAACGAGGATTATCGGTCTGTGAAACTGATAGCCCGGATGCCATGCTGTTTCATCTCAGCCGTCAGGAGTTCCTGATCTGCATTATTGACGATGCAGACACGGTTTCGCGGCTGCAGGAAGTGAATGCGGCAATTCGAAATCATTCTCGGTCGGCTCAGGTGCTCTGCATTGTTTCAGAAGACTCCCGTTGGGGTCGCGAGACTCTGCCAACGTTCGAATGCGAAGTCGTCGAAAGACCGTTCACGGTGACTCGGTTTGGCAGCGCTTTACTGACCGCGATAAAGAAGGCAGAACTGATTCAGGAGAATGAAAAGCTGCGACGGCAGCTGCTCAACAGAAATTTGATGGATTTGGTGGGCAGTACTCCGGCTATGCAGTCGCTCCGTGAGAGCATTCGCATTGCAGCCGATGACGATCGGACCGTACTGGTGCGAGGTGAATCGGGCAGCGGAACAACACTAATTGCCGAAGGTCTGCATCGCTGCAGCCGTCGAGCATCGACACCATTCCTGCGGATCGATTGCAGTCTTCATTCGGTCGAAACACTTGAACATCAACTGTTTGGCGACTCGACTCCGAATGGTTTCCCTGGATATCTGAGTCTTGCCGAAGGAGGATCCATTCTGCTGGACAACGTGGAAACGGTGGCTCTGCCGTTTCAAAAGAGGCTGGCTCAGTTACTGGAACAGCGAGCGACAGCTCTCCTGAATGAAAGCACGGATGCACCTGATATTCGTTTCATTGCGGCAACGCATTCGGATCTGAATCGGTTGGCGATCGAAGGCCGTTTTCGTGACGATCTGCTGCAGCACCTGAGTGGCATTACTCTGCAATCACCTCCGCTGCGAGTTCGACAGAATGACATCCCGCTTCTCGTGGAGCATTTCATCGGGCAGATTTCTCTGAAGGAAGGCCGACCGCTCCGAGCCGTAACTCCGCTGGCTCTGGAGCTGCTGGAAGCTCATCCCTGGCCGGGCAATGTTCGAGAACTGCAAAATGTGATCGAACGAGCTTGTACGGCTCAGGTCTCTGAGGCGATCACAGATGAAGACCTTCGACCTTGGCTGCAAAACGGAGCAACGGAAGATTCCGTCGAAGGTGTTGGAATGACGCTTAGAGAAATGGAACGCAAGCTGATCGAGTCAACGTTTGCTCGCTGCAACGGAAATCGTGAAAGAACAGCGCAGATCCTGAAAATCGGTCTGCGAACTCTGTCCGGCAAACTCAGAGAATACGGATACCCGCCTCGCGGAGGTCCAGGTTCCAACATTCGCATTCAAACCGGCGAACGCAGGGCGGCCTGACGAAACGTCGGGGTGGCCCACAGCAGTCGAATACTGAGGATCCAGCGAACTCTCTCGAGAGAGTTCGCTTTTTTGTGTATGGGGAGATGTTCCGTTCGTCGTAGGCCACAAAGGTCAAGGTCTGGCGCCTGAGGCGCGAATTTGGACCCGCGAATTTTTCTGACCTGTGACTGCCGGCTCCTGCCTCATCTTGTTACGTCCTGCGGCCCGACGTAGACTGAACGGCCGGCCCAACCGGAATCTGCCGGCTGCCGGAATGATATCTGACACGTCTGCTCATGCTGCAACGATTGCTGCGTCAACTGCAACACGTCGGCACTGCACTGGTTCTCCTGATCCTGCTGTTGATCGGGACGGAGTTGTGGCTACGGATCGTGCGCCCTGTGCCACCCTCCACTGTGGCAACTCAAGCAGACACCGCCGATCAAGCGTACCTGGTCCCATCTTCAAGACAGCACCATCAGATGCGACCGTTGTCAGAGGTGGCCTCCAATGATGGCGTCATTCGATTCCGCACGAACAGTCTGGGGCTGCGTGGTCCGGAACCCGGTTTGGTCGTCACAGACGGCACGCTTCGTGTGTTGCTGCTGGGCGATGACACTGTTGCCGGCACATGGCTTAAGGAAGAGCACACGCTCAGTGCTCAACTGCAGAAACATCTGTCCGCTCATCTCAAAGGTAACATCGAGGTCGTGAATGCGGGTGTACCGGGATATTCACCGATACTCAGTGTACTGCAGTATGATCAGGACCTGAGACGGCTCCGTCCACAAGTGATCGTGCTGCATTTTGACATGTCGGACGTGGCCGATGAATCAATTCATCGAGGCAGTCTCAGAATGGAGGGCACTCGGCCCATCTGTATTCATCCATTGCTCGCACAGGGTGACATGAAAAAGAATTCGTTGCTCTCGTTTCTGCGAGGTTCAGCTCTGGCCAGAGCGATGAGTCAGCGATTCTTTGAAGCTTCGGTCCGCGCCTCAGATCTGAATCGTTATGCGTGGACGCAATCAACTCCTGAAAACGTGGCGACGAACATTCGCCATGCCATGAATTCGGTAGCTGGACTGCATGACAGGACGCAGGCCGCCAGCCAAATTTTTTTCATGGCGACAGCACCCGTGTGCTGGCAGGTGATGGCTCCGGATCAAAACCTGCCACTCAGTCGACGCTATGGAATAACCGGTGGACAGCCGGTGACAGATGATGTGCCGTTTCAGGTGCTGGCGGCATGGAGTCGTCAAGCTGGCGTACCATATTGCAGTGCTGTGGATGTATTTCGGAGCTTTGAGTCGCCGGAAAGATTCTTTCGCAGAGACAGTCCGCGGTTGTCCGCATATGGCACTGCGTTGTACGCCCGGGAGCTGGCGCGCACGATCCTGACGGCACCCACACCAGTGGCCGAGCGACCACGTGCCGTCCGCTGAACGTACCGCAGTCGGTCCAGTAAATCCGTGTGAATTTCATTCGATGACGAGTCCCGACTTGTATGAAATGGCAGCGGAACTTAAACATCGTTCTACCTAGTTGTGGAACTTGAACACATGAAGACTCAGGTGCACTGAATGAGCGCGTTCGAATCCGTCTGCCATTATTTCGAAGAGGCGGCCCGAGTGATGGATCTCTCGGCCAACATGAAGACGCTGCTGCTAACACCGGAACGAGAAGTCAAAGTCCAAGTAGCTATGAAAATGGATAATGGCGAGATCGGTACGTTCGTCGGTTTTCGCATGCAGCACAACAGTGCGCGCGGGCCCATGAAAGGTGGATTGCGCTATCATCACGAAGTCGATGCTGAGGAAGTGCTGGCGCTGGCGTCACTAATGACCTGGAAAACTGCCGTCGTGGACATTCCTTATGGCGGAGCCAAGGGCGGCATTTCAGTCGATCCACACACGCTAAGTGAGGGAGAGCTGGAACAAGTGACCCGTAAATTTGTTGACGAGGTTCAGGACATCATCGGTCCTGATAAAGACATCCCAGCGCCTGACATGGGAACCAATGCGCAGGTGATGGCCTGGATCGTGAATCAGTATGAAAAATTTCACGGTTTTAACCCGGCATGTGTCACAGGCAAGCCGCTGGAGCTCCACGGGGCGGACGGGCGTGAGGAAGCAACCGGGCGCGGGGTTGGGCTGCTGACTGAAGCGCTGCTGGAAAAAAACGGAACATCGATGAAAGACGTTGTCGTAGCCATCCAGGGTTTCGGAAATGTGGGGACATTTACCGCGGACTACATCTACGATCGCGGTGGTAGAGTGGTTGCAATCTCCGACGTGACCGGCGCGAAGTACGAACCGGCCGGAATTGATATTCCAGCGGCGATTGAGCATGTCAGGACACATCGATCACTGACGGAATTTGAGACGTCACAGACCCTAAGCAACGAAGAATTGCTCACGCTCGATGTCGATGTCCTGATCCCTGCTGCACTGGGAGGAGTTGTGTCGAAAGAGAATGCAGCAGATGTGAAGGCCCGGTATGTGATTGAGGCAGCAAATGGTCCGGTGCTGCCGGAAGCGGACAAAATTCTGCAGCACAACAACGTGATTGTACTGCCAGACATCCTGGCCAACGCCGGAGGTGTGACGGTCAGCTATTTTGAATGGGTTCAGAACCAGCAGTACTTCCGCTGGGATCTGGAGCGGACTCGTATGGAACTGGCCAAAACGCTGGCCGACAGCTTTGAAAAAATGTGGCGTATCGCGATCGAGAAACACATTCCGCTGCGGACGGCCGCCTATCTGATGGGGATTGGGCGTGTTGGTCGAGCCACGGTCCTTGCCGGAATTTGATTCGTTTGGGCGAAACCTGTGTTGCGACTCGACCTGGGCCTTCGTTGCGGAAATAATCCGCAACACGATGGATGCCATGGTTTTGGGTTCTTCGAGCCTCCTTATGAATGCCTCTGCAGAAAAACTATCGAGTCTGCATATTTTTGCTGGTCTTACGAAAGAAGACGCCACCGCCGTCTGGCGCAGCGTAGTACAGAAACGATTCGACGCGGGAACTCAGATTCTGGAAGAAGGTGCCGGTGTCCAGGCACTCTGGATCATTCTGGAAGGTGAATGCATTGTCAGTCGAAGCTGCGGAACCAGCGGAGTTCGCGAGCTGGCTCAGCTGAAGGCGGGCGACGTGTTTGGCGAAATGTCTTTTATTCGGACGGCTCCTCACTCAGCAAACATTGTAGCCAAAACTGATGTCCTCACATGTGCCTGGCGGCGGAAAGACTTTCTCAAACTGGCGCAGGAAAGCCCACATGCCGGATACCAGATTGCAGCGAATATCGCCGCCGTGCTGGCCGAACGGCTTCGTCGCATGGACTACTGGATCTGTGACCTGATGGCTCGACCGGACACACAGTCACACCGTGATGAATGGGAGAAATTCCGATCAGCGGTGTATACCAATTGGCAGTTTTGACAAAATCGAAGTGAATGAGTGGAGTCAACCCGATGTCAAAGGTGATGTCAGAACTGGATGTGTACGCCACCACGGTTGCTGAGCGTGCTCGCCTGGCTGCTCAACGACTGGCAACTGTCACCGGAGATCAAAAGCTGAACTGGTTGCGGCGGTCTGCGGCGGGATTGCGGGACACCGCTGACGAAATCCTTGCTGCCAATGAACTCGATCTGGCCGCTGCCAAAGAGAAAGGAATCACAGGTGCAATGGTCGATCGACTGAGATTGACTGAAGATCGCCTGACAGCCATAGGGGATGTCGTCGTCGAGATCGGTCAGCTGCCAGATCCCGTTGGTGAGATTATAGAAAGCTGCCGCCGACCGAATGGCTTGCTGGTCACGAAAGTGCGAGTGCCGCTGGGCGTTGTTTTTTTTATCTACGAATCACGACCGAACGTGACCGTTGATGCAGCAGCGTTGTGCGTCAAGAGCGGCAATGCTGTCATTCTCCGCGGCGGAAGTGAAGCCAAGCACAGTAATCAGGCCCTTTATGGGGTTCTCGCCCGAAACCTTGAAGCGGAAGGTCTGCCGACACATGCAGTTCAGCTGGTGGAAACGACCGATCGAGCGGCCGTGGGGGAATTTCTGAAGCTGGGCAGCCTGATCGACGTGACCGTGCCGCGGGGCGGTCGTACATTGATCGAGCGCGTGACTTCAGAAGCAACCATGCCGGTTATTAAGCATTTCGACGGTGTTTGCCACGTATATGTGGACGCTTCGGCTGATGAAAAAATGGCGACCGACATCGTCATTAACAGCAAGTGCCACCGACCGGGGGTCTGCAATGCTGCTGAAACACTGCTGATTCACAAGGATGCCGCAGCACAGTTCTGGCCAAATTTGGCACAACGCCTTCAGTCTGCAGGAGTCGAATTGCGGTGTTGCCCGGTGAGTGCAGAGGGAATCGAAGGAGCAAAGTCGGCGACCGACCAGGATTATGCGGCCGAGTTTCTGGATCTGATTCTGTCAGTGAGAGTGGTTGAATCCGTTGATCAGGCGATTGAACACATCCGTCAGTTTGGGTCCAGTCACACAGAGTCCATTGTGACACAGGATCTGTGCGCCGCACAGGTATTTCAGAATCAGGTCGATTCTTCTGCGGTGATGGTGAATGCCAGCACTCGCTTCAACGACGGCGGCGAGTTCGGACTGGGTGCTGAAATCGGCATCAGCACGGACCGGTTCCACGCACGAGGGCCCTGTGGTCTTCGGGAAATGACCAGCTACAAATATGTCGTACACGGATCCGGGCAAATCCGCTGATCCATGGTGCTGCTCAGATCGACGCTGACAACTGATATTGAGGCAAACTCTTCGCAGCCAGCCGCGACCAATCACCTGCAACGTAACGATACGCCTCGGACTACAGTGACCAGGACAGCCACCTGCTCATGAGTGATTTGATGAACGGTGTCAGTCGAGTGCGGTTATACATGTCGCCGAGCCGACGAATAGCTTCAGCCTGTGTCGGGTAGGGGTGTATTGAATTGGCGATTTTTCCCAGACCAATGCCGTTGTTCATTGCTAACGTGATTTCGGAAATCATGTCACCGGCATTTCGGGCCACAATCGTGGCTCCGATGATTTTGTCTCTTCCTTTTGCCGTGTGCACACGAACAACTCCTTCCTCTTCGCCTTCCAGGATCGCACGATCAACATTACTGAGTTGTATCGTATAAGTGTCAATGGGAATATTCTGTTGTTCAGCTTCATTCGGGTACAGGCCGACATGAGCAATCTCCGGCGACGTGTATGTTGCGCACGGAATCAACAGAGAACTTGATTTTCCGCGCCCCATGAACAACGCGTTGCCAATAACCTTCCGAGCCAGAAACTCGGCAGCGTGCGTAAACTTATACCTGGAACAGATATCACCCGCCGCATAGATATTGGGATTTGTCGTCTGGAGCCTGTCGTTCACCTCTACTCCGTGATTGTCAAAACTCACCCCGGCGGTTTCCAGTCCGAGGCCTTCCGTATTGGGTGCACGACCCACGGCCACGAGCAGTGCATCCACCGATTCGTCGTAGGCGGTTTCGTGAGACTGCACGGAAAGACGAATCTGGTCACCATCCCTGCTGACTCTCGTTTCCCGTCCGCAGCAGAACAGTTTTACACCATCAATGCGCATCGATTTTTCCACGATGGCCGCAGCATCCGGATCCTCCCGTGGAAGAATCCCGTGTGTTGCTTCCACAAGAAATACTTTGGATCCGAACCGTGCAAAACTTTGGGCAAGTTCACAACCGATCGGACCAGCTCCAATAATACCGAATCGTTGCGGCAGCTCCGTGAGTGAAAAGACAGTTTCATTAGTCAGGCAGGGAACGTCGGACAGACCTGGAATCGGTGGCTCTGCAGCACGTGTCCCTGTGCAAATCACGGCCTTTTTGAATTTCAGTTTCGTTTCTCCGACCCGAATTGTGTCGGATGCAGTGAATTCTCCCTGACCGAGAAACACATCAACACCCAGATCACGAAATCGGGCTGCGGAATCGTTGAGGGCGATCCGAGATCGAAGTTGTCTCATTCGCCCCATGACGCCTGGAAAATCAACCCGAACACCGTCGGGGACGTTCACGCTGAATTCACCTGCATCACGGACCACGGCTGCTATTCGGGCAGCGCCGATGATACCCTTTGAAGGTACACATCCGACATTCAGACAGTCACCTCCCATTAACTCTCGCTCGACCAATGCAACTCTCGCACCGAGACCTGCTGCACCGGCAGCCGTGACCAAGCCGGCGGTTCCGGCACCGATGACAACCAGGTTATAACGATCCCTGGGGTTTGGATTTTCCCAGTCGATCGGTCGAACGCTGGCCTCAAGCTGCTGATTGAATTCGTCATGTGGTTCGAATTGAGGGAGCATGCAAAACCTTTACGTGCTGGGTTCGTCACCATCAGCTGGCGCGACAGAGGTGCCGGTGACCTGTGTCACGCCGCGCCATCAGCCGTTTTACGATGATCGGAAACGTGCCGAGCAGCACAAATGCGAGGATCATTTGTTTACTGAGGATTGGCTGAGGCGCTGATATGATGTCCGGCATTGCGGCCACGACGATCGAACGGTTGATACTTGTGAGTTGTTTTTGAACCGCACGTTCTGACGACCTTCCTGCGTCTTCAGGAATGTGCACCGGACTGATCGATTCCTGGCCCAGTGAGGTCCAGGCAGGACTGAGCGCCAGGTCCGGGCGAATCAACGCAGCGTTGAGCCCGTTGAGAAGAATGGATGTCTGGTCTCCACTGGGTTCGGTGGAGCGGCGCGTGAGTTCGTCAACAAGTGACCGCGATTTCTCATTGAGCAGCTCGCGAATGGCTCCTCCGGGAGAGTGCTGGTCTGCCTGAGGTCCAATCCGGGTCATCAGCCTGGGCCAGCTCAGCACGTCGCCGGGGCGAAGTTGAGATGGATCTGCAAGCTGGGCCAGACCAGGAATGGTGGATCCGGCATAAACAAAGACAGCGGTACCAGCGAACATGCCAAGCTGGCTGACCCACCAATATGTCCAGGTGCGAATACGGGTGAGTCCCATCACGACATTGATTACAAAGAACGGAACCACCGGAATTAGCCGCAGCGTAAATAAAAAAAACGCACCTTCGCGTTCGAGTGCCTTATTGAACATCTGAAGCCGGGCGCCAAATCTTGCCTGGATGGTATCACGCAGAATGAATCGACTAAGAAGGAATGCGAGGGTCGCACCCAGTGTAGAGGCAAAGCTCACAAGGATGACTCCTCGAACCAACCCGAAGTACCAGCCTGTGATCAGCGTCATCGCCACGGCACCAGGCAGAGACAACCCTGTCACCACCACATAGGTCAGAAAAGCGGCTCCATAGACGAGCACTGTATGATCCGTCTGAACCTGTCTAAGCGTGGCTTCCTGACCGGCCAGGTAATCGAGGGAGATCTTGTCCCCAAACATCTTATACAGAACCCCTCCGACCACGACGACAGCTGTAATCAGGATCAGTTTTTTCCATATCCCGGATCTGGACGATGGGGTAGGTGCCCCTGATTCCTGCTCTTGCATCATACCAATGACGATTCATTGCTGGGTTCAGTTATCTGGAGTGCCATTTACGGTGACAGACCGTCCCGCGACTGACGGCCAACGACGTCTCTCAAACGATGGTGGCCGTACGGAAGTCGGCAGAGCTGACAAGCCAGTTCAAGTATCCGGGGATTTTCGTCCCAAGTTCCTGAGAGATCCAGCAAGCGCATGTGTCGGGACCTCGTTCACCTGCAGAAATCAAAAATGATCGATCCAAACTACCACCTGGTACAACAACAACTTCCATTGTGAACCGGTTTCGGTTCCCACACTGACTCACTTTGCGGTAGTTTTGCTGACTGTTGGCCCATCGCTGAGCTTCAGCATTGGATTTTGCGGGATCCAATCGAACCGACTGGACTTCCGGTTTCGCGTGACGGTATAGTGTGCGACCCGAATCCAGGGGAAACTGCAAATGTGTTCAGATTCCCGTGCAAGGATATGGCCATGCCTAAGCAAAAGACACATAAAGGTATGAAGCGTCGCTTCAAGGTGACAGCTTCCGGGAAAGCCAAGCACCGTAGCGCGTTTCGTGGACACTTGTTGAGTCACAAAAATGGTAAACGCAGACGCCATTTGCGAAACAGCGGTATCGTTGGTGGCACGGATGCACGAAACGTTGTTGAGGCTTTGCGTCCCTCGCTGTAGAGCTGGTAAGAGGGGTTAAAATGGCTTGGCTGAAGCTGTGAGACTTCACTGGAATGCCACAAATGGACGGCTCACGACATTTCCTGGCTGAACTGGTGTCTGCCGGTCGAGTTGAGGCTGACAGCCACAGTAAGGCGGGTTGCTTTGAGTCGGAATCGTTTTTGAAGCTATCGTCGTTTGAAACGTTTATCGTTTCCGACATCAGGAGTTGGTTGGGGTCATGCGAGTTCGAATTGGGAAAGCGCGGCGCCGTTCCAAAAAGCGCCTCTTTAAAGAAGCACGTGGAAACGTAGGTGGGCGCAGCAAGCTGTTGCGGACGGTCAAGGAAACAATTGTCCGTTCACGGGCCTATGCCTATCGTGATCGGCGTGTCCGGAAACGCATGTTCCGCCAGCTCTGGATCACACGTCTTACGGCAGCCTGTCGCGAACGTGGAATCTCCTATTCTCAGTTCATTTGCGGATTGCACGCCGCTAATATCAGTCTGAACCGCAAGTCGCTCAGCGAGCTGGCCATACGGGAACCTCATGTCTTTGATGAGGTTGTAGATGCTGTGAAAGCCGCGGCGGCCTGAGTTGCGTGAATACTGTGCAGACACGACCAGAGTTCTTCGATGCCATTGAGGTGGCTGTGCACAGAGGAAACGACTGGTCAGAAGTCGACGGCAGTCCATGGAATTCAAATTCGTGTACCGCGAACTGCGCAATTGTTGTGGTTTGCGGATGGTTTAACTGTCTGCCCTGTTTCGAATGTGTGACAGATGGACATTCTTAAGGCGTTTGATGAATTCGAATCGTCCGCACTGGCGGCCATCGGTGCTGCAACTTCCGTTGAGCAGCTGGAACAGGTGCGAATTAATTTTCTCGGCCAGAAAAATGGCAGGCTTCGGGATCTTCAGTCATTGGTCGGGAACTCGTCAAAGGAAGAGAAGCCAACGGTCGGAAAGCGGTTTAACGAAGTTCGAACCAGCGTCGCAGATCGGTTGGAGGCACAAACAGCCTCAGTTACCTCGGGAACCGTGGGGCTGGAGGCCGCGCTTGACGTGACATTACCTGGTACGATGCCACGGCTGGGCACACTGCATCCCGTCACCAAAACCATCGTGCGTTTCCGGGAGATTATGGGGCGATTCGGATTCAAAGTGGTGGAAGGCCCTGAGCTCGAAGATGAACGTCACAACTTTGAAGCACTCAATATTCCAGACGATCATCCGGCTCGCGATCCGCTGGATAATTTTTACGTTGCTGTGGCAAAGGAGACATCCGTTGGCCCTGTTCTGCTGAGAAGTCAGACGTCGACCGTCCAGATTCGCACAATGGAAACTCAACCCCCGCCAATTCGGATCGTGTCACTCGGGCGGGTTTATCGGCCGGATACGATTGACCGTACTCATTCGTGTATGTTCCACCAAATGGAAGGACTGATGGTCGATCGTGATGTCACAATGGCACACCTCAAAACTCTACTGACCCTGTTTGCCCACTCATTCCTCGGCAGAGATGTGAACATCCGTTTCCGCCCCTCGTTTTTTCCGTTCACAGAACCTTCAGTGGAAGTGGACATGAAATGGGGCGATTCATGGATGGAGATTGGCGGGGCCGGAATGGTCGATCCTAACGTCTTCAAAGCCGTTGGCTATGATCCTGAAGAAGTGACCGGATTTGCCTTTGGCCTTGGCATTGAACGGTTCTGTATGAAACATTTCGATGTCGACGATATTCGACGGTTCTACGAGAACGACATACGTTTTCTGAGCCAGTTGTAACGGCTCGCGCAGTCCGGAGCGATGGACGCACACCGCATGCTGTCTGAGAAATCAGTCTGTCAGCATCAGTGGACCGGAGCAGAATCGGCAGGTAACGCTTTGCCCCGTGTATTTGGTAGAGGCTCGCAACTCCCTCGCACAATTGGGGCAGTTTGAGTACACCGCGTTGACGGTCACAGAGCTGTCGTAAGTAAAGCTATGCTGACAATGCCTGCAGGCGACGTTCCTGTTCCTGTACTTAGCTTGGATTCGCAATTCGTTCCTACAGCCGGGACACGTCACAAAATGCCCTCGTGCTGAAACGATCTGTGTCGGATCGATTTCCTTGAGCGGAACGAACTGAGGGATCTCAACGCTGTCTTCAGTGAATTCACTGTTGAGAAGCGCGCGGCAGGATTGACAGTGAACCAGGTTGGCCGGCATATCGTCGCCACATTCGTGGCAGGGTCCACCCTGCCACGCTCCCCGAATGCCCTTGGAGAGCTTTTCAAATTCCGATGAACCTGACTGCACTGGAATAATACTGCTGATAACGCACTCCGGCACAACGACGAATCAATCGCAGCAAAATGCAACACGTGTTACAGATAGGGACGCATCGAAATTCCGGAGCTCGATGATGATGATCGCAATGAATACTACGCAGATAAACTAACGAACCGCAGAAGATTGAGACAACATTCACGATTCTCCATTGCCATCTTTCTTCCAGGATTCCTCCATGACGTCCGAAACCATTGTTCAATTAGCCTTTACGGCAATCAGACGTTCTAAAGTTCACAGTCAAGAATGTTCATTGGCTGGCGCGAAAGCAGCAGCACATGCCCACCAAGGGTCCTTGGCCAGGCACTCAAAATGATTGTCGTCGAATGACAGTCCCCGCACTGACTTCGGTCGCGCAACAAATGTACCCAGTGACACAGATTTGCTGAATATTCGTGGTTGTCATCGTCTTTCCAGATCTGTACATCGTGTCCAGGTGGAATCTGCAGAAGAAAAATGTCCTTCTGAAAGGGGGCTTGGAGACAAATGGCGGCAATCAGACAGAACCTGAGCGGTTGAGGAGTGGGCCGGAGGATTACAATTCGCTGGTCAGTTGCAGCCGGTCCGATGCAGGCGGTTCGAGTTCTCTGTATGCTGCTGAGGCAGGTCCCAAGTCAACTGCCACGAATTTAGATACCGACTTCTGTTCGTCACTCTGAACGTGTCTGGATCTGGAAGAAAAAACGTGAATGCGGAATCATCAAGAGACGATGCTAATGGAGCCTACCTGCTAAGCCTGGATGGGTCCCGCTGGCGTGACGTTGTGCGTCTGAAGCCCGGGCAGATCGTGACAGTCGGGCGGGCAGCGACAAATCAAATTGTGCTGCAGGATGAAGCCTGCAGTCGCAATCAGTGCGAGTTCTTTCATTCCCTGGATGGCTGGACGCTGCGCGATCTGGACAGTCGTAACGGAACACGACTGCGAAAAAAGCTCGTCGTCAGCGATCAGATTCTCTCCAGCGGTGACATTATCATCATCGGCCAGTGCCGATTGGCATTCACTGACAGTCTTGAACAGGTTCCCCTGTTGACCGATGAGGACCTGGTATCTCTGGAGGCAAAGACCGCCACCTGCATAGGAACTGAAAACCTGGAGCCAGCGATCCTGCATCACAGTCCGCACCCGGAGTTTCTGAATGGCGACGTGATGTCCGAGCCGGTTCAGGTGGACCTCACACGACTTTACCAGCTCGGACTGGAAATGGGAGCCGCACGTAGTCGACAGGATCTTATTGACGTCGTCCTACACAGCCTTGTGCGCGAAACCGTCGCTGACATTGCAGCGATCCTGATGGCAGCTCCGGATGGCCCCGAATTTCCAACCCCCACAGACCTGTATTTGTCTGCCTGGCACAGCCGGGATGACCTCTCGTACCGGCGCGTCTCGGACAATCTTTCGCGAGCGGTTCTGAGCAGCCGCGAGGCAATTCTGGCTCGCGATATCAGCGATGATGTTCAAATGGCGGTATTTGACAGCCTAGGGGAAATGCGGGCACGGAGTGTTGTGTGTACGCCAATTCACCATGGCAAGAAAGTTCTGGGGCTCATTCACCTGTATGCAACCAATCCCGATAACACGCTCGACAAACAGGACCTGGAGTTCACGCTGGCCGTTGCAGATCAGCTTGCCTGGGCGCTCGACAGCCAGCTGGAGCGTGAATCACTGAAATTGAAAGTTGATCAAGTTCGTACGGTCAACCAATCATTGCGGAGACAGCTGGAATCAGATCAGCAGTTGATTGGGGTAAGTCAGCTCATGTGTGATCTGCGCGAACGGATTGGCCTGATTGCTGAAAGCGAAGCCAACGTGTTGATTCGTGGAGAAAGCGGCTGCGGAAAGGAGTTGATTGCTCGCATGATCCATTCCAGCAGTCCGCGCCGTGAAGGTGTGTTTGTCTGTCTGAACTGCGCGGCATTGAATGAAAGTCTGCTGGAAAGCGAACTTTTTGGGCATGAAAAAGGAGCGTTCACGGGTGCGTCCGATCGCAAGATCGGG
Organism: Planctomycetota bacterium; assembly: GCA_963581585.1. Classification (GTDB taxonomy): domain Bacteria; phylum Planctomycetota; class Planctomycetia; order Planctomycetales; family Planctomycetaceae; genus S139-18. Next base: position 42,172 of record CAUZPL010000040.1, read on the forward strand.
CGATTCGAGCAGGCGGACCAGGGAACACTGTTCCTTGACGAAGTTGGTGAAATGAGCCCCTCAGTTCAGGCCAAGTTCCTGAGGGTATTGGAAGGTCATCCATTCGAGCGAATTGGAGGCCGCAAGCAGATTCAGGTCGACGTACGAATCCTTGCAGCCACAAACAGGGATCTCGAAGAGGCTGTGAAAAATGGGAGCTTTAGGAGAGATATCTATTTTAGACTGCACGTGGCAGAACTGGTAGCGGCCCCGTTACGAGAACGACGCGAAGACATCATCCTGCTGGCAAATTTTTTCCTGAAAAAATTTGTGGAGAAGACTGGTCGGGTGATCAGCGGACTGACACCGGAAGCCGAAGAAGTCCTGACTCAATATGACTGGCCGGGAAATGTCCGGGAATTGCAGAACACGATTGAGCGCACGGTAATCCTGTGTCGTAACGAATTGGTTCGAAGTACCGATATTCAGCTTTCGACACTGTCAAGCCGGTTGTCCACCACGGAACCCGCGCCCCGAGTTGTGTCGCGATATCAAGAGATATCGTTAGGTGATATGGAGCGTGAACATATTCTGGCAACTCTGGAACACACAGACTGGAATAAGTCCCGGGCGGCTCAGATCCTGGGAATCGAACGATCAACGCTGGACCGAAAGCTCAAGCGATATCATGAGACACGGCCCCGTTGAGGTCCGTTTGGGCTGCGTCGACCTGATGTATCGGGGTATTCGGTACTGCAATCTGGGCCGCGCAAAACCAACCACTATATTCTGATCACGACAGATAGCACGAGTCCAGAAAAATCGGACCCACGTGATTGGAATTTTTCTTCCTGCTGGAATCGACTGTAACACTCATCATTTTTTGTTGACAAATCGCACCACTGACTCAAGAATCATCGACCAAACGGATTTTTGAATTCCAGTGCAGGTTATGCGGGTCAATTTGTAGCATGAAGGCGCGAAGTGGTTTGCGGATGTCCTGATTATGGGACGCTTGGCTGGTGGTTCATACATGTGACCAATGGAATGGAGGGAGTTTTTAACAATGGTCTTGCTCACTTTGGAGTCAGTGAATGTCGTCGTCGTTCGTCGATGCAGATGTCGCTCTGGATTCCCTCATCGGTCTTGAGGGGTACGAGTTTCTCCGTGATCTTGATATCGGATTTGAGGAGGAGTTAAAGTCACTGGGCGTGGATCCGTCAGCCCCCACGGCTGCCAAGCCTGGTTCTGAGGAAAAGGTCATGATGCTGGCCGCCCGCTACGCCGCGGGCCTGCCTCTGTGGCACAATGATGATTGCTATGATCATGGTCCAGGCAGCGTCGGCAACCTGATCGTTGATGACGACCTGTCAACGTCTAACACGGTTACTCCGGAAGAAGAATTCGAACTGGTCTGAACAATCAAAGGCAACAGCAGTTGAAAAGGCGTGGTTTCGGTGCGGTCGGAACCATGCTTTTTTTGTTAGCTGCTGCTTCGCACCTCGCACACTGCATTGGTCATCAGCACGTACCAGAGGTGACAGCTTCTGTTCGGTCGTCAAAAGCAGATTGAATCGTGCGCAACCATATATCATGAGTCTGACTTTGCCGGGAGAGGATTAGTTGGAACGACCTTCAGTCATTTGTACAACTCAAAGAAAGTGGGGAGTCTGGCCCCTGGCCTGCCTTAGACAATGTGTCTGAATGTTGCCGGTCAACAGGACGTCTCTGGCAAAGGTCCTTTGTACTCGGTGCAACGAGGAAGGTGGAACCGAATGACGTCCGAATCCCTGCCACGGTGGATTTTGGCTTCACTGGTTTTCGGCGGACTTCACAGCATCATGTGAGGCTTGTTGATCATTCTGCTGCCGACGCCGGCGGCCGATCTGTACAGACTCGCGGAAATTCCGCATACATGTTTCTTTGGCAGGACACCTGGCTGCTCATCCTACCATTGGCATCGGATACCTCATCGCTGCGTCGAATCCACGGCAGCACTGGGCCGTGGTACTGACTGGATTGCTCACAAAGGTGCTCGGCTCCGGCGGTTGTCTGCCGCGGCGAGGTCACAACTGATGTGCTTTGGCCGCTGCTGCTGCTGCTGAACGATGTCATTTGGTGGATCCCGTTTTCGATCATCGCGGTCAACGGGATTCGCTATACTGCAGCGTCGCCGTGAGTAAAGACAGACGGCTGTGACTGGTCTAACAGCAGCGCGTTAATTCCGGCCGCCGCATCAACATCAAAGAATGAGTCCTCCTGAAACATTTCTCCGTATGACCTGTTATTCGATTTGGCGATACGCCGAATCCCGGCGTTCCTGTTTGCGGAAGACACGTCGACTTTCCGAGTTGCCATCCAGCAGCAGAGTGAGAACAGCGTCGCCGTACAGTGCCCAGACCTCATCCGAGTCGGTTCGACGTGGGATACCGAACGTGATAACATCTGAGTCGCCGCGGCGAGCTGCCCACGATTCCAGCGTGCGGCGATTGACATCTCGGGGCAGATTCCGCAACTTGAAATTCAGCCATTCGGCGACCTCACGACCCGAATCCAACGCACCCTGACTGACTGCCAGCAGACCACGGGAACCACTAACCGTTCGAATGTGAATGATTCGCTGAGGCCGTTGATCCCGGACGTGACCAATCAGAAACCGGATTTCTTTCGGCAGTCGAATTGCCTCAGGGGGCGAAGGAATCTGACCCTGGTCTGGAAACAGCTCATTGAGATAATATCCATCTCCATTCTTGTGACTGTCTCGTCTCATGCCGTCCGGGTTCAGGGTCCGCAGGACTGTCACCCTGACTCCCCCCATTATCAATTGATTACTGTGGAGATAGCGGGCAAGTTCTTCGGTCAGATTCACAGCAACCTTATCGTTGCCGCCCACACTCCCGATGACTAGGGAGCGAAATGCACCGTCGCCCGCCGAAATCGCCTGCAGTGGTTCCCCCAAGGCTGTGGTTGCCACCGTGTGCCAGGCAAATGGGCCAGTGCGCGGGATCAACCGGCTTTTGCGGTGATATGACCGGGATGGCCGACGGAACGGATCGGCGTGTTTCGGTCTTGAAACTCGCTGACCAAAAACGCCGTAACCGCTGGCAGCTGGGCTGAACGCTGAGTCGGTGGTTGTGGCGCAGCCATTCAAAAGAAATCCGACAGACAGAACGGCGGTCCAGGTCAAATGCTGCAACGTGATTGTCAGGGGAGACTGAACCATCATGTTTCTTCCAACATTCGAACACACTTCAATCTAATGTTCCCGCTTCGGACTCGACTGGGCAGTAAACCACGCCGCTTCCCGTGAAGCGGCGCACCAGCACCCAAATTGAAAATATCCGCAGACCCATGGACCGGTTTGATGTGATTCAATCAGCCATCCCCAGACGATAGCACAATTGCTCAAAACGTTCCTTGAACTCATCACGGGACGAATGCACATGTTCAGCTTCAGTGATGAAACGGAGGTCTTCATTCACATTCACAGCGTTACGGTCGAAAGCATTTTCGTGGTCGTCGTTGTCGTGTCCGTAAACGAACAGCAGTTTGTGTTCATCCAGCTGGACTTCCATCGGCTTTCGAGGATTCAGAACGGCGATGCCACAGCAGCCATCGTCCAGAAGCATCTCTTCAAAGTCGTAGAGCGTGCTTTGAAGCACCGACAGGTCGATATGTTCGCGGTACAGATCAGTATGATTGCCGCTGGATCCGGTATGACTGGTTTCCAGCACCACATCGACGGTTTCACCCAGTGGATCAAGCAGTGACAGGAAAGTATCAAACAGGCACTCACGAGATACGGACGCCATAAGGACCGGAATACGTGTTCCGGAGTCCTTGTCCACGTACCATTCGTGGCGATAACCCGTTTGTGGAACTACGTCGAGCGAGTATGCAGGTCGAACAGCATCGGTGAGAATGAAATCGCCGTACCGGGCCACGTCCATATGAGCATTTAGCTCATCTTCCGAGACATCCTGAAAGCTGCTGAGACCCTCGAGAGTTTCACCATCACGCGAGGTTGATTTAAGAAATTTCTTCACAAAGCCCATCTGGACCTCACCAATCGATGTTCTGCCTGCTCTGATTTCAAGGTCCTGGGCCCCCGGCGCGATTCGCAACGGAGGCCAATCGGATCTTCGCGGGAACACTAGCACGGGAAACCGAAGGGACTCGGCAGAATTAGTTGATGCTGGCATTTCATATACTTCCATCCCGGATCGACACCGAACATAGGATTCTGCCAGAGTTTAATGCCCGTGGTACATTCGATAATTCTGATTCGATCTGCAAAATCGTTGTCGCGGTTTAGGAATCCAGGGTCCGATTATTTGCCGAAACAGCGTATAATCGGAATTCCGGATGACACCGGCTCTTCCGGGACCCTTGATCAGTTCGCGCTGAATGACGTTTTCTCAAGCAACGACGTGCAGATTCATTTGGCCCCGCTCCAATCATGCCTCTACTCACCGATTCACTCGAAGAACCGAGTCTCAACCTCACACCGATGATTGACATCGTGTTTCTCCTGATCATCTTTTTTATGGTGGGGACTCGATTCAGCGAGATTGAACAACAGTTCGACGTGGAGTTACCTCATGCAGCCCCGCTGGCTGCGATGTCCAGCGCTCCGGATCCTATCGTCGTCAATGTGACACAGACGGGAGGGATCACGGTCGGTAACGCAGTAGTTACACTGGCCGAACTTGAGGTACGACTGCGGGCGGCTCAGGAGAATTTTGCAGAACAGACCGTACTGATCCGAGGCGACGGAAAGGTGGACTATCAGTCAATTGTGGACGTGATGAGCCTTTGCCACCAGATCCACATCCATAAGTTTGGGTTGCCCTTTGAGCCTGTGCGGGACCGGGTCCAATGACAGCACTTCAGCTGGTCATTGAAAAGATTTGGCACGGCGCTAAGCTCACCGGTGATGATTTCATCGTCCTGGTGCTGCTGCTGACAATGACTGCTTCCATTGCGCACCTGTTGACAATGCTGATTACGCGCTGGGGTGATCGGCATATTGCATTTAAGTCTCTGGCTGCTTCCCTTCTCGTTCACTGCGTTTGCATTCTGGGGCTGGAAGTTTTTGACCCGCTGCAGCCGGACTACGTTCGTGCATCGACGGAAATCTACGAACCCGTTGAAGTCACTGCGGAAATTCTCGTGCAGAGTGACGATCAGATTGATCTGACCCAGTCGGGGAATACAGCGGTTCCGGATCAACCCACTCGACCACAGATCGACCTGCAGCGTCTTCCGTTCCCCGGCCGAAAAATGGAATCACCGAAGGAATTCGAACGGAAACCGGAGAGTCCGAAGAGTTTGCAGACCATTCTTCCTGATGCCACCGAGTTCATTAAAGCCCCGGAGCCGGAATTGGCTGCGCCCATGTACGACGGCCTTGAGGGTCCCCGTGAAGTGGCAGCGCAGGATCCCGGTGCAGACATCGTCACCCATCACGAACGTAACGACGCAGACAGTTACACGGCCGACACGGCACGAACTCTGCGGAAGACCGGCAATCTGGAAATGCCCCAGCGACCAATTGACCGTGCATCTGCCACTGCACGTACGGATACCATTGACACTCGCGTCAACATGGAAGACGCCGCGATTGATTTGGCCACATCTGATTCTTTGGATGGCGTCGCGGTACGATTGCCGGAATCTGAAGATGTGATCAAACGTCGTTCAGCTCCGATCCCAGGAACCGAACCCGTGGAAACGGCCAGCACCGACCTTTCGATTCGACCGGAACGAACTTTACCGGCGCGCTCGTTTGAGAAACGTCTGCCGCGACCTGAACGGGCCAAACCATCGAATACTCCGCATGCGCGACCCTCTCGAGTCCGTTCGAAAATAGCGCGCACACCAACACCGTTGTCATCCAGTTATGAAGATGTTCGTGTGGGGCTGACCCAGCCACTTGAAAGTGACGCGGTGCGTTCCGCCGCCGACATGGTAGAGATGTCGACGAATCACATTCAGCGGCGTGAGAGCCAGCCGGCTGCTTACCGACTTCGCAGTCGAGAATACCGAAGGGAGGCAGTATGGAAATTCGGCGGGACTGAGCGATCAGAAGCCGCCGTGGAACGCAGCCTGCAGTGGCTAGCCCGTCAGCAGTCGTCCGATGGTCGCTGGGATGCAGATGCGTACGGTGCCGGACTGGTGGCTGTGGATGAGCTGGGTGTGAAACGGGACTATGCCGGGCGCGACGGCGATTCCGGCATCACTTCTTTAGTCACACTCGCTTTCCTTGCAGCCGGCTACACACATGAAGATGGTCGTTACGCCGTACGTGTTGATCGAGCATTGGACTGGCTGATCCGTCAGCAGGATGAGAACGGAAACCTGGCCGGCGAAGCTCGTCGCTATGCCAGAATGTACTGCCATGCGATGGCGACTTACGCAATCGCGGAAGCCCTCGGAATGCAAAAGACCACTGTGATGGATCCAGTAATCGATCCGGATCTGCTCGTCTCAGCACCTTCAACTGTATCAGTTGCAGCTACCTTTGCAGCAACGATGACCGGGCTGCCTGCCGACGTTTATGGTACGGCTTGGTCCGCCTCAGTGAGTGCGCTTGCAGACTTACAGGCATGGCGTTTCAGACGAGTGCATGAGGTCCGGTTGCGATCGGCATTGCTGAAGGCCGTGCGCTACACCGTTCGTCAGCAGAATGAAGGGGGTGGCTGGCGCTATTCAAAGGGGCAGGAAGGTGACGTGAGTATGTTCGGCTGGCAACTCATGTCACTCAAGAGCGCTGAGATTGCCGGAGTGAATATTCCTTCATCTGTCCGTGATCGACTGTTCCGCTTTATTAACAGTGTCCGCCAGGGAAAGCGGGGAGGTCTGTTTGGATACCGCCGAGCGGAAGAGATTACCCCGGTGATGACTGCTGAAGCGCTGTTTTGCCAGCAGATGCTGGGCTTCCTGCGTAACACGGCAAGAATCCAGGAGTCTGTCCAGTATCTGTTGCGCAATCAGCCGAGGCTGTCAGAACTGAATCTGTACTACTGGTACTATGGCACACTGGCGATGCATCAGTATGGTGGAAATCCCTGGGAGCAATGGAATGCAGCGGTTCGCGACACCTTGATCAGTCTGCAGGTTTCGGACGGGGAGAATGCCGGCAGCTGGGACCCCGATGGACCTTGGGGCCGGTACGGTGGCCGATTGTACTCAACCGCTTTGGCAACACTGACACTTGAAGTCTATTACCGTCTGCTGCCACTGTATCAGCTGAACAGCGATGTGGAACGCTGATTCACCGGTCTACTGAGGCAGAACCTCAACTCTGCGGCCGATGGGAAGTTCAGGCCATGGTCGACCGAAAGACTCAATTCGGAACGAAGCCATGTTTTCTCCGCTGGCCAGTTGTGTGTCTGCGATCAGCGGCAGGTTGGCCACAACTCCCTGACATTTATCGTGTCCGGGAAAAAAAATTGCCAGACGACTGCCCGGCTCCAGTTTTCCGATCTGTTCGGTCGGCGCGTGGACAACGACGTAGCGACGGTCCGGGTGCATGATTTTCAACATGACTTCGTCACGTGGCATACGATCACCTGCCCGATATCGCACCTGACTGACGATCCCGTAACCTGGGCAAAGCACAGCCGTCTCGCGGCTGAGGCTTTCCATGTGCACCAGTCGACTCTGAGCAACGCTGTGTTCAGAGCGGAGGATTTCAACACCGGCAGCTCGCCTGACCTGGGCAGGCAGGCGGAAACGCAGCTGTTCCAGGCGCTGCATACGTACTTTGATATTTTGCCTTTCCAGCTGCAATAATTCTCCTTGCAGATCGATAATCAGATTCGATTCCGGCAGCGTGATTGGGATCATCCGGGAGGACTGCGCTGACAGTGCATCCAGCGTCATGCTGCCGGAAGTACCGTTCATAAAGATGAGGCCATTCACACGGTTCTTGCGAAACGATAGTTTATCAGGCCGAATGAAAACCGTCTGGAATTGTCCTGAGGGCAATGGGTAATCTGCTGACGTGACCTCTGGCAGCTCGTCTTCGTTTGGTGGACCCAGTGTCTGCAAAAAATGAGCTCGACGTCTTGCGTCCAGCAATTCCTCATGCAGATGTTGACTTCGCCAGTGCAATTCGAGCGCTGCCTGCGCTTCAGCCTTATGCAAATCTTCGGCCAGCTGCTTTACACGCCGGGACTGACGGAGGATGTGTTCCAAGTGCTCGGACTTCTCCAAAGTCAACAGAGCTTCACCGGTAAACACTTCGTCACCCGCCGTTACGTAGGTCGCCGTCAGGCAAGAATCAGCAGGAACTCGCAAGGACGTAATCTCTGCCGCGAGAACCCCAATCATGGGCACGTGACTGTGGTTGAGCCATGATACAAACAACCAGCCGCTCAACAGTGCGCACATCATCACAACAATGGTACGAGATACGGAGGCTGGAAGCGCCGGTGTCGATTCGTGTGGAGCGAATCCGACCGACGGCACACCAGACGTCCCAGAGATCGCAGAATTCACCACATCACGCGCCTGCCCAATCCAGCAATTGCGGATGATGCTTGAGGCTGACATGCCGAGCGCGTCGGCGACGGACACGACGTCGGAATCTGTCCAGCTCGCAAGTTGCCCACAGAAGTAAATGCCCAAGCGATTCAGGCCAGCGGCTTCTCGGGTCTCAATTCCCCGAATGACTGTAAGGTCATCGGCGGATTGTGGAGTTACGCCGTAAACCGCTCCAAACTGCGGGTCGATTCGGAAGCCATCCGGCAGTGACTGCAGAAATGGTGATACCATAAGACGATTCCATCGCCAGTTCACCGTGCCATCGGTGCACCAATAGAACGTACCTGGGAATCTGCACCGGGGTCGCCGTGGCCGGTGACTGGCGAGAATGTCTGCCCCATCGGTGGACTCAAACGTCCCAAACCCTCTCACTTCCATCGGCGTTAACAATGCTGCAGATTGAAGCTATTCAGTCGGCAGGAATCCGCCCTGACGGCAAATGAGGTCACCGGCAAGTAACCCGTCGGCAGGACTGTGGACAAACAGGCAGTTTTGGCACGACAGATGCTGTTCCATCCAGCAAATGAGGTACTGATCCTTGTCGCTGCGCAGTCTTTGCAGGAAAATACCGATTTGGCATCAGCATTGCCCGGTGGATCGCGGTGTCCTGTGCGATGTCGAGTTTTTGCCTGTGTCCTTAATTCCTGCTGTCAGCATACCAATTGTCATTTTCCCGATATCTTCCTGCTTTGTCTTTCTTCTCATTCGATGAGACATTCAATGAAAAAAATACAAAATACGGCGCTGCTAGTGTGCACGATCAGCTTGTTGGGTGCGACAGTCGGCGCCGGTTCGGTCACTGCAGCCGATCAGCGATCAGGGGTGCAGAATCGACTGGCACATGAAAACAGTCCATACCTCTTGCTGCATGCTCACAATCCGGTTGACTGGTATCCCTGGGGACCGGAGGCCCTGGAAAAGGCAAGAGCCGAAGACAAGCCCATTTTTTTGTCCGTGGGGTACAGCAGTTGTTACTGGTGCCATGTGATGGAACGCAAAGTCTTCAGCAACAAGGAAATCGCCAAGTTTCTGAATGAGAAATTTATCTGCATCAAGGTGGATCGTGAAGAACGACCGGACGTGGATGATATCTACATGACGAGTTTGCTGGTCTATCAGCAGCTCAGTGGAGGCCGTGGCAGAGGTGGCTGGCCACTTTCACTCTTTCTCACCCCGGCCGGAAATCCAATCGCCGGAGCGACCTATCTGCCACCGGAAGATCTCCCCGGTGGTCGTCGTGGATTCCTCACAATCGCCCGGCGTATTTTCAGCGCATGGTCGGAGCGTCGCGGAGATGTTGAGCGCAGCTCACAGTTGATTTCCAAAGAAGTTCGACGGCTGTCAGTGCCTGCAGCAGCTCAGGCATCAGACATTGATTCGTCTGTTGTACAAACGGCCGTGTCAGCGGTGGAATCACTGTATGACTCAGAATGGGGTGGTGTCGATCTCACTGAAGGCAACCAGCAGGGCCCGCGATTTCCGAATATACCAAGGTTGTTACTATTGATGTCTGTGATTGAAGAATCAAAATCACCAGCGAACACTGTGGCTAAGCCACTCGACCAATTGCAGAAGATGGTACACCATTCGTTTACGCGCATGGCTCAGGGTGGGATCCGTGATCATTTGGCGGGTGGGTTCCATCGCTACAGCACCGACCGCCGCTGGCGCGTGCCCCATTTTGAGAAGATGCTGTACGATCAGGCCCAGCTGCTGGAAGGTTATACCATTGCCAGTCAGCTCACCGGTGAACCACTGTTTGAAGAAGTGGCAGTCGAGATTGCAGACTTCGTGCGGAAAGAGTTTACCACGCCGCAGGGAGCGTTTTGTTCTGCACTCGACGCAGAAACTAATGCGATCGAAGGAGAATACTACGTTTGGCACGAATCAGAGATTGATCAACTGCTTTCAAGCGACGATGCGAAACTGTTCAAGTCAGCCTATGGAGTCGGCAACTCCAATCCATTCGAACACGGGCACATTCTGCATTTGCCCAAAACGGTGGCAGAGCTCAGTCGTAATCAGAACACCCCGGTATCCCAATTCTTATCACGACTGGCCGCCAGTCGACAAACATTGCTTGATGCCCGTAACAAACGGGAGCGCCCCTTTCTGGATGACAAAGTCCTGACAGCATGGAACGCAATGATGATCCGTGCACTGGCGATCAGCGGCCTGCATCTGAATCGTGCCACTGACATTGCTGCGGCAAAGAGGGCAGCCCGGTTTCTGCTGAAGAACCTGCGCAACGAAGACGGAGATCTGCTTCGGTCATGGAGAAGTGGTGAAGCGACCCATGCAGCTTATCTGGATGACTATGCGTTTCTGGTGTCCGCTTTGATTGCGCTGCATGATGCGACTGGTGATGATGAGTGGATGCAGCTGGCGCAGGAACTGAATGAACGACAGCTGAGCCGCTTTTACGATGATGAACAACATGTCTTTTATTTCACGGCCCACGATCACGAACAATTAATCGCACGCACGAGTTCTCCATTTGATTCTGTCTTCCCGTCCGGTAACAGTGTCGCGATTCGCAATCTGATACGGCTGTCTGGGCAGTCTGATGATTTATCAGAGACAGCACGTCAGACGCTGTTGAGGTTTCTGCCGGTGATTCAGAAGTCACCGGCGTCCAGCAGCGGGCTCGCTCTGGCGGTACATGAATGGCTGGTCGCCTCCGAAAAATATTCTTCGTCAACATCCACAACGCTCGACGGCAAACGCTCTTCCGGTTCAACACCAGATCAGGAGAGTCAGTCGTCGCCGGAGAGCCCTGCGGCTGACGAGGAGACAGCGATCAAAACCCGGACTGTCTTTCGACCGGTCCTCACTCCTGATCCCGTTCAAAAGAATAACGCAAAAAAACGGGTCACAGCACACGTATTTCCAAGGTACAACAAACTGCCACGAGGAAAAAAGTGTCCCGTGGCCATTGAACTCAGGGTACAGGAGGGCTGGCACATCAACGCCAACCGACCTCACTCAAACTTCCTGATCCCCACCGAAATTAATCTCAAAACCAAACCAAAAGTGAACGTCCGGATGACGAGGATTGCCTATCCCAAACACAAGCTGCATACCATCCAGCAGGAGTCGGAGCCGTATCATGTCTACGACGGCAAAGTCATGATCTATTGCCTGCTGGAGACTGACGCTCAGGAATCCACCAACGTGGCAAAGCTGGAGTTTCATATTCGCTACCAGGCCTGCAATGATGACCAGTGTGAAAAGCCGGTCACGATGGTCATGAAGGGTGTTTTGCCACTCGCGGATCCACATGACGATATTGAAAAACTTTACCCGGAGAAGTTCAAAAAAGCTGTCCGGGAAAAGTCTCCGGCGCCAAAGGCCACGAATCAGCGCCGCGATAGCGATGAGCAAAGTTGACTCAAACTGAGCAACAGGAAGTGGTCCTGGCGGTACAGTGCGGAGTTCTCGTATCGGCGAATCAGGTCGTCGGTTTGCACAATGAGTAGCAATCGAACGTTCTGCCGGATATTTTTCTGCACGTTTGCGTTCCCATCCATGACCTCAACCCATTCGGCTCAATTTCCCATGTCAGTTCAGCCCATTGCCGGCGTCAGTTCGCGTACTGAATCTGTCGTGATGACGGAACATCCGTCGATAGCCGCGGGAATGCTGGGGCAGGCATTAGGCAGGCTCTACGATTGCATCCCTGTCCGGATTTGTGGGTTGACAATCTCTCACCTGCTGTTCGTTCTGCCAACCGCACCTGTAGCCGTTGGTCTTTACTTTCTGCAAAGAGTAGTGGGCGAGTATTTTGTACTCACCAATCGCTCTGTCCAGATCTGGGCCGTCCGTTCAGGGCGTCGCGTCTCAAGGGTGGAACTTTCACAGGTCGAGAAGGTTGAAGTCGCGCAGGCTCTGGGTCAGAAATTCTTCAAAGCGGGCGACATCTTACTGCGAAGCAGCTCGGGTGAAATCATAGAGCGCCTGCGCGGCATACCGGATGCTCCGTCGTTCTGCAACGCAATTCGTCGCACGGCTGAATCACGTCAGATGGTACAGTCGGCTATGGCGACGATCCAAGCCCGCGGCTAAGACATGATCTGGGACGTGAACTCCGGAAACTCAAGTCAGAATCCAGGATCTTCTTCTTCCATCTGTGCCTGAAGTTCGTCACGTTCTTTGCGTGTGAATTCGAGATCGAACATCAGGTATTTCACGTCCAGCCGGAGTTGTGCCAAAGCCTCCTGTACCAGATTCAGGATTCGACGTCGGCGTCGTACCGATTCTGTTACGCGTTCAAACGCAATGTCGATTTCGTGACGACCATTCGGCTCAATTTCACCGATCAGGCGCCCCAGGTCAATTAGCTCCGATGGTAGTTGATCCACGTTAGAATCATGGATTCGCTTCTGGTTCATCATGGCTGGTATCTCATTTCTCTATCCGATCCCGCCCGCAAGTTTCCCGGCAGCAACAACAGCTGTCACCAGGGACTCCCATATTCTGCAGCTCTGCGGAACGACTCTCAATCACTTTCTGGTCTGTAAGATGGCGGATCAGGAGCACCGGACCGTGGAGCAAACAGAACAATCTGCACAGCATGCTGGAGACTCCGCCCGGAATTCGTAGAAAAACGTATGGTTGACAGCTGTGCTCGGCAGCACATTCGGATAACGGACCAGGACTGGGCTCGGAAAAACTTCGTGAATTCACTAGGCTCACATTTGGTTTCCGGACACGGCACGATGCCGTGCGTCCAGGAATCGTGGTCGAAACCAGCCTCTAACTGCGACTGACACGGATGTCATTAAGTCGATACCTGTGGTTGAAATATCGTGAAGCGAAGTCACTTGGTCTGTTCCTGTTCTTTATGGTGATGTTCTTTAGTCGGATTGTCGTCCGGGGCGGAGACGCCAACGCAGAATGGCTGAGTCCGCCAACAGTCGATGATCAGCTGCAGTTTGACGGAGTCGAGCAGCTGGAGGAACAGGAACAACCGTTTCAGCGGTTTCGGTTCCGGTGCGCTGGTGATTTCCAGAAATGCCGTATCGAAGCGAAGCTCCCGGCTCTCGAACCTGTCGAAGAATTCACAGCACAGACACGTGTCAATTCAACGCATGCCGGAATTCGTTTGGGTGTCCGGCTCGTTCTTCCCAATCAGACTGATCCGGGATCCAATCGGCCACTCACCACCTGGCTGTTTGGAAAGCGTTCGACGGAAACGTCCGTTTGGCAGCCGCTGCAGGTCAGCCTGACGCCGTTGGACATCGAAGCCCAGCTTGTGCTGGTTCGTTCTGAGCTGGCACCAACACGCATTGATACTGAAGGTCTGTACATCGACCGCTGCGGTCTGCTTGCAGAATTCAGCAGCGGCAAATGCGTGATCGATGCGGAACCCGTCACGTACGGACCGATCGTTCGTCGGTCCCGGTCTGAGGAGCCGGACGACGGGATTCCGGCCGAACTCACGACTCAACAGACAATCAGTCGAGTTCGTGTGGAACGCAACCAGGTCTTTCTAGATAAAAATCCCGGATTCCTGAGGATGATGCCGGACCACGGTGAATCGCCACAACAGCTTCACGAGCTGGGAATAAATACACTTTGGACTCAGGACTACAAGTCGCGAGAGCGACTGCGGGAGCTGTCCGCAGCTGGCATAATGATTGCAGCAACACCTCCACATCCGACATTCGATCCGACTGACTTTCGTCGACCACTCAATGGTCTGTTGCCATTGGAACAACAGATGGAGATGGTCGATCTGATTTATCTTGGCACTCGGGTCACACCGCAGCAGCTGCCGCACCTGCTGGCGTGGGCGAGGCTAGTTCGCAGTTCAGACCGCATCCTGCGTCGTCCCATCATGGCGGACGTGATCGGCTCAGCTGGCCTTGCATCTCGACAAATCGATATGGTTGGCATCGGGCTTCCCGCAGTGCACCGCTGTCTAACATTTGGCGGATTCCGTAACCGTATTCTGCATACGATGCGCCGGGCGTCACAGATGACTCTGCCCTGGACATGGATTCAGACGGAGTCACCAACAGCGATGACTGAATGGCGTGCATCGGCCGGCCTGCCACCACTGGTCGTGGAACCGGAACAAATCACCATGCAAGTGATTGCTGCGTTATCAGCGGGCGTCCGCGCGATCGCGTTCTGGAAGACCAGCCCTTTTGGTGGCGGGCGGCTGCAGGAATCAGAGACCGGACTGACAGTAGCCCTGACATCACTGCATATCAGTCTGCTGGAGCCGTGGCTGGTGACCGGACAGGCGCAGTCGTACATCGCCGTTGACCACGGTCGAAACGACCCACGAAATACTCCTCCACAAAACCGAAAAGGACTGCAGGCGGCCGTCGGAGCGTCTCCGGTTTCACTGAACCCGGAAGAATCCGACATTCCTCGAGTCCCCGACGCTGCGGTGATCACCGGCCGGAAGGGATCACTGATCATCGTTGCGTTGTGGGATGATTCCTCTCAGTTTGTTCCAGGCCATCTGTATGCACGAGAGGCTCGACTGATTGCCACAGCACGTGAAACCTCTTCGGCAGCACAGATCACGGCAACCGGCGTGATTGGCCAGCGTCGAACACCCCAACCCGGCGGATTGGCCGTGGTGATGAATGATCTTGATCAGTTCGGCGTGATCCTCGTTTCGTCCAACCCCGCGGCATTTCGTGAAATGAGTCGCCGAGTACAGCAGGTGGCACCTCAGGCGGCTGAGCTGAGGTACCA
>CAUZPL010000041.1:0-57214 GCA_963581585.1 Planctomycetota bacterium
CGACACGGTTCACCGGAAGGCACATGCCCGGCTTCGTCCTCCATCGGGACGACCAATGGTTGCCGGAGGCGCTCAAACGACACTTGGCGCACCACATGGATGATCGGCAAGATGGATTGTTTTCCGCCGTCGTGCCAGTTCAGCACGGGTCCCGGGACAGGGAACTGGGATTTCCTCGATCTGGTCGCTTCCTTAGAATCCCGCGCACCAACTTGTGGACCTTTCCAGCCGGCATGGACGTCGAACGTGAAGATCCGTCACCGATTCCTCCAGAAGACTGTCGTGTGGGGCGCCGTGCTGCTGCTCCGAACACTCTTTCTGACGGTGCGTACTGACATTCGCGTGGCCCAGGAAGGTGCAATGACCAATGTGCCTCCGATCGGGCAGACACGTTACTGTTTCTGCCTCTGGCATGACATCATTCTTGCCGCACTGTTCTGTCACAAAGCTCATTCGCTTGCGACTCTTGTCAGTCGCCACCAGGACGGAACTTACCTCAGCGACCTCATCGATATTCTTGGCATTCGCCCGATTCGCGGATCGGCCAGTCGCGGTGGGGCTCAAGCGACCAGACAGTTACTGAAAATGCCCGATCATCACATCTGTATTACTCCCGATGGTCCGCGCGGTCCACGTCATGAAATGAAGGATGGAATTACCTGGATTGCAGCACGCACGGGGCGTCCGATTGTAGCTGTCACGGTTAAGGCGACACGCTGCTGGAAGATCCCGGGTCGCTGGTCCGACATCATGATTCCCAAACCATTCTCCAAACTCGTGGCGATCACCAGTGTGCCGATCGAAGTCCCCTCCGACCTCAGTCGCGAACAAGTGGCCGAAATGACGGCTCGGGTACAGGATGAAATGGAGCGACTGGATACATTGAGTGACCGTCTGGTTCGTGGCGACGAAACTGTCGCTGACATGATTACTGGTGGATCCAGTCGATTCGTGAAGAGGGCCGCGTAGTATGAATGAGCCAAAAGTCGTCATCGTCACCGGCGCGGGAAGTGGTATTGGCCGCAGTGCGGCGCTGGCATTGTGTCGGGCAGGATGTACCGTCGCATTGGCCGGGCGCCGGGAAGATCGACTGCAGGGTACATCTGACCTGTCGGGAACAGCTCGAACGCTGGTGGTCCCAACGGATGTGACCTGTGAGAAGTCCGTCCAACAGCTGTTTGGACGCACGTGTGACGAATTCGGCCGGGTTGATGTGGTGTTCAACAACGCCGGCGTCGGAGCGCCCGCCATCCCGCTTGAAGACCTCACCGTTGAAAAGTGGCGACAGGTTGTGGACGTCAATCTGACCGGCATGTTTCTTTGCACGCAACAGGCCTTCAGGGTGATGAAGAAACAGAAACCGCAGGGCGGACGCATCATTAATAATGGATCGATTTCTGCGACCGCCCCTCGGCCGTTGTCCGCTCCGTATACTGCGACCAAACATGCGGTTACGGGGCTGACAAAATCCACGTCGCTGGACGGCCGGGCGTACAACATTGCCTGTGGTCAGATTGACATCGGCAATGCAGCAACGGACATGACCGAGCGTATGAATGACGGGGTGATTCAGGCCAGCGGAACGACCATGGTCGAACCTCGGATGGACGTGGAACACGTGGCTCAGGCGGTAGTGTATATGGCCGGGTTACCGCTGGAGGCCAACGTGCAGTTCATGACTGTGATGGCCACGAACATGCCCCTTGTCGGCCGCGGCTGAAAACAACCGTCAGTTCAGTGCGCAGGACAAATATCCAGCACCACAGTACCAGCTAGTTTTCAACACTCAGGTTGTCACGAATGGACATCTGCTGAGCCCGGCGTACGGCCACGACCGACGCCAGCATGCCGGTCAGAGCCACGGTTGCCAGAGTAATTCCCAGTGATCGCCACGGCAGGTCTGCTCCTGTACTGAGCAGATGCGGTAACATCGCCAGCAGAGCTGATATGGTACCCAGTAAAATCCCCCAGAAAAGCAGTACGCAGTTTTCGGCGAGAATCAGGTGACGGATGCGGGATCCGGTAAAGCCAATCGCACGCAGCATCGCAATCTCATGTCGACGTTCGACAACATTTCTTACCATGACCACCGCCAGTCCAAATACTCCCACCAGCAGGCCCAGGCCACCCAGCAGCTGGAATGTCGACAGGTACGTATTCTGCACCGCAAGGAACCCGCCCAGCCGCTCACCAACCGGTTCGGTATCCATGCCCCACGAATTAAGTTCGCTCTCCAGCACAGTGGCGAGTACAACAGCCTGTTCGGCGGTTTCAGCTTCCGCGAGAAAATACTGAAATCCGGTTACATCCGGATCCAGTTCCTGCAGTCCGGTTCGGCTCGTCACGAGTACACCCTGAAACAGGCTGCCGTCGAGCATGCCCACGATTTGTAATTCCGCTGTGGGATTCTGTTCGTCCGGGAATGGAATCACGTCACCGATGCCCTTTTTGAGGCTGTACATGAGCGTGTTCATGTCGCCGATAACTGGATACCTCGGAATATCATCTGCCGGCTCCAGTGCTTTGCTCAACAACGTCCATGGGGTTCGACCTGGGGTGTCGGCAAACCGAAACCCGCCCCGTTTAATGAATTCATCAGATGCTCCGAGTAGTGTCGGGAGACGAGTTTGATACAGATTCATGCAACTGGCATCTTCTCCAGGTCGAACTGCGAAAGAATAGACAGTGGTGCTGTCGTCAAGACCCGCGGCCAGATACGCATCTTCAAGATTGAGTGCGCTGCGGCCCGCTGTTGAATTGATGTTCCTCAGGATTGGCTGAGATGATTCGGCAATCAGTCGGAAACCGCCGTTGCCGGATGCGATGTCCGGAGTTTCCGACAGCGGATTACGACGTCCTGCAGCCACGGCGACAATCAGGAAGGTGGCACTGGCGATGAGGGCCGTGGTCATCAGACTGCGCCACGGGTTGCGAGCGGCATTGGCCATCGCAAATCCGAACAGACGCCGAATTATTCGTTCATCGTCATCAAACGCACTGGTTTGCAGTCGCTGCCGGAGAACGAGCAATCCCCCCGTCAGACCTCCTGCGCCGCCCAGGAAAAATGCCACCATGTTCCAGGTGAGTCCGCTGAATATTTCACCGCCGGGCAGCAGCCCGGCCACAGCTGCGGCTGGTAACAGTATGGCACTCAGCAGACAGCCGGATGTGAAAAGATTGACTTTGTCCGATCGCACGAGGCTGGCCGGTCGTCGCATGTTCCATCCTGCCAGAAGATGTCGAATAGAAGAATGTCGCAAACCTGCAACGGCTGTCCAGATGACACCAGCGGCCAGTCCGAGCGAAATGACGGCCGCGGTCAGCAGCCGCATCGGTTTGATATCAAGCAGCAGAAACTGAGTGCCAATTGCTCCCACCCACCACGTGGTGAGTCCATACACCATGAGTTGCGCGAAGCCCACGGCCAGTACTGCTCCCAAAATGATACCCGCCATAACAACCAGCAGTCCTTCACCCAAAAAGAACCACCGCACACGATTCGGCGTCAGTCCAACGGCACTGAGCACACCGGCCTGACTGGTACGCTGCTGAATGCCAAGTCGGAATATCAGTGACGTCAGGATGATGGCCGACAGAATCAGGAAGAAACTGAACCCCACGAAGAGTTGAGTAAAATCGTTGGCACCAGCAGCTGCCTGAAGTCCCGATTCGAGTACAGGCATAGCAAGCAGACCGAGTGCCGATAAATCACATTGACGTGGTATTCGATCCGAAAGCTGCTCGGCAATTACCTGTAATCGGTCTTCGGACAACGGATGAACGTCCGCGGCAATGCGCATCGAAGTTGCCTCCCCGTAGCGGCTTCGCCAAAGTTCCCGGGCGGTGGCGAGTGAAACGTACGCTTTGGGAGTTGCCCGGTGTCTGGTCCAGTAATCGTCGTCACGACTGGTGATGCGACCATTCTCCATTTCGAATGGCTGATTCCAGTCACTGAACGAATCCACATCTGTGACACCGGGAATACTGGGAGTCAGGCCCTGATCCACACTGACGGGATTGTCAGCAGGCAGTACGTGAACAACCTTGAATGTTCGCGTGATTTCGGGCAGCTCCCCATGGCTGCCCACTTCGTGCCAGCGTGCCGTGATTTGGTCTCCGACGTCGACGTCCAGATCTTCCTTCAGCCATTTCGAGAGGATGATTTCATCTTTCTCCAGATCTCCGGAAGCAAACGGCCCCAGCGGTGCACTTAAACCCAGTGGCAGGCCGGCGACAATTGAATACATTGAATATCGTTCGTTCGGATCATTCCGATCTGCGGCAGCGAATTCGTTGATCAGATAGACCAGTGTTGGGGCCGTTCTCAGACCCAATTGATCGGCTGTCAAAGCGATGCTGTCAGTGAGCGCCCGTTCCAGAATCATTCTGTCTGTCTCAGCTGACAGGTAACCATGCTCCACATCAACGCGCAAACGAAGCGCCAAATCTGCAAACGTCAGACTTTCGCTCACTGCATCGTTGAGTCGTTCTGCGGGGTCAGTATCAACAGCAGCCGCGTCAATCAGAAGAGTGTTGATCATCGCTGGCTTGGCGACGGGATTTCTCCGGTCCTGTTTGACGGCCTGGATACCCAGTCTTTGCTGCAGTTGTTGCAACGAAACGAATGCATTGAGGGGGAGTTGTTGCCCAGGGTTCAGCGCAAAACGGGAAGCGCCGGATGTCTCGGGCAGAATTCCTTTGACGGTAAACTGAATCTCGGCTGAGACATCTTCGCGTTCACCCAGCAGGCTGTCGCGCGGAATCGAGGTCGGTAACTCCACCCAGACAGACACTGTATCCCCGACACTCGCCGAAAGTTCACCGGCGGTGCGATGGCCCAACACAATCACATCATCCTGAGGAAGATGTACCTCGGTGGTATCGAAGAATTCCCAACCCAGCTCACCAACCGCCGTGATCGCGACGGAACCGGCGCGCCGAATCGTTTCTTTGTGCTGAAGTTCAATTCCAGCAGTCACCAGGACGGCAGGAGCAACTCGCGCGCCGGAATATGCAGCCACTTCCGCCGCCAGCTGTTCACGAACGAACCGGCCATGGACCACATGAGTGACGTCACCGAGACGTTGTCGGGTCATTTGGCGCAAACTGAACCGCACCGAATCGCCCACGATCATCGCGCCGCCGATGACGGCCGTGGAAATTGCCACGGCCAGTACTGCGATGATGTTGACGCTGCGGTAGTAGATCGTACTACGAAGTACAGGGGAGACCATGATGCTGCCCGTGATTCGATGAGTCCTCAACGTCTCTGACGTCCCGTTCCGAAAGTCCGGGACCAGCAACTAGAAATTTTCGCCGCTGACAGGTGCCTGGGCTCCTGCTGATCCGGAAGCCTTGTCACCTTCCGGTGTGACCAACCGGGCATAAACGTTTAGGTCAATGACCTCTGAAATCGTCCGGGTGGCACCGTCGCAGAACACCATATTAACACTGCCGTAGTGATTGGCATTCGGAAACGGTCGTTCGCCTTCCGGTCCGCTGCGCGCTCCATTAATAATGCCGTAGGGATGAGCTGGATCAAGGGGAGCCGAAGGGAAATAGGTGGAAGAATCCCAGTTGGAAGTATCCGGATCCAGGGGAAAAACGAATCCACAGTTTCTAGGGTCAGGATCTCCCCACAGCTGTTTTTCGCCGGCATTCAGATTCTCCGTCACCATGATGGTATTACTGAGACCGTCGTAAATCGTGTCGGGACCGTGGCTTCCGTTGGGGCAAGACTTGGATGGGTTTCCATCACCATTGCGATCCAGCACCATGCGCCACATTACACCACTCCGACGAAAAATATCCTGGTCCTCGGTGTCATTCACAGAGCCGTTAACATTCAGATCGAGATCCGGATCGTTGAAGTTGTGGTAGTTGGTCGAACCCCAGCCACTGCTGGTGCTGAGTGAACCATCGATGTTCGCATAGCCGGTGTTCACGACGTAACTCAGGGTTCCTGGAATACTTTGAGCGGTGTCGTCATCGGGGCACGTCAGCACATTCAACACATATTGTTGAATCAGATCACGGTTGGAGAGTCCATCCGGACCGTTAAATGTGGAGTCATGCTCTCTGGTTTGATCCCAGCGGTCAAAAATGTCCTGGCGGTCCAGCTCTCCCAGAATATCCACCACCCAGTTTCTGAGCTGGCGCCCAAAATAACCACCGGGCTGCCAGACGCCGGCACCATTCTTGAAGTCGCCCCACGTTCCGTAGGGAGGGAACTGATGCTTCGAGTTTTTTGCCGCAAAGGCATGCAGGGCGATACCGACCTGCCGCATATGATTCAGACACTGTATGCACCGTGAAGATGCACGAGCATTCTGAATCGCGGGAAGCAGCAGGGCCATCAGCACCGCGATGATGGAAATCACAACCAGTAACTCAATCAAAGTGAACGCGGACCGTGGAGTCTGACGGCGGAGGTGGCCGATTGGTGCTATCGTGTGACACTCCTGATCCAAGGGCGAGAACCTGGCGGACGTCATCCAGACACTCAGAAAACAAATCACGACTGAAAGATCATGATGAACATTTTGCGGGTCCCGAGTCGGGCTTCTGGACGGCGCAGTTAAGGAAGGACAACGCCGCCGTGGCAAGCTTGCCGATCTGCTGGAACGACCGCTTCCGGAGCCCATCCCGGAAACCGTTGGCAGTATTACTCAGGATTCTCCAAATAATTCAACTAACACCGAAGATTCTTGCACGATTTAGAGAGGTTGTCACCTATTGGAACGTCCAGTTGCTGAGTCAGCCAGGTTGCGGGCGGACCTGTACTCTGATTTAAACGAGTATGATGAGAGGTGTCCGGTGTGAACTGTGAAACGCAGGCTGCTGTCAAAAATCCTCCGAGCTGCTTGCACAGGCAAGTTCGCGAAGATTGGCAGACAGTACCGGCTGCGGGCAACTCCACACCAAAAAAAACATGCTTTCTCGTACTGCCCGCTCCGCACGATGTCCGGCAACATAACCTGCTCCTTTGGTCGCGGCCAGCCAGGTTTGTGCAGTACGCAACACGAGTGAATTGGCCTGACGTCGTATCATGTCTGCCGCGACGATTTCTTCTGGATGATTGCCTGCGGCTGCCTGCTTGATTTGATCGGCCAGAACGGACGCTGAATGAGACAAATGCTCGACGAATTCGCAGAGATCCGAGCGGCGCCGCATCTCGTCACCCAGGTATCGCAACATACCCTGTGTGGCTCCCACTGCCAGCGCCGACGTTCCCAGAGAGCCGGCTCCACCGCCACTGCCCTGCTTCATCACCGCTGCGACCGGGCCGTGCAGAACTTCTTCGTTCCGCACCTCCACATCTGTCAATTGAACAGACCCGGTTTGTGAGGAATTGAACGCCATCAGTTCAACAGCTGCGTTCACCTGCATCCCCTTACGATCCGTCGGGATTGCAGCCAACAGTTGACGTCCATCATCGAGTTCTCCTCCAGTGATCAAAATCTCCGCCTGTGTCGCGCCTGTCGCCCAGGGAACAAATCCGGACAAACGAAACCCACCAGCCTGAGTCTCCGCTCGAACGGCAGGAGCTTTCAGGTGCTGTCCGGAGGTCGTCAGATGAGAGATCCCCACGGTGGCAAATAATCGTCCTTCCGCCAGCTTCGGCAGCAGACGTTTACGGACCGACAGATTTTCCGACGTCATAATTCTCTGGCAGGCTCCATTTCGCTGGGTGAGAATAAATGTGGTCACGAGGCAGGCCGAGGACAGCAAACGATATCCTTCCAGCATCGCCACATCGCCGAGATCCAGCCCGCCAAACTCAGCGGGCAGATTCCATTTCATAACACCGGCCGCCTCGAGTGCGGCCAGCCGGTCGCCGGGCCACTGGTCTGTTCGATCCGGACATGGCGTCTCAGTCAGTTTGGTCAGCAGGGACCGCACAGCATCGGATTCAAAAGCGGTGATCATGCAGGATTGGCCGGACGACTACGTTGAGGTGAGTGACTTAACAGGATTTAACCAGTAATTCAGGGAGTTCTTTCGAACCGGCCGTGAACGTGGGTTTCGCGTCTGCGGCGTCGCGATGGACGGTCGGCAGAGCTCAACCTACCCATAACGGGTTGAATTCGGCCAGTGACTTGAGGGAATTCTGAGGAACACAGGCGAAACCTGCAGCGAAGGACTTTGATCGGGAATTGACTTTTCTTTAATATTTGTCTGACTCTGACAAATGCCAGTGTCGTTGTATCGTTAACGGAATACATTTCCAGACGACGGTGTAAATTTCGCCCGGCCGTTTCGGGTCAGTTTGGTTGACGTTCACTCGAGGCCAGGAGTGCTTCGAGCCAACTGGTTGAATTTTTTAGGATAATTTCAGGAGGTAACCATTAAACGTTTTCGTCCAAGCCCGGTTCCACAACGTGATGTACCAAGAATGAATGATCGAATTCGCATTTCGCCGATCCGGGTTGTCAATGCCGATGGAGAGATGCTGGGAGAAATGGAAACAGACACGGCTTTGAGACTTGCTCAGGATCAGGGTCTCGACCTGGTTGAAGTCAGTCCGGAAGCCCGCCCGCCGGTCTGCCGTGTTATGAACTACGGTAAGGTGCTGTATGAACGGCAAAAAAAAACGGGTGGAAGTAAACAACACAAAACACAGCTCAAGCAACTTCGACTTCGAGCCAAGACCGGTCAGCACGACATTGATGTCAAGGTCAACAAGGCTCGTGAGTTTCTGTCGCGCCGTGACAAGGTGAAGATAAATGTCATGTTTCGCGGGCGCGAAAATGCACACCATGATCGTGGACGTGAAATGCTGGAAGAGATTGTCAAGTCGCTGGAAGACATCGCCAGTGTGGAACAGTCGCCCCGTATGGAAAGCGGCCGCATGATGTCTGTCATGCTGTCTCCTCTGGGCAGCGTTAAGTAGTCCGGCCCCGTGCGAATGTCGAGTTAGTCTATCAAGAGCACTCCTGATGCCGCAGGCGACCGGAGTGCCTCTCTGGAGGGGTTGCTGGTGGTGTCATTGCGAATACCGATTCTGGAAACTGATGCGGTACGGGATTTGATCACGCCTTCATTGCTTGTATGGCCAGAACGTGTCGAGGCCAATATTGCGCAAATGGTTCGAATCGCGGGAGACGCAGGTCGACTGCGGCCTCACTGCAAGACACACAAGATGATTGAAGTCGCGCAGCGGTTAATTGAGGCCGGAGTCACTCAGCACAAAGCGTCTACGGTCGTGGAAGTTGACATGCTGTGCCGTGCCGGAGCTGTCGATGTCGTACTGGCCGGCAATTCTGTCGGGCCAACATTGACACAGTTACAGCACATTTGCCGTGCCTATCCGCAGAACAAAATCAGTATCACGGCTGACGCAGAGGGACCAGTCCGGCAGCTGTCCGCTGAATGCTGGGCTGCCGGATCCTCGGTAGGAGTTTTCCTTGACCTCGACTCCGGGCTGCATCGTACCGGTGTCACTCCGGATTCGTCGGAAGCAGAGTCGCTGTACGCTCTGGTCGACCGGCTGCCAGGGATTCATACCGCAGGTCTGCACGTCTACGACGGCCATCAGCACCACAGTGACCTTAACGAACGAGCAGCGGCGATCCATGATGCGTGGCAGCCCGTCACGGCATTGATCAGTCGACTGGAATCTGCGGGCCTTGCCGTTCCCGAACTGCTGTGTGGAGGCACGCCATCGTTTCCGGTGTACGCAAATTTCGAAGATCCACGAATTCGACTGAGTCCGGGTACGTGCACTCTGCATGATGTTGGATATAGTCGTAAGTGTCCGGATCTTGTCTTTGAAGTTGCCGCAGCGGTGGCAACACGAGTGGTCAGCAACGCGGTTCCCGGCCAGCTGACGCTGGACCTGGGCTACAAAGCCATTGCCGCTGATCCACCAGCGGGTGGCCGTGTCATCCTGCCGGATCTGCCGGATGCGCAGGCAGTCATCCATAATGAAGAACACCTGGCATTGACCACCGAACATGCCTCCAGATATGCGCCCGGTGACCTGCTGATTGCTTTGCCGGTTCACATTTGTCCAACCGTGGCCCTGCACGAATCAGCAATCGTCATCGAGGACGGAGTTGAAACTGATCGCTGGACAATCGCCAGACATCGCCTGTTACGAAATGTGTGAAACTGCCGTCGTGTGAAGCCAAAACTGATGTCAACCGGCATGAACGCAGTCAAGGGGAAGCTGTCAGCTTCGGTGGGTCCTGTATCGCCGAGTAAGACGCCAGACATTTTTGCGGAGCATTGCCGCTCACATGAGTCGCAAACTTCGGCCGTCGACTTTGACCTGGCCATCCAGCAGCTTCTGAGCCGCCTTAAACTCAGGGGTTCCGCAGCCGACTTCTGTTCGTAACGCCCGATTCGACACCTTATTCCTGCCGACCTGATGCTCGCGATTCAGAATTTCCAGGATGAGTTCTGCAATTGAGTCCACGTCAGATGTCTGACGACCGCCAGGCACCCGGCGAGTTTCCGCAGATATCGTGCCTCGCCCGAATTCACCGTCGCTGCCCGGAATCACGATTTTTGAGGCACCACCGCGCTTCTTCACCACATGGATCTGCACCGGGATAGCATCGGTCATTTCTGCGACGTGCGAAATTACACCCACCTTGCGACCCTGAGCTTCCAGATGCATCAAAGCGTTCATCGCCGTACTGAGCGTTTCCGGATCCAGGCTGCCAAAGCCTTCGTCAATGAACAGCGACTCAATTTTCATTCGACTGGACGTCAATGACGCCAATCCAAGGGCCAGAGATAAGGACACCAGAAAGGACTCGCCTCCGGACAGCGAATGGACTGATCGCCGCTCATCTCCCATTTGTTCGTCGATCACGATAAGATTAAGTGATTCGGGCAGACGCTGGAGGCGATAACGCCCCGCGAGCTGACCCAGTTGGTGGTTCGTATAGCGCAACAGCAGGTCCAGTGTACGTCGCTGAGCGATCATGCGAAATCTATCACCCTCTCTGGAGCCAATCAGATCATTCAGTTTCAGCCAGGGGTCGGCAACGTTTTCCTGCATCAGGAGTTGCTCGGCGAGATCCTTGGTTTGCCGACGTCTTTGGTCGTCACTGGTGATGAGTGCGGAAGCGATCGTCGCTGATGTCTTGGCTTCTTTCAGGTCTTTGACAACCGCTTCGAGGGCCGCCTGCACCACGGACTCGTCATCTGACATCGGCCTCAGTGCTGCATGTTCCTGAAGTTGTTCTCTGAGGACTGTCAGCACACCTACTGCCGTGGTCACGTTGTCGTCCAGTTGTTTCAGGCTCTGCCGCTCTTGCCGTATCCATTCTTCGTCGTGATCCAGCAGAACTTTGAGTTCATCGACTGTCAGCTGTTTTGAAAAACGAACGCGGAACCTGTTGATCCATGTGCACAGCTGAGCTTCGGCCGTTTGCAACGTCGAGACAGACTGTGTCAGACTACCTGTTCCGGATTCCAGACGCTGATGTGCGGCCCGACGCTCGATTTCAGCCTGGTGATAGAGCACGGAATACTGGTCGACAGATTCGTCTGCTGCTCTCATCTGCGCTTTGAGCTTAACCTCAACGTCATCGGCAGATCGACCGTTGAACAGCTGCTGACGTTGCAGCAGCAATTTGCTTCGAGCATCGATTGCAGTCCTGCTGTGCGCTTCGCATGCTGCCAGCCCTCGACCGGCTCGCTGAGCGGCTTCTTCCAGCGGCCCAATTCTCGCATCCTGTGATTCGATAGCCTGCGCCTGTACTGCCAGTTCATCAGCAACGCATCGGTAATCCCTCGTTGATTTGTCGAATGTCTCACAGAAAGTCACTGGATCATTCACAAACTGGTCTTGTGCCGCCGGCAGATCGCTCCAGAGGCCTTTCAGGCCAACAGTCGCATTCTTCCTTCGTTCAATGGTTTTTCTGAAAAAACTAGTTGCAGCCGCAGACTTCACTTCGATCACAGCGAGTTCGCGGTCACGAACCGACAGCAGCTGCTGCTGTGATTCGAACTGATGTCGGGAGTCCTCTTCCTGCCTGCGCCGGGATCGCGTATTTTCGACGGCCTGGCGATAGACCTGTTCTTCGAGTTCCAGCTGAGCTCTCAGTTTTCGAGCAGCCGCCAGTTGCTCCTGAGCCGAATCCGGCCTCCGTTTTGCAGGCCTCGCGAGGATCGTTGTGACAATCGGCGACTCAGAGTTGCTGAACAGGGTTTCCTCCACCTGTGCCGTCAGCAGCGAGTACTGTTTCGTCTGCTGGCTGATCTGCTTCGACCTGGACTCTACGGACAAGAGCTGCCGCTGCTGCTCTTCTTTCAGTGTGTCACGTACGTGCTGTAGATTCCGGATGTGCGTCCGTGCTGCCTGGAGACCAGCGATTTCCAAATCCGGAGCCTGGTGCTGATACCGATGTTCGTGTGATCCACATACCGGACACGGCTGGTCATCCTGGAGTGATGCTCGCAGACGGCGGGCGTGATCGTCCACGGCCGCTTCAATGAGTCTTAATTGATTTGTGGCCAATACCACATCCCGTTCAGCGTCAGGGGCGCGGCATTCCGTCAGCGTCTGCAGCGTGTCTGATTCAGCTTTCTGTATCTCTTCGGACGCCATCAGTTCGTCCCACAGTGATTCCGCTTGGTCACGTTGCTGGCTCTGTCGGTCAAGCTCCTGAATCAGTGTCGCCAGGACCGAGCATTCGTCGTTGATCTGATGACGTTGTTTGACCAGCCCGCCCACATCAGATTTCTGTTCCGTAGATTCCGCATTCTGCAGTTGCCGGCTGGCCGTCTTCCACAACTGTTCGGCTGTCTCAGCTGAGTCTTGAGCTGTCTCCAGCATTTGTTCCTGTTCGACGCAGCGATGTTTCAAATCCTCCAGCTTGGCCCTCGCATCCGCTGCCTCCGTTTCAGCAATTACGGCTTCACGCAACAGGTGCAGCCATTTTGCGGAGTCACTGACAAATGGCGCAAATACAGCCAGTGTTTTCTGTTCATGCAGCAGCAGCTGCCGGGCCTTCAGCAGTGAATCTCGCAGTGAAATCGCGGTGGACAGCTGGGTGACAGCAGCTTCGTGCGCCGTGCGACCAGCATCCACCGCCTCCTGGGTCTGAGCAACACGTTGCTCCAGAGGCTCCAGTTGAGCATCAAGGTTACGTGCAGACAGGACCATCGGCTGAATTGTTGTTTGCTCGAACGCGACGGTCTTGGCGTACTCCCGGGCGCTGTTCAGGCGGCTGGCAGCCTGGCTCAGTAATTCCGTTTGCGTTTGCAGCAGTTGAGTCGCCTGGCTGACAGCCTCATCTGCTGCCCGGTGACGGACGGTGGCGTCTTCCTGTGATTTCCAGAGGATTGATGCTTCACGTATGGCAACCTCGGTTTGTTCCAGCTCCTGTTGGCGCAATGTGGCCGCTGCGCGGGTGGTCTCTGCATGCCGCAGCTGTTCACTCGCCTGATTTATTTCCTTCAGATGGATGTTTTGTCGTTGAAACCACGCGGCATGTGACTCGAGCGTTCGCTGTGTTGCTTCGATCTGCTGGACGAGTTCACCTGCAGCGTCACATTTCGCTTCCGCCACTTTTCGTTCTGCTGCAGTCATTGGCGCAGTGCCCGCCAGGTTGGCCTGCAGACTTTCCAGCTTCTGTTTTTCTTCGGTACAGCGAGTAAAGACGGATCGCGAAATACGCTCGAAATGCTCGGTCCCGGTCAGCGCCTGCAGGATCTCAGCCCGTTCCCTGTCACCCGCCTTCAGAAACGTAGCAAATTCGTTTTGTGCCAACAGGACAGCTCGGGTGAACTGGTCGAACGTCAACCCTATTTTGTCGACAATAACTTTTTGAACGAGTGTCTTTTTTCCTCCAGCTGTCACTGGGCCATTCTGCCAGGGCATGATGTTACCCCTGAACAGAGTCATTTCTGCAGGCTGCAGCCTGCCATGGACCTGATTTCGACTGCGGCGCACGCTCCAGCGAGCTGTCCAGGTGCAGAGATCGACACCAACAAAAACCACCTCTGCGAAACCACTCGAGGTGCCCCGCCGCAGCAGTGTTCCGGCACTCCTCTGGTTCTCACCGTCGATTGTCTGCTCGAGTTTTCCGATGCGTTTCAGACGTGGCGTAGCATCAAACAGAGCAAGACACAGCGCATCCAGTAAACTGCTTTTTCCGGCTCCGGTTGCTCCGCTGATGCCGAACAGTCCGGCAGAGCGCAATGGTTCTCGAGTGAAATCGATGGAATGAGTGCCTGCCAGGGAAGCGATGTTGTTGACGGTGATCCGCAGGATTTTCATCAGGAATCAGACTCCTGAAGCAGAATCTCCCGGAATGCTTCGATCACCGCTGGATCCGGATCATTTTCATATTTCTCACGCCAGGCACTTACGAACACGTCCAGTGGCTGAACGTCCCGGAGTGACGTGTCATCCAGCGGTTCATCCTCTTCGTTCTGAGCGTGAGTGTTGGTCGACCGTTCAAGTTTAATCGAGGTCAGACGAACAGGTTGTCCCTCGAGTACCTGTTCAATTCGCGTGCGCCGGGTGGGATCAGGACCGTCTTCCTGAACTCGAACTTCGAGAAACGGATGCTGATCGGGCGGCAAAGAAGAATCCAGATTCAGTGTTTGGAGCTGAGGAAGCAGTTCGTCAATTGGTTCTGCCCCGCCGGAAGGTATCTTGATCAGTCTGATGGTTCGCGGCACAGGGATCTCTTCCACAGCCGATAAGTCAGTTCCCTCCAGAGTCAGTTGCAGGATTTGATGCCGATAACCGGATTCAGCAAACGAAAGTGGAATTGGGCTGCCGCTGTATCGCACCCGACCTTTGTCAAACTTCTGCGCGCGATGCAAATGTCCGAGTGCCACACAGGCAATCGCATGATCAAACACGTCGATGGCCAAGGCTTCCGCGCCACCCACAACCAGACGGCGTTCCGAATCCGGAGACTCGAACCCGCCGTAAAGATGGCAGTGCCCCATGGCAAGCAGAGCGGCTTCAGGAAACTGATCGGTCCGCATTTTGACTGCGGCCTCGGTGGCTTGCCGGTACAGTTCACGGATGCCATCAAGATACGGATCGTTTGCATCCGGCATCAGCGGGACGTCAGCCGGACGCAGGAACGGTACGGCCAGCAGAATGGCGGCCACGTCACCAGTGGGATCGCAAAGTGGCACCAGGAATCGACGTAGATCGAGTGTTTCGTCATTGTTTCTGCGGACAGTTCCGACGACGGTCATATTCAGCGAATCGAGCAGACGCGCCGGGGCTTCCAGCCGAGGGGCCGGATCATGGTTTCCCGCAATGATCACAATCTGGAGTGACGGCAGTACGGAATGGGATTGGGCCAGAAAGTTGTAGAACCGCCGTTGAGCCAGTGCGGACGGATTGATCGAATCGAAGACATCACCGGACAGCAGAAGAGCGTCCGGCTGTCGCGTCTGCAGCTGACCGAGCAGCCAGTCAAGAAAACACGAGTGTTCGTAGTCACGGTCGAACCCACACAACGACTGTCCAAGGTGCCAGTCAGCCGTATGAAACACTCTCAGCATTCGATCGTTGGCCTTTGCATGTCCACAGAAACAGCTGCCCCTTCCGGATGATGAGACAACTCGGTTCAGAAGCAACAAACGAATAAGATCGGTTCAGGCGAGTGCCGCCCGGATCCGTGTGACCAGCCCGTTATCTTCCAGTGAGCTGCCGCGCAGCATAGTTGAACCAGCAGCCAGGAACTGATTGCGAAAAGTGGGGGACACCTTGTAGTAGTCTTCCAATAGCGCTGAACTGAATTTGTAATCGTGAGAGTTGCTGCCTTTGAGGAAGATGAGTCTTCTTGCGGCAGAGATCAGGTCTCGTGCATCGTGGCCGGTGTTGA
The DNA here is from genome assembly GCA_963581585.1 of Planctomycetota bacterium. Taxonomy (GTDB): domain Bacteria; phylum Planctomycetota; class Planctomycetia; order Planctomycetales; family Planctomycetaceae; genus S139-18. Next base: position 15,816 of record CAUZPL010000041.1, read on the forward strand.
GATACTGGAAGACTCCGCGGGAAGCGGCACTGTGGTTTCTTCCGACATTTACAAAGATCGACTCCAGGTCCATTGAATTGTTGTCTCCCGGATTCATCCGCAGCGTTTCAACACTTGTGCTTACAACATTGCCGCGGCCTTCCATGAATCCTCGAAATACCGGCAGGAATGCTGCATTCTGGAGTAACAGCATACGCCGCGTCCGTTCGTTTCCAGTGGTATCGAACAGGAACCGAATCGCATTGGTGGTGGTTACCGCGTGCAGAGCGATAATCCCCGGCTGTTTCATCAACATCTCACTAGCGATGGTATGGAGTGCATCGAAAACGGACTGAGGTGATATTCCGGAGTTGAGTACTTCGATAGCGGCCACGGATGCTTCTGACGGCGTCCCGTCACGAAAGACTTTCATCAGCGAAAGCGTTGCTGCCTGATCCAGACGCCCCTGTTGCCAGTCGTCGCGAATCGTGGAAGCCAAGGCGCTGTTTTGCCGCCACGGACGGTCGGCATCCAGATCACTGGTCGCGGGATTGGGTTCTCCATGGTGATTGACCATTGCATACGCCAGCGACCGGAGCACGGGTTCGGCGTGCTGCCAGCCGATCGTCTGCAGCGTGCGCCACGCATTGGCGGCGAAGATCGCCTTGTGTCCGATGCTGCGAGAATCTCGGGTGGCGAAGTGTGCGAACGATTCAAAAACTTCAGTTGCGCCGGAAAATCTTACGAGCCCCGCCGTGGCGGCGTCCACCGCGGCCTCATCCCAGTTTCGCATGGCGTGATGGAACTGCACCCGGGCCTTACGTGCCGTCGGGACGGCCGCCTCATCGACAGGTGCAAGAGTCCAGTCATTTTCCAGGACGTCACGCGCCTGAGAATTTTTGAATTCGTCCAACGCCCAGAAAACCGGCAGCCAACGATCTGCATCCGGGGACGAAATACTGGCCAGGTGAGCCGCATGGACTACCAGCACCGCATGGAATTTGAAGCCGACCGCCGGTCTTGGCTGCACATTGCGAATCGCCGCCAGAAACAGACCTGCCAGGATTTCCCGATAACTGGTGCCGTCCTTGACTTGTTGGCCGATCTTCTCCAACAGGTGTTGCCGGGGTGTATTTTCGATAAGTTTGACCAGAGGTTCGATTTCGGGTTGAAGCTGCACAACGCCGTGATCGAGTGTCATGCCTGCACGGCTCACGGGACTCATCCGTGGTAACAGCACTGCCGTGGAGAACGCACCGGCTGTCTGAGCTAGAAATCGACGACGCGAGCGATGCGGATTCATCACGACAACTCCCATGGGTGGGTTGATCAGATCAGGCTTAGTCGAACCATTCGTCCTGCGGGTCAAACTCCGGCAGTACCACAATAAGCACTTTCATTCTGCCAACAGCTCGATGACGGATACCCGGCGGGATCACCACACTGCAACCGGGCCTGACGTTTAATTGCTCGCCATCCAGCTCCATCGCGGCATCCGAACCACAGTCCAGAATGAAGTAGGTTTCAGTCAGCGTTTTGTGATAGTGTGTCTGAGCATTTTCACTGATCTCAGTGACGTGAATTGTTCCTGGAAACTCCGGTACACCGGCAAACCCGCGTTTGGCTGTGCCACAGGGACACGGAACCGAAGGAATTTCCGCGAAGTCCACTGTTGGGCACCCGGCCACTCGAACAGTTTCTGACATCAGACATGATCCGTCAGCTGAAACGGGAAAGTGAGTCAATGATTATTCTCGCTGCCGACATTCTTCATCGCAAGCGGCTTATCCGCTCGAGTTGTAGCCCGGCGACCCGGACCGTGCGGCCCGTTGAGCTATCCCAAATTCGGGTGGAATCTGTTCAAGGCTCAAAACCGTCGAAAACGCTGTTATACTGGCCAGGTTCATTCATCAGAGTCCCGGATTGTTCTGAACTGATCAGAGAGTTCAGTCTCATGACATCACACCACCACTGAATGCTTATCGTATGTCCGACCAGCGCAACCTGTTCAACAAAGTCTGGGACCAGCATGCCGTCCGTACTCTGCCAAACGGGCAAACTCAGCTGTTTGTCGGATTGCACCTGGTCCATGAGGTCACCAGTCCTCAGGCATTTGAAATCCTGAGGGATCGTGGTCTCAAGGTTGCTTATCCGAATCAGACCTTTGCTACAGTCGACCATATTGTACCGACGGCTGACCAGGCTCGTCCGTTCCAGGATGATCTCGCCGAACAGATGATGTCTGCCATTGAACGCAACTGCGATGAATTCGGCATTGCATTGATGAATCTGGATGACGACAGACAGGGAATCGTCCACGTAGTGGGTCCGGAGCAGGGGCTGACTCAACCTGGCATGACCATCGTTTGCGGTGACAGTCATACCAGCACACACGGTGCTTTCGGCAGTATTGCAATCGGAGTCGGTACCAGTAATGTTGCTCAGGTGCTGGCCACGCAGTCGTTGTTCCTCAGTCGCCCTAAAGTCCGTCGTATCCTGGTAAACGGTGAATTGTCCCCCTGCGTCTACGCCAAGGATGTCATCCTTTACATCATACAGCAGTTGGGAGTGGAAGGCGGCGTTGGCTATGCGTACGAATACGCGGGCTCGACGGTCGATGCCATGACGATGGAGGAGCGGATGACAGTCTGCAACATGAGCATCGAGGGAGGGGCTCGCTGCGGGTACATCAATCCTGATGATAAGACGATTGACTACCTTCACGGCCGTCCGTTTGCGCCTCAGGGAAAGGAATTTGACAAGGCAGTGGAGTGGTGGTTGAGTATGGTGACACCGGATGGCGCCCAGTTTGATGACGAGATCGCGTTCAATGCAGCGGACATTGAGCCGACTGTCACGTGGGGTATTACGCCCGCTCAGTCGATTGGAGTGAGTCAGCAGCTGCCCAGAGTGGCTGATTGCGCTCCGGGAAAACAGTCGCTGATTCGGGAAGCCATGCAGTTTATGGACTTTGAAGAAGGCTCGCGGATCGAAGGTACGAAGATTGATGTTGCCTTCATCGGCTCCTGTACTAACTCGCGCCTGTCCGATCTTCGTGAAGCAGCGCAAGTCGTCGGTGGCCATCGTGTGGCCACTGGAGTCAAGGCGATTGTTGTGCCGGGATCACAGCGGGTTCGCAAGCAGGCCATGGACGAAGGTCTGCACGAAGTATTCGAAGCGGCCGGATTTGAATGGCGAGCGGCTGGTTGTTCGATGTGTCTGGCCATGAATCCGGACAAGCTGCACGGCCGTGAAGTCTGTGCGTCATCCAGCAATCGCAACTTCAAGGGCCGCCAGGGCAGCCCGACCGGCCGAACGCTGTTAATGAGTCCTGCAATGGTCGCCGCGGCAGCGATCAACGGTCATGTGACCGATATTCGGAAGTTTGCTGCCACGACAGTTTGAAGGGCTGACTCGATGCTCTCTCGGATTCAGGTGGTCAACTATGCTTGCTTCCCGTTCGTTAACCGAATTCTCGATCGGTTTCATGTTTTAAGCGGTCCGGACGCCTCCGGAAAAACAATATTTTCTGATACGCACGCGTTTCTGGGGGACCTGCTGATACATACTTTGGACCACGCGCCGATCTCTATTTCACGGGAACGTCATTTTGATCCATCGAGGCATCAAGTCACTGTACTGAAATCCAGTGCATGGAGGCAGGTCGAGTGGGTGTCAGAGACATTCGCTCTTCGGCCGGAGACTACGGGAAAGCGATTCACCGAAGATCTGCAACGGAGGTTGTTTCCAGCTCTTTTGAGTGGGTGCTCCATCTTGTCCGGCCACACGTCTTTAATAATTTGATTTTGTCAGCAGAAACACGAAAGAAGATTTTTATGTCCAGCGCTGAAGTCAAATCTGTGATCGGCACCGGCGTTCCACTGTTACTCGATGACATCGATACCGATCGCATTATTCCTGCCCGTTTTTTGCGCAGCGTAACTTTCGATGGTCTGGGCGAACACGTGTTCGAAGACGATCGTAAACAGGATCCACATCATCCGTTCAGCCAGTCGCAGTATCAGCACGCGTCGGTATTGATAACGGGGCGAAATTTCGGCTGCGGTTCGTCTCGGGAGCATGCACCCCAGTCTCTGATGAGGTGGGGCATCAAAGCGATCGTTGCCGAGTCATTTGCTGAGATCTTTTTTGGCAACTGTGGTGTACTGGGCATTGCCGCAGTTCGTGCTTCGCGCGATGATTTGACCACGGTGGCTGCCAAAATTGGCCATGATCCGGACATAGAGTTGACGGTCGATCTGCAGGCACTTTCAGTGACAGCGGGTCAAACAGTCGTTTCTGTTGAAATGCCCGACAGTCTGCGTGATGCTCTGGTGACAGGTGAATGGGATTTCCTCTCGGAGTTACTGAGCGCGCAGGATGAAGTGACCGCACACGCCGGAACTGTTCCATATCTGAACGGGTTTGTTTCGTGACCAGTGCCATGTCAACCCGGCGTACCGTGGACCATCTTTGGTGTCCAGATAAAACCGGTGTGTGCACATCGCATGGTCGGGCGGCAGTGCCTAACCTGCATGCTTGGGACTGCAATTCATGCTGAAGCCTATACCCGTACCTTCCATCATTCCTGGCCGCAGGATTGTCGGCATCTCGGCCGTTCTGCTGCCGTTTCTGGAGTCCACGACTGTCGACTGGAATTCGTTCGAAGCTCACGTCACGCGAACGCTTGAAGCCGGACTCATTCCAGCCGTCAACATGGACACCGGGTACATCAACTTGATTGATGCACCCACACAACTGGAAGTGCTAACACGTACTCAGAAGCTCATGGGCGGGCAACGATTCGTCGCGGGTGCATTCGTGTCGGATGTGCGGATTGCCGCATTCGATGCCGCAGGTTACGAGCACCAAACGGATCTCATCCATCAGCACGGCGGTACACCGGTGATATTTCCGTCTTACGGCCTCACTCAGCAGTCTGATGACGAGATCATCGCTGCATACCAGAAAATTGCTGCCAGCTGCGACCGATTCATTGGGTTTGAACTGAGCAGGGCCTTTGCACCATTCGGAAAGATCTATTCGCTGGATGTCTACCGTGAGCTGTTGCAGATTCCGCAGTGCGAAGGGGCCAAACATTCCTCGCTGCAAAGAGTCCCGGAGTGGGCGCGTTTGCGGCTACGGGACGAAATACGCCCGGACTTTAAAGTCTTTACAGGCAATGACCTGGCCATCGATATGGTCAAATATGGAAGTGATTACCTGCTGGGTCTAAGCAGTTTTGCTCCCGATTATTTTTCTCAGAGGGACGCTTGGTGGCAATCCGGTGACCCGCGGTTCTACGAACTGAATGATGTTCTGCAATACCTCGGTGAATTCACATTTCGGTCACCTGTGCCGGCCTACCGCCATTCGTGTGCCCAGTTTCTCAAGCTTCGAGGTCAGATCACTGACAGTGATCCACCGAAGGGATCGCCTTGCCGTCCTGTCAGTGACCTGGACGTCCTGCAAAAGCTGCACACACGCCTCCAGGAGGTGAGTCATTGCTGAATCACGATCGTACGTTCAATCACTCTGTTCATCTGGACATAATCGACGTATGACTCGACGGATCATCATTATCGGCTCCTTCATCGCTGTCGGAATTCTTTCCACCTCAGCGACTTCAGGTCAGGATAATTCATCAACACTGACACCCGAGGACGTCTCGTTCTTTGAAAGCCGTATACGTCCGGTGTTGATCAGACACTGTTACGAATGTCATTCCTCTGCGTCTGCCGAAACCGGGGGCGGGTTATTGCTGGACTCTCGTGACGGTCTCAGAAAGGGTGGCGATTCCGGAGCAGCTGTGGTGCCTGGTCGGCCCGCCGACAGTCTGCTGCTTGAGGCCCTGAGATTCGAATCACTTGAAATGCCGCCCACCGGGCAGTTGCCGATTCGTGTGATCAGAGACTTTGAGGAATGGATTCGCCAAGGTTTGCCGGATCCCCGTGAAACGCCACCCACTGCTTCCGAGGTTGCAGAAGCTGCGTGGAAAATCCAGTTCGAAGAACGTCGACACTGGTGGAGCCTGCAGCCGCTCAAGCAGATTCGGCTGCCAGCGGTCGGCGATGCTCGCTGGTCGCAGGAACCTGTTGATCGATTTGTCCGCGCGAAACTTGATCGCGAGAACCTCACTCCGGCGACACCCGCAACTGCTGACGTACTATTGAGACGGCTTTCATTCGTACTCACCGGACTGCCCCCGAAATCCGAAGACGTTGTCAGGTTTCCTGCTCTGTACGCTGAGGAACCGGACCTGGCCATGGTACGGATGGTGGATACTCTGCTGGAGTCGCCACATTTCGGTGAGCGGTTCGCTCGACACTGGATGGATGTAGTGCGTTACACGGACACGTATGGCTACGAATGGGACAACCCGGCAAAAGGCTCTTGGGAGTATCGGGATTATCTCATCCGTGTGTTCAACGATGACATCGGGTTCGATCAGCTAATTCGTGAACAGCTCGCTGGTGATCTGCTTCCGGATCCTCGGATTAATGAGCTGGCGGGCGTCAATGAAAGCCTCATCGGTCCAGTGTTCTATCACCTGGGAGAACACCGACACGGCAGCAGTCTGGATTTTAACGGTCTTCACCAGGACATGATCGACAACAAGATTGATGCATTCTCCAAAGCGTTTCTGGCTACCACTGTTGCCTGCGCACGCTGTCATAATCATAAACTCGATGCCATTTCTCAGAAGGATTACTACGCGCTTGCGGGAGTCTTCATGTCACCTCGGTGGACTACTCGCGTGGTCGATGCCCCCGGCAAACACGATACGGCGATCGCCGCACTCAGGAATCTTCGCTGTGAGATCCATCGACAGCTCGCAGCATTGTGGGGGCCGGCAGACGATGAACCGCTCATTAGATCTTCTTTCCTGAAAAAATGGGTAGCCGATCAGTCTGCCACACTGAAAACAGTGATACCGGACGACGTCGCCTATCCAATCACACGCATTGCGTCCTCCAGTGATGCCACGATCGCCTCGGACTGGACTGCACTCAAGGACCAGTGGGTGTCAACTCGGTCTGCACGCGTGACCAGCAACAGCAGCAAGTACACAATCATTTCCGATTTCAGCCAGCCCGGGTTCCCTGCGGGCTGGACGACTGACGGAGACGGAATCAAACATGGCTATGTCACGGATGGAACGCCACTCATAAGCCTGACTGACGACAGTCTGGTCGACGAACTGCTGCCACGCGGTTACCACACTCATGCGCTGTCATCAAAACTTCCAGGAGCCGTCCGCCTGCCGCCACAGCATGAAATCGATCGGCAGTGTATCAGTCTGAACCTTCGAGGTGGCGAATGGGCGGGACGTCTGATCGTGCCTCAGAATGCGTTCCAGTCGGAGTTGGTTTCCTTCCTGAATACGGGGATTGACAGTGAATGGGTGACGACGGAGGACGTCAGGCTTAGGCATGGAGTCAACCGTGTCATGACGGAATTCATGACCGCGTCACTGAACCCCAATTTTCCCCCGCGCACCGGTCTCGCTAGCGCTGGTGAAGTGAAGCTGAAAAACAACGATTACGGTTTCGACAAACGCAGCTGGCTGAGTATCACCGGGATTGTGGTCCATGATGCGGTTCCATCGCCGGTTGATACTCTCGATCACTTTCAGGCACTCTACGAACCGTCGGTACAAACGGTGACCACGACTGAAGCAGCATGGAAACGGGTGGCTGACTGGTTTAACGGAGCAATCAGACGTTGGGCTGCGAACTCTCCAGCCAGGGGTGACGTCCATTTGATGAACTGGCTGATGATACAGGACTTACTTCCAAATCATCTTGGGGATGCCCCTTCGATTGCAGAGCTGGTCCGACGTTATCGGGAAATTGAAGCCACGATTGATTTTCCTCGAACAGCCAACAGCATGGACGAACGTGACATTGCCCCGATGGATTATCGATTGAACATCCGTGGAGATATCTATGATGATGGTCAGGAGGTGCCGCGAGGGTTTCTGGCTGTGTTTAGTGGGACGAACCAGGTAGAACGCAGCCAACGCAGTGGCCGACGGGAACTCGCGGAGTACCTGAGCAGCAGACAGAATCCTCAAACAGCAAGAGTCTACGTCAACCGAGTCTGGCAGTGGGTCTTTGGACAGGGCATCGTGTCCACTCCGGACGACTTTGGCAGGCTGGGTGACCTGCCGTCTCATCCTGAACTGCTGGATTGGCTGGCAGCTGACTTTATGGACGACGGCTGGTCCACAAAGCGGCTCGTGCGTCGACTGGTACTGAGCCAAGCATTTCGGCAGTCGGGGGTTCATTCGCAGGCGGCCAGAGACCAGGATCCTGATAACCGACTGCTGCACCACTATCCCACGCGCCGACTGGCAGCCGAAGCCATTCGCGACAGTATGCTGATGGTTTCCGGACAGCTGGACCCAGTTCTTTACGGCCGCCCTATCAATCCTCCACGAACAGTGGAGGATGGAGCAAAACGGTTGTATTCAGGTGCGCTCGACAGCAATGGTCGACGGTCACTGTACATGACGATGTCGATCATGGATCCGCCAAAGTTTCTCGTGGTATTTAACCTTTCGAATCTCAAGATACCCACTGGTCGACGTGATGTGACGAATGTCCCCGCTCAGGCGCTGGCGCTGCTGAACGATCCACTGGTGATTCATTTGGCGAATGCCTGGGGCGAACAGGTCAGCAGGGACAGTCACACGACTCCTCAGACACGTGTGCGAGCGATGTTTGTCAGCGCAATCGGTCGATCACCAGATGCGTCCGAAGTGGAACGCTGGACAGACGCCCTGCTGGGTTTCTGTCAGACGGATGATTTAATGAGAGATAAGCAGGCCTGGTCGGATCTGGCTCATGTCTTCTTCAATACCAAAGAGTTTATCTACTTTCGGTAGTCCGGTGGTAAAACTCTGGGTCATTCGGTTGAGAATCTCTGCGACATGTTCATGTCTTCGGGACGGGGACATCAGATGCAGGACTCTCTGGTCATAAATCATTCGCGCTCCATGAGTGGCATCCTCACTGCGTAGGCGTTCATACATGTCAAAGTCGACCTGTTGCAGCGGCACATCGGGTTAGACAGGGACTGTCGGGGCCGTAGCGATCCTCATGACATGTCACCTGACTGTGTGTAAAAGAGACCATGGAAGTTTCACCGTCCGCTCCTGGTGTGGTCCGATTGTCTGTGAGTTGAATCTGATTCAATAATGAATCCATGGACCTGGCCCTGAACTGCAGCAAACATTATGCACGCTAAGACCACGAACATCGTTGTAGATTGGTCAACGGGGTCAGAGACCGGTTGATAGTGGAATTCCGGGTCTTTCGGCCAGTCGGCGTCCAAACGGTTCGGATAATCGCCGTATTTTGACGCCAGCGCTCATGAGTGTTTGCAGAAGGAGTAGACAACCGGCATCTTTGATGGTCAGAATACGTTTCTGACGGATCGGCCGTCATAAAATCTGAGGTACGGATCTCTTGTCATTGGACGTCTCATGTGACTGAGTCCAGTCAGCAACTCTTGGACATCCTTTCGCGAAGGTCGTGGCTAACCGCTGCGGCCGCTGGTATCGCGGGGCCGCCGTTGTTACGTGCGAACCCGGTTAAGACGGAGGCTCCTCGATCCGTCATTTATATTTTTCTGTCCGGCGGACTGGCACAACAGGACTCGTTCGATCCCAAGCCAAATGCGCCCCGTGAAATTCGTGGTGAATTCAGTCCGATTGCCACTCAGACGCCGGGGCTGAGAATTAGCGAGCACTTGCCGATGCTGGCTGCTTGCAGTCATCGCTGGAGTGTCGTTCGCAGTCTTAGTCATCCCTACAATGAACACTCTCAGGGCCATATGGTGATGCTGTCCGGTCGGACAGATCTTCCCACGGGCTTCAATCCTTCGATTCCAAAACCGACGGACCATCCGTCGATTGCGGCATTGATGGGAGCAGTTCTCCCGGAACGCGGGGGGCTGCCAGCTTCGGTTGTGCTGCCGGAAAAACTGATTCATCGAACAGGTCGAGTTATCCCAGGACAGTTTGCCGGAGTGATGGGCAGCCGAAAGGAACCCTGGTTCCTCGCTTCCAGTCGATTCAATGCCACGACATACGGTGCATGGCCGGAATATGAATTCCACCATGCACGGGGGGCTGAGAGATCAAATAACCTGGAGTTTCGCACGCCGGGTCTGGCCCTTCCACAGGGCCTCACAGGCTCTCAGTTTGACCAGAGACTGGAGTTGCTCAGTCAGTTCGAAAACAGCAAAAAATCGCTGCGACCAGTGGAAAATACGGAAACGTTCGAACGACATCGCGAACGAGCCATCTCGATGCTGGGCGACGGAAGGCTGACCCAGTTGTTTGATATTCATAACGCGGACCCGGAATCACAAAATCGATACGGTCGAAATACCTTCGCCTGGTCATTGATGCTGGCGAGGCGACTGGTGGAGGCCGGAGTAAGTTATGTCCAGGTCAATCTTGGCAATAATGAAACATGGGATACTCACGGGAATGCGTTTCCAAACCTAAAGAACTATCTCCTGCCGCCGATGGACCGGTCAGTTTCAGCACTGCTTGATGATTTGCATGACCGTGGGCTTCTGGATTCCACTCTGGTGGTGATGGCCGGTGAATTCGGTCGGACGCCAAAGGTATCTCATCTGCCGGCGCATTATGAATTGCCCGGGCGTGATCACTGGGGAGCCGTGCAGTCGCTGATACTGGCCGGCTGCGGATTTGAGGGTGGAAAGATCATTGGTTCATCAGACAGTCAGGGTGGTCAGCCACAGGACGACCGTAAGTCAGCCGAGAATCTTGCTGCGACAATGTTCTCAGCACTTGGGATTCCGCGTGAGACACATTGGTATGATTTGCAGGAGCGACCAATGCAGTTATACGGTGCAAGTCCGATAGACGGATAACGGTGAGAGCTCGCTGACAGCTGGCACCTCCAGTTTGCGTTTACCTTGTGCTGGACAGCAGGTTGAAATTCATTCAGCAATTGATTTCACGAACGAATCCAGTCAGTCGCCGGAAGATGCTGGCGGCAAGCATCGGAACAGGTGGATTGTTGCTTCCGGCCCTTCTGAGACTGCGTGCTGAAACGACAGTCACGTCAGGAATGGCGTCGGCCAAATCATGCATCATTCTGTATTGCTGGGGTGGGATCAGTCACCACGAAACGTGGGATCCCAAGCCTGAAGCACCGATGGAAATCCGCGGAGAATTCCAGCCGATTCAGACGGCCACGCCGGGCATCATGCTCAGTGAGCATATGCCGAAACTGGCTCGGCACACTGATAAGCTGGCCATCATTCGGTCGATGCATCATAACGATGCAGCACACGGTCGAGGCATGTACTGGAATCTCACTGGACATCAGCCTCCTCGCAGCGGCAATATTCCTCCGATGCGGGAAGACTGGCCAACGCTCGCTGCAATGATTTCAAAATTTCGCGAGGCACCTCGTGACATCCCTCGGGCCATACGGATTCCATATCCAATGGTTGACAACGGAACTCTGCAGGCCGGTGAATATGGTGGTTGGCTCGGAGCCCACTATGACCCAATTGTGATACGGCCCCCGGGGGGCAAACCGTACCACGGAGTCTCGCGGACACTTGGTTCCGAAGTTCTTGAACTCAAAAATGTTGACCGGAATCGTGTGGCGGAACGCACTCGACTGTTGTCGTCCCTGGAGATCAAGATCAGTGCAGGATCTGATTTTGAAAGATTCGATCATTTTCGAGAGATGGCACGCGGGATTCTGCTGGGTGCTGCTGTCAGAAATGCATACGAGCTGGAGAAAGAGGACCCCAAAGTACGCGAAAGATACGGCCCTCATCTGGCCGGGAAGAGTATGTTGCTCGCCCGACGATTGACGGAAGCCGGTGTTCCGGTGGTGCAGGTAATTTGTTCCGCTGGGGATCTGAACGGTGGCGCCGGAGATATGTGGGACACGCATGGCGACAACTTCAATCGATTGAAAAACCGTTTGCTGCCGGTTTTCGACCATGCGATGTCAGCCCTCCTGCAGGACCTGCAGAATCGCGGGACTCTCGACGAAACCCTGGTGGTCGTACTCACAGATTTTGGTCGCACCCCGCGCATCAACCGTTCCGCAGGACGCGATCACTATCCGTACGTGTACTCCGTCGCATTCGCAGGCGGCGGAACTCAGGGTGGACAGGTTTATGGCAGCAGCGATTCCAACGGAGCCTTTCCGGCCAGTCTCGCCTGCGGACCACCCGATGTACACGCAACAATCTTTCATTCGCTTGGCATTTCGCCGCGCGCCGAACTGGTTGACCTGCTGGGGCGACCATTTCCCGTCAGCGATGGAACGGTTCTGCCGATTGTTCAGATGTGATCGACTGAATGTGTGTCACATTTTCAGTCGATGAACGTGAATTCGCTGAGGTTGAACATCAGTCTGCAGAGAGCGGGTGTGCCGTGTTCTACAGCATATATGATCATCTCCTGTCGCTCTGATTTTTTGGGTGTTCGGCCGGTACACAAAGCAAAGGCGCGGTTAACTGCCGTAGCCGGATCCTCTGACTCTCGCAGCAAACGTTCACTGAAAGACTGCGCCATTACGAGTATGAATCGATTGTTCATCAGCGATAGCGCCTGAAGCGGTGTAAACGTTTCGGTGCGCTTGGGAGTACTTTGCGACGAGTCAGCGCAGTCCAGAGTCGTCATAAAAGGATCCGGCTGTGACCGCACAATGAAGCGATAAATTGATCGACGATGAGATGTCTCGTCGGCCGGATCGAATTTGTGGTATTCATAGTGTGGTGAATGTTCCGTTTTTTCGAGAGCGAACAAATAGAAGCCAGGTCCGCCCATCCGAGGATTTAACCGGCCACTGACTGACAGGATGGAATCTCGCAGTTCTTCAGCCGATAAACGGCGACGTGAGTGTTGCCAGAAAAATCGATTGGAGCCGTCAATCGCAGCATTGTGAGGGTCGTGATCTGATGACTGCTTCCAGACCGCACTTGATAAAATCAGTCGATGCAGATGCTTAAATGACTGACCACTGTCGCGAAATTCGACTGCCAGCCAGTCCAGGAGTTCCGGATGAGTCGGCAACTGTCCCATCCGGCCAAAATCGTTGGGGGTCGACACGATGGCCTGTCCGAAATGATATTGCCAGATGCGGTTTACCACGGAGCGCCAGATCAACGGATTACCTGTGTCTGTCAGCCAGTCGGCCAGGGCAGCGCGACGGGCCGCTTCGCCATGGTCGTCATCCAGTGGCAACCGCCATTCGTCGCCGGCGCTGCGGGGAATCACGCCTGGTGAGACTTCCTGCAGTGGCTGAGTGATGTTACCGCGATGCAGGATACGAATGATTCTTGGCTTACCTTCGGTCGGCTTGAATTCAGAATGTTTTTCGAAGTGCGTCGCAGCCGCATAAACCATTTTTCCTGCAGGAATTGCTTCCAGCTGACGCTTTAGTTCATCAATCGTCGACTGAAGCTCCGTGTTCCGGGTGGTCCATTCCGGCGTCTTGAGCCGAGCTTCAAGCTGTACCAGATTCTGTTCTGCCACAGCCAGTCGCTGAACGGCTTCCGGATTCTTGGCGAGGGGAAACAATCCATCCGTCAGGTTGGATTTTCGCCAACGAACACGAGATTCGATGCTGTCTTTGGCATTTACAGTGGCATTGAGCGCCATGTTATTTTCGCCAAAATCGATGGCCTGCAGTTCCGCCAGCGCCAAGACGTAATCATCTTTTCGCTTCGCCAATTCGGTGGCTGTAACCCGTATGAAACGGGCCTTGACACCGTCAGCCGGAATGTGCAGTGGAGTCAGGCGCGGATTAAGGACAGGGGCCGTTTCAAAATCTCCCAGTTGTAACGGCGGCTGATCATCAATCGGACTTAATGAAACCTCGATGCGAAACCGCACCGGAAAACCGAATCCCGGTCCGACACCTGCGAAGTTGTCAGAACTGGCCCGCAGCTGCAGTTCTTTCAATTTCACCGGTCGTCCAAGATCCACTTCTACCCATTTGACCGAATTGGATGTCGCTGCAATTTGACTGTGGTAGCCGGATGCCGCAGGCCGTAAACGTTCCTTTCTGCGGTCCTTGAATTCGGCAACCCTGGCCTTTGCGTTCCTGAGTTCTTCACCGCCGGCTGTCCGCAGGGCCTTGCGGTGCGCCTCGATGGTGGTATCAGCTTCATTAAGCCGCACCATCAGTGAACTACGGAGCTTCTCTGTTTCGGGACGTAAATCGAACGGGCGATCGGCCTTGTCTACGGCCGCAAATACCGATTGCAGACTATAGTAGTGTTCCTGAGTAAACGGATCGAATTTGTGGTTATGGCAGCGGGCGCATTGAATTGTCACACTGCAAAATGTGTTGAGCGTATTGGACACCATGTCATCACGATCAAGGTGACGAGCGATCTGCCCATCGATTTTTTTTTCGGACACTTCTGCATGGCCAATAAAATCCCAGGGACCGGCTGCAATGAATCCCAGTGCCCGAATGCCGTCCTCACCGGGGAACAAAACGTCCCCGGCAATTTGTTCCTGTACGAATTGAGCGTAGGGCTTATCGGCATTGAACGACTCAATCACATAGTCACGGTATGGCCATGCATTAGGCCTCAACTTGTCCTTATCGTAGCCGCACGTGTCGGCATATTTGACGACGTCCAGCCAATGACGAGTCCAATGCTCTCCATAGTGATCGGAGTCAAGCAATCCATCAACAAGCGCATCCCAAGCGTCCGGCTCATCATCGTGGATGAAAGCCTGGACGGCTACCGGAGACGGGGGTAACCCCGTGAGATCGTAATACAGGCGTCGAACGAGTGTCCGGCGATCAGCCTCCGCTGCGTAAGCCAGTCCCAGTTCGCGATGTTTTCTGGCTACGAATGCATCAACCGGTGTTTTAACCCATTTGGCTTCCGATGAATCCTGATCGAAGTGTGGAATGGCCGGTTTTTTTAGTGGCTGGAATGACCACCATTCAAAATTATCGTTGGACGGCTGCTGCAGACGGTAACCTTTCGGCCACGAAGCTCCCAGTACGATCCAGCGACGCAGAGCAGTTCGTTCATCGTTGCTCAGCGGTTTGGCATCTTTGGGCATGACCGGTCGTACACCATCCACCGGTGACACCGCTGTCAACAGGCCACTGGCAGCCGGCTGGCCAGGTTCAATCAGTCCGGCGTTCTGCAGCGATTCATATGTCTCAAATGAAAGGTCACCTTTTTGGTCCACATCGTTGTGGCAGCCAAAACAACGATTCTCAAGAATCCTGATTGCCTGCTGCGACACATCATTTTCTGCAATCAAATCTCCGGTCGGAAAGACTGCGATGACAGCAAGAATGATTTTGTTTTTGTGAAACACCCGTTGCCTGTCTCTCAGAATGAGCTGAAATGCGGCGCCCACGAATCTGTGTTTTATATACCCAGCAGATCCTATTCTGTTGACTTCGCCTGCTTCAAAAATCTTTGAAAAAATCGTTCCATGTGCCATTTGCAGCGTTCGTTGACGGGTTTGGCCACATCCATGCCGTGAGGCCAGCCAGGCAAGCGGTCATAAATGTAAGGAACGCCAAGTTCTGCCAGCTTGCTTGCCAGAATATCGGCCTGATTGATGGGCACTAACGTGTCTACCGTACCGTGAAGAATCAACGTTGGTGGATCATCCTTCGTGACGTAATTTAACGGGGAACCAGCCGCATAACTGTCGGGTTGCTCCTCATAGGTTCCTGCAAAAAAGTCGCTGACGGCTTTATTCGAAGTGGAAATATTGCGAGCATACTCTGTGGTCAAATCAGTCGGTCCATAGAGATTTACCAGACACTGGACTCGACTGCTGACATCGGGGTGTCCACTCTTACCGTCAAGTTCCAGGATGTCCGATGAATAACCGATCATCATGGCCAGATGACCGCCAGCCGATCCTCCGGCCACTCCAATGCGGTCGGGGTCGACACCCATCGATTCTGATTCCGCTCGCATGAATCGAACGGCTGCCTTCGCATCGTGAATTGCAGCTGGAAACGTGGCTTCTCCGGACAGTCGATATTCAATACTGGCAACTACGTAGCCAAGTCGGGCAAAATGCAGTGCGTAAAAGCGGTAATCTTCTTTCCTGCCACGTTTCCAGGCACCTCCGTGAATGAAGACAATTGCTGGCACGGCCGCATCGGAATCTCTGGGCGAATACAGATCCAGCAGCAGCGGCCGATTCCCCGCATTGCCGTATTCCACGTCGCGCTTGACGACCACGTTCGGAGGCACCCGCTCAAATAGATTGATTACCGGGATCTTTCCGGTCTTTACAGCCTCGAACGCTTCATCAGATGTGGCGAATCCAATGGGCGGTTCGGGTGGCGTTTCACCCCGTTCAGCAAGTGCGGTTCCACTGACGACAGGAATCGACTCGTCGCCATGACAAGCCGAGACAGTCAGCCCACAGCTGAGCAGAATCGGCAGAATCGTGTTACGCGGCATGCAGTATCGTTCGAGGTGGAGGACTGGTAGGAATTCCGGAAACACCTGCGAGGGCATTACAATAACAAATCCATCCAGTGTCGAGCGATTCCATCTGGAGTGACCGGTGTCCGCTGAATTCCAGGAAAGTCTCTACCGTAGTCCTGAATTCACTCAGGTCTCCCGGCGTGCGGTTTCAGAAAACCGATCTGGGGCGAGTTTGAGAACTTGTGTGGGGCAGGCCCTCGCGTAGGATGCTGTCCATAGGGATTTCAGACTGTCCGCGAACAGAAAAGAGCATCTCGTGCAGTTGAATGACAACGATCTGATTCTTGTGACCGGCGCCACTGGCTTGGTTGGCAGCCACTTTGCCGAACAGGCATGCCAGCGTGGTCTGAAGGTTCGCGCTCTTTGCCGCACCGACGCAGCCACGGAATTGCTCAGGGAATGGGGTACGGAGATCGTGGACGGGGATCTGGGCCGTAGGGAAAGTCTGAAGAAAGCCTGCGACGGCGCGACGGTTATCGTACACTGTGCCGCCAAAGTCGGTGACTGGGGACGCACAGAAGATTATCGCCGAATTAACGTCACCGGCACACGTTCTTTGCTGGATACAGCCCTGGAATCGGGGACACTTCAGCGCTGGATTCAAATCAGTTCACTGGGTGTCTACGAAGGAACCGATCACTACGGCACGGACGAAACGACACTTCCAGACACAGCTGGCATCGATGGTTACACACTCACCAAGGTGGAATCAGAACAATTGGTGATGGAGTACATCAGACATCACCAGCTTCCCGCTGTCATACTCAGACCAGGGTTCGTTTACGGACCGCGGGACCGCACAGTGTTGCCTCCGCTAATGGAAAAACTGTCGACGGGAAAGTTTGCCTACCTTGGAGCCACCGACAAACTGATGAACAACACGTTCGTGGGGAATCTCTGCGAGGCCATCTGGCTCGGGATCGATCGTCAGGACCAGGTTGGTGAGGTTTTCAACATTCGTGATCCGCGTGCCGTCAGCAAAAAGGAATTTATGGACACGATTTGCGAGGCAGCCGGATATGAGATTCCCGCAAGAGTCGTCCCGCTGCCTGTGGCGAAATTCCTGGCCGGAGCGTTGGAGACGATCTGGAAACTGCTGGGCAAACAGTCTGCTCCACTGGTGAACAGTGCACGGATTAAATTTTTGGGCCTGAATCTGGACTTCAGCATCGAAAAGGCAATGGAACAACTCGGTTACTCGCCATCTACTGATTTCACCGATGCGATGAGGCACACGGTCGAATGGTTCCAGGCTCAGGATCAGCTGTCGGTGTCGTGACTGGTTCAACATTGATAGAGAGTCCTCCACATATTCTGATCGCCGGGTGCGGTTATCTTGGAAGACGCGCTGGCCACCGATGGCAGCGCCGGGGTGCAAAAATTTCGGTGGTTACTCGCAGCAAGTCGAAAGCTGCGGAGCTGGCACAGGCAGGATTTGAGCCGATCATCTGTGATTTGGCACAAAGGCAGATACTATCATTACCTGACGTCGACACTGTCCTGTGGTCGGTTGGCTTTGATCGACCAGCAGGTCGGTCGCGGGAGATGATCTGGATCGACGGTTTGCAGCATTTATTGCAGCAGCTGCCTTCGACGGTGGGACGATTTCTTTATGTGTCCAGTACCGGCGTTTATGGTTCGGCTTCGGGCGGAACAGTTTCTGAGTCAACAGCTCCCCAGCCAGCATCTGAAAGTGGGAAGTGTTGTCTGAGAGCGGAAAAAATGCTGCAACGAACGTTTTCTGATACCGACTCATCTGTCTCACTGACAATCCTGCGGATGGCAGGCATGTATGGACCGGGCCGACTGCTGCGACGTATCTCCGACCTGCGGTCCGGTATTCCTCTGCCGGGACCGGCGGAGAGCTATCTCAACCTGATTCACATTGATGATGCGGTTACAGCGGTAGCGGAGCTGGCACCATGTGAGGACGTTCCGCTCCTGAATGCGGTCAATGCCGGCACGCTGACTCGGAAGGAATACTACGGTGAATTGGCGCGTATCGTGGGTGCTCCCGTTCCTGTATTCGATGAATCAGATACGCTGGTCCGCGGCGGTAACAAACGCGTGATCAGTGAAGTCCGGACGTTGCTGACTCTCAATTTTCAGTTCGATGACGTAAAAGCCGGACTTAGAGATGCAGTCAAACGTGGTACTGAAAAGGGCCGGGAGTCTTCATTTTAAGTGGACGTTTGGCGTGAATCCGGTGAAACATAAGTCTCTGAAATTGCACGAACAACGATGAGACAGAAAAAAAAGTCTCGACCGTCTCAGCTGCTGACATTGGATTTGGCTTCCAGTCGTCGAATCAGGGCCTGGAGTCTGCGGCGACTGGGAGACGGTGACGCAGCTGACTCAATCTGCTTCAGATAACGCAGCGCGGCCACCCCGCTTTTGTTACGCAGACGTTCAGCCGTTTCGAATCGAAGCTTCCAGATTTCGGCATCCATCAGACGTTCGGCTGACAGAGTTTTTTCTTTGGTGGCAGCCACATTGAGCTGCTCGGTGAGTTTTTCCAGCAATTCTGTTTTGTCGGCGGCTTCCAGCGAGGATTCATCGATCTCTTTCAGCGTACGTTCGTACTGATCGACGACCAGCCCAATTTGGTCGAACGCGATTTGGCAACTGCGGGTGAGACCTGTCTGCAGTGCTTCCTTGAATTCACGACGGCCCTGAGCATTGGCAAGACTGTAACATTCCCGGTCGAACATCCACGTGGCTCGCAGTTGAGCGGCAAGACGAATCCGCTCCTCTAACACCTCATGTTTTCTGGCGATGGAATTGCGTGCCCGCCTTGTTGCCGAACGCAGTCGATTTCACTCAACAGCTCCGGAGGCGACAGATCCAAACACTGATACGCACGTCCGAATGCAGACGGCAGCCAGGATAACGCTGCCCACTGCAATCAGGATTGTTGCCGAGAATCCTCTCAGTCCACCAAACAGGTGTTCACGTTGGACTGTGCGAATCGTTGCGGTAATCAACTGCAGAACATGGATCAGGACAACGAATCCTCCTGCCACCAGCGCTGCACAGAATATTCGGACAAACCAGTCCGGTCCATCGGAGCTGCAGTCTGCAGAATTACTTCTCGCAGTCGACACTGAATTTCTGCGGAGAAGGGTTGGAAGATGCCATAGTATCGAGGCGAGGCCGGACAAGACCCCGTACAGACAACTGCTCTGATCAAGATCATAGCGGGCTACGGTGGTGTCGTTCTGAATACGTTCAACGGTCTGCTCAAAATTGGTGAGGATGTCGTGAATCAGCCGGTCTTTCATCACTTCGGGCAGCGATGAAGATTTGGCCTTCTGCAGAGCAGTCGATGCCGATTCGTAGGCTCGCTGCAGGTCTTCGTTACGAGAATCCAGACGATCAATTTCCAGCACCCGTACCGTCGACTGAACATAGGTTTTAATTGTCTCTGCGACTTCAACCGATCTGGCATCCCAAAACGCTCGGCTTTCACGAATCGCAGCGTCTGCTTTGTGACGCAGAAGCCCCATCTCTGTTTCGTAGGTGAGCCGAGCCTTCTGCAGTTCGTGAGCGGACTCGGCATTGCGGGCCTTGAGCCGGCTGATCACTCCCATCTTCTCATGGGCCACCTCTGACATGGCATATTGCTCATTTGGAGCTGGAACTTCGACGATCTCCGAAGCATCGACAGATCGAGCCGGCAGATTAGCATCAGCGTCTGCTGTCGGCTCTGATTCACGTTTGCGAAAAGCCCGCTGCAGGTGGTCGTTGAGGTCACCGTGATTAGACACGGCATGTCACTCCGCTGCAATTTATGGCTGACGAAATCGTGAAGCAGGCAGCTGCACCTATTTCTTACCGGCTGGCCGACAGGGTGTCATTGCTGTTTCGTTGTTTGTCCTGAACGCTGTCTGCTCCTGCGAAAGCCATCATTGTTTTCACGATTTTCCAGCTTGCAATGATCCGGGTTGCGAAAACAAATTCCATGTTGTTGACAGCGATCGCTGCTGGATTCAGCAGGGTTGTTGATCGTTATGAGCCGGAGGCGAACAAAAAGGAAGTCGGAAGTCCGGCTCTGTCGGTGAGGCGGTCAAGCTCAGGTTTTCCTGGGAGCTGCTGGTCGAAGCCGGGATCATGTCGAGCGGCCCTCAATACACATTGCTATAATGATACCCGCGAAAGCGCCAGTCAGATGTCCCTCCCACGATACATTTTCTCCGACTGTCGGCAGAATACCGAGAAAAAATGTTCCCCCGAAGAGAAACCCGGTCAGTGCAGAAACCGCCAGCGACAGGAAACGGCGTTCCCGAATTCCGGCCACGATCAGAAACGTGATCAATCCGTAAACCAGTCCGCTCGCTCCGACATGCGTTGCGCCGGCGCGGCCGGTCAGCCACAACAGAAATCCGCTGAGTGTGATCAGGCCGACGATGATTCGTGCGGATCGCCCTTGAGATCCGGCCAGCAAAAACAGCAAAACACACAGCGGGATGGTATTGCTGATAATGTGATGCAAACCTCCATGCAGGAACGGCATGGTTGCGATCCCGATGAGTCCGGCGGCAGTTCGTGGCCTCAATCCAAACGACGCGAAATGAACGGGGAAGACCACATCAGCCAGAAATACAAGCCAAAGGAATCCAATGAATGCGAGAATGAGCTTCAGTTTTTCTAGTAAACCGCGTTGCATTACATCGAATCCGACAGTGAACCCACACTCGTTATGTCAGAGGTTGCGTACGCAGGTGCCGTTGTTCAGTCCGGGGTAATCCTGAATCGCTATGCCAGCACGTCGTGAATCACGCTGCCATGAACGTCAGTCAGACGCCGCTCGATGCCGTTGTGGTAGAACGTCAGGCGTTTATGATTCAGTCCCAGCAGATGCAGGATCGTTGCGTGAAGGTCATGCGGTGTCGCAACGTTTTCCTGAGCACGGTAGCCGAACTCGTCCGTGGCGCCGTAGCTGAATCCGGGTTTGACTCCTGCACCAGCCAGCCAGCACGTAAAGCCCACCGGGTTGTGGTCGCGACCGTAGGTGCCTGCCTGAAACATAGGCATGCGTCCAAATTCAGTGGCCAGTACCACGAGTGTCGAGTCCAGCAGGCCTCGCTGTCGCAGGTCGCTGAGTAATCCGGCGACCGGCTGATCCAGAATCTCTCCATGGATGTCGTACTGACTTCTGAGCTGACTGTGACCATCCCAGTTGATACGTCCCCCGGACGCGTATGCTCCATTAAACAACTGTACAAATCTTACACCGCGTTCGATTAACCGACGTGCCAGAATGCAGTTGCTGGCGAATCCCGCTTTATGAATATTGGCACTGTCGGCGCCATACAATGCCTTGATGTGCTGCGGTTCGGTATCAAGTCGCATCACATCCGGAATCGCCAGCTGCATTTTTGCAGCCAGTTCGTAGCTGGCCATTCGTGCCGCCAGCTGCTGATCCCCAGGATATCGCTGTTGATTGGCCTGATCAAGAAATCGCAACGCATTGCGCGATGCCCGATCTGCGGTGGAAGAAACGGATTGCGGCCTTTCGAGGAACCGAATCGGTTTCGAACTGCTGAATGGTGTTCCCTGAAACGCGGCCGGCAGGAATCCGTTAGCCCAGTTGTTGGGACCGGACTGCGGCATTCCCCGCGGATCTTCAATGGCGACGAATGCAGGCAGATTCTGGTTCTCACAGCCCAAAGCGAAATTGATCCATGCGCCCATGCTGGGAAATCCGTCGAACGTGAACCCTGTATTCATTACGTTTTCGGCTGGTCCGTGGGTATTCGACTTGTTTGTGAGCGAGTGGATAAAGCAGAGTTCGTCAACCTTGGCACCGATATACGGCAGCAGGTCCGATGTCATCCTGCCGCTCTGCCCACGTGGCCGAAATGCCCACAGGGGCTGAGTCAGGTTTCCGTTGGGGCCCTGAAACGAAATAAGGTTTCCGTTACCGGGCAACGGATGTCCGTGAAAACGAACCAGATCGGGCTTATAATCGAAGGTGTCCACGTGGCTGAGACCACCTGAGCAAAATACCACGATAACGTTGCTGGCTCGCGGTTTATAATGCGTGGAACGCGGAGCATATGGACGCGTCGGGTCAATTGCGGGGGGATCCGCCGAAGCATTCTCAGCCAGCATCGAGGTCAGAGCGATCCCGGCAAGTCCGTGCATGCCATCGGCAAAGAACTGTCGTCTGTGAAACATGCACATGTGCAACGGTCCGGGAAAACTGTGAGGCGGTTCAGACGAGCCGGTTACAATTCAGTAATCATCCCTTCCGAAAGGAAATGTTTCCAGAGCTGGTCATTGGCCTATTACACATTCAACGAACCAAACTCAGGAAATGACAGCGAATGCATGAGCTGAAACCAGTCCATTTAACTGTATATCAGGCTGTAACACCTCATCACTGCTGTAAAAGTGCCGCTGTCCGGTTACGACAAACGAGATTGATCTGACAGCGTAATCGGGATCGGAGCAACGAAGTCATATGTCACGGGCCGGCAGTGCTTTGCACAGACTCAATTCCCGGCCGGTCTGGTCATGTCCGGCACACGTCACCACGGTCGGCGTGTCTGTACCGGTCCGGTGATCAAAACGTGTTCAACAGAGACATTCGCCACAGAAACTTCAAAAGGTTCCATCTCAACATTGCGAGGCCGAGTACCGGGAATTAGGATTTGTATCTGAGCTGTTTCTATTAACGATTAACACAGCGTTAAGCAGAGTTGGAAGGCGGTTCATAGTGTCAGTCGGAAAGACTTTAGCGGGTCTGACACTGGTTGCATTAGCGATGCCAGTGCAGGCTGATGACCTGCCTGCGGCTCGCGAGGAGTTACTTTCTCCCCAGCAGTTCAATAAAGCCCATAAGTCCCTCTTCGCTCCGCAAAAGTCCGCGGACGCCGGAACACTCACTGAACAGCTTCTGAAGGACCAGTTGGTATATCGTCAGCAGGAAACGTCACCGATTGAGCGGCGCAATTTTGTCGATGACTTCATCTTTGGCAAGATGGAACAAGACGGTATTCCTCATGCCCCTCTGGCTTCCGATATCGAATTTTTGCGACGGGCCACACTGGATTTAACCGGCCGCCTTCCTTCGCCGCGTCAGGTGCGGGACTTTGTGGACAATGACGAGTCAGACAAGCGTGACAAGTTGATCGAAAGGCTGATTGACAGTGAGGCCTGGGTTGAGAAGTGGTCATACTTCTTTATGGATCTCTTCCGCTCAAACGGGAAGATGGGCAGGGGGCGCTACGTCTTCCACTATTGGATGAAGGAGAATCTTCGGTCCGACCGGCCTTACAATGATGTTGTGCGGCAGATTATTACGGCATCGGCCAAAAGCAATCATGTTGTAGCGGCTTCGAATCTGATTGCTCGTGAGCACGTTCAGGGGGCACCTCACCCACGGGATGCTGATGACTTATCGATGGTCCATCAGCTTGATACTCACGATGAGTTATCGATTATTTACTACAAATCATTTCTGGGAATGAACCTGTCCTGCATCTCCTGTCACGGCGGCGATGGACATCTCGAGAAGGTTAATGTGTGGCTGAGTAATAAGAGTCGGGAAGAGTTCTTCCGGAACGCAGCGTTTCTCGGTCGCACACGCTATCTGATGTACTGGGAGAACGGTAAACCGCAGTCAGGTGAATTCTTGATTGACGACGGCAATTCCGGCTACAACACTCAGGGGCGCAGCATGATTCGCGTGGCTCGACTGGGGGGCTCAAACGAGCCGGCGTTCCTGCTGACGAATGAGACACCCGGGCCGGACGAGGAACCTCGCGATGCGCTGGCTCGAATGCTCACAGGCCATGTGCAGTTTCCGCGAGCAACGGTGAACATGTTCTGGGCGCGGCTGATGGGCAGCGGCATCGTGGATCCGTATGACGAGTTCGATTTGGCTCGGCAGGATCCGGATCACCTGCCCGAGGGATGGCAGTTGCAGCCTTCCCATCCCAAACTGCTTGACGCACTGGCCAGAGACTTTGAAGAAAACGGGTATCGCCTGAAGCACTTAATGAAGAGGATTTGCCTCTCCAGCACTTATCAGATTTCCGCCAGATTCACAGCTGAGTGGAAGGAGTCCTATACAAAATATTTCGCTCGCAAGTTCGCCCGCCGTTTGACGGCCGAAGAACTGCACGACTCAATTGTGCTGGCGACAGAACGTCCTGCGGAGTTTGAACAGGCTGGTCAGAGATATACTCTGGCCATGCAGCTTGCCGGACCGGCGGGTGACCGCGATACGAAGCATTTCATGCGAATCTTCGGTCAGTCGGATCGCCAGACCCCGGCCAAGCTGGCCGGTGGGTCGATGCAGCACCCTCTGGTCTTGATGCGTTCCCCGGTGGTCAACCAGCGCATTCTTGCGGAAAAGGGCAGCCGAGTGCAGCGGCTGCTGGACAACTATCCGGAAAATAACTCTCGGATTGTTGAGGAGATGTATCTTGCCAGTCTGTCGCGCTGGCCGTCCGAGCCGGAACGGGTCGTCGCTTTAGCGGCGTTTGAAAAAGACCGGGTTAACGGCGCTCAGAACCTGCAATGGGCGCTGATCAACAGTGTCGAGTTCTTCTTTAATTACTGATCAAAGATGTCGAAACCCAAAAAAGTAGGTGATCTGCTCGGCTCACGTCGGGAAGCGTTGCGTCTGGGCGGTCTCGGGCTGCTGGGTGCCTCTATTGACAGCATCTGGCCGGTACAGGCCTCATCGACTGGTAAACAGATTCAGCCACGTGGCAACGCCCGACAGGTTGTATTTTTCGAGATCAGCGGTGCCGTCAGCCACATCGAATCCTTTGATTTCAAAAACAACGAGGGCATGCCCAAAGACCTCGACGTTCGTGAGGTCTATCCCGGACTTTATTTACCACATCTGCTGTTTCCCCGGCTTGAGAACCACATGGACAAGCTGGCCATCCTGCGATCTATGTGCAGTCACGAGGAGGTCCATTTCAGAGCCCAGTATTACGTGCAAACGGGCCGCCAGAACAATTTGGCGATCGCTAAGGAGATCCCGTCGATTGGTTCGGTCATTGCTTCCGAGCTGGAACCACGTCGCCGGACTACTGACACTTTCCCGCTCTACATGTCCTTCAATCTGGAAAAAGGATCAGCGGGGGCGCTCTCGACGGGCTTTTTACCACCGCGGTTTTCTGTCGTCGACATTAATACCGAAGCTGCAATTCAGGAAGATAATTTGGATGCTGAAGCAACTCGTTTGCTTGATCAGCGCTGGAATCTGCTCCAGAGGTTGCGAGCGGCTGAAAGAACACGGCGGATTGATTACGGCCGTCAGGTGGCTGCCTATGATGATTTTTATGGTGCGGCCTGGCAACTGATCTCCGACGCTCGCTGGCCCAGGGCGTTCCAGGTGACGGACGAGGATCGCGAGCGGTATGGAGATAATCCTCTGGGTATCGCGTGCATCCTTGCTCGGAACGTACTGCAGCAGGATGGCGGAACCCGTTACATCCACATTTGCCATCCGGGATGGGATCATCACACTTATATTTGGGACCACTCCAAGAACTCTAACCACTATACTCAGTGTGCCCAGTATGATCAGGCGTTTGCGGCTTTGCTGGAAGATCTCTCTTTGTCAGCTTCAAAAACAGACCCTCAAACCACACTGCTGGACGAAACACTTGTTGTTTCCATGGGGGAATTCGGACGCACGCCTGGTGCTTTGAACAACCTTGCGGGGCGCGACCATTACAACAAATGTTTCCCGGCCCTGTTTGCAGGTGCCGGGGTGCAGGGTGGACGCATTCTGGGACGCACCGATACTGACGGCCTGACCTGTATCGAAACAGGCTGGGACTGTAATGAACAGCCCCGAATTGAAAATGTAGTAGCAACTATGTATTCGGCACTCGGTATCGACTGGAGTAAGCAGGTCACCAACACGCCCTCGGGCCGGCCTTACGTATATGTCGACCCGCTGGGCGCAAACGGCGATATTTCCACCGATGAGATAGCGACCATTTATACCTAGCCTGTAATGCCCACCGAACGAGACAAACAACGACTGGTTCGATGACACAAGTTTCCATGAGGCATCCTGTTAATCAAATTCGGCGTTGGGTCTGCTCCCGTTCGCCAGGTGACATGAGGGACAATGAAAATGGCACAGGTTTCGAAAGGCTGCCAGCATTCAAGTTTGTCGATCACACAGGGGCTTTTTGGGATCAGTCCTGGTTTCTCTTTCGAAGCTGCATAAGGCAGGCGAGTTTGAGATTTCGATCGTTTTGGAGTCTTCGGCCGCAGCGCCCTCAATGCCGTCAAACCTTTGTCACCGCTGTGGCACAACTGGTTCTGTCCGGCGTTGCATGTTCGTCACGTCAGGCTCTGTTCTTCACCCTGCTGATCCTGCTGCCTGTAAATCCGGTCCGTTCCACCGAACCTGAGATGGTTTTCATTCCCGGTGGAAGTTATCTTCGAGGGCGTTCACATGATCTGCCCGACGACGGGTTGAAATGGTTTCCGACCCTGCTCAAAGACGAGCGTCCGGCGCGGCAGATTCTGGTCGCGTCTTTCTACATCGACAGGCACGAGGTAACCAACCATCAGTACGCAGCGTTTCTGGCCTCAACCGGACGGGACGCCCCGTACTACTGGCCGGATGGTAAGCCCCCGCGCGGTAAAGAGGACTACCCGGTCGTCAATGTCTCCTGGCATGAGGCCGTCGCTTATTGCAGATGGTCCGGAAAGCGACTGCCCACGGAGGCTGAATGGGAACATGCTGCGCGTGGAGTGCGTGAAGGTCTGAGGTTTCCCTGGGGAAGTGAGGAACCGTCGAAGGAAAAGCATGCCCGGTTTGACGGCATCGACGGCCCAGGCCAGGTAAGCCAGTTTCCAGTGAACGATTTTGGCCTGAATGACATGGCGGGTAACGTCTGGGAGTGGTGCTCAGACTGGTACGGGCGAGAATACTATTCCCGGGCACCAGAGCAAACCCCTCAAGGCCCTGCCAGAGGACTTTATCGAACGCTTCGTGGTGGCTGCTGGGCGGATGAGGCAAAGTTTCTCACGTGTTCTTACCGTAGTTTTGCACGCCCGGTTGAACGAAGTCCCACGATCGGTTTTCGATGTGCGAAAAATTGCGCCGAAAAAAAATCTTGCGAACGTGTGTCTGGCGAGTAATGTCCATCAGGTACGCTCCAGGGAGGTTATTTCCCGGGTTGCTGTCCTGAACAAGCCTGGTCGCCTGTCTGAACCGACTGGTGTGCTTCAGCTGGACCGACAGGTTGCCGAACCTGTCGACATTGCTTCCAAAATGATCAGGCAGAGATGGACCGCACCCGCGGGCCGGCCCCAGGATACGTGATTGTGTTGAGCGGACAGCGGATGGTCTCCAGAGAAATTTTCCCGCATCCAGCAGCAGCTGAATCCGACTGCTCAGCATTACCCGACAACGTTTCTGCTCAATCCAGGACTCCGTCACTCTGTGCGGTGAATCGGGATATAGTTAATCCCCGGTTTCCTGAAGGACTGACTGTAGCTAGCGTCCAGCGGACTTAATCGGCTACGATCAACTGAGTCAGAACGATTTGCCGGCATCCAGCACCGGCAACTGATCCTGCAGACCAGGAACGTGTTCCCTCCGAGTGCATTGCCCGGTATTCGACCATCAGCAATGTGATAAGGGCGGAGTATTTGTGGTGTGAACTGGGTTCGGGCCGGCCAACGTCAGCACAATGTGTGTACGGCTGAGGTGTGCGATCGCCTATGTACGAAGATTCACCCGGTGACGTTCGGGACATTCAAGCGTCAGCTTCGGTTGCTGAGGTCCAGGAATGGCTTGTCGAAATAATTGCCGGCGAGCTCCGACTCAGTACAGATCAAATCCGGACCGACTGCCGAATTTTGTCTCTGGCATTGATTCGATGCAGGTGGTCAGCATTCTCGCCGGACTGGAAGACAGGCTTGGATTCCGCTTTCAGAGCAACCCGCTGGAAGACCATGCGACGATCGAATCGCTTTCACAGTTCGCGGCCAACAGAGGGATTGAATCCGGATCAGCGGAACAGTGACCGTGCACTGTCTCGGATAACGCGTTCAAATCAGACCACTTAATTGTCCACCGGCGTCCAGACGCCGAACCGAGGTAACTGTGACGATAGTCGAACATAACGTTTCCCGGCCATTACCTTCCGAAACCGGTGTCGATGACACCGAACGCACTCTCCGCCGGAAGACCGGGACATCAAACTCATAATTCCGATTACTATGATCGAGCGACACGGCTGCTTCAACCGTATTTACAGCCACAGCTGTATACCCGCATGGCTTGCTGTTCCTGTCACTGTCGCGCGGAACGGAACTGCGGTGCTGCTATCACCAAGAAAACCAACCCGATCATCATCACGAAACCGCCAGCCACACAAGGACAAACTGCGTACGAATCGAATATCTCACCGGCAGGCTCTCCGTGAGATGATTTCATGAAACCCGTGGCTTAGAGATCTGCCCTGCAGAAGCGAGTTACTGCAGAAACAGAAACTCGCTGGTGTTGAACAGGATACGGCACACCTGCTGCAGTCCATAATTGTCCGCAAGTTGAATCATATGCTGACGTTCTTCAATTGACGGCGAACGGGATAAAGCCAGCAGAAAGCTGCGGTTGATCTGAGCGGCTGTTTCCGAACCAGCTTCGTTTCGTGCCCGTTGAGCAAAGAACGCCGCCTGTCGATTTGCAAACGGACTGTTCAGCAGACTCAGTGACTGCAGGGGTGTGATCGATTGTGTGCGTTGAGGAGTCATTTGGCCGGCATCCGGGCAATCGAACGTACCAAAGATGTCAACAGCCTGCATCCGAACCTTGTGGGCATAGACCATCCGCCGCCAGCCAGTCATATCGAATACTTCTTTTGGGATGTAATCCGAAAGTCCGCCACGCTGGTTGAAGAAATCAAAACCCGGGCCCCCCTCCTGATAATTCAGCTTGCCGCTCACACTCAATATCGTGTCGCGAATGGCCTCGCCATCCAGTCGCCTCGGTGGATATCTCCAGAGTAAACGTGAGTCGGCATCGATGCGCTGAGCGTCCGTCCGTGGACGACTGGATTGTTGATACGTCTGCGAGATGACGATTTGCCGATGCAGTCGCTTAAGTGACCACCCGTGTTCGATAAAGTCGGCCGCCAGCCAGTCGAGGAGTTCGGGGTGTGTTGGTTTCGAACCCATTCGGCCAAAGTCGGAGGGAGAATCAACCAATCCCATGCCAAAGTGGTGCTGCCAGATTCGATTGACGATGACCCTCGCTGTCAATGGGTGGTTCGAGTGAGTGACGTGTGCTGCAAGGGCCAGTCTCCGATTCATTTCTGGTGCCTTTGCCAGGCTGGGCGGAATGACGAGGCCGTCAGTCGTCTTGCGGTTCCCGCCTGCCGATTCCACTGCCCGTTGCAGGACTTCCGGTACGGCGGGGTCAACGATGTCCACAGGCTGCATGGGATCACCCCGGTGCAGCAACCAGGTGTCATCGGGTTCACTGGCAAAGCTCGCGGCAAAGACCTGTGGTCCCAATGTCAGTCTGTTTAAATTCGTCTGTGTTTTTCGAATGGTCCGAATTTTGCGCATCACCTGGGCAACGGCATCAGCATCGAGTTTTGTCAGGGAAATGGTTGTGAATTCTCGAGTATCATCCAGGCGAGGCAGGCGCTGGCGCGAATGGGTGACGGTCAACCATTGGTCAGTCGTCGGTGACAGGATGTCGATGTCGTAATCAGCCGGCACACTGGATCCACGATGCCAGGTAACACTGCCAATTCGTACTGTCTGTGGAAAGCGAACCTGTATCCATGCCGGACCCAGGGATGCCGATTCCCATGGAAATGCCTGACGCTGATCCACGGACCCATCCACAAGGTTGTCAAAATGCCGGGTTTGATTGGCCAGTGCAAAACTGGAGGCTGAAGGGGTACCGCCGTGTCTGGCCAGGGCGACGTTGGTCCGTCCACCGGGCGCGTCAGTGACAGACCAGACTTCAAATTCATAGACCGAGGCTCGTCCGCCATTTCCAGTGGCATGGATTCTCATACGGATGGCTGCGGCGTCGACGGCTTCAAAAGATTCTGTGTGGATATCCTGCAGCGGCTGGTTGAGGTGATGCCGGACTCGGAGAGACTCGAGTTCAGTTGTCATGGCTGCCAGCTGTCGCGTTACTTCCGGAATCTGATCGGTCCAACGGTCATTCTGAGGACCTCTCCATCGCCGATTACTGTACCGAAGGCCGGCAAACACGGCCTGCATTGCGTAATAGTCCCGTTGAGTCAGTGGATCGAATTTGTGACTGTGGCAGCGGGCACAATCCAGTGTCAGTCCAAAGATGCACTGGCTCACCGTTCGGATGACTTCGTCCAGTTCATCCTGACGCGCCTGTCGCATGGCCTCTTCGTCGCGGCCGATCTGACCAGGGAGATTAGCAGGTCCGGCAACCAAAAAACCGAGCGCAGCATCCTGACCAAGCGTGTCACCCGCGAGCTGTTCAACCAGGAATTCGTTGTACGGCTTGTCATCGTTCAAAGCAGCAATCACCCAGTCGCGATACGGCCATGCTCTGGGACGCTGAAAATTCGTTTCAAAACCGACGGTTTCAGCCCAGCGGATCACATCCAGCCAGTGCTGAGCCCAGCGTTCTCCATAACGTGGTGATCCCAGCAGTCTATCCACCAGCTGTGCATACGACTCAGTTCCCTCCCGGGTTGATTTAACGAAGCCTTCAACCTCGTCGGGTGAAGGAGGCAGGCCATTCAGATCGAAGCTGACTCGGCGAATCAGTGTGCGGCGGTCGGATGCGACTGACGGATGAAGTCCGGCTTCGTTCAGCTTACGGTGAATGAAGATGTCGATGGGATTGACGGCAGTACCGATGTGATCGGGCACCGTGGGCTGGTGCACCGGCTGAAACGACCAATGGTCCAGCCTGTGTCCGCATTTACCATCTGTGTCACTCGCAAACGGGGCCCCCTCAAGAATCCAGCGTCTCAGGATTTCGATTTGAGCGGCCGACAGCAGGTCTCCCTCGGGAGGCATCCGCAGGTCAGGATCGTCACCTTGTACCAAATACAGAAGAAAACTTTTGTTCGGATGCCCGGGTACAATGGCTGCACGACCATGATCACCTCCCCGAAGCAGATTTTCCCTGTCATCGATTCGCAGGCCGGATTCGCGCAGTTTGCTGCCGTGACACTCCAGGCAATGCTCAGTCAGAATTGGTAGTACATCCTGACTGAAATTTACCTGTTCGGCATTGGTGATGGTGTAGCCAGAAAGTGTTGCAGCCAAAAAAACGATCTGTACCGTCATATCGGGGATTCTCATTGAGAAATTTCCGGGACTGCGGTGTTTTTGTTCAGATCGTTCCGGCAGACATTAGAAACAGGGACGACATAATAACCCGTTTCAGAACGATGAACATCAGCACGCCGGAAAATTCTTTGCTGTGACTTCCATGTGTGACCCGGCTCGCTGCAACTGCGCCGAACAGACTGTTTAAATGAGCACGATGCGCAGTTACGCCACTTAACGGTCAGTCCAAATTCTGACTGACGTCTCAGTGTATGCGACAGCCTGTCGAAAACAGATTGGCGAATTGCCATGGTCCCAGGGTCATCCATCATTCATTTTGGGGCAAACGCAGGCCGGAACAAACAGATTACATCGTCCTTAGTGTCGAACGCACGAGCGTCCAATAATGTTAATTCCCTGTTTCGTTCGGCGTGCTTTTATTTCGGAAGTCCCTCGTACCGGTTCGTTATACTGAATCATCAATGTACGCTGCAGCAGTGCCACGAGTTGGCGTATCTCTGCCCCCGAAGCCTGAAAGCGGTTATGCAAAACATGTTTTGTGAATCAACTGTCAGCGGTACGCGAACGGTCATGGACATCACTGTCCATTTTGAGCACCTCAAGCAGGTCGCTGCATCACTTTTCGAAAAGGCCTCTGCCGGCAAACGCGGTTATTTCACTCCGTCCGAAGATGAAAAAGTCCGACAACTGCTCATTTCCTACTGGCAGTCACGAAATGCCCTGATTGAACTCGTGGTGACGTTGCACCGAACATCCGAGTTAACTGATACAACGGGGACATTAAGCAGGCCGCAGTCGCAGCGAGAGCGCGCGGCAGCTTTTATCGTTGCCTGAACCGGCGCGCTGGTGCTTGTCGACGCGGCTCGATTTCTAAGAGACAACTGCAGTGACTGTCCAACTGTTCTGAAAAAACTGAACGAGCCGGAGCCGTCCTTCGGAATAGCAGCCGGTACTTACGACCGAATTCAGGCTTCACTGACAAGTCCCGTGCGTGCGTGGCACCTGTACCACGCACGGGAGTACTGGAAGGGGAACCAGGACCTGCTGGCTGAAATTGCACATGATACGGAACTGGAACCTCTTGTCGAAATTTCCGGCCGCATGCAAGCTGTGCTTGACGTCGACGTCCAGGAATATGCAGTCAGTCGTTTAAGGACGCGTGCCCGGCAGGCAAAAATAACCGGGCGTGACCTGATCACGCGCGCACTGTACGGTCTGCAGAAAGCCGTCTCGAGTTTGGTTTCAGGAAAGTACACACAACTCGGACATCAGCCTCAGCTGCCTGTGGACATCGCGAAACAAATTCGACAGTTGATTCAACCGGGAGACATTTTCGTTAACCGGAAAGAGTACGCCGTCACGAACTATTTCCTGCCAGGCTTCTGGCCGCACGCGGCTTTTTATATTGGACAGACAAATCAGCTTGAGCAGATGGGCTTCGCGAATCATCCCTACGGCAAGCCACGCTGGCAGCGTATTTTGACATGTGACCGAAAGGATCCCGGCCGGGTCGTTGAAGCGCTCAAAGACGGCGTCAGGATTCGCTCGCTCGCTTCACCTTTTACGGCCGACGCAGTGACCGTTATCCGCCCGTGTGTGCCGAATCAGGTTATCACTGAGGCCATTGCCCGTGCGCTGTTTCACGATGGCAAACCGTATGATTTTGACTTTGATTTGACACGTTCTGACCGACTGGTCTGTACCGAAGTCGTTTATCGTTCTTACGACGGTCTGGCCGGGATTCAATTTCCATTGACGCAGCGTGCCGGCCGGATGACGCTGGCGGCCGAAGACCTGCTTCAGATGGCTCTGGACCGGGAACACTTCGAGGTAATTGCGGCTTACGCTCCAGGTTACGTGTCGCGACTGTGACAACGGGTTCCGCCGCCGCAGACCTGTTGCGGACCACTCTCACAGACTGAGACCAGCATGCCTGGTGAGGTCAATACCTTTCCAGGCCTTCTTCCAGCCCACAATTTCCGCTCTGCAACGAAAGTGAATCGGCAACAACAGCGATAGTCAGATCGTGGAGGTACTGGAGCGGCGCAAGATCACGAACCTCGGCCTTTTCAGGAGGGCGCATCCTGCCAGGATCGCCATTGCCGTGATCCAAGCCGCGTCGCCCTGATGGATTGATGCTGCAGGCAATTTGTCTGTGTCTGATTCAGGTTGGAGTTGTAACTCGCCAGGACGGACTACAGCAGTCGGAGACGGATGATTGCCGTCGTCATACGATGACTCGACGGTGGAAGTGTCTTTGCCGCCGCCGACCAGGCCGGGCCACGCGACCGCCATCTTTCAACAGACCGCATCATATCAGAGGGACAAAACAAAAGATAAATCTGTTCTTCCCCACCGTACCGGGTCCGAGTCCTTTTCTGAACGCACTTTTCCGGCCTGCCCCACGGACACCCCGTAGCAGAGGTAGGACCGCGACCCGTATAATCCGCTCCAGGGTTATCAAACCGAATCGATGCGGCCACGGCCGCGGGAGACCAGTCATGCAAGTGGGATCGGGCGAGTATTGCTACGAGGTGATTGACCAGTGGGCCCGGATGCCGGAAGGCTGGACCTGGCGCTGGGTACCGGGCATCGCCGTGGACAGCAGCAGTCGCGTCTACGTCTACAGCCGCAGCGATCACCCCCTCATCGTCTTCGACTCCGACGGCAGTTTCATAACTGCCTGGGACAGCGACGTCCTGATTCCTGAAAATGCGCACGGGATCTACATCGACGCACAGGACGATATCTACCTCACCGAATGGCTGGGCCACTGCGTCTACAAATTCAATCGCCAGGGCGAACTGCTCTGGACCCTGGGAACCCCCGGCATACCGCGTCCCCCGGGCCAACCGTTCAACCGGCCGACGGATTTGGCCATTGCACCCGACGGGTGTCTGTTTGTCAGCGACGGGTACGTCAATCACAAGGTCCACAAGTACACGCCCGACGGACTGCTGATCAAAAGCTGGGGCGAACCCGGCACGGGCCCCGGGCAGTTCAACCTGGTACACGCCGTGTGGATTGACTCCCAGTACCTGGTCTACATCTGCGACCGGGAGAACAATCGCGTCCAGATCTTCGACGGCGAGGGGAACTACCTCCGCGAGTGGATCGGATTCCTCAGTCCCGACAAACTCTGGTTCGACTCCAACGAGACGATCTTTATGGCAGAGATCAGTCAACGCGTCTCAATCCTCAACCGCGATGGGGAAGTTCTCAGCCAGTGGCGCAAACCGGGCACGGGGCCGGGACAGTTTGCCGGCTGTCCGCACGGCATCTGGGGTGACCGCAACGGTGACTTCTACGTCACCAGTGTGCAGACCAACGGCGAGATCAAGAAGTTCGTGCGTCTCTAGCGGGGTGTACCGGTGCCGGACCACGCCCCGGACTAACTCTTTTCGAAAGCGGCCCCCAGCCTTGTCAAACGGGGGTTCAACTGGCCGGCCGGGTTGGCTCTGCCGACAGCCTGAGTCAGCCCGAACCGACTGGCAAGTCAACCGTCAGCAGTTCGTCAAGGGGTTGACTGGAAATCGAAGCCGAGTAGATGACCTTTTCATGTTCACGAACTGGAACTCCATCTGGCAGGTGCCATCGGCCCGCCTCTATTCCAGGTCGTACTGCAAAACAACGTCGGGATGGTTGGAGTAGCGTCGCGGATCGCCCTGAGGTTGTGTGTGCGGTTCCAGTTCGTAGACCAGCAGGCCGGTGCGAGTCGCAGGACTGCCAGGCCGCTTGCGTGGCATGATGTCCAGGACATCGGACGGAACTTCCATTCGCCCGAACCTTGTCATTGTCGACGATCCGCAGACCGACGACTCTGCACGGAGCGTCAGTCAGGATGATCATCGTGAGCGATTGCTGGCAGGTGCTGTAGTCGGGCTCGCGGGGCCGGGCGAGACAATCGTGGCAGCTCCTGCCGGCCGAGGCGGTTGGCGAATTCGGCCTCCGAGCGTTGCTACTGCCACACTGGGGGCTGATAAACGACCGCCCCGCAATGGACACCCCATTCAGGCTCGTTCAAACAGTGCACGGCATAGTAGACGGTCAGCACTCGACCGTCTTTGAGCAGGACGCTGCTGGGGTAGCCGCAATCTCGGCTGATGGCGTCGTTCACGAGAGTAAACCGCAGGGTCCAGTTTTTCGGGCTGAACGACCCCTCTTTTCCCGACTTCAGTCCCATGACCCCGAACGGTCCGACGCGATTTCCCACGGTCATCAAAACGCGATCGTCGGCAAGGAGACACAGGTCCGCGGGATGGACATCGGAAGGCGTAAGAAGTTTTGGGTTACTCCACGTCCTGCCATTATCGGAACTCTCTGTGGTCCACACATCCTCGGGGTGCAGGCGCCGCATGGCAGCCAGGATCCTGCCTGATGGAAGCCGCAGCAGTGCCGTTTCGTTGAACTGCCGCCCCAAAGACGAGTATTTCTTCCACGTCGTGCCGTGATCAGTCGATCGGTACAGGTCAGACTGGTCCTTTCCGCGTTCGGAGCCACCATAAACGTTCATCAGCATCGAACCATCCGGCAATGTGATCATCCTGCCAAACGGACTCATATGAATGAAATCCGGTATCTCGATCTGTGCCGGTTTCGACCATGTCCTGCTGCCGTCCTGGGAACGTGTGATCCACAAGGTGATCGGCCTGCCAGGGACATCACGAAGGTATCGCCCCTTATCGTCGTATTTACTGTTCTGCACAAATGCAACCACGAGTGTTCCGTCGCGCGCCTGTCCGAAGGCTGGATTGCGATCATCCACCGGAGTGTCCACGATCACCTTCGGTTTGGTCCACGTCCGGCCCTCGTCTGAAGAAAACACGATATCGAGCCGGCCCCCGAGACCGATATGGGGCCCTCCACCACGCAAGACCACTGCAATTCGGCCGTCCTCGAGCCGAAGGGCGACCGGGAAGTACCCCTGGCCGGCAACCACCAGTCGCCGCTCGAAGTTTGGCCCCTGGCCGGCCCAGGCCGTCGGGACCTCGTGACTGAACAGGACCATCTGCGCCATCACCCATGCCATCACCGCCATCTGCCTTCGCATTGCACGCTTCCCCCACCTGCCAATACTCTCAAACAATACTCGATGATCTTCTGCCGGCGTTCGTGTTACCTGTCCGACACGAAAAACATGACAACTGTGGTTGTCGTGTTTTGTCTCATAGCATGTCCTCCGGTGATTGTGTGTCATTCCGCTGAACTCTTTGACTTCAGGTGCTGATCGAAGAAATCCCACGTGGCGGTTATTGCCTTCTGCTGATACTCGCCCCGAAAACCGTGTCCCTGTCCTTCAAAGATCATTAGCGTATGAGACGCTCCTGCTGCCTTCATCTTGTCATTCAGCGTCGTTGCCTGAGCGACTGGCACCAGCGCATCCCGATCTCCATGAAGCGTGAGAACAGGCGGATTGTCCCTGCTGACATAAGTGACCGGGCTTGCCTGCTTGTAAGTCTCGGCGGTTTCGTCCGGTGTCCCGCCCATGAACAGTCGAAAGATCCAAGCTACGGAACTGTCCTTGTGGCACGCCGCAATGTCCGTAGGGCTGTAGACGTTGACGACCGCCTGCACCCGGCTTGATTGATCGGGATTTCCGCCGTCACCCTCTAAGTTGGATTTGACATCCGTCAGGCCTACCAGTAGTGACAGATGACCACCGGCAGAGCTGCCCGTTACCCCGACGTGGCCGGGATCAATATGATATTTGGCGGCGTTGGCACGCAGCCATCGAATCGCCGCCTTAGCGTCGTAAATTTGCGCCGGGAAACTTGCCGTGGCTGTCGTGGTTTCCTTTTTCTTTTCATCGAACTTCATCAGCCGATAGCTGATCGTTGTGGCCACGTAACCTCGCCTGGCTGCTTCCATAATCTGTCCCCGGTATCCCTGACGCGTTCCCTGATACCAGCCGCCTCCGTGAATGAAAACGATTGCCGGGAACGGGCCGTCTCCGACCGGTCGGGCAATATCGAGCTTCAACTCGGTGTCGCCGCCCTCACCGTAGGTGATGTTCTCTTCGACGGTGACATCGGCGGCCACGCCGCCTGGCAGAATCACGGTCAGGGCAATGAGGATTGATTTGTAACTGCTCCAAAGCATGTGCGTCTCCAATGGCAAACCAGTGAATAGCAACAGATCCAATTCTATCGAGGTGGAATCGTGCTCGATAGAATGTGTCTGCTGAATGTCTGCTTCGCACCTGTCGATTTGCACGCCGAGACGAAAACGTGTGGTCAAAACCGGCCACACCTTGCTCGACATTCAAACAGTGGCCTTCGCCGATGGAAAATGGTTTTTCGGATGCTACGGCGACCCGAAGATCCTGATCGTCACAGATGCCGACTTCAAGATGAAGGGCCAATACAACTTCGACTGCTCACCTGGCATCGTTGGCGTGCCTAACGGCCAGTTGTATTCAGCCAGCGGACGCTGCGAGAAGGAAACGGGCTGCAACGGCAGTGCCTGTTTCCTTCATGAAGAAGGAGAAGCAAAGGATATGTACCAGAACTTCAGGGTTGGAACGTCCTTTCTGCTGATCATATGGTTTTCCTGCACACTATTGTCAACCGCGCCTGTCACGACGGCACTGGCCCAGATACTGCCAGACGCCAGCAGAATACCGTCGATTCCACCGTGTTCTACCGTTGGGTAGCCCACCGAACGCTTCATCCCCTCATGGACTTCAGACAGCATCATTGATCCGCGTTGCCAGAGCAGACGCAATAGTTTCATGTTAGCCAGTTGACGGCTTTGGTTTACCACTATGCATGTTTGCTACTGTTTATGACTTATTTCATCACGATTATGACATTGTCCATAAAAGCCAGACCTGAATTTCTGAATCGCCGGAAATTTTTGATTTCGAACAGCGATGTCCGCAGTGCACTCGATGCGCAGCAATCCTCACAGTAACGTAACTGGAAACCTGCAACCGCACATCTGCAGACATGGGAAATGCAGCTCGATATCAACGACGACACAGAACATCGGACAGCGGAAGACCTTGTGGGTCGGTCACCGGACCGATTACAGGGACAGAATGAAGCCCCCTCAAGTGGGCTCCGACGGGCCGGGCAACTGCTGCTGGCAGGCACATTTTTTGTGCTGGGAGTTCTGGGTGCCGTGCTGCCGTTTCTGCCTGCAACGCCGTTTCTGCTGTTGACCAGTTACTTTTTGGTGAGGTCATCTCCACAACTCAATTCGGTCCTGCTGCGGTCACGATTTTTCGGTCCGATCCTGTTGGACTGGCAGATGCGTCGTGGTGTGCGCAGACACGTCAAAATCAAAGCGGTAATCATCGTAGTTACCACTGTCTGCGGGTCACTTTATTTGACGTCCGCACGGCCAGGAATGGCGCTTGGTATCATCGCGCTGGCGATGATTGGAATCATCATTGTTTTGCGGCTTCCGGAACCACGCTGATGTGGTTGAAGCTCAAACTCCGGTCTTGCTTGTTTGACGGGTGATTCCATACCTCCCACGCATTACCGACGATGCCCTTGAAATTCATGCATCAGTGTCAGCGGACCAAACTCGCCGTGCGGTTGGTCGGTCCAGCCGGGCAATTATGCAGCTGCTCCGGATCAGACTACCAGGGAAGTTCCATCATATCCACAATCTGAGCAGCCATGCGCTGTGCCACTTTTTGTTGTGCTGTCGCCATGGAGTGTCCTAATTCGGGAGCAAAGCCCACATCGGCTGTGCGTTGAGCGAGACCATCGCCAATTGGGAAGACACATTCCTGCAGAACACGTCCACTACGACGGTCGACCCATGAGATCTGCACGCCCAGGCTCAGCTGTAATTCACGCGCATCGTCGAAACGTGTTTCGCTCAGCAGGTCTTTCCGAAAATCGATGATGCGTCCCCTGAGTATTGTGTCAGCAGAATGCTCATTCTCAAGACGATATGCCGTGCGGGTGCGAATTTCATTGTGAACGGCATCTGTCAAAAGGTAATCCAGATTGCGACGAAATGAATCTGTCTGAAAAACCGGCACATGCACCGTACGCACGTCCTTCACCGACTGCGGTCCGAAGACATAGCCACATCCGCTGACCGTGACAGTCAACAGCATCGTCATCAAGATCGGAAGTCGATGTACCATGCGCGCGCCAGTCAGCCGTCCGTTAGTAACCGCCGTGTCCATTTGTTCCATCTGCAGTCGTACTTACAGATTTCACTTTGCCGTTGGGTTGTTTGATACGAGACCGTTTCTCAGGAAGTGACTCGAGGATCCTGTCAAATCCAGGCAGTACGTTGAGTTCGTTTCGATCGAGAGTTGCCAGTCGATCTCGTGCCATGTCGGCAAACTGTGTATTGGGAAATTCGTTTATCAGCTGGACGCAAGTCAGTCCTACAGCCCGGTCGCTGTTTTTCTTTTTTTCGTAATACAGAACGCGGTGCCAGATCCGCTGAGCCTTGAGCAGATGTATCTTTTTCAGATCTGTGCGCAGCTGTGGACGCTCACGGGAGTTCGGGAACATTTTCAATGACTGCGCGGTTAACTGGTTCGCACCTTCCAGAGAAGTTCCATCATACGACGGCCCCTGATACGACATCAGCCGCACATGAGATCCAAGCAGGAAGGCGTCTTTGATATGTGGGTTGTCCGGATACTCGTCGCGCAGAATGTTGAAGTAGCGATCTGCTTCCACGTAGTCTTTCTGACGCAGGTAGTACGTGGCTGTTGCGAACAGGGCATCAGGTGTCATTGGACCGGTGGGATCATTCAGCCAGATGCTCTTGAGGGCTTTGATGGCCCGTCCCTGTGTATCAAAGACTGGTCGGCTCTTGTCACGAAAATTGGGCAGGATCCGGTATCTGAGCGACAATGCGTTCGAAGGCAGCGGTATTTCATCCGGGGCCTCGTAGGCCACCTGGACAGCACTCACCGTGTGAATCCTGCTCCGGTGCGCAGGATCTGTCGCATCAAGCCAGTTTTGAGCGATTGCATACAGGCGCTTCGTGGCCAGCTGCACATACCGTGTCGACGGATAGTCGGTGAACAACCGGTCATAGCCATCCTGAGCCATCGGGTAACGCTTCAACGCATACCATGACTCAGCCAGCTGGAACTGGGCTTCTTCGCCAACCGACGTACCTTCGTATTCCTCCGCCAGCTGTTTGTATTGGCTGGCGGCGTCGGCGTACTCTGCGACGTCAAACAGTCGGTTTGCGGACTTAAGTTTCCTGCGCCCCTCCGCGCTAAGGTTGCTCGCCTGAGCCAGCACATTGCGTGTTGAGTCATCCCCGATTCCGCTCCAAAGCTTTCTGGCCGCATTCATGGCGGGTGCGGTGGCAGAAGAAAACAGTCCACCTCCATTCTCACCGGCCGTCGACTGGCAGCCGGCCAGCAGCAGACTGCTGATACAGAAAGCGGCTGCCGTCATTTGTGATAAAAGACGAGGCGCACGGTGGCGTGGACGCCCCAATGTCCGTTCGGCAGCCGATTCCCTTCGGCAGGCAGGCTTCATGCTCTGTACCGTTCTAGTAACTTTGTGCGCTGGACGTCCGAGCTTCAGCCCACGTCCAGATAGCGGAGCGTTGCAGGGCGACGTCCCATGACGCTGGTAATGGCTGAGACGGCGA
The DNA here is from genome assembly GCA_963581585.1 of Planctomycetota bacterium. Taxonomy (GTDB): domain Bacteria; phylum Planctomycetota; class Planctomycetia; order Planctomycetales; family Planctomycetaceae; genus S139-18. The sequence continues at coordinate 57,186 of CAUZPL010000041.1, forward strand.
ATTGATGACACTCATTGATCTGTTGTTTT
>CAUZPL010000042.1:0-54520 GCA_963581585.1 Planctomycetota bacterium
GGAACGAAAAGCGTTGGGCAGATGAGTGCAGAGAAAGAACAGGTTGTTCTTCCGGACAACGACCCAGTGACGCCCAACAATGTCGTCGTATACCGCAAAGGACTGAAGCTGGGGCAGGTCCGCGAAGGCGCGTTTTGAGACGGGCTGCGGAACTCCGACCGAAATGGAGTGAGCCCGAGATGGACCACGACGGTGGCCAGGAGGAAGACGAAGATCTGGAGGCTGATCTTTCGGTGTCAGCGGACTCGCTGTCAAGCTGATGAAGGTGACACCGTCTGTGACCTCTACCGAGACCGGACCGCGCCGTCTGTCCGGAAGTCTCTGGTCTCGAGAGAGATTTTCGGGCCGGGTTATGGCACGTGAGCAAAACGGTCGGCGAGTTATGGCAGCTTAGTCATAACCCGGCAGGGTGTTCTGTTCGAAAAGTGTGGCCGTCGGGTTATGCTACGGGTTTCAGATGTGCCGGACCGGAACCATGATGCCTCCCAACTGCTGTCTCTGTGACAAGGGGCTCGAAACCGGGGATGAATGTAAACTGGTCTGCTTTCACAGAACTCCAGAGCAGGAGGCCTGGTACGCCGAAGCCGATTCACGTCTGATTCCCGATCACCCGCCGAACTGTGCATGGTTCTGCAACGATCACGTCGGTGCCGCGCAATCACTCGTCGATCTCGACCTGGATCAGGCGTTAGAGACCATGCGGGCTCGAGAGAATGGACTCTAAGCGTGACTGAGTTTTTGACCCCGAGTGGACTGCAGACAGACACGAAGCTGAGGAGAACTCGCGCTCAGGAGTCCAGAATGTTGTGAGAAACAACACGGCGAGTTCACGGAAGCAAATCTGCTCAACACGCTTTAAAAAGACTTCACGCGGCATCTAAAATCAGGGCCAGCGGAGAGTAAAATCTCTATCAGTGAGAACACGACAACTTACTGAATTTATTTCCTGGACGGTCCAAAACGATCGGTCACACACACAACGACCAGGTGGTTATGCCGATGAAATATCGCCTTGTCTTTCTCACGATAATATTGTGGTCCAGCGCCATGCCTAACGTGGCCGGGCGGGCGATGGCCGACCCGCCCACACCCTGGAGAATCACCTACGAGCTGAGCACCAAATCGGACGTGTCCGTCAATCCTGACAGACTGTTTCACGGTCCCGCAGCGGTCGTCGCGCCGAATGGAGACTGGCTCGTTTGCTACCAGGACAGCGAAGACCATGACGGTCACGACGGTGTTATTGGCCAGGTCCGCAGCAGTGACAAGGGCAAAACCTGGACATCGGATGGCATTGTCTTCGACCAACGTGGAGAGAAACAGAAATATTTTGGGAGGAATCCCTCCTATGCTGTCACGAGTGACGGGCGGATTGTGTTGGTTGTCCAGCGGTATTTTCCGATACCTCCAGGGGAAGTATCCTTGATCCACGGCAGCGTCTGTTTGATCAGTCGGGACAATGGAAAAACGTACGAGTACCACGGTTTGGTCGATCCGGAAGTTCCGCTACGGCATCAGGGAACAACCAGCAAGATTCTTCGTAGTGAAAGCGGGTTGATGATGGCGGCGGTCAGCATTAGTGCGCCACCCACAGGAATTAGCCTCTACACGACGGAGGACCCTGAAAAAGGCTGGCGATTCGCGGGATGGATTTTTCGCGCCGATCAACTGCCCGTTAAGTACTTCAGTTACGGTTCGCTCGCCCGGCGTAGCGACGGTTCCCTGCTGGCACAATGTGTGTACTACCGCCGGAACTTTCAGAGTGTGAGCGAAGATAACGGCAGAACCTGGAGCGATCCGATCGAGTTACAGGACCTGCGGGTCCGCAACGATTCGGATTTGGATTATGCCGGCGACGTTCTCGTTGCGCACGGACGCGGAGACGCCGACCACTGCGTAGACGTCTATTTCTCACCCGATGAGGGTCGTAGTTGGGGGCGCCGGATGGTGCTGGATCAGCACGGATATCGGGGAGGTGGGGGCTACAGCGCCTCGCTAAGAACCAGGCAAGGCGATTTGTTTATTGTTTTCAGCACGGATGCCGGACCCAATACGGGACAGAGAGGTGGAAAACCCGATATCCGGGGCGTTTTTCTGAGCGATGTGGAGATTAGGCGGCAATAGGATCCGAACCGGACAATCGCACGTCAAAAGTCCCTGAAACACGGGAAAAGCACGCTCTTGAAACTGAAACGCCCAGCCGATTGGCGTGTATGACAATCTGTCTTTTCCGCACGAGTGACGAACCCGATTTCTCTCGATGAAAACGCTGAATTCACGACAGTCTCAAGATTGAAGATGTCTTCATCAGGAAAAGTCTAAGTTACAATCATGCAGGGCGACGTCTGTTTGAATTCACATGCGCCGGGCCTCCTGCAGCCCGTTTAATCTGCGCCAAGAGGAACGCCAGAATGACTCATTGTCCCGGCAACACACAACCCACCACATCCTCGAAAACAGGCCTTCATCGTCGAGAATTCATTGCCTCGCTCGCTGCCGGCACTGCCGCGACGGGTCTCGGTTCCGCCTCCTCGGCATCCGCCACAAAACAGGCCGACTTGAGAGTTGGTGAAGGCATCGCAGAGATCACGCCTCCGTTGGGAATCGAACTCGGCGGCTTCCATCGCTCTCCGGGGAACGAGCGACGCGTTAGGGGGATCCGTCAAAACTCGTTCGCTCGGGCACTCTTCCTGGAACACCACGAGAATCGCGTCGTATTGATTTCACTCGACGTCCTCGGTATCGGTCACGTGATGGCTGCCCGCATGCGCCAGAGTGTGGCCAGGCAAACGAACATCCCCGCCGACAATGTTCGTTTATGCGCCACTCACACCCACTCGACCCCTGGTTTCATATTTCTGCGGCAGTGGGGCGCGATCACGCCGGAATATGTGACGAGCGTGGAGAAGCAGATCACCCGCGCGGTCGCCTCCGCAGTTGAGGACCTCGCACCGGCACAGGTCTCCCTTGGAAAAACCCGTGTCGTCGACGGGAACTTCAATCGTACGACCAGGACATGGAAAATCGACCACGTCTTCAACGCCGAAAGCACACACGATGACCGTTGGCTCGACACCATGCTGCATGTCCTGCACTTCGAACGCGCCGGCGGCCACAGGGATCTGCTGTGGTACCACTTCTCCGCGCATCCCGTTTGCTTTGCAGACGAGTTGGCCGGGCCCGATTTTCCGGGACTAGTGGCCGAACTGTTGCAGAAAAATCACAACCTTTCACCCGGGTTCCTGCAAGGGCACGCCGGAGACGTCAATCCTGGACCCGGCCCTTCGCGCGGCGCCGGGGACGAAACGGCTTCGGCTGTCTACAAAGCGATTACGCAGGCACTCGAAAAGACGCAGCGCATCGAGGTCGACGCGTTGGTTTCGCACCGCCACGTCTACGGCATTCGATTGGACATTCCGCTGTTCGCCAAATGGCTCAAGCAGTACAGGGACGATCCCACCGAATGCGTCCGCGGACACTGGGTCGATGCCCGCTTCGCCAGGGCCTGGTACGAAGACAATGCTGACCGCGATCTCAAGCAGACGACCCTCGATCGAACCATCAGTTCGATCAAGCTCGGGTCACTGGCGATGGTCTTTCACCCGACGGAACTCTACAGCTATTACGGACTCTCCATCCGACAGAGAAGCCCGGTGGCGGATACGCTCGTTGTCGGCTACACCGACGGCATGACCGGATACCTTGCCGATCCGACCGCTTACGCAACGGGCGATTACGGCTCGTTCACGGTGCCCAAAATCCTCGACTATCCGCCGTTCAAGCCGCAATCCGCCTCGCTGTTGGCCGATTCGATGGTGGTGGCGTTGAAGAAAGTCTGCACGTAGGCTAACGGCTTTTGTTGACGACCTCTCGACAAACGAACAGTTCGCCGATACTTGATCACCAACTGCCGTTGTCGACTGACCCAACCGTCCAGGATCAGGAAACAGAACTGCCACGGACGTAGTGTGAAGTCCATCGTTGCTCCGGATGCTGAATCGGTGTGGTTCGACCAGCATCCGCAAACATCCGACGAAAATAAGCGGCCGAGATCTCGGATTCGCAATGTGCGCAAGCTGACAAATAGTCTGCAAATACAGGCTGGCTGAGTTTTTTGAACCTGCGGGATGCGCTGGACGTCCGGTTACCCAAGCATCGCGGGATCACCGCACCTTTGACGAGCATGACCTTACGTACGAGTACATGCTTTGTTCTGCTCACAAACATTACCTGCGAAGACCAATGGTCACCTCTTCCAAAATCGGGGTATTACCGCCGTCGGGAGTGGTGAAGACGGCGTGATATTGAACCCAGCGATGATCGTCCGGTGTTTTGAGTTCCGCACCTGGTTTCTGGTAGTAGCTTTCCGCTCCGGCGGGGCCGTGCAACACTGCTTTTTCGAGGGCCTGCCGGGATACGGCGGTGCGAATTTGAAACTTAATGCCCGTTCCGTGTGGGGTGTGCGCTTTCCAGTTGAGGCGATCCAGGGCCTTGCCTTCCGGACAGTGGAGCGGAGTTGAAATATACTGCTCGGCAAGACGGCGGTCATAGATGTTGCCGATGTCCCTCCCGACGCCAAAGTGCGAACCAAAGCTCGGGACCCATTGTCGACGCGAGGCGGCGTATCCCTTGGGGCCGCCCCAGAAGATGTTCGATCCAACGGTATGATCCCCCTGGATCACGTGGTTGCAGACGAACAGATCCAACCAACTGTCCTTGTTGAAGTCCGCGATCGTCAACGCGCTGGATGATTCGGCTGGCAGGGCTGTTCGTCTTGATTCGTTGTACGATTTCTCGGGCCCGCCCCAATAAATAATCGCTGGAATTCGGCGGGTGAAATACGCGTGGTAATTCGTGAACACGATATCCAGGTGGCCATCCTTATTCAGATCTGCCACCGATGCTTCTAAGGAATTGAATGTTTCCAGTCGCAGTGACCGGTCCTTTGAATAACCGTCAGGCCCACCCCATAGAATCAACGCGAATGTTGTTGGCCGCGATCCGTTATTGATGTCCCATCCGCCGCCGAAAACAAGGTCCAGCCAGCTGTCACTGTTTAAGTCGGCGATCTCGATGGTCGAGGCGTTGTGGGCCTGCAACATTGTCTCGCGATTATTGGAGTAAATCCCATCGGCGGCGCCCCAGAAGATGTGCGTCAGGCCTGTCTCCAATCCCGGAAATATCAGATCGAGAAATCCGTCCTTGTTGAGGTCCGCGATGTTAACACTTTGGCTGAAGTGCGTCTGTAACTTAAGCACGGTTGTGTTTTCAGGATTGAAACCGTCTTTGGATCCCCAAACGATCTCGCCGCGCGTCGATTTGGACTCCTGACCTGGCTCAACGTACAAAGGCCTGAACCCTTCCGGCATGACGAGGTCCAGGTAGCCGTCGCGATTGAGGTCAGCGATTCCTACCCCTTGTCCTTCCAGCTTGCCGGAGGGCTTGAGCCGCTGAGGCTTAAACCCATCATGGCCGCCGTAGTGGATCACACCCTGATATCCGCCGATCACATCGACGTATCCGTCCTGGTTTAAGTCGGCGATACCCAATGCCGAACAGTCGCGCAGCGTAGTCATCGACGAAGTCGAATAGCGATAACGGGCGTTTCCCCAATAGATAAATGAATCGATGCCAGCTCGCGAGTCAGTCCCGCTAATGTGACTGGCCAGGACGAGGTCCTGATGGCCGTCATGGTTCAAGTCGGCAGCGCAGGCGCCGCTGGGCGAGAATCCGAGAGCTTCGCTGCGGTCAGCGGCCGAGAAGCCCTCCGGACCATTCCAATAGATGTACGAGTTTACGTCGAGCGTTTTCGCGTCCGACGTGTTCGAAAAAGCGATGTCGATCCGACCGTCACAGTTAAAGTCGGCCAGCACTACGTCGCTCGGTTCCAACGTCGGCAGTTCCGTCCGGCGCTTCTCCAGATACCCCTTCTCACTTCCCCAGTAGACCAACGAAACTTGCCGGGATGGCGTCCCGGCATCAGCGAACACAAGTTCCGGAAAACCGTCACCGTTCAGGTCACCAACAGCACACCGTTTTGCCCGGCGGGTGGCAAGGGTCAACCAGGGGGACGGTTCAAATCCTCGGCCAGTGCCTCGAAGCAGTTCAGCCTCGCCGCTTTTGTGAACGACGACCAGATCCAGCTTTTTGTCACGGTCGAGGTCGGCGAGATGCAGCGCTACCGGATCTCGTGACTTCCACGTTTCGCGTCTTTGTTTCGAGAATCCGTCCGCACTTCCCCAGTAAAGATAAACGCTCTTCTGCTGCAAATTGTTGTTCGCGAAGAGAAGTTCCGGATAGCCGTCGCCGTTCAGGTCTCCAGCCGCACAGTCCACCGCGGTGATGGTCGGAATCGAAGTGCGGCGTTTCACGTCAAACCCGGTCGGACCGTTCCAGTAAACGTATGATTCGAGATGACCGTGCGGCTTCACCAGAGACAGGTGCTCGAAGTTGCCTCGGTTGGCAAAGGCCAGGTCCACAAACCCATCTTGGTTAAAGTCTGTTGCCACGACGCCCCCCGCCAGTAGTGTTGGCAATTCGGTCCGTTTTTTCAGATCGAAACCACCCCTTTCATTCCAGTAGATCAGTGCACTCGAATTGATCGTGTAGTTGTGCTTGAAATTGCAGAAGATGATCTCCTCATAGCCGTCGTTATTAAGGTCTGCCAGAATCGATCGCCCCCCACCGTCGCTCGGCAATCGCGTCGCAGCGTCTTGCCGCTTGCGAATTTCATCGAGAAGTTTTAGCCGCGGCAATTGTTCAGGAATGGGCGGCATCAACGAGCGGGGACCGTGTTTGCTGCCCCAGTACACCAAAACATCAGCGCCTTCGACGTGGTTATGGTCATTGGCAACGAACAAGTCGAGATAACCGTCGTTGTTCAAATCGAGACGGTTGATCATCTCAATCCGGCCGGCACTCGCGACGTACAGATTCACACCGCCTTCGCCAAGTGTGCCGGCCGCAAAATCTTCAAAACTCGAATGTACCAGCTGCGGCTCGCTTCCGGCTAACTGCTGGATGGGGAGGGATGCGATCCATACTGACAGACAAAGTGTGGTCAGGCATTGGTTCATCGGATTGTGTCTGTATCTCTTCGTTTAACCGGCAGCCATTGGCGAGGCAGTGCGTTGCCCTCGCCTGCGGCGATGAGTTGAACTGGAACCAGTTTCAAGTATTCCGTACGGTCAAATAACTTAAACGACGTTCAAGCGGTACGTTCACCACTTCTGGAGTGACTCCGAACACCCAGATCTCAGAAAAAAAAGTTTGAGAGGTGCTGCACAGATTCTATCGGCGAACGCGCGAAGTCTGTAGCCCCTCGCACAACACATCCGCGCCGACCTCTCGACAAACGTACCGTTCGCAGTCGTGAGACCGAATCGAATGTCGCGGCGCCGCAAAGTCACGCACGATGCGGGTTTCCTCCGCCGGCTACATGGCTCGGATCGATTTCTGTTGCACTAACCAGAAGATCGTGCCGATCTCCTGCAGCATCTTGCGGCCCAGAAACTTGTCTTTGACTGCCAGGCGTCACCGCTGATCGTCATTGAGCAGTATGCGTTGCTTACCGCGTTTTTCTCTGAGAACCTGATTCTCAGTCCGCAGGTACTCGAGCACCAGCTGCTGCTGCCGATTGACCCAGCCAGCCAGGATCAGGAAACAGAGCGGCCAGGGGAAGAGTGTGAAGCCATAGAGGCTCCGGATACTGAACTCCAAAAGCTCTGCAGCATTCCGGACCGGAGATGTGAAGTCAACCGGGGGAGATTGGCTGTTACGTCGAGGCTGAAGTGCTCAATATTGCTGTGGATGGCGTTCGGCGGATTTTCCTGGCCTGACGCGCTGCGTCGGAGATTTCGCGGCTTACCGGGATTCAACACCCTTCATTTTTACGTCGAAATGTTCGGCGGAACTGGTATACCCTTGGGCATCGTTTAGCACGTCGAACTTTCATTGATTTTTCAAGGGCACCAGCCGCAACGATTTCAAATCGATCATCGCTCCCCTGATCCTGGCGTGCGGGCGTATGATGAGCCGCTGAGCTCCATCGGGAAGCTCCAGCGTTCCGAATTTGGCCCGCTGGTAGGTGTCCCAACTGCCAGTGGTGGCAACTTCGTGTACGAGGCGGCTGCCACCGCATTCGATAACCATTGAATTCCCGGCACTTTTCCTGTCGCACGCCCACGTGGCCCGCACTTCGTAACGTCCGCCGTGGGCGACGTAAATCGGCCAGATGGCTCGATCGTTAATGGTTTGCCAGTATCCGAGATTGTCGTGCGTCTTTTCCACCATGAGCGTATCGCCATAGACTTCGCATTCGGTCGCCAGGAGCAAAAATGAACCGTCCCGGCCCGGGCGGACACGCCGCACAAACCGGCCTCGCTGGTTGGCCTCAATATTCTGCGCACCGGCTTGCCGTATATAAGCGATCACGTCAGCCAGGTCCTGCGTCTTCAGATCCTTCTCGAGTCCTTCCGGCATCGTTGATTTCGCGGTGCTCTTTAGTATCTCCAATTCGTTTCGCAACAGCGAGACGCGCTCCCCCCTGGGCGCCAGCAGTGTGATGCTTTCCCCGGTTTCCTCGGCAAGGATTCCGCTGTGAGTTTTTCCGGCGTCGGTGATCGCGACGTAGTTGATGTACTTTGCCTCAACGTTACGGTTCGGATCCAGTACCGCGATCAACAGAGACTCGGGCGACTTGTCTTTTAGCGACGCCAGGTCAGGGCCAACCTGATGGCCGACGCCGTCGAGCTTGTGGCAGGTGGAGCAAGTTTTCTGGTAGAGTTGTTTTCCGCGTTCTGCATTCGGTGGCAGCGTGAGCGCGGACTGGAATTCTGCCACGACTTTTTGACGACTCGCGTCAACCGCAGTGACAAAAAGTTTTGCCGCACGCTGGTGAATGGCTTCGTCGCGATGATTGATCAACTGCTCACGCCGGACCGCGTTGATTTCGCCGACGGCGAATTGCCGGCGTTCCACGGCGTCGAGAATCGCTGCCGACCAAGCTGCGCGGCTGAACAGCACGTTGAGAACTTCCGAACGCAGCTCGGGTCCCAAGGCCTTCCATTCGGACAACAGCAGCGCGGGAATATTCGCGGTTTCCAGTTCCCCCAAACGCTGCACGGCTGCCAACTGTATTCGACCAGCATGACGAGGCCTGAGCAACCCGGAGAGAGTCTCGATATCGCTTTGCTGTCGTTTTGCCTCACGGGCGAACAGCCGAATCGCGGCAATGCGCTCGGTCTGATCGGCATTCCCGTCGACGGCGATTTGCGCGGCTTTTTCGAACAGACCCGATAGGCGCGAGAACGCCTCCTGGCGCGACACGTCGGTTTCCTGGCTCTGAGATCCGACCTGGCTTTTGCGGCGGTGGTCGAGTGCATCGAGCACTTCCGCCAGTGCGTCGAAGTGCCAGTTCGTATATTCTGCATTCGGCGACTCCGCAATTCTGTCAAAGACCTTTTTCAAAACCTTTCGGTCGCCCAGCAACGATCCCAGACGCAGCAAACGAACGACGAGTTCCTGCTGTTGCGCGGAAGCTGTCGGAGAAGCGAGCACAGCGGTGAGCACCCGATCGATACTCTCAGCACGGAGTGAGCTGATGATCGCTGTCGACAGGTATTTGTCGTCTGCACCAGTCAGTGCCAACTCACCCAGAGCGAGGCCCGCTCGTTTGTCGTTCCATTGGCCCAGCGAATAGGCAAGCTGCAACCGCACATGCGGATCCGCGTCAGCGGTTTGTACTCGCACGGCAAGAGCGACTTTCGCTGACTGGTCCAGAAATCCTTCCGCAAGACGCACAGCATGCCGCCGGACGCCGGGATGGGAATCGGAGAGCGCCGCCATAACCGTCTCGGCTTTCAGTGCCCGCAGGCCATCAAGTGTGCACAAAGCGTGCAGCCTCGCTTGCGGACGTTTTCCAGAGACGACCATCGCTCCCAGCAGCGCGACTGCCTTTGCATCCTCTTGATGAATCAAGAGCCGTTGAACTGTATCGCGCTGCCAGCCGCTGGGACTTTCCAGCGTCTGCACCAGTTCGGCGGTGTTCATCCTGTCGAAGCGAGGTACGTCGCGCAGTGTTTTTCCGGCGGGATAGACACGATAGATGCGTCCTCGGTCCGCACCGGCGCGGACGGGCAAATCTTTCTGCAACTCCCTGGGAATGTACTGCGTATGCTCGATCACCTCACGGTACATGTCGGCGATATAGAGGGCCCCGTCGGGTCCGACTTTAATCATTGTCGGGCGAAACCAGTTGTCCCGCGAGGCGAGGAATTCCGACTCCCGCTCGTCGTCGGCGCGGCGGCTGTTGAACGTGACGCCGTCTCCGGACATCACCTCACGATGCACCAGGTTGTGCACCGGTTCGCTGACAAACGAGTTGCCGGAAAATGCTTCACCGAACAGCTGATCACGGTACACAATCGCGCTGCAGGCTGACGTAAAGTGGTTTGCTCCGTCCAGATAGTTAAACCGCGGCAGCGTGCGGCTAACGGGATAACAACGGGACGCCCCGGGCTTGACCGATACCTGCCGGCGACCTTCCGGCGGGACGACATGCGGGTTGCGGCGGAGATAACGGTCCGAAAACATGTACTGCCACATCGGGTGGCTGTTGTTGCTGCCGAACCAGTTGCCCCAGTCGTCACGGCTGCGGCCGAATTGCGTGCTGCCGAGTTCCCTTTCAATCTCGCCCGTATCGGGAAGAATGCGAATGTCGTGTCTGCGGATGTTGATCGATTTCCCGGTCTTGATTGACTTCACGCGTCCACCGCTGTCGCCATTGGCACAGTAGACCCAGTTGTCCAACCCCCATGTGAACCCGTTGAGCCGATGCTGCTGATTTCCCTGACCAAAACCGGTGTAAAGGATTTCGCGGCGGTCCGCGCGGCCGTCGCCGTTGGTATCCTCGGCATAGAAGATGTTCGGAGCGGCGGTCACCAATACGCCGTTTCGCCATGGCATCACTCCGCTGGGAAAGCCAACCTCGTCCAGGAATACGGTTGATGTGTCGTACTTTCCATCGCCGTCGCAGTCTTCTAAAACACGAATGCGTCCACCCGGCTTACCCTGGCCGTCGACGCCCAGCGGATAGTCGGCCATCTCGACGACCCACAAACGTCCGTCGGGTCCCCAATCAAAGGCGACAGGATCGAGCACCAGCGGTTCGGCGGCCACCAATTCGACTTTGAAACCGGGTCGAGGGACCATCGATTTGAGCGATGCCTGGGGTGTCCTGGGGCTGGGCGGGACGTCTTTGAGGAGATCGTCGAACGAACGCCGGTCGACGAGATTATTCAACGTGGCGGTGTCTTCGTTCTGCCACCACAGATGTCGGGAGTGGACCCAAAACCCGTTATTCGTTCCGTCCCTGCGGACAATCATCGGCAGCTCCTTCCGGGGGTCCTTGTCGCCCCGCCTGCCGGAGAGGATTTCCTTGCTCCAGCCGGTCTTCATCGAATCAAACAGATGAATCGAATATCGCTCGGCGTTGGAAAACACGATGTCGTCGAATCCGTCCTCGTTGATGTCGACGAAGCGGAGACCGGCGTCGGCTCCGAATCCACGAAACTTCCAGGATCCGCCTTTGGAATACGGTGTGTCCAACGTCGTGCCATCGGGCAACGCAAACGGGAGTCGCTTCCAACGTTTGTCGGCCATCCACCATTGGAGAATCACATTTGTGTCGTTGTCTAAGGCGGAAAGGATAACCTCGTTGATTCCGTCGTCATCGAGATCACGGAAGCTCGTTTCGATTCCTGCCGGGAGCTTTCCAGTAAGCTCACGAACGGCTTTGATTCCCAACAGTGACGGAAGATTAGGATCCGGAACCCACTTTGTGCCGTTGAAATGCCATGCTCCACCAGCGGCGGCTGATCCTCCCAGTGCGAGCTTGCCGGCTTCAACGTGTACCGGTGTCTGCAAAACAGTGGGCCGTCCGTTGTGGTGCATGAGGGGAAAATGGACTTCAAAAAAACGACTCTCCTTCGGCGTACGTTGTACAAGCAGGGCAGGGAAACCGGATGAAGACCAATTCTGTTTTTCTGGTGACCAAATGCTGGTCTTCTTTGAACGACTATTGCCGACGACAACATCCAGGAACCCATCATGGTTGACATCCAGCAGCCGCACGCCGTTGTCACGTCCTTTTTCGTCCCGAAGGGGCTGTCCGTTCAGCAGGTTTTCGTTCAGCCGGTCCAGCGCCTCGCGGAACGTGAGAAACTTCACCTTCTTGCCGTGTTTTTCCACGGCATGATCGATCAGTTCGACGATCTGGTCGTTCCGGATCCAACCGTGCGGGTGGAAGACCAGGTTCAGCACGCCCTGTTTGATGACCGTGATGTCGAGCGCTGCCTTCAGGTCGAGGACGGTTTGCGGCGAGCATTTTTCCTTGTGGTAATGCTGGGCGGACCAGTCGCTGGGCGTCACACAAGGAAACTCCCAGCAAAGCCGGTTGATCACGTACGGATACGGGTAGTTCTCGATTGAGTTGACGAATGACCGGTCATACGGGACGTACTTCCTGAATTTCTCTTTCCCGTCGGGGTCGAAGAGCAGTTCGCGGGGGATTTCGGGATCATTCGCCGTGAAGATGTTAAAGACCGACGAATCGATGTGTAAAAAGTGACCCTTTTCGCTCGTGCGGTTGAAAATCTCGGAGAAAAACCGCGGACTGACGGTGTTCAGGGAATCACAGCAGGGCATACGGTAGGCGACCGGGCTGTTGTCGGGGATGGCGTCCAACATGTCGATGCAGCGGTCATAGGTCGATTTGGCTTTGGCGAAATCACTTTTCTGCAAGAGCGGGCAGGGATGGTCGACAGTGTGGACGTCGATGGTCACCCCCTCGTCCAGCCATGGCTGCAGCAGGTCGTCGTCGGGGCGAACACGGTTGGTCATAATGCTGACTGGTGCCCGGCCGTCGATTTTCTTGAGTCGCTGCAGGATGGGCCGCAGGTAGTTCTCGTACCTGGCCGAATTGGCCTTGCCCGAATCACGCATGTCGTCGATGGCCAGTACGACGACGGCTTCCACTCCGTCATCACCGACCCATTGCGGCGTAATCAGCTTTGGGAATTTGTGTGAGACATAGTACGGGCTGTCACTGCCAAGATACGTCAACCGATTTCCGTCGGCCGCTACGGCCGGGATCGTAATGTTCAACAGACAGGCGACGAGAATTCCGCAGCGTGCAAACCACATCTGTCCGGCTCCAGGTTTCGTAATAAGGATCGACGAAGCCTTCAGATTACCCGAAACGGCGGCGTGATGCTCGCTCGAACCGCACCGGCAATAGCCACTCATCCAGGGACATTATGATGACCAACGCTGCTCTTTCTCACAATATTCCGGACTTTCGATTGCGAGTTGTCGCCACCGTGGGAATGGACGTTGCGCCTGCTGCGTTCGCGTTCGGCCAATCGAGTCAACGGGATTCGAACGTCGCTGAGATCAGGCTCAACGGTCTGCAGAATTCGGTCCCCATAAAACTCGATGGCTCGTACTGCCTGAGCCCGCTGCCACGCCTTCTTCCCCTCGGACCTGAGCGCCTGCAGAAAAGAGATAACAGCGTCCTGATCCAGTTGTACTGTTTGAGTCTGAATTTGCCTGGTGTGCTGTGCGAAGAGCAGGAACCAGCGAGGAAACCAGATCTCCTCGGCTTTGCTCAGTCGGACTTCCTTCAGTGCCTCACTCATCAATCGCACATTCATTGTCGGACATCCTTGAGAACGCCAGCGGCTGCCGTGGTCATGCCAGTGTTCTGGTTTTATCAGCGATAATCGGGATATCAAAGAATTGACGACATGATAATCGCCAGATACACCCGTGTGGTTTGAGACACTGGTCACCGGCGAGTGACCCAACTCACTTGTACAGTGCCGGATACGACGATCCAGTACCATGGACTTCGAAGTAGCCTTTACGGCTTTATCCGCGATGGTCTCGTACTAATTCAAAGTTCGACAATGACTATGAAGAAACTCTTCAAACAACTTCCTTTTGCTCGAAAGATCGCACGAGCATTGGGGTGCGGGGATGCAGCTACTCAGAACGCTTCCCAAGCATTTGGTTGGCGCGGAAATAGGTGTTCACCTGGGCGATTTCAGCAGTCAAATTCTACTCGTCACCAAGCCACGTAAACTGTTCCTAATCGATCCATGGAAATACGAACGCGGTGACGAGTATGTAGACGCCTTGTATGGGGGAGCATCGGAGAAAGAGCAGGAAATTGAGGAACGATATCGTTCAGTTAAAACGCGATTTACTTCCGAAATAGAATCAGGACGGGTTGTCATGATGAGAAGAGACTCGGAGTCCGCGCTTTCGGAATTCGAAGATGGATCACTCGACTTTGTCTACATCGATGGCAACCATCTCTATGAGTTTGTGAAGAAGGATTTGGAGCTTTCGCTCCGAAAAGTGAAGCCGGGCGGATACATCACGGGTGATGACTATTCGCCAGGTGGTTGGTGGAAAGGCGGGGTAAAGAGAGCTGTTGATGAGTTCGGAGGAATAGTGACGTTTCACTATTGTGGATCAATGGCAGGCAGTTCGTCTTGAAGCGAAAATCGAGTCGAACAAACGGATGAACCGGAACCGGAGTAGCCGGGCTGGCTCGTTTCGCTCGTCATAATCAACTCCCGGCCCGGTTATCCTGGTCGTTAGATGGCACAACCGCGGCCTCCAATCAGGAAGTGGCCAATCTTTAAAAGGAGCCATACATGTTCCCGTGTCCTCACTGTGGCAAATCCATCGACGTCGGACCACCGGCAGACGTTCCATGGTATAAATACGCCCCCCCCCGGTGGGGCCCGCGTGTCTCTGGGCTGTGGTACCCTAATTTTCATCGCCATCATCGTCGCAATGTTCTCGCGCTCCGGAGATGAATCCGACGCCATTCGCGCTCTGCAAAAAGAGATTCAAACACTTGAACAGAAGATCGACAATATTGGAGTGAAACCCGAAGTGCCGGCACAGGCTGATCCAGGCGGAAACAACCAGTAACCGAGCACATCTAACTAAACGCTGGACCGGAGCGGCCGACCCGGTGGGAATCAAGTAGAACGCAGATTGGCGGTCGCCCCGTCAGCTCGGTCGTTATGCCGCAACAAAGGCAAGAATGGTCCAGTCTGAGAGCCCATATCAAACTTCTTCGACCGTCAACGATCAGCCGGACGACGTGCAACGCCCCCGCAGGGCTTTGTGGATCGCGTACGCGTTTTCTCCGGCCATTGCGCCGATTGCGTTTGTCGTGTTACTGTTTCTGCTTGGTGCGATTTGCACCGCTTTGAACTTCGAAGTGAATCCTGCGAGCTTTCTCGTACTCCCCGTGCTTGCCCTGACCGTAGGCATGGTGACCTGCTATCTCGTTGCCGGGGCGATCGGTATGCCGATCGCGTTCTATTTTCACAGACGCCAGTCCTTGACCGGATACACAATCCACGGCGCGGCCCTATGCTGGTCAATCTTTGTTTCGTTCGTTGTTGGGGCGCCAATGGTGCTCACTGGTATCACGTGCCGTTAGCAATACTCATCCTCGCATGTGTCATCGCTCCTCCCGTTCTTTTTTCGGCAACAGGTTTTTGGCTCATTGCGAGAATGAATGGCGGGCTATCATGCATTGAGCCGAAATAACCAACGCATGCACCGGAGCCGCCGATCCGGTCCGTTGTGAATTGAGAGTCACTTGGCGGCGAGCCGGTGATGCTGGTCGTTAGCCAGCAAAGGAGAGTTCAAACGTGCCGTGGCTGGAAATGTCCCGCGATGCCAATCACGGCGGCCCCGGATGGGAGTTCGGCACCTGTCTATGGTCGCCGACCGAAAGAAACGGAGGCGGACGCTGGGGCTGCTGGGACCTGATGCAGCGCGTTCGTAAAGGCGACGTTGTCATGCATCTTCGCGGCAAGACAAAGCAGCAGTTTATCGGGTGACCTGCCCCCACGAATGGTACCACTTCTTAAGTTAGGATGAGTTGTGTTGAGCTTGCCCCCGAATTGAGTCCATTCTGAAAGTTAGTGGTTTCCATGTTCTATGATCTGGCTGGTAGCCGTGCTGTTTGCCACGACATTCTGGAGTTTTCTCTCCGAGTTCTCGCCACTTTGGGCGGCAGCCCGTCACCAAAGCCGCAACAACTTCATGCCGTTCGTCAACGGCCCTCGGAGGTTGTGGAATTAATTCCACAACCCTGGGCACGTGACGATCGGGATGTCCTGCATTTGTGACTGGCGTACGAAGCCGATGGTCGTATCCCCCACGATTCCATGGTCCGCACGCGCATGCTTACCGAGTTGCTTGTAAATTCCGGACAACGATGGCACAAGGGGACCCATGAGGATTCAACTGAGCGAAAGACGAACAGTCCTTCCTCTCAGGTTGTCCATCAGTCCCGGTGACCGGATCCGCAGGTGAAGAACGTGCAAGACCGCACGTAGAGCGTGCGTACCCGCTCGGACTTCGGTGATGATGTTTTACACAACTTTCTGCAGATGCGACGTCGGTTGATGGCGGGCGGCCGATTTCGTCAGACCGATCTGAGCTGTTCAAAAAAAAGACTGGAAAGAGAGGATTTCGATGTCTGAGAGTTTGATAGAGCTGCTTGGCGACGAAGCTGACTCGCTTCTCGAACATGTTTGCGAAGGGATACCAGCAGAGTCTTTGCACCTGCCAGGACCTGATTCGGTTGAGCGTCTGTTCCTTCCGAGTGATCGCAATTGTCGTACGATCGCCAGTCTGCAACGCCTGCTGGACCACGGGCGGATGGGCGGATCGGGATATGTTTCCATTCTGCCTGTCGACCAGGGAATCGAGCATTCCGCTGGCGCGTCGTTCGCGCCGAATCCGGCGTATTTTGATCCCGAAAACATCGTGAAGCTGGCGATCGAAGGGGGTTGCAACGGCGTTGCATCCACGTTTGGTGTTCTTGGCACGGTCGCCCGGAGGTACGCTCACCGGATTCCGTTCATTGTCAAGATAAACCACAACGAACTGCTCACACATCCGAGCAAATTCGACCAAGTGATGTTCGGCCAGGTACGACAGGCTTATGACATGGGAGCAGTCGCAGTGGGCGCGACGATCTACTTCGGCTCAGCGGAATCGAGCCGGCAGATCGTGGAACTCGCTGCCGCGTTCCGTGAAGCGCATGAGCTGGGCATGGCGACAATTCTGTGGTGTTATCTGCGGAACCCCGCATTCAAAGCCGATAAGGACTACCACGTGGCTGCCGATCTTACCGGCCAGGCGAACCACCTCGGCGTGACGTTGCAGGCCGACATTATCAAACAGAAGTTGCCGGAGAACAACGGTGGCTACACGGCGCTGAAGTTCGGCAAGACCTCGCCGATCGTTTATGAGCAACTCACTACAGATCATCCCATCGATCTGTGCCGATATCAGGTCGCGAACTGTTACATGGGCCGGGTTGGGCTGATTAATTCTGGCGGTGCTTCCAGCGGAGCGGGCGACCTCGCGCAGGCTGTCCGCACGGCTGTTATCAACAAGCGTGCTGGCGGCATGGGACTGATCAGCGGTCGCAAGGCATTTCAGCGACCGATGGCGGAAGGCGCGAAACTGCTGCAGGCGATTCAGGATGTCTATGTTGACCCGCAAGTGACGATCGCCTGAAAACCGTGCCGAACTTCGAACTTCGACCTTCGGCTTCGAGGGGTGCACATGCTGGCGTGGCCTCCGCCAGTTGTGAGCCCGGACAAGGCGATACCATGTGGTTGGTGAAGCAAAGACGTGGTCAAGTTGCTGAGCTAATCGAGCCAGTGTTCCTGTCGGGACGTGACGAAAATCGTCAGATGTGGCCATCTCTCTGATAATGGTGCGTTCGTCATGAGTGAGCTGTTGCGGCGAGTTCCTGGGACAACAGGGTTGGTCATTGAGTCCTACCGGGGGAACCTTTACGCCGCGAAAAGCAGCGAACTCATCCGCAATCCCAGCAGAAACACTACATTTCTGCTGGGTTTTGTTTTTGGTGGGTTTCTCTGTTTGTTCCAGTTTGCGTGCCTTGTGGGCCACCACCGTTGAGTCGACGGCGCGAAAGAAGTGTTCGTCAGTCACCTGCAGAGAGTGCTTTCTGGCGACTGCTTCGCTGTGGCCGATCTACGCAACCAGAACGTGAGCCGGATACGTTTCTATCAGTTCGGTTTCACGAGTGCTTCTGCAGTTTTGAAACGGCCGGCCACCAGAACGAATCTGTCTCCCCGGTCCTGCTTTGCTTTGACGTCCTGTACCGTACATTTGCGCACGCGGCTTCTGGCGTCGTTAACAATCGCAAGAAAGCCGGGTGAATTTTGTTTCGCCATGGTGCTCTCCATGGACGTGTTGGTCGCTGGTACAGCCTGGTTCTCATTCGCGACGCAACGAAATGGATTCCGCGTAATCCAGTTCGCCGGTGCGTCCATCGTAGTACTGGAATACCACCTGTGGGTGGGGGTACGCAACCCATCGTTTGTCTCCCAGCTGACGTGGCATATTGAAGACGTTATTGACCTGGACCACACAGAAGTGCGGGTAAAGCCGTTGCATGCGCGGCAGGTCGGGAAGGATGTAGCTGCTCCACCGGATGTCGCATTCGCGGGGGCCGAACTTCCACCTGCCAGTTGCCGGGCGGCCGCTTTCGTCAAGCTCGGGGACGTGATTGACGCTGTTGTGCGGTCCGCAACAGAACTCCCAAATGTTGTCCGTGACTTTGATGGCAAAGCTGTTGTGCAAATCGCCTGTCATCACGAACACACGCTTGCCGATCTTTTCCCACTCCGCGATCAGCAGTTCACGTTCGTCGAAGAATCCCGTCCAAGACTCCTCCTTGTTGTCCGCGGCCTCGAACCCGCCGGCACCCGTGTGCGGAATCATGAATGGAACCGTGGACACGACGAAGAAGAAGTCGGCCGTGCTGTCGCGCATGGAACGGAGCAGCCATTCGCGCTGCGGTTTTCCGATCATGGAAATACCGGGCTTGTCGCGCTGCTGAATGTCATGCATGTCGCGATCCCCCCGAGTGTCGAGCAAAAAGAACTCGCAGTTCGAGACGCGGAACTTACCGTAACTGCGGCGGCCGATCGAATAGCTGACCGTATCATCGGTCTTAGCCGGCATGTGCAGCCGCAATGTGTGCGCATCCACCAGTTCCACAATGTCGTACACGTAGGAATTCCTGTTGCCCTCGTCGTTGTCGTACTGCAGGTCGTTGGCACCCGCCTGGATCGTGCCCCAGTGCACATGAAGATTGAGCATTTCCTTCAGTGGCAGCTTACTGAAGTCAGTGCCGGCATCGACCAGCAGATCGCTTCCGGCCGTGAGGTGGGCGCGACCGAAGTGCACCGGGTGGTCGTGTTCCACCGGGTTGGCCCAGCCCAGATAGTCACCCCAGGCATAGGTCCCGATGTCGCGAAACACGGTGCGGCGGTGACGTTTGCCGGCTTGCGACGATCCCCAGATGTCGTTGACCAGTTCATGGTCGTCGAACGTGAACATACTCGGTACCCGGCGATGCCACCTGGAGAGTTCCACGCCTCGGGACAGGTAGAGCTTGTAGTTCTCCCACACGCCAACCACGGTGGGCATGACCCGCACCGACAGCGGGTAGTCGTCGAGCCCCTGGGTCAGTCGCCACGCTTCCGGTGAGTATTCGCGCAACTCTTCGTACAGCCAGTCGCCGTTCATGATGTGGAAGTGCACTTTGTCGGCCCAGTCGCGGTTCAACACTTCGTAGGTCGGTGTTCGGTGGCCGACTCCACCAAGCGGATTTTGATTGGCACACGATCCGATCTGAAATCGGAAATTGAACAGTCCCGCGGGATTATAGGTCGCATTGCGAGTGTTCTGACTGCTCGGCAACGTCCGGAAGCTGCCCGGCAGACCGTGCGGCCGCTGGTTCACCCAGACCTGATAGTAGTAGCACGTGTCCGATTGGAGTTTGGTGAGCCGGGCAACCCCTGTGTTGTCGTGGTCGATGCTGGTGGTCGCCGGAGCACTGACCTGGTCGAGCTTCTCCGGAGTGGTGCCGAACCGCACGACAAACTGGCCCGGGTCGGACGTGCGGGCCCAGATCGACATCGCATGGGCCGACGGCTTGCCGACCATGGGGCCGTGGGTCAGTCGTATCGGATCGCGATCCCCCGATGCGGTTGTGGCGAACAGTCCGAAAATGGCCGCCAACAGTGTGTGGCGAAATGTTCGCATGGAAACCGATCCGTCATTGGCGGAACGCATGGTAGTTACTCCCCAGGGCGGTGATCTGGCCTCGGCCGATAATACCATCGCAAATCATTGGATGACTAGTGACCGTGGAGACGCCTTTCCTGCAGTGGTCGGTTTCATCGAAGCACGTGAGAGTCGGCGGTAACTTGCCGAAGTCAATGCAACCACGGCGAGTTTCAGTGACAGCGAAATACAATCACGACAGGTGACCAGCGCGTCGAAACCTGGCTTGCTGACCGAAGTCGATCGATTTCGCCGACCGCACAAAAAACGCCAATATTTTGTGACCGAGGTGAAATCTCAGAAGGTGCTTGCAGCATGCCCGGACCCTGAATGGAAAGCGTGCCAGTAACAGATGATTCGACCTTTGATCGATGTGCAAACGAACCTCGCGCGTTGCCAACTGGTATTGCGATCGCATATGCTGATCGATCCCGCATCACCATGCTGAGAGCCGCATCAGAGAGGCCGCTGCCCGGCAATCCCTTTGGAAATTTCGTGAGTCAGACCCATGAAGAATGTTCTGCGGATCGTGTTTTGCTTGACGATATCATTTGTCACAACTGCGTTTGCCCGAGCCGGCCAAATGCTTTACCTGTCGTCGAGCACGAAAAATTCGATTGTCGCCTACGAATTGAACGACAATACCGGCGCATTGACCAGGCAGTTCACCACCCGTCTGACGGTCAGTCCCGGACCCCTGACGATTTCAGTGGACGGGTCCTTTTTGTACGCCGCGGTTTCAGGCCTTGAAGGCAATCAGGCCGGCGTTGCCACGTTGAAGCGAGCCGCCAATGGTTCACTCACCCTGCTGGCCACGGCGCGGATTTCCAGCGGCACTCCCTACCTGTGCACCGACAAGCAGGGGCGATACCTGATGGCCTGCAGTTATGGCGACGGCGATGTGACGGTTTATCGAATTGTGGACGGGATCTGCACCGACGAACTGCTCGAGCGACAGAAAACCGATCTGGCGGCACATTGTGTCGAGATCGATCCCTCCGGACGTTTCGTTTATGTCCCTCATACGACGCCCAACAAGCTGTTCCAGTTTCGGCTCGACGAATCGACCGGAAAGCTGATCCCCAACGACCCGCCCTACCTCAATGGGCCGGACAAGGGCCACAAGTACCACGAGCCGCGGCATTACGCCCATCACCCGCAGCTGGACATCGCCTACACCTCGAACGAGAACGGAGGTGGGATTAGTGCATGGCGGTTCGACACCGAGACGGGAAAACTCTCGCTGCTGGAGACCCTGTCCACACTGCCACCGGACTTTGAAGGCCGCAGTGCGGCCGCCGACATTCAGATCACACCAAATGGCCGTTTCGCCTACGTCTCCAACCGGGACGTTACCGAACGCTCCGAGGGAGAAGCGATGCAAGACACCTTGGCCGGCGTTTCTCTCGATCCGTCCACCGGGGCGATGGAGTTGATCGGGTACTTCCCGACCGCCTACTTTCCGCGGGCGTTTTGCATCGACCTGACCGGTCGGTTCGTGTACTCGGCCGGGCAGCGTTCCTCGACGCTCTTCGCGTATCGCATCGACCAGTCAACCGGCAAGCTTGAGCACTTCGCCACATATGAGACCGGCGGTGTGCCTCTGTGGGTCATGTGCGGCCACGTCGAGCCGTAACAGTTCACTCGACCGTGTGACTGCGGTTCGCTTAAGAGGCGCCTTCTACTCGCTATCATACCACCGATCCTGCTGACAAAGACACAGCCCCTGTCACAATGGCCGTCACCTCAGACGTTGGTCGCTCAGTACCTGATCAGGGACCTCTGGACGTTTCTCCATGTTACACGCCAAACGCATACCAGCGTGGTGCGGCTTCCTGTTGCCGCTGATCAGCGCAGCGATGATGGCAGACGATCCGCGGTTTCTTGTGAGAAGCCGCGGGGTGTCATTCCCGCAAAAAGACCCCACGCAGGTGGTCTACGAATTCGTCAACTACGTGAGCCATCGCGGACCGAACATGTTTCGGATTCGCCACGAAGAGCTGAAGGACGACATTTACTCGAATTTTGAGTTCAGCGTGTCGACTGATCACGGACGGACCTGGTCCGACACGGAAACGTGGAGGTCGGTCGAACTGCGGCCTGAGGGACGGCTGAGGCATCTGTTCTGCGGCGGATTTTTCGATCCTGGCAATGATCGGCTGTTACTGGTGGGTATCGAAGGCATGTTGCGGAACGACCATCCCCTTGATGGCCAGACCAGCTACTATCCGTTCTACCGCGTTTCGAATGACGGCGGCCGGTCGTGGTTGTTCGAGGAGCGTGTCATCCAGACGGGAAGTGGCTTCACACCCGAACGGCCGTTCGACGGGGTGCGGGTTGGTTCGAACTCACTCAGCATTTGCAACGCCGTTGCACATCGCTCGGATCGAGCCGTCGTGGTTCCGGTTCAAATCAGCCATACCGGTCCTGACGGGAAATTGTATCGACCGCCCGGAGCTTACACCTATGGGGATGCGGCGGTGCTCATCGGCACCTGGCGAGATGACGGACGTTTGGATTGGCAGCTCAGTCAGCGACTGAATCTGCCGCCTGAGAAATCACTGCGAGGCATCTTCGAACCGACGATCGCGGAGTTGCCGGACGGCCGCGTGTTGATGGTCTGCCGGACCAACAGCGGACACAAATGGTTCAGCATGTCAGGCGATGGAGGACCGACGTGGGCCGAACCGGACATATGGCGATATTCGGACGGGACGCCCTTCTATTCCCCCAGCAGCATCTCGCGGCTCATCCGTCATTCCAGCGGCGTTTACTGTTGGATCGGCAATATCTGTCGTGATCGACCGCGAGGGAACGCGCCGCGCTATCCGCTGGTGATCGGCCGTGTGGACCAAGAGTCGCTGGGCCTGGTTCGTGAGACTGTGACCACGATCGATACCCCCCGTGGGCACCGGCACTCGTCGCCTCGTTCAATCGGCGTGACAGGTGCCCGGGAAGTGGTAGATAGCGGACACAGTCCGTTCGACACGGAGGGGCACACACGCGATCATCAGCACGAGTGGGCGGAGATGAGCGCGTGATGGCAGTGGCAGCGGTCGGCGTCGCTGTTAAGAAGGCTGTTTCCGGAGATAGATCGCATGGAGTCGGGGAGTGTCCAGCCCGCGTGTCAATTCGAAGCGAACTCGAAGCGGACTCTCCAGATCCGGCAGCTGCGTTCGGTGAGTGGTCCACTCCAGTGGAATATCGTAACCGTCCTTCTCAATCGGCACAGCCTCGGCCAGTGTGAACCCATCGATAGGTTGTTCATCTGATGCAGACACTAACTGAGCAGTAAGACGTCCGCCTTTGGAAAGTCTGCTGACATTCACCACAAGCTGGTATTGTTGCCATCCTTCCCTGGGTGGGTCCAACCCAATCGATGTTACCTCGCCCGTTTGTGTTCCCGGCTTGAGTTGGACGCCGTACATCCGGTGACGTCCGACTTTGGCCAGTCCGACGCTGCCTTCACAGTCGTAGTAGATCCACCATTCGTTTCCCACTTCCAGAAAGCTGCCAATGGTGACACTCTCTCGGTCCCAGGATTGAGGGTTGGGGTCCAGATGAGTCCGCTGGGAGTTCCACAATCCAAAGCTGATATTTTCTTTCTCTTCAGGCTCAACCACCCATCCGGTAAAACGCATACGATATCCCTTGCCCTCTGCTTCATGGTGGCCGGCGAAAGCCCACCAGTAGTCGGACTCGTGGAGCACCACGGCGGCACCGTGCAGGGTACTGTTGCGAGGCGTAGTGTCGAAAGCATAGTGCCGGGCGTTATGAGGTGCCCGAACGAACCGTAAGCCGTCCGGCGAAGTGGCCACATCCACGATGAAACCGTGCGGGCCCTGCGTGTGCAAAAACAACACATAGCGACGATCGGGGGGTGCTGCTTCGTCGCGGACAATGTTCACGGGCAATTGGTATTCGTTACAGTTGAGTCCCGGCTCAAGTGAGAAGCAGATATTGCCTGGCCTGCCCGCGAACTGAGCGACGCCCAAGTCAGGCTTTTTCCAGTGAATTCCATCAGGCGATTCGGCATAGCCGGCCCGGCCCTGCTGCAGCCGGAACACATATCCGCCGTACCACATTCGGAACCGACCTTGTTCCTTGCGCACCACCATCTGGCCAAGACAGCCTGCGTCCCAGCTTCCTGGCTCGCCTGGTTCGAGCACAGGTGTTTGGGGATCGACCTTCCAGTCCGTTCCGTTCCGGGAAAAGGCGCGATAAATCCCAAACGTGATTCTGCCGATGGCCTGACTCAATTCGTTTACCCCCATAAAGTACATGTGGAAGCCTTGCTCATCACGGACCACACTGGGGACTGATGCTCCGGAATGCTTGCCTGAAGGATCCGGAATGTTGGCCTCATTCAACACAGGCTTGTCTTCGAAACGAGTCAGGGTGTATTCGACCTTTTGAGTACCGTTCAATTCCCAATCCAGGTCTAGGAGAACCGGTAATGATCTGCGCCGGGTCACCATTGGTTCCTGTGAGATTTTAAAGTGGTCGATGTCAATGATCTGGCCGGGATGGCGACTCTCGATGAATACGTAATCTTTCTGTCCTGGAGTCTCCGGAACCAGTTGCTGAATGGATCCATGTCGGTTGTTTTGGTCCGCCGCATTTTTTTTGCGTTGAGCCGTAGTGATCGGCTGCTGCAAATCCAGCACATGTTGACCGTCGCAGTAAACCTGAGCCGGCCCTTGTGCGTTGGGGATTTTCAGAACAAATGTATGCCAGTCACGGTGATCCAGACCTGCGATCGGGACTCGCTCTTCCCAGGGGGCGGCGGCATTGACGAGGAGATTCCACCCGGTAATTCCAAACGAGATCCCTTGTGTCGGACAGGCTCCCAGACTGAAGGCCCAGGTTCCCAGAATTGCGCTCTTCATCCCAGTGTGAACAACGTGCGGCCCGCTTCCCCGGAACACAGGATTTTAACTTGCAGACAGACGGGACGGTCGTTCAGAGTCGAGACCGGTTGCTGACAACGCGAATAGAGGGCGTCGAGACTCGTTGTGAGCCGATGAAACGCAGGAAACTCCTGGTGTTCAAACGGGTTGGTTTGCCAGTCACTCCAGATATTTGTGAAGGAACTTCGGTCATTCGTCGTTCCGTAAGGCTGCAGTCCGCACGATGGTGCAGCAGCCAGCTTCTTCGGATTAGCTGACGGTGACGTACCGGACAGAGCAGGCAATGCTGCCGCCACTTTTACAAATTCTCTGCGACTGAGGGAGGCCATATTAGATTCCTTAACCTGTTCAACTCGTTGGTTGACGTAATAACATGTGCCGCAGGAGATTGCCGTATTTCGGCTTGCCCTGGTACAAAAGTGAGGATCGAATTCACACGTGTACCGAACCATGGAATTCGAAGCAGCCTTGACGGCTTTATCCACGATGGTCTTGTGCTAAATCAATGTCGCTCGTGGTATTGATGTTTCTTAACACGCATATTTCGTGGTGCCTCAATGAAGCCTGACAAAAAGACGCTGCTTCTTCCGTTTCTCCTGATCAGTATAGGATCCGGATGGTTGCTGACCACCCTCGGAATCGTTCCGGGGATTGACTGGGTTTGGACGCTTGGCCTCGCCGTCATAGGTCTGTTGACGTTCGCTGTCGGCGGGTTCGAAAAAGTCACTGTGGTGATCGGCCCATTCTTCATCTTCGCAAGCTGTTGACCGATCCTCCGTCAGACGGATCGACTACACCTTGATATTGAAATTCCAGTTCTTGTCATTACCGCCGTCAGCCTGCCGCTGGTCGCACGGACACCCGCAATACCGACTCCAGGATGGATCATTCAAGATTCAAAGCCAGACAAACAGCACGCGGACGAGTGACACGCGGCATAATATTTTGTTCATGAAGCCTGGCACAGGTCTGCGGGATTTTTCTGTGCGCAGGACGCTGAAGGGTGTCGAGAATCGCGTTCGGACGACGATTATTTGTCAGCTTACCGACACATTCGCAGGCTTCCTTCCCACGGTCGATTACCCTTCCGTAGTTGCCCTCGTTTCGTCCTTGTTCGATCGGAGTCACGGTTGGTATTCTGTCTTCCTTAGATCTTCGTTCTCGTACAGGGAACCTGCACCTCACAAATCATACGCCATGCCAGACGTGCCAAATCCGTTACACCGGAGCGGTGGGTGGCCCGCTCTCTGATATTCGTAAATGGTTCGCCACCGCGCGGTGAACCTGGGCACCGCGCTCAAAGGAATGAACGGAGAATCATGAAATTCATTACGTCACTCGCATTGCTGCATGCCGTTTCGTCCCTTACGGCTGCTTCAGAGGTGTGGAGGGAGCATGCTGGTGAACCGGGCCCGAGTGGGTGGCGTTGCCATGTGATTCAACCCGACCCGGAAGACCACGGCCCGGACGGAATCAACATCCACGACTGGGACGGTGATGGAGATCTGGATCTGTTTGTGAACTACGAAGAGGGCAGGTACAGCCGCCTCCACTTCAATCCCGGCGATGACGCGGTACGTGACATCTGGTCGGAGTATACGGAGTTGAAACACGGCAAGTGCGAAGATTCCGGTATCGGCGATCTCGATAACGATGGTGATATCGACTACGTCGCCAACGGCGGCTGGGTCTATTTCAACCCCGGCAGGTCCGAGGTACGTGATTCGTCGAAATGGACAAGAATGACTCTCTTCGATTATGAGCGACGAGTTCCTACGGTGGCCGATGTTGACCAGGACGGTCTCAATGACCTGATTGTTGGCGCCCAGGAGTGGTACAGGCAGCCGGAAAAGGACAAACACCGTGCGGCGAGCTGGGCCAAGTATACGATCGGCAGGAACCGCTGGCCTATGAACTGCATCATGACGGACATCAACGCAGACGGTAATACCGATATGGTTGTGCCGGACCGCGGGGTGGAGATCTGCTGGTATGTGAATCCCGGTAAGGAGAAAGTCACGGGTAAATGGGAACGCAAGACGCTTCACACGCATCACGAGCCCATGTTCATGTTCGTGGCTGATGTCAATGGCGACAGGATTCACGATTTCGTCATCACCGGCGGCAGCAGGGGGGCCTTGGCGAAGAAGCTCATTGTCCTCCTGCGTACCAACAAACACGGAACCCCAACTTTCAGGGAGGTACTGATCGATCAGCCTTCCGGGAGCTTTCCCAAGGGCGTGGCGGTACTGGATCTGGATGGCGATCCGAACAGGAACGAAGTCCTGGTTATCCCGAAGCAAGGCGATATCTGGACAGCCACATATACCGGTGACCCCATGCAGGGAGACAACTGGAACACCACTGTTCTTAGAATGCCTGGATCAGAGACCCGCAGGAAGATGGACAATGCCTGGCTCGGCGATCTCGACGGGGATGGCGACCTGGATGTGATCACAACCGAGGAAAACGGTGGCTGGGGAGTCATTTGGTTTGAGAACCCCTCAACAAACAAAGCCCAAAACCAAAGTGCACCCGACAGGAATTAGTCGAGCCTGTTTCCTTTCGGGGATTCACGACCACCCGGGGTTCATTTGATCCTGGTGAATACCGGAGCTCACTCGACGTCAAGGCTTCGGAGAATCTCCTGCTATTCATTCCACTCGACGAACACAACGGTCTTCATATTCAGAGCAGTTCGGCGATTGGTCGTGCGTCGTTTGCAACAAAAAGCAGGGGACGACGGTCCGGGCCAACGTATGCTGCCTGATGCGAAATGCCCAGTAACTGATAAAGGGTTGCCGCAATTTCGGGTGGCGAAATGGGTCGCGTCAGTACCTCACCCCCGATTTGGTCTGAAGCTCCGATGACCTGCCCGCTTCGAACACCACCACCTGCCAGGGCGACACTGAAGACCTGTGGCCAGTGATCTCGACCGACGGCGGGATTAATTTGTGGTGTACGGCCGAATTCGGTCATCCAGAGCACCAGAGTTTCGTCGAGCAGACCACGCTGCTCAAGATCATCGAGCAGGGCGCAGAATGCACTTTCTGTTTTTGGCAGACGACTGGTGAGTGCCGGGAAAATATTCCCATGGTGGTCCCAGCCTGCCTGACCGATGGTGACGACGCGAACGCCGGCTTCGATCAACCGACGGGCAATAAGAAAACAGGCCGAAGCTTTGTCTTTTGCGTTGTACCGGTCGCGCACACTTTGCGGCTCCTTGTCGATGTCAAACGCATCAGCGGCTACGTTCGAACGGATCAGATCGACAGCCTCGTCTGTATAGCGATCATACAGCCTGAACTCATCAAGTTGTGTGAGACGCCCACTGGTGGACGAGAGGCCGTCAAACCGCGTTCGTAGAGACGTACGCTGCTCCAGGCGTTTCGACGGCACCTGATTCGGCATCAAAGAATCCCAGTCATAGCTGTAATATGGCCCGTCATCTTGCGGGAGAAAACCGGTCGCATACAGTCCTTCCCGGCTCGTAAAGGTCCCGCGATATTCGAGCACAACGTAGGGAGGAATTTTCGCACGTGGTCCGAGTTCATGAACCACGACAGAGGCAAGGTCGGGATGATCTGTCGGCTTGCGAACCGGAGAGACAGGCTGGCGGAAAGTCAGCATCTGACGCGTGCCGCGTTCGTGTGCGTTTTCCCGATGAGTCACTGATCGCAGAACCGCCAGACGGTCCATCCGCTGCGCGATACCAGGCAGGAGTGAGCAAACATGAGTGCCGGGCAGAGTGGTCGAAATCGGTTGAAACGGTCCACGAATTTCTGCCGGTGCATTCGGTTTCATATCAAATGTGTCGTGGTGTGACACACCGCCCTGCAGCCAGACCATGATGACCGATTTTGCTCTGGGTGCTGGAGAACCGGTGGTGGCTGATGCCGGACGACTCAGCAGATTCACGAGACTGGTCCCCAGACCAGGAAGTACGCCGGACTGCAGGAAGCCGCGACGCGACGGTATAACGGACGTTTCCGCTGAGCTGGAAGATCGGGATCGATGACAAAGACTGCTCATGACAACACCACACATCTGATGACGGATCATGAACCGGAATTCGAGTCTGAATGAAACTCCGTCCGACCGGAGGCAAGCTATTATACGAGCTCCGAAATCGGTTGGGTATGGTTGTCCAACAGATACTGCGGACGCCCGGAAAGATCGGTGACCGTCGTATTCGTAGCGTTGATGCCGACGTTGTGGTAAAGCGTCGCGAGGATCTCCTGGAATGTTACCGGACGACTCGCGGCCTCTCCCCCGATACGATCCGTCGCGCCGATCACCTGTCCGGTACGCATGCCGCCGCCGGCCATCAGAGCGCAGGACACGTTCGGCCAGTGGTCCCTGCCACCACGATCGTTGATCTTTGGCGTGCGTCCGAACTCGCCCCAGACGATGACGGAAACATCCTTGTCCATTCCACGGTCGTGGAGATCCTGAACGAGGGCCGTGACTGCCCTGTCAAGTCGCGGCAGGAAATTCCGCAGGGTCTCGAAATTTGACACTCCGTCGAAGTCGTGGTCCGCGTGGGTGTCCCAGCGGCCGAAACTGAGAGTTACGCAGCGAACGCCGGCCTCGACCAGCCGCCGGGCGACGAGGAAATGTTCGTTGTAGAGGGGCGGTCCGTCCACGATGTTGTCGAGCGAGCCGCGTCCGTAGCGTTCACGCACCTGCGGATCGTCCCGCTCAAAATCCAGGGCCTCGACGAGTTTGCTGGATGTCAGGACATCAAAGGCCTGCTGTCGAAAAGAATCGAATCCTTCGAGCACCGGACCAGCATCGACCTCTCTTTGGAACTGGTCAACGCTCGACACGAGCTGACGCCGATCTCGCAGCCGCTCGAGCGGCATGTTGAGAACCATGTTCGATCGGGCGTTTCCCCGCAGTCGCATCGGCCCATGGGCGGGACCGAGAAATCCGAACTGTCCCGAATCTGACCATGGTCCGTGTTTGGTTGTTCCCGCCAGCCCGACGAAGGGCGGCACGCCCGGCTCCCGCGTGCCCTGAAGCTTCGATATCGTGGAGCCGATCGACGGCCAGTAGTCCGATCGCTTCCGGCCCGTGTGGCACTGATTGAGCACATGCGACGGCTGCGCTCCGACGACGGAGCGAACGATGGCCAGCTTGTCCATCATCCCCGCCATCAGAGGCAGGTGCTCACAGATATCGATGCCTGATACGGTGGTGGGGATCGGATTAAACTCACCGCGGATCTCTTTCGGTGCCTCCGTCTTCAGATCGAAGAGATCCTGGTGCGACGGCCCCCCCGACAAAAGGACCATGATGATCGCTTTCTTCGATCGACTCCCTGATGCTGCCTCTGCCGCGAGAAGCTGAGGCATTGACAGTCCGCCGAATCCCAAGGCGCCGATCGTCAGGAACTCGCGTCGTCTGATGCCGTCGCAGAGGCCGTGAGTTCGTTCGCTGATGAGAGAGAGCATGATTTTTACCTGTGATCGGACGCACTCATGGACCAGACATTATATTCGATCGCAGGGGATTCGGCCACCTAATTCGTCTCGTCGGTTTTGTCATGCTCGACATCGTCATGGGAGCCATCGGCCCGTGAAACACGCTCAAGAACATCGCTGGTCTGCGGTGCGACGTGTACATGGCGCTCATTCCGTGATTTTCTGCCGTGCTGTCTGCCACGACATTTGGGAGTTCACGGCGCGAGTTGTGGCCACTATGAAATGGACTACGTTGCGCCCGCTGTTAACCCCGTCCGGAAAAGTTCAAGCAGGGTTCGTTACTTCGGAAGCACCGTAAAGGACTCGAACTTTTGCAAAGCAGTGCAGCGTCAGGACTTCGTGAATCGGCCTGTGCGCGAGTCGTTACGAAGAGAGTTTGTAAAGGAGAGCTTTGACGTTACGAACAGTAACGAACTCATCCGCAATCCCAGCAGAAACACTACATTTCTGCTGGGTTTTGTTTTTGGTGGGTTTCTCTGTTTGTTCCATTTCGCGTGTCTTCTGGGCCACCGCCGTTGAGTCGACGGCGCGATGGGAGTGTTCGTCAGTCACCTGCAGAGAGTGCTTCCTGGCCACTGCTTTGCTGTGGCCGATCCACGCAACGACGACATGGGACAGGGTACGTTTCCATCAGTTCGGTTTCACGAGTACTCCTGCAGTTCTGAAATGGCTTCAGCCACGGCTGGAAGCCTGCACGTCGGTTCCGAAGCTGGAATTACCCTGTCCCTTCAGACAATTTGGTCGATGACGTGGCCTTCGATGAGCGTCAAACGTTCCTTTCGTCCTTCATGCAGGTACGTCAGTTCTTCCTGCTCCAGGCCCAGTTGATGCAGGATCGTGGTATGGATGTCGCGGAAATGACAGCGGTCGCTGACGGCATGCATACCGATCGCGTCGGTGGCACCGACAACCTGGCCTCCTTTGATGCCACCGCCCGCCATCCACATGCTGAAACCAACGTTGTGGTGATCGCGGCCTTTACCGCTCTGGGCTTCCGGAGAACGTCCGAACTCGCCTCCCCACAGTATCAGCGTAGTCTCCAGCAACCCGCGACGCCGAAGATCCGTGAGCAGCGCCGCGATCGGTTGATCTGTCTGGGCAGCCATCCGCAGATGGTTTTCTTCAATGTCACTGTGTGCGTCCCACTGCAGGTTACCCGGTCCTCCGCCGGAAACGACCACAGTGAATCGCACGCCTTTTTCCACTAATCGCCGTGCCAGCAAACACCGCCGGCCGTAGTCGTCTGTCGGCTCGACATCGACACCGTACAGATCGAGAGTTTCCTTCGTTTCTCCCGAAATATCAAAGACCTCGGGCGCCTCGGTCTGCATCCGGAACGCCAGGTCATAGGCTCGAATCCGGGCCGTCAGCTCGTCATTGGCGGGATGTGCATCAGCATGGTTCAGTGTACGAATCAACTCCACCGTTTTTCGTCGCTGGACAAGCGAAATCCCTGGCGGCACCTTCAGGTTGCGTACCGGAGGTTTTCCGGAACCCAGCATCGTTGGTTGATAGGTGGCCGGCAGGAAACCGTTTCCGTACATCGGCTGGCCTGCCTCGAGCGCGCCGTCGGGATCGGGCATCACCACGTAACCCGGCAGCGATTCACTATCGGACCCAAGACCGTAAATCGCCCATGACCCCATGGTGGGAAAACCTGGAAATGTCCGTCCACTGAACAATTCATATTGCGCCGCCGAGTGCACCACTTTGTCACCGTAACAACCGCGTAATACAGCTATCTCGTCGATACAGCGGGCGGTGTGCGGAAATAAATCCGATACCTCGATCCCGCTTTCGCCGTGCCGTGAAAATCGTCGCTGTGTGCCAAGCAGCAGAGCATCCTTCCTGATCCGCTGGTACTTGGCTTCCTGAAATTCCTCAGGTCGCGGCTGTCCATTGAGTTTGTTCAGCAGCGGCTTGGGGTCGAACGTTTCAATCTGACTGGGACCACCGGACATGAAGAGGAAGATCACCGACGTCGCCTTTGGGCCAAAATGGGCCGGCTCGGCGGAAAGTGGATTGCTGCCTTCGGCCTGGGTGCGTTCTGCTCGGAGCATAGAAGCCAGCGCCACTGAGCCGAATCCGCAGAACGACTCCCGCAGGACCTCCCGTCGCCGGATGTCGATGATGTTTTGAGGCAGGTTGTACAGCAGCAATCTCCTTCAGTTGGTCGGCTGAAACGATCAATCCCGAATCTGCATTAGTCCACGTACAAGAACCCATTCAGGCTGAACATCGCCAGGGTAAACTCGCGCAGCGGTTCGGCGTTGAGAAACGCATTTGCAATCGCTTCCTGCTGCACCGTTGGCGGACGTCCTGTGGCGATCCAAAAAGCCAGTCGAACCTGAGTCACGACATCTTCCCCGGCTTCCTTCCGCAATCGTTCGGCAAACACACCCGCCAATTCGTTGGACAACTTACCGTTGAGCATTTCCAAAGCTTGCGGCGCGTGGGTACTGGAAACCCGACATCCACAGCTGGTCTGCAGATCCGGCTGGTCGAACACTTCAAGGAACGGCAGACGTAAATTCCGTTTGGCAAACAGGTAGATCGAACGGCGATCGTGCTGAGCGGCGTCCGTCGTGACCTGCCACTGCTTTGGTTTGAAAAGCAGACCGATCAGTTCCTGTTCGACGGGAACCATGATGCTTGGTCCGCCTGACCGGGAATTCAACCGCCCGGAGACCGACAACATGGCATCGCGAATTTCCTCCGCTTCCAGACGCCGTGAGCGAAAATGCCACAAGAGGCGGTTTTCCGCATCGACCTGCATCACCTGTTTATGGGCGGGATGAATCGAGGACTGCTGATAGGTGCTGCTGAGCAGAATCAGGCGATTTATCGACTTGATGCTCCAACCTTCCCGGATGAATCGTTCTGCCAAATAATCGAGCAAATCCGGGTGGCTCGGTTCGGCACCGTTGACACCGAAATCATTCACGGTTGCCACGATTCCCCGACCAAAATGATCATGCCAGATTCGATTCACCATAACCCGCGCCGGCAGTGGATGGGCAGGATCAGTGATCCAGCCGGCGAGACGAAGTCGCGGATCAGGTACATTCGCCGGCAGGTCTGTCTGCACGTCGCGTTGCAGCACGCCCAGTGTCCGCATGCCCATCGGAATACCTTTCCTGAACTCGTCACCTACCTCCAGCAAATGTACGGGCGTCCGGTTGGCGAAATCATTCTTCACGCTAAACAGTGTGGGAAGTGGCCCCGGAAGATGAGCCTGGACTGTCTTGAGTTCTTCATTCAGTTTCGTACGGTCCTGCTCACTGCTTTCATTGAGCTTCGCGGTGATGCTGTTGATTTCCGCCTGAATCTTTTCGGTTTGTTCCTTCCACTGTTGCCGGGTCGTTTCATCCGCCAGTGGAATGTCGTTGTCATGCGTTGCCGACATGAATGCCTGCAACCGGTAATAATCCGTCTGGCGGATCGGATCGTACATATGGTCGTGACATCGTGCACAACCGAGCGTCAGTCCGAGAAACGTCGTCCCTACAATATTGGTCATCTCGGTGAGCACTTCGTTACGGCTGAAGGCAACTTCCGGATTCCCTCCGTTACGGCGGATCGGTCCGAGGCGGTGAAACCCCGCGGCAATTTGAGCTTCGCGTCTGTCGGCTCCATTGTTGCCGGAGAACTCCATCTCATCACCGGCCAGTTGTTCGGTGATAAACCGATCATATGGTTTATCGGAATTGAAGGCCTGTATGACATAGTCCCGATACCGCCAGGCTTCCGGACGATGGAGGTCGTACTCGTACCCCTCCGATTCAGCAAATCGCACTACATCCAGCCAATGTTGTCCCCATCGCTCGCCGTATTGCGGACTGGCGAGCAACTCGTCGATGAGGCTCCGGTAGGCCACTGGAGAATCGTCATCAGCAAACCGCTGCACCTCTGACGCCGGCGGCGGCAGGCCGATGAGGTCAAAATAGACTCGGCGAATCAAAGTCCGTCGGTCGGCAGGCGGTGCCGGACGCAGATCCGCCGTCTTAAGGTGACGCAGGATAAAAGCATCGACAGAATTACGAACCCACTGCCTGTCAGATTC
Source organism: Planctomycetota bacterium (assembly GCA_963581585.1). Classification (GTDB taxonomy): domain Bacteria; phylum Planctomycetota; class Planctomycetia; order Planctomycetales; family Planctomycetaceae; genus S139-18. The sequence continues at coordinate 34,671 of CAUZPL010000042.1, forward strand.
GTCGGAAAACTCCGGTGGAAGGGGACTGGATCTTTTGAGTAAGGACCAGTGACTGCGTTCTTCGGCACTGTATTCGTCAGTCAATTCCTCTGTGTCACGCAGCGCAGCAGCCTCCTCCGCCGACATGCCAGGGCCGGCAAAACAACAAATCAATGAAAAGGCGACTCGAGCAGAGATTCGAGGCACGTGGTACCTCCCGAAAACGCAGACGGCCGTCCAAAACAGGTGCGGACTCATACGTTTCATTCTATCGCGCACCTCGGTGACTGATCAACACTGTACTGAGAAGGAACTACGAATCGCCGGCCTTGAGCTCGGAATTTGGGCTGAAACGCCGTCAGAATATGGTGACTCGGGTCCAAACTGCGGATTGTTGACGCTCCGTTCTGCGACTCGTGAACTCTCACGCTCGTGGAGCGGCGGTTGGTCCTGCTCCTTGGTTGCGACAGCCGGACGACCCATCGACAGGTTCCAATCAGGTGATTTCCTGCCCGCAGCAGGCCTGAACTATTGTTTGTGGCTCTGATCGTTCTGCACCACGACGAATGGCTATGGAATAACACAACGCTCGTCGCTGGCTTTATACCGCTGACGCTGTTGTGTCACGCCTGCATTTCTCTGGCTGGTCGTTGTGTATCTGCTCATGGGAGTCATGGCCTCCGGCACAGTGATCACCAGCATCATGTCCGGTTCCTTGCCGTCTGTATTCGCGGACTTCGACGGCGGTGTGCCCCGTGGCTGGGATCGCTGCTGATTTTTTGCGTGTTGCTGATCTGTGTGTTCTTTGGAAACATACGGGACACTGCACGGGCCAGTACAGAAAGACATCAACTTCGGGAGGGGAAGAAACGGTCTAATGTTTGATCGCTGGGCGGACGTGTCACGAGTGACACAAGAATCATTGCAAGAGCTGAGGCGCCAATCATTCCAACGCCAGGCAGCATCCCGAAAAACGAATACTTTGGATTCTTCGCAAAGTCAGACTGAATGAAGAAGTAGACCCAGGTTGCTGCCGTCGCAATCACGGACGCGCAGGCACCCGTCGCCGTCAGTCGTTTCCAGTAGATGGCGGCCACCACCAGCGGAACCAGTGCCGAAAATCCGCTGAAGCACCAAATGCCAAGATCAAAGACCGCGCGCGGTTCCAGCAGACTCAGGAGGTACGTAATCACCACGACCGCCACAACAAAACCGCGTGCAATGACCACAATTTGACGGTCGGTGAATCGATCTGAGCCACCGTAGTGTTCCACGATGTCTTTCGTAAATATCGTGCCGACACACAGAAACTGGCTGTCGAGCGATGACATGATGGCGGCCAGGATACCGGCTGTCAGCAGCCCCGAGAGCACCGGCCCGGAAAGTTTGGCAACCATCATGGCCAGCACTGCATTCGGACTGGTTCCTTCCGGAATCAGCAGTTCGCCGCCGACTGTTGCTGACGTTGCCCATACTCCGACCAGCACGCACGGGGCCCAGACCAGAAGAATGAAGATCGGATGCACAATAATCGTCAGCCTGAAGCTGTCGGCGTTCTTTGCCGTCAGCCAGTGCTGAAACAGATGTGGAAACATACCCGCTGACAATGGCACCAGCATGAAACTGCAGAACAGAGTCGGCGGCAGTTTGCTACGAGTGAGCATTTCGGGGTGGCGTTCCTGAACCGCCTGAGTCGCTGTCTGAAGATTGGCAAGCAGGCTGTCGTGTCCGCCGATGCGACTGGCAATCAACAGAAACGTGACGACGCCCAGAACGATGAATACGGACGTTTGAAACGTGTTGGCCCACGCAGTGCCGCGCATGCCGCCGGCGAAGACGTAAGCGAGCACGATGATGCAGATCACCAGCGATCCCAGCCACGGGGGCACACCGCCGTCGAAGTCCGCAAACGCGTCTCGGAATGTGCCGATCGTGACCTTCTGAATGACGGTCCCGCCGCCCAGGACGCCAATCAGCAGGTAGGGAATGATCAGACCCACCAGAATTGGGAACAGCAGCAGGCCGATGTGATTGCTTTCAAGTCGATCCCGGAAAAACTGAATCTGTGTCGTGTACCCGTACCGGCGTCCCAGCCTCCACAAAGGAATGCCAATCAAAAAGAAGCACAATGAATGGACAACGGCGCTGGAAGACGCCATCAGTCCGTAAACGCCAATTCCTGTCTGGTATGCCTTGCCGGTTGAACCGACCAGAGCAAACGCGGTCATGGTCGTGCCGAACAGCGACATCAGCAGCAGGAACGGACCAATGGAATGACTGGCCAGCATATAGTCTTGGCTGGTCCCTCGAAACAGCCGGTTCGAAAAGATACCAAGAGCAACCAGCAGCACGAGGTAGCCGGCTATAATGCTCAGCTGGATCACGATTCGGTTCCTTCCGCATCGGTGTCCGGAGTGACATCATCACCTGCCGGCCAGATCACCTTCGTGGCCAGCCACCAGGTCACCGCGGCAGCAATCGTCAGCGCCATATGATACGCGAGCCCCACGGGCAGGAATCCCAGGATCAGCCAGCCGTCTGACCAGAACCAGAAATCCTGATGCAGAATCACCAGGAGCAGTATCAACAGCCAGATGCCGAACCTGACATTCATTCGTTCGCCTGCTGCTTATTGGATGCCGATTGGGACTGCACGAAATTGATTCCGGCAACAATCACAAACAGCCCGCACGCTGTCACGTTTGTGGCTATGCCCAAACTGGTTTCACCAACCGTGATGTCAGGCGTGAGCAGCATCGCGGCGGCGATCAGGATGATTGTTCTCAGCAGCACACTCACGCCGGAGAAAAAATATCCGGCCAGGCCGACAGACAGTGCGATGATACCGATCACAGCCAGCGAGATTTGAATGACCGCAGGCATCAAAGCCACGGTGTCGCCCTGCCTGGTCATCAACAGCAATTCCGGTCGATAGACAAACATGAATGGAAGAGTGAAGCCAACCAGAGAAAATCGAAACGCTGCAAATGCTGTGGGCATGATTTTTGATTCGGCAATTCCGGCACTTGCATACGCTGCCAGAGCCACGGGCGGCGTCACCATGGACATCATTCCGAAGTAGAAGATAAACAGGTGAGCGGCCAGCGGCGGAACGCCCAGCTTGTTCAAAACCGGTCCGATCAGCGTCGCCATCAGCAGGTAACACACCGCTGACGGCAGACCCATGCCAAGCACAATTGAACAGCCCATGATGGCCAGCAGAGCCAGAAACAGGCTTTTTTCAGCCAGCGGAATGATGGCATTGGGAAAGGCGGTCCCAACACCGGTCAGCGACACAACTCCAATTACCACACCGACGCACGCACTGGCGGAAACCAGAGACACTCCACCACGGGCTGAGCGGCCGAAAGTTTCGAGAATCATTGGTCGCCATCGGGCACTGAGCAGACCGATCAGCAGCACCAGCAGCATGCCAGGAATGGCAGCATCGGCCCATGTATCAAAGCTCGACAGGACCAGTCGATCGTCCGGCCGCAGCACTGCGGCAATCGCTTTTGCCCAGCCGACGTCGACGTCGACCAGGCCATTCCAGTGCACTCGACAACAGGCCACGGCTCCTGTCACGACGGCAAACACGAACAGTGCAACTACGCGATTCGCCATCGAAACCGCTATTCGAGGGCTCAGAATCGTGAGCACCAGAATCAGCTCCAGAGAATAGGTGACAGCTCGAAACGGTGTCTTAAAGAACAGGAACGTGATCAATGCTCCCAGCGCACCGAAGAACACGAGTCCGTTGTACTGAAACAGTGAAACAGACTCCTCATTCGAGTCGACGGGTGCATCTGTTCCAACGCGGCGCGAATAGAAGTGGACGAACAACAGAATCGACAGGTAGTACAAAACCGCGGGGACAATGGCGGCCCTGGCAATCTGCACGAAGGTCACATCGTCGATGAGTTCAAGCATCATGTATGCGCCGGCACCCATGACCGGAGGAACAAGGGCTCCACCGGACGCAGCTGCCGCTGTGATCCCGCCGGCAATATGCGGTTTGAAGCCAGCGCTGCGCATCATAGGAATCGTGAACGTGCCCGTTGTGACAGCATTGGCCACCGCACTCCCGGACAAAGACCCCATCAGGCCGCTTGCCAGAACAGACACTTTGGCCGGCCCGCCTGGGCTGCGACCGAAGATCCGTTTGGCAAAATCGACGATGAACTGCGTCGCACCACTGGTTTCCAGAAACGCACCGAATACCACGAACAGAAACACGTATGTAAACATCACACTCATCGCGATGGAGAACACACCTTCCGTTCGTAAAAAGCACTGCGACGCAACTCGCTCAATCGAATATCCGCGATGCGGGAACAGCCAGTCCGGCAGACTCGACCCGAAGAACGCGTATGCCAGGAACAGGCCTGCCAGAACGGGCAGGGCCCAGCCGATTGATCGACGTGTGGCTTCAAGAACCAGCAGAGTGCCGATAATGGCAACCAAAGAATCTGTATCTGTGAATTTCCCTGCGCGTGCGGCCAGCGTATTCCCCTGGTAAATCAGATAGCTGCAGCAGCCGGCAATCCCCGCCGCCAGTAGAAAGTCAACGACACGCAGTGCTTTGACATCAGCAAACTTCCTGTGGATCGGATACATCAGGAAACACAACGCCGACCCAAGCAGACAGAAAACCGAAAGCCGGGACAGCGGCGAAAGCGCTCCGTAGTTCACTTCATAAACTGTGAACACCGAGATCGTGACACCCAGCGCACCGATCAGAAACTGACGAATCCGATCGATCATGCTGAGGATCCCTGACCGTCTGCATCGCCGGCATCGGATGTGCTTTCATCCACAGATTCGGCTGCAGCTGGTTCGGATTCGGATTCGGTGTCGGCGTCAGGTGCAGCATCGGCATCCGGCCAGAGGCCAACTTCCTGGTAAAAGCGAACGGCTCCGGAATGGAACTCTGTGCCCGTCTCGCGAACAACGTTCTTTTCATTAATCGCCTTTGCTGCAGCATGCTTTTCGGCAACGACTGCGCGATTTTCCCAGATGATCTTCGTAATGCTGTAAACGAAGTCGGGATCCATGTCGGCCCGAACAATCAAGTGTGCCGATCCAACGTTCAGTCCCTCGAACTCTTCCGTGTGCGTGCGGTAAGTCTCCGCCGGGATCGTGGCGGTACTGAACGACGGCAGTTCTTCCACCAGTGTTTTTCGCTGTTCCTCACCATAGGGAACCAGAAAAATATCCATGGTTGAATCCGCATTCGTAATCGCTGGGGCTTTGAGTCCGCCTCCGATGAACGTTGCATCAACAGACCCGTCCTGAAGAAATCCAACGGACTGCCCCATGCTGGCATAGCTGTCTTTAAAGTCATCGTAGGTCAGGGCGTGTGCTTCAAGGATCGGTCGGATGAAGTACTCGAAACCGGCCCCTTCCGGCCCAACGACAACACGTTTGCCCCTGAGGTCTTCAATCGTTCTGATACCCGAGTCTTCTTTGGTCACAAACGTCGCAATCAGCGGAAACAGAGTCATGACAGCTTTCACGTCATGAGATTTCTCGAAACCGCCTTTGCCCTGGACGGCGAAATATGTAATTGTGGAATTTGCCATACCAATCTGAATATCACCAGAATCCAGCAGCCGAAGGTTCTCCAGCGTTCCTCCGGTTGATTCGGCCGTCACACCGCGCCAGCCTGTGTCGGCCTTGTGCTGAGCCAGTACATCGCCTATGGCCGCTCCAACAGTGTAGAACACACCACCCTGTGGTGCGGTTCCAATACTGACAAAGCTGATCGAGCTTCCACTGCTGCTGCCTGAATCACTGTCGGTGCCGGACCCTCCGCCGTTGCATCCTGCAGCAATCAGAAGGCCAAGGCAAATTGAGAGAGTCAGGAACGGCGACCGAACAGGAGTGCGGCCGGATGGAGCAGGCATGGATTCTGACTTTCAAGTGAAACCCGGGCGCTGAGCGGTCGTCGGGCAGGATGGTTCTTTTCCGACGGCAGACCGATGAATTCGAGGGCTGCGTGTTGTGGGTGAAGAAGCAATCGTATCAGTCTGTGAATGGGCCTGCCAGTGAACGAATGAGGTGGTCCGGTTAATCCCGACGCCGGGCGAATTCTTTGCATGCGGCTCTTAGGATTGCCGTCGATTTCTGCGAGACTTGAGTGACAATGTTTTGGCCGAATTGTCAGATTGGGACTGACCACACACACATTCCAGCATCGAAGTGTCAGTGGCCATGGCGAAGCAACCTGATCGGAGTACGAATTGATGGACAACAGTCTCACGGTTGTCATTCCCGCACTGAACGAAGAGAACGCCATCGGCCAGACAATTCGACGCTGCCTTGAGCAGCGGCAGGAAATTATGGCGACGGCGGGATTAGCCGCAGTCGAAGTCGTCGTGGTCAGTGATGGGTCTACCGATCGGACCGTCGAGATCGCACGAAGCTTCGAAGATGTAACAGTGGTTGTGTTCGATAAAGAATCAGGGCTACGGAGCCGCTGTTAAGGAAGGCTGGCGTCACGGCACGGGAACACTGCTGGGATTCCTGGACGCCGACGGGACCTGTGACCCGCAGTACTTGGGCGAAATGTGTCGTTTGAGCATCGAAGTGACGGCTGATGTTGCGCTCGGGTCACGGCTGGGGCTGGAAACACAGATGCCTCGTGTTCGCCGAATCGGCAATCGCATTTACGCCTGCCTGCTGGGGTTCCTCTGCGGATACCATGTGACCGACACCGCCAGCGGGATGCGGGTTGTACGCCGCAGTTCGCTGAAAGATCTGTACCCACTCCCTGACGGTCTGCATTTCACGCCTTCCATGAGTGCCCGCGCGATGCTGAATAACCTCCGCGTGATCGAAATTCCAATACCCTATGCTGATCGGATCGGTGAGAGCAAACTGAGCGTGTTACGCGACGGTCTCCGATTCTTCAAAACCATCATCTCCGGCGTGTTATGCTATCGCCCCGAAAAACTGTTTCTTATGGCCTTCAGCCTCTGCATGGTATTTCTGGCGCTGCTGGCGGCCTACCCGACGGAATACTATTTCGAAAACCAACGACTCGAAGAATGGATGATCTACCGCTTCAGCGTCTGTTCGCTGCTGGGGTCACCGGGACTGCTGCTGCTTTTGGCCACCGGTCTGACCAATCGCATGGCTCAATTCAGCCGTCGCCGTGTTGACGCCAATAAATTCTGGGCCACCCTGGTCGGCACCTGCGTGCAGGACCCCGTCTTCCTGGGTTTGGTGGTCGTACTGTTTTTTACTTCCGTCGGTTTCCTGTGGCCAGGGATCATCGAGTTCTTCAGCACGGGCCAGGTCCACATGCACTGGTCACGTCTTCTGGCCGGTTCATTCACATTGTTTTCCCTGTTCCAGACGGGCATCTTTTTCGTACTTGTCAAAGTGACAGAGGTCTGCAAAGAGCAGCATGCCGCTCGCCCATCGGATTCAATTGGTGCAGGACGCAGCGGCCCGGTTTAAGCCGAGGAACGCGTGGTCGCATTCCGCGTCTGCTAGTGACATATCGTTGTCCCATGTATTTTGTGCCAGACCTGTTCGAGGAAGTCGGCCGCGTCGCAACGGCCTTTTTCGTTGAGTATGGATGCAGTCGATGTGGAAGCGTTGCAACGAGACCTCCGTTTCCACTGAGCGGTTAAGTCGACAAACGCCCGCCCTTCTTCTAATTGTGATACTGAGACGGGAACTGTAAAATCGCATGATTGCATTGTTGAAGAAGTGAATATTTCTTCTATGGCTGCCTTCGGCGTTGCCGCCGGAATAGACTTCCCGAATGAAACCCAAACATAGCGACAAATGGCTGTGGACGATTGTAGCCGTGGCGCTGTTGGTGCGGATCGCTTACTTTGTCGGTTACCTGAAGACTCCCTTGTCGGTGTGGCGGGTTGCCGATCAAGCCTACTACAGCACGTGGGCAAAAGAGATTGCCGGCGGAGACTGGCTGGGCACCGAGGTCTTCGAACAGGGACCGCTGTATGCCTATGGGTTGGCGGTCGTCTATAAGCTGGGAGCCGGTGATAACGTGGCGATTTTGCTTCAGCTTATTTGTGGAGTGACGACCTGTATTCTTGTGTATTTATGCGCGAACCGATTGTTCGAACACCACACGGCCTGTATTGCCGGACTGTTGTGCGCGATATACGGACCGTTGGTGTTTTACGAATGCACAATCATGAAGGGGTTCCTTTCTCCGCTGTTGACGATGTTGGCGCTTTACGCCGCATTACGGTTTGCCGACGCGGGAAACTCCCTTTGGCTGTTTGCCAGTGGTTCTGCGATCGGGTTGGCCTGCCTGGTGCGAGAAAACCATATTCTGCTGCTTCTTCCGGTGGCGGCCTGGACCTGGACGCGGGCAAAGGCATTCGAGTTTACTAAAGCAGAGCGGTTTGTCTCTATCGGCGTCACATTCGTGTTCTGGGGTCTGATGATGATTCCATCACTGACACGAAATTACGTTGTTTCGGGGGAAATGGTTCTCGTAACAACCGGAGGTGGGGAAGTCTTTTATATGGGGCACGGTCCCGACGCGACGGGTTATTACCGGCCGCCCGACTTCACCGCTGCTGTTCCCGGCCGAGAGCACGAGGACTTTCGTGAGGAGGCGCGACGGCGAAGTGGACGAAAACTTTCACGAAGTGAATCATCGCGATTCTGGTTTCGCGAAGCCCTCCGTGAAATCGCCAAAGCACCGGCACGATCGGTGAAATTGACGGCAACCAAAACGGCCATCGTGTTAAATAACTTCGAGGTACCCGATAATTCGATATTTACGGCCACTCGTGCCTTTATTCCCTTGTTGTGGATTTTGCCGAGTTTTGGCTGGATTGTGGGCTTGGGGCTGGTTGGCATTGTCGTTTGTTTTCGTTACCTCGGTGCGTACGTGCTTCCCTTGGGGTTTGTGGCTGCGCACCTGCTTTCGGTTCTCTTAACTTACAACTTCGGGCGATTTCGTTTGGGGATGATGCCGGTCTGGATTTTATTGGCTGCCCACGGCGTCGTCTGGATCGTCGCCGCCTGGCGGCAAACGGCAAAAAAGGGAGTTGTGGCTGCCCTGACCATGACACTTCTTGGGACTGGGGCCATGGTTGCGGCCTTTTTGCCCCCGGTTGCATACGATGCAGACCGGTCGGGCAATGCAGACCGCAAGCTACGGCAGCAAATTGTGAAGTTTCGAAATGAGGAGGCGCGGGCAGAACACCTGAGGCAAAAACTGGCAGAAAAACCGGACGACGCCAAGGCACACTTAGAGTTGGGGTTGTCGCTGATCGATCTTGAAATACCAAACGAGGCGCTCTCTCACTTCAAGGAGGCGGTCCGGTATTCACCCGCATTGGCTGAAGCGCATTACGCACTTGGAGTCACCGTGGGGAATCGCGGGGATCTGCAAGGGTCGCGTCAACATTTGAAAGAGGCGCTGCGGCTCAAACCAGATTACGCCGCTGCGCATCTGACTTCCGGAAAATTGTCGATCAACCTCAAAGATCTTCCCGCGGCAAAGAATCATTTCGAGCAAGCGGTGAAACTGAATGCCGATGATGCCGAACCGCACCTATGGCTAGGGATTGTCCACAATCTGCAGCGACAATTCCCGCAAGCAATTGCCGAATTCAAAGAAGCGTTAGAGATCGATTCAGAGCATGCCGAGTCGTACTATTACCTGGGTCGCGTGTACGCGCAACAGGGACGTCGAGAGGAGGCCATCCAACAGCTGACCAATGCGATCAGTGCCGAACCCGGATTTCCTGATGCGCATGAGGCGCTTTTGGGGCTGCGCGATGCCCAAAAAAACGTCAAACCGGAACCGTAAATTGCGGTTGGTTTTCCAACGACGTTTCGACGCTATGGCATTGCCGTCGGTTGTCTGAGATCGGCCAGCGGGTTGCTGCGTCTTCAAGATGAACCAGGGGAAACATGTGGATTCGCCGCATGGCTGGTGGCGTCTTTCGCGCAATCGGCTGAGATTCCAGTATTCCTCGCGGAACCACCGGATGGGCAGTTCCAACGTGGGTCTTAGTGCCATTTTCGGTGGGCATGTTCGCACACCGATTTCAGCACTGCCTGACCAAGAAGAATGCTGACTGCTTTACGCGGGCCGTCGCATGCCACCCGGTCTTCATCATAATTCTATGAGTACCAGGTAGCCTGTGGCCGACATGGTCACGCACGATTCGGGAACAGGATGCTGCAGCAACAAACAGATCGTGATGATTACTCACATGTTCAAAGTTGCCATCGTGACTGTGACATATGGTTTCAGCATGATTGAACGTCACTGGGTGTTCACACCGGGAATTTGGTGTTTCAGCGGATTCTCCAGTCTGTCTCTGTCTGTTTCACGGCGTTTTTCTGGAAAATACTAACGAAGGCAGGTCCTTGTGCGTTCGTGTGTGATTGGGATAATTTCAAGCTGCTTGTCTCTGTCTTTCGCTTCCGGATTTGAAATCAGTTGGGAGTGACAGTTTGTTGACATGATACAGGTTGCGACGATGATTGCTGTGTCGGCCGCGTCACTGGAGCTGGTTTTGCTCATCACGCGACCAGCCGAAAAAGCACGTCTGAGCCGGTTTTTTACGCCGATGTGATGTGAATGCCCAGCCTGGGTCCGCGACAATGCTGCGACCAAACCAGCGTCCGCCGCAATTTGATGTGTCAATTGCTCCGGCACTTGCATCTGCGTGGAACTATTCCGCCGGTCGATTCCGACAAATTGAAACAGCGATTGGAGACCGCCTTCCTGACTTCGTTGCCTGCATTGCGGTATCCGGGTCCCTGGCCCGTATGGAAGCTCACAGCCGTTCCGACATTGATCTGATCATTGTCGTGGACGACCGGAACAAAATCGTAACAGACGCCCAGTCCTGTACTGTGTTCAGCGAGGTGTGGGATCGAATCCACGCTCTCGGTAACCTGCGTCCCAAACCCGACGGAATATTCTCTGTCTGCGCGCGATGGAGCGATCTCGTCGATCCGTCAGCACGAGGCCGCATTGATGAAAGCCTTGCGACATTCGGACACCGGATTCAACTCCTGATGGATGCACAGCCGGTCTCGTCGTCCGATGGATTTGCAGAACTTCAGAAGGAAATCCTGAACTGGTATTCTGAAATGCGTCTGGCCCGGATGTTCAACGAACCCGGACCATTTCACTGGCTCTGGCAGGATGTCCAGCGGTACTGGCGCAGCCTGAGGAGCCGCACATGCTGGCTGAATGCAGATGACCCGGGGAAATCACTGACTCTGAACGTGAAACTTAGGTCGTCACGTCTGATGCTGGTATTTGCATTTCTGAAGACATTGCAGCAATCCTGGCATTCAAAGCTGCCACTGTCCGAGTTAATCAGCGCCATTGTGATGTCGTTGCATCAAACTCCAGCCGAGCGGTTGTTCCGACATGGAGAGGCAATCGGCTCATGGGATACAATATGGAGATTTCTTCGGTCGGCTTCCGGTCATCCGGCATCGCAGTTGACGGATGATGTAAGCGGCGCATTGATACACCTTGCAGAAACGGTCGAAGCAATGATTGAGAATGCAGGTGTGAATCATCACGGTCAGTGTTGGTTGATGTAGCTGCAGAGTCCGGCTAAGAACGGGCCGGAACCTCCACTCAGTATTGTCCCTCGATGAATTCGTTAAGTGTGGCCGACAGGAGCTGGGCCTGACGGTTAAGCTCCACCAGTGGAATTATCCGACTGTCCAGCCAGTGCTCTCGGCCCGTCATTTCGACTTTCTCTGCCGGCTGGACAACGGCCAGCGCAGTAAACAAGCGGCAGCGCCCTTCAAGAGGGTGTGTTCCACTGGCAACAGGCGCAACGTTCGCCGACTCAAACTCCGCCGGAATTTCTGAAAGAAGTTTCGTACATTCTCCCCGACACACCCGTGAGCCGAATAATCGTTTCATTTCCGCCAGGAATGAAATTTGAAGCCGGAGCAGACATCGAGTATGGCCGGCGCCAGAACGAACAGAACGTCTAGCCGCAGATTCACGTTCACTCCGGAACCTCCAGCGGTTTGTATCGCCCTCGTCCGGGCTGTGTCCTCACTCAAGTCAATGGCCCCGAACGACTTCGTGGGAAGCAGGAGTAGAATAGGCGCTCTGGGAGCCTGTGGACTTCATCACAGCTGGCCACACCTTACAGGTTAACGACATTCTTTCGCCGGATACCAAAGCTCCTGTCTGTGCTGCGAAGGCCGTGAACGCCACAGAGGCCAGAGCGAAGAGGTATTTCAGCAAACTTTAAACAACCCCAGGCCGGTCGTCCGTTAATCGTAGCTTCAACACGGTAAGCACGAAATTTGGTCAGACTGCCCCCCGATTTTGTCCAGGTTTTTCCCTTGACGACTCGCAGGACAGCATGGGCGCCGCGAAAATTCGAATGACTGAGTCGCCACGACTTGAGCGGCGAGACATCGCGCACCAGAATAACCTGACAGCGCCTGGAAAACGCCAGGCACTGCCTTCTGCTCAATGTTTACGACTGCTAAGGCAAATCCATGTCCATGAGCCGCATAATTTCTATCGCCATTTGCTCAGCAACGCTGTCATTCAGCTGTGGATGCAGCGACGCCAACAGACTGACGGAGGAAAGGGCAGGGCTGTCACGAACTGATCGGGTGCCGCCAACAGCGTTGGCAGCACCCGCCGTGCCGGTTAAGTCCCAGTTGGCCGCCGCCCACATCCTGATCATGCACACGAACAGCGCGCGGTGTCCTCCCAGTATCACTCGAACAAAAGAAGAAGCGCTGTCGCTGGCTCAGGAAGTCGCTGCAAAGGCCCAGTTCCCAGACACCGACTTCGCAAATCTGGCAAAGGAATATTCCGACGGTCCCAGCGGTCCCAAAGGCGGTGATCTGGGAGCGTTCAAACCTGGTGATATGGTGAAGCCGTTCAGTGATGCGACAATGGAACTTGAAATTGGTGCCGTCAGTGATCCAGTCGAAACGCGATTCGGCTATCACATCATTCTTCGCAAGGAACCGTGATTGCCATGTGGCCCGTCGATGCTTCGGTGTGTCCTTCCGCAGGTCTGATTGTGGACAGACCGGAGCGTTCAACCTGCACGGAGAGAATCAACTATGGCTATTAACGACCTGCCAACCCGAGCGGAGTGGAATAAGTTCCGTAACTCGAGGGGACCGGAGCAGGTCTCGCCAAGCAGGCTGTCGGCCCCGGACTTGACAAAATGTACCGTGCTGCAACGAAGTCCATCGACTCGCGGCTGTCGGCCCCGGTGAAGCTAAGGGCTGGCCTGGATGCATACCTGAAGGCTTGCGAGAAGATCGCGAAAGCAGAGCGGGAGGGACCCGCAGGTCCAAGCTCGTGAGGATGAGGGACCGCGTCAATGAACCTCACAGCTGAACCGAATCAGTGTCTCAACGGCGTCCCTGTTCTCATCAGACGGCGCGTGCGGCCCGACGCGGCGATCGATGACGTATTTATTTGTGCGCTGCCAGGTCCTCGTGCAGCAGGTACAGGATGCGAAACGTCGCCAGCCCGGTGTGGGAGTGGCCAACCGGAACCCGACACTCAGCGTGGCCCGCATTCTTGTGCTGCACAGGGATTCCGCTGCTGCGGCCAAGCTCTGCGACAACATCCTGCGGACCGACTGCTCCTTGGGGCGTCAGGCCCTGGCCCAGGCAATCTCGTGGGTGCCCGTGCTTTTCAAGGCTCTGTCAGACTGGATGAAGAAGGGAAACACTCATGCTGTCGTCGGAAAACATCACGATCTCCAGAAACAGGTGAACCTTCTTGAGCACCGCCGGCCGGCGGGTCGTTGCCCTCCCTCCCCAGGCTGGAAACGACGCGAGTCCCCGATCAGGGATTGACTAATGCAGTCAAACCGATCACCACCACAACCGCAACCCTGTATATCAGTTTCTTCAGTCGTCAGAAGCGTCATCTATGTGAGACCCGGACTCAATGGATTGCATCCAGGTCAACCCGATCGCGACGAGTTGCCGCAACACGCGTGGATGGCCCGTCAAAACTCCCGTACCAGCAATCAGTGCGATCAACTGCATGTCTGCGTCCAAAAATGATTACGAATGAGATTTCGCCAGTTCAAGGCGAACGGATGGAATGTCGGAAGATTCAGAGTTTCCACAATCGCGGTTGACAACGGTGTGGTGATAGCAGGCGAACCGCATTCTGTGCACAGATTCACTTCATCCACCAGTGCAGGTTTCCCCTGAACGGTTATACAAACTCTGAGGCTTTCAAGGGCGTCGGACACGTGCTCTGATACTGGAGCTTCGCCTTCCATTCTGCCGGTGCATTTTGGGGAGCACTATGGACGAATCAATGTTGAGAAACACCGGTTTCAGAACATTCGTTCGTATCATGGACTGTTGAGCTGTGAACCCGTTCAGGGTGCGCACCCATCGGCAGGAGATGCCGGTCTGCAGAATGCGTATTGTGGCCTAAGGACGGTCCCTACGGAAATGATCATGAAAGTGAAAGGAGTCACGCTTGCATTATCTTTTGGCATTCTGCTGACGAATCCCGGTGTCGCCCAGGAACAACGTACTAAACGACAGATTCGCCCTCTGACCGGCCGCTCGCTCACGAATTTGGTCTCCATCGTTCGTGAGAGTGCACTGGATTCAGCTGCGATTCATCAGACGATCTGTTCCAGCGTATTCGCGTCACCGGGGGATGAGTATGCCGGCTGGGTCTCCGACAGTGTTGAGGAAGCGGACAGCGCTGAATACCGTTTCTTTTTGATACTCCGCTGCTCAGCTGTCTGCGCAACCGGAAGTCATGCTTCAGTGACGATGTGACCTGTTCGATTGGCGGGGAAATCCGTCACCGTTACATGAACGAGCAGAATCGACTGCGCCCTGGCGTTCCCGCCGGAGGAGCTCGGTCGACCTACAACCTGTGGAGATTTACACCATTCGTTTCAATAACCTGGAACGAATTCCTTACCGGCTATGTACAGGTGATTGATGCGTCAGCGTTTGGTTATGACGCGCCTCTGACGCCTGTCGGCATCGACATTAACCGGGGTGATCTTTTGCGGTACTACGCTGAGCTCAATCTGGGTGATATCGCGGGTGGTAATCTGAAGTATCGATATGGTCGGCAGTTTCTGAAATACGGAGCTCAGCACCTGCTGAGCAATCTGAGCTGGGGCAACACTTTTCAAAACTTTGAAGGTCACAAGCTGCTTTGGAAATCAGGCCACTGGGCCATTGATGCGTTTTCAATGGCCAGCGTGAATGCCGCAGCTGGCGGGTCCGGATTCGGCAGAACCAGTTCTGATACAGTTGATTCAGACCGTGAGATTCACGGTGTCTACACCACCTACAGCGACATCGAATGCAACACAATCGATCTGTATTGGCTGTGGAGCAACGAGCACAATCGGGCAGTCAACCGGCAGGACGGCGAACGCCACTCATTCGGGGCACGTTTTGCCGGCAATAATCCGATTACGGAATGAAAAAAAGTGGTCGGGAGATGGCACTGGGATGTCGAAGGGATGTTCCAGGTTGGCGAAGACACTTTCACAGCTGTGGCCCCCGGTAGCCCCAATCAGGATGTGTTTGCGGGATTCTACTCTGCGATCGGAGGTTACACTTTTAACGACGTGTCCTGGACACCTTCGATCGGCGACATCTTCTAATGGGGGATCCGGTGATGACGATCCCACCGATGGAAAAATCAACACCGTTGACACGCTGTACCCGCTGGCCCATGCCTATTGGGGACTGATCGACAACGTCTCAGGCCAGAACCTGGTTGATTACGGAATCAAAGCGACCGTCAACCCTCTTGAAAAGGTAACACTCGCTGGAGTGTTTCACTGGTTTGATCGCGCCACCTCCAATGATGCGGTGTACAACATCACGGGTACTCCATTTGCAGCCGCCAACGGCAACACTGAAATTGGAAACGAATTTGACCTCGTTGCCACAATCACGCCCGTTGAAACACTTTCCGTTCAGGCAGGTTACTTATGGTTTTGGTATGGAAACGCCATCAGTGGCAGTCCGCAGGCTCGTCCCGATGCCAGTCAGTTCTATGTTCAGACAACATTGACTTTCTGAGTTCGCGCGATGCTGATGGGTTTTCTTTGCTCAATTGTCGGGGAAGAGTGTTCACCCTCCGACGGTAACAGAACTTCGTGCCGTGACAGCGGACGCCGCTGTCTGATATATGGACAGCCGACGCGCCATTGATAGCATCACCTCAGACACTGGGCGGTCTGGACCGGAACAGTCGTTTTCCCGTGCTCGTTTATCAGGCCATCGACAACTCGGGAGTGATACAACAGTCAGGTAGCGCAGAAAGCTCTGTGCCGCAGTGAGCCTCACGAATACGAAATGTAGTATGCAGGGATTCGAGTAAAGGACACCAGAGATGCAGTTGGTGAGAGAACAACGACGGCAATTCAATGAACAGGGATTTCTTTTCTTTCCCGCACTCTTTTCCAGTGATGAAGTTTCAATTCTGCAAACGGCAGCTGCACAACTGATGCAGCAAAGCGGACCTCACGTGGTGCGCAGTCCAGACACCGATGCGGTCCGGGTGGCTTATGGCGCCCATCTCACCGACGAGACTTTTCAGCGACTGGGACGACACCCACGAATTATCGGACCGGCGGAGCAACTGCTGGACAATCAAGTCTACATTCATCAAAGTCGTTTAAATCCCAAAGTTGCCTTCCATGGAGATCTGTGGACCTGGCATCAGGACTTTGCTACCTGGCACGATCGGGATGGTCTGCAAGAACCACGCGCCTTGATGATCGCCGTGTTTCTGGAAGACGCCACGGAATCGAACGGGCCGTTGATGGTGATCCCCGGCTCACATCGCCACGGGCTGATCCATGAAGCTGTCGACAGTCAAGAGGCCGAGGGCTACACGCTGTTTGTAATCTCACCCGATACGATTTCACAGTTGGCAGCGGAGGGTGGTATCCAGGCGCAAACGGGCGTTGCCGGTTCGATCCTGATTTGTCACAGCAATATCGTGCACGGCTCGACGACCAATATCACTCCCTGGCCGCGCACAATCTTTTTTCTTAACGTTGCTGCCATCGACAACCCCCCCACCAATTTTCAGCGCGCCGAACATCATTGCGCGCGGGACTGTTCCGGGATCGTGCCCCTTGCTGATGACTGTCTTCGGGAGCTTGCCCGCACTCGCAGTTAAACCTGGCAGATGCCTGGTGGGAAAAGTGACGTCGACCGCTTCGCCCGATGAAGCACGGTCAACGTTTTCACAACGCCAGGAACGCCGGACGAACGTGCGCCAGCTGAAATCAACCCTTGACCGGTTCGGTGCCGGCAATGGAAGTGCGATGCATCACTCGGCGCTCGCTGCCGTGGTCGAATGGTTCTACAACGTGTATTACCCAACGATTGTCCCACATCAGGACGTCGTGGGGACGCCAGCGGTGCCGATAGATGAAACGATCCTGAGTTGCCCATGCCATCAGTTCGTCGATGAGCTGTCTGCTGTCCTGTTCATTGAGGCCGATGATCCGCTCCATGTAGGTTGCACTTACATAAAGTGAACGACGACCGTCTGCATGATGGCGTATCAGAGGATGATCTACCGGAGGTACTTTGGCGGCCTCGTTCCGTTCCATCGGTGGTAGATTCTTCCGTTTGCGGGAGTAGAGGAAACTGTGCCTCGCCTTGAGACCGGTGATTCTGTTCTTGAGTGGTTGAGGCATCTGTTCGTATGCATCACACATGTTCGAGAACCAAGTGTCGCCTCCTTTTTTGACCACTTCGATTGCGTGCAGGACCGCTCCCTTGCTTGGAATCTTGCGGTAGCTGCTGTCGGTGTGCCATATGCAGATTAAAGTGCTGTATTTCGCCGCTTCGGTGTCAAGGGGCCGGATTCTGTTGTCCTCTCCCACGTTCGTCACGCGAAAAATTTCGGGGACTTGAGATGAGCGATTGTTGGCCTGGGGGAAAACTTCCAAGTCGCCAAAATTGCGACTGAAGTCAACTTGCTGTTTGTCGGTGATCGGCTGATGTCGGAAGATGAGCACGCCGTACTTCTGCCAGGCGGCGTCAATCGCGGTCAGGGCGTCACCGTCTAGCGGTTTGTCCAGACTCACGCCGGTTACTTCTGCTGCGATAACTGGATGCAGACGTTTTATGCCAATTGACATTTCAAGTGTCAATCTTGTGTTCCGCGATAGTATCTAGTCAGTCCAATCGCGGGCGGTTTTTATTCTAACAGAAGGAAATTGGCAATGAACCACGGGGGACTGAGGCGCTCTGAAACGGAAAACCTGGATTTATGACGGGGGCTCAACGCCTGGCGATCTACAGAGACAGGCTCGATGGCGTCAATCAGCAACCTGCTGCAACGCAGTGCAAAACTCCTGTGACAGTCAGAGAATTGCCCTCCGATCGGAGTCCAGCACTCGTTCGACGACGGCCACGATCGCCTGTCGCATCAGATCGTGATTAATTTCGTGAACGTTGACGGGATCACCGACGCCACGAAGCATTGTGACGGTCAGACGACCGCCAAGATGCTGCCGAAATTCTTCCATGCCCTTAAAAAGTTCCTCGGTGTCGTTCAACGCCGTTGTAGTGGTCAGCAGTCCCAGCGCATCCAGACAACTGACAATGGCATCTGCGTCGGATGCTGGGAGACCATGTACAAGCGACGAATAGACACTGTCGATCGCTACACCGATGGCGACTGCCTCACCATGTCGTAAGTCGAAATCCGTCATCGTTTCGAGCTTGTGCGCCGACCAGTGACCGAAATCGAGTGGTCTGGCTTCCAGCATCTCGAACGGGTCGCCGCTCATTGTGATGTGACCCAAATGCAATTGTGCGGATCTGGCAATTATCGGCCAGCAAACGCCTTCACGGCGGCGAATATTCGGGGCGGAGTCACAGATGTGGCAAAAGAACTCAGCATCCTTGAGTAGCGCAACTTTCACAGCTTCGGAGAATCCACAGGCAAAGTCTCGATCACTGAGTGTGCTCAGCAGCTCTTTATCGTTGATGACACCCCAGGGCACGGCAAAAGTGCCGACCCAGTTCTTCTTGTGGAAAAGGTTGATACTGTTTTTGACTCCGATGCCGGAGTCGGCCTGCGCCAGTGTCGTGGTGGGCAGTCGAATGAGACGGATGCCTCGGT
This sequence comes from Planctomycetota bacterium, assembly GCA_963581585.1. Lineage (GTDB taxonomy): Bacteria > Planctomycetota > Planctomycetia > Planctomycetales > Planctomycetaceae > S139-18. The sequence continues at coordinate 53,773 of CAUZPL010000042.1, forward strand.
GTGCGATCGCGGCCGCAAATCCCACTGCGTCCAGAACAGCGCCGCCGCCGATCACAACAACGTAACTGCGGCGGTCAAGGTCGGCATAATTGAAACACTTTAACATGCGTTCAATAACGTGGACATCATTTTTGACTTCCTCGCCACCCTGAACCAGCTGCAGATTTCCGACAGACTCCAGATGGTCGGAATTCCGGCGGCAGAATGACTGAATACGCTGTGTCAATTGTGGGTTAGCACGGGACACATGTTCATCAATCCAGAACTGCACACGTGTACTTTGGCCGTCGGGGGCGGCAATCAGGTCCGTCAACGCAGTCTCGTCGGTTCCAAATACGTCGTCTGTCATTCTCAGCCGGTGAGTGAACTGGACAGAAAACGGGACATCGTCGGAAAAATCTGAGACCGGCATGGAGATAACAGCCAGAAGATATGGTTGAGACGAAACAGAATGGCGGCGGGTACGGACCAGACGCGAACAGCCGGTTTCCAGGTTCGTCACAGGAACGCAGCTACAGCATAAGTGCCATCGGTTGATACCGCTACCTTTCAACCGGCATTCCGTTGCTGGACTGTGCGGTGCAACTGCACATTCAGCTGCTTTGAACCGGACTTTCAGAATGTTCATTCCGAATAACAGCTGCGAAACCGGTTTAATCGAAACAGTCGTAGTCACTTCCCAGTGTGACCGGCAATCGTTGCCTTTTACTTGCATCACTCATTCTGGTGAGTCCGAAGAACAGCACGG
>CAUZPL010000043.1:0-54455 GCA_963581585.1 Planctomycetota bacterium
GCAAACTTTCACTGGAGAGACGGACGTTCGATTGCATTGATGAAGGATCGTTGAATTGGTCGACAAAACCATCTCCTGACAGATGTCGCCACAACCCACTCGACTGAAGGACACACGCTCAGCCTTCGGGGGCACAACGGACCGCTGCGTCCGTTGAACCACATCCCGACAGTTTAACGATACCCAAACTCCCCGTGACAAGGCCAGGGTCGACGAGACGAGTGGGAAAAATCCGGGCGAAAACAACGTCTTTGTACCAGTCCGGCTGGCGAATTCATGCCTCGCTGCTGACGGGGCAACCGAACGATTTTCCAGCATGGCCGATGGATGCGGAATGCGTCATTACGTTCTCCTGTTCAGGCACCTGAATATTTGACGGCCTTTTTGCGTTCACGACGCGACGCGCTGCACACGAGAGCCGTACTGCCGACGGCCCGAAAACTTTAACGACCGGTACCAGCGCCGTAGTAAGACCAGGAGAGTCAACCAGCCTGATCTGCCCCAGGTCACTGTGAGTGCGTTGCCGGAATCTCACCAGGCCGGGTAACGGTGTTCGCTGCTCTCGTCTTCTGCAAAACAAAAAGACACCAGGGCACACGTGCATTGACCACCTGGAAAGAGAAGTACGGCCACTGTGACCTCCGAAAAAGTGATCCTGGGACTTCCCTCATCAGTATGTCGGCGGCCGGGCCGGCTCTTTACTACTCGGACCGTGTTACTGGTGGTGCCGTCATTGGGTTTTCTTCACCCATGGTTGTCGGGTCTGCGAGTGACTCCTGGTATGCCTCCGTGTCGGTTTCGTCTTTCTGGCAACCGGTAAAAGGAACCGCAAAACACGCAATTGCGAACAGTGTCATCAGCTTTTTCACCGCAGTCTCCACTCATTCAACTGAGTTCTTTGAAACCGGCCGAACAACAGACGTTGCAACCGCCCTCGTGCGACATGGATCATATCGGCAGTGGCAGCAGGCCACAATCGAGCGGAGCTGCTGATTTCTCGAAATGCGCCCACGTTCGGTATCGGCTGGACAGATAAGACGTCAGGGGGTGTCGGCTGCGGGCAGAGACCGAAAAAACAGCCAGGTGAACAGAGCGGTCAGCCAGAACAACGCGGTTGCGAACCAAAAAAACAAGTCAAACCCGAAGACGATGGGTACAAAAAACGCCAGAAGGGATCCTATCGCGGCACCGATCGCGTCTGCCGCGAACACGCCCAGCGGGTTTCGAGCCGCTGCCTCGAAGAGTGCGGGAAAGAAACTGCCTGTGACGAACGCCACCGGAAGCAAAAGCATCAGGTTCACCCAGGGCGACGAACCGGAAAACGTAAACAGCAACAGCAGTGACAGCACGCCGGCTGCCAGCTGACACACTGGCCGCCAGCGCTGAGTGATGAGGATACTGCCCAGTCCCGAGAAAACCATAAAAACAATCGCTCCCAGAACCAGGGCCTGATGATAAATGTACTGCTTGCGAAACAGGCCGAGAATCACATAGTGCTCGACGACCAGAAAGTTGGCGCCAACCAGCAGGCTGACCAGCACCACACGCAGGTAACTTGTTCCGGGAATCTGCGGATCCCCAGTCCTGCGCAACAGCAGGAACAGCACCAGTGCGAAGGCACCCAGCACGGCTGCGACTAACAGGACGAGCTGGACAAGCTGCCGCAGAGAAAAGATGTGCTGCACGTTGCCGGCCAGAAACGGCTGGTCGTCGGTAATTGGCTGAAAGAACTCATTATCCCACTCGTGTTCGATTTCCAGAGGTTTCTCACCCAGATAGGGACCCTGCAGTACGGCACTGCTTTTTTGAACCGACTGTTGCACCTGCTCGACCGTCGGAAGATTTCCGCTGTCCTGGTGGGTTGCGACAATCAGCAACTCGGCCTTATTCGTAAAGGCCTTCACCTTCATTCCAAGATCCGAACCGGACAGCGTCCGAATGTACTGCTCGGTCAGGATCAATTGTGGGTCCAGGCCGGCGGGATACCAGATGGCCAGAATTCCACGATCGGTGAGCCGGTCGCGGAATGTGCGATAGGCATCAACGGTCCGCACCATATTGCCTGGTTCTAACATCATCTGGGGGTAGCCACCGACGCTGGGCAGGTAAATCAGGTCGTATTTTTCGCTGGTTTCTTCCATATAAGTGCGCGCTTCGCGGTTGATCAGTTCCACGCCCGGATGGTCATAGACATGTTCAAAGTTCCCGGCCAGGATGCCCGTTACTGCGTCCACGACGGCTGGCTCGATTTCCAGAGCTACGATACGGCGGAAGTTGCTGGCTGACTTCTGTGCATACCGAACCTGCCGTCCTCCACCCGCGCCAATAACAGCAATCGTTCCGCCGTGGGGCGCGTATTCCAGTGGTACCAGTCCCATGCCTGGGCGGATGAAGCCGAAGTCCGGCGAGTATTCCCACTGCATGATGTCGTTGTAGAAGCCCATGTAATAGTCCGTTTGTGACTCTTCACCGGCTTCCGGCAGGGCATCGTCGCTAACCGGAACATTCAATTTCATAACTTCGACCAGGCTGTATTTTCCCCACTGCTGGTAGACGGTCTGAAAACCCCTGGCTGCGTATTCGCTCGTCGACATCAGACTGCTTCCCTTGTACGCCGCCAGGAACCCAGGCTCCATCTGCGGTGTACAGAAAAGTCCGACAAGAACTGCATGTTCCACGATGAGGACACCACGACCCACCCACGACCCGCTCAGCAGCAGCAACACGACGGCCACGAGGAAGAAGGGGATCAGCAGCATGTAGCTTGCACCCAAATGCGAAAACGCAAATTCGGCGAAAAGATAGGCGGCGGCCGCACCAAAAAGATACAGCGCGTAGACCAGTGACATGCGCCCGCGAAGATGCTGACGGCCAAGCTGGTAGCCAATGTACTCGCTGAGTCCGTATGCGCAGAAGAACGGCAGGAAGAACGTCGTAAACACCGCGATCTGAATAAACAGCTTTTGCAGTTCAACATCGAACAGATGGGCACGCAGATAGTCAAAGTTTTTGCAGGCCAGCATGGCCACGACGGAAAAGGCCATGGCGGCCTGCAGGATCCACAACGTGCGAATGAACGAGAGGCGGTTTACCACCAGCATGTAGGCACCAACCAGCGCGCCGATGGGAAAGCCAATGAACAGCAGATCAAAGAACAGCGACGGCATGATGAAGAAGGCCAGAAGCCGAAACAGCAACACCGTGAACAAAACCGTCGCGAAAGACAGCACGAATAAGGCCCCCCCTAACAAAACGGGAGACAGCTGTGGTTCTTCCGATGTTTGTTCTTCAGTCACGGTTCTCGCCATGAAATCAAAGGTCTCGCCATGAAGTCAAAGGGACGCACATCAAGGTCGACGGCAGGGGATCTGAATCCGTGGTCAGGTGCCTGTTGCGATGAGCACTGGATCACGCTCGCCTTCGATGATTTTCAGACGGCAGTTGACCGGGACGTTCTCGAACTGCTGGATGGCACCGGAAGGCCAGCGAATGGTCAGCAGGTCGATCTTTTCAGCCGGACCCAGGCCCAGGAACATTTCTGCGGGGCTCTGTCCCATGAAACCATTTGCCGGAAACAAATCACGGACAATCTGTCGGTCACCACACTGTGCGATCACTCGAGACCCGATGGCCTGGCGATTACTGGTCACACCGACGAGCTGCAGGCGAACACGATTCCAGATGTGTGGGATGGTGTTGTGGAAAAGACGAAGCGGACCACCACCGACGCTTCCGACCAGCAGATCCGGGTCGTCGTCGTTGTCAAAATCGCCAACGACAGCTGAGCGGGAATCTGAATCGATGTTCGCGCCTGACTGATGCGACAAATCAGCAAACTGTCGACCATCAACGTTGACAAACAGGCGGTTCGGTTCGTAGGCACTGAGATTGTTCTGCTGAAAGGCCATCTGAAACGGGTTCTCTACCCAGAATTCACCGGCATCGTGGTCGATCTCCCCGCGTGCGGGAAGCTGGCATTGCCGATCAAATGGCTGTGTCACGACAGCCCGCCAGAGACAGGTTCACCCGTCAGGTTTTTTTCGGCTGAAACTCATGAACCCGGTCGTCGCGTAAATGTCCAGGTATCCATTCGCGTCAAAATCCGCCATCACGGGTGCGAAGGCCCAGCCCACCGGGTTCACCCCCAGTTGCTCGCTCATATCCCGATAGATCATCGCGCCGGCCTCAGGCTGGTACAGGCGGTTACCGGCACATGCTCCTCGAATTTGCTCGAAGATCCCCGCGGGATAATCATCCGCGGAGACATGGTCAATAATCCGGCGGCCCATTTTTGAAAACATGTTGGCGACGTAAATGTCCGTCTTCCCGTCGCCATCGATATCCCCCGCCGCGACACCCATGCTGGTTGCAAAGTCACCAACGCCGGCATCTTCAGCAATGTTCTGAAAATGTCCGCGGCCGTCATTCAGGTAAAGCTGATTCACTCCAAAATCGTTTGCCACGTAAAGGTCCGGGAAGTGATCGTCGTTTGCATGCAGCCAGGCTGCCGCAAACGAATGTCTAAATCCGGCGCCCACTCCGGCTTCCTCAGTCACATCCACGAATTGACCTTCCCCGGTGTTCCGCCACAGCTGATTGGCAGTGCCCGAGTGGTTGTCATTCAGGTAGCCGATTTTCTTTAAGGGCAGCCGAGTAGGACTGCTTTTGTAGAGCACATACAGATCCAGCCAGCCATCACAGTCGTAATCGGCCACGACACAGCCCACCACCACTCCCTGCGCATTGAATCGCAAACCCGAGTGCCCCGTCTGATTGGCAAACCCTTTCCCGTCGAGATTACGATACAGCCTGTTCCCCAGCATCAGATCCGGATACCCATCGTTGTTGTAATCGAACCAGGTCGTCATCATTGTGGGCGCGTCAGATCGTTTCGCCGGCAGCCCGACCAGTGCCGTTGCATCTTCGAATCTTTCTCCCGCGAGCGACCGCAGGATGTACTGACGACCATCATGGCTGGCAACAGCAATATCGAGAAATCCGTCACGGTCGTAGTCGGCAACGGCGACCTGTAACGTAAATTGTTTCGCCGGTTCCTGGTCGTACTCCCAGTTATCGCGCAAACGAAGTTCACTCAGGCCGACCTGTTCGGTGACTTCGTTCATGAAACGACGGGGGGCACTGCGGATGACTTCCGAATCGATCGTCCACCGTGTAAGAATCTTTCCTGCGGCAATCTCGGCGTCGTTACCGAACCGGCAAACGGTCGAATGTGTGGACTCCCACGAGATGGGACCACGCTCGGCAGTTTCACCGGCCGCCGAAAGCAGCCACCGAACGTGCCAGAGATAGTTCGAACCCTCCCTTTCGATTGCCAGTACACGAAGTTTGATCTGGCTGATCGAGGAAAATTTATCCAGATAACTCAGCAGACGCGTCACAAGCACGTCGGCGCTCTGGTCGCCGGAGGCCGGACTCACCTCGGAGTGATTTCTGCTTTGCCGCCACCAAGTTTTATCGATCGTCTCCGGCGCATTTTCCGGAACACTCCCGGAAAACGAATCCTGGAAGAATTGCAGAAGTGTCTGATGGTCACGCTGCTGCAGCGCCGCGGTAAAGGATTTGCCGAACTTCCATTCCAGTTCGAACGTGTTGTGTTCAAGGTCCCAGATCTCGGCCTGCTTTTCCTCATCCAGACCTTCAAACTCCGGAGCAGCTGAACTGCTCGCGTCAACCGTGCTCGCGTCAACTGTGCTGCTGGGAACCGTGACATTGCGTGCCGGGCCGTCGGTTTCAGAGTCCGTGCGCGTCCAGAGCTTGTAGCCGACTCCACAAATACAGACAAAAAACACGGAAGTGAGCACCCAGCTCCTCATTTTGGCAAGACTCCCATGAAAAACGGGGCGACCGACGGTGGAGCACACGTTTCCTAGATGAAGCAGGTGATGGAAGTGCAGAGATGACAGGAGTCCCCACCATCGGCAGTATAACGGGGCTTTCGGGCTTTGACCAGGACGTCTGTCACGGTGTGGACATTCCGTCAGGTTCCCGTCCGGACTCTTAATTCAGTCCCGGTGTGAATGGACGAAAACACGAAAAAAAGAACACAGATCGGAGCAATCACCACGGAATTCAACATCGTCCCCGTTTCAGCAGATTCCTCTGCAACATCCAGGACGCGGACGGGAAACACCCCAACGGACTCACCTCCACAACCAAAATATTGTAGTTCGATGGCGACAAATCCCACTGCTGAAAGCTTGACAACGTAAAACCCGATTGAAAAACTAAAAGGATGCTCTACAAGGTCTTTCCGGCCTGATCGGGTTTTGTTGGCAGTGTTTATCGCTCGGTTCGAGCCTTGTGCAGCGTGTCGCCCCCCCGGAGCGGGTGGCCTTGGCTGTCGTTCGTTTCCTTCTCTTGGGAGTCATTGGAATGCGTATTGCTCAGTACAAACAGAGACGACGAACCGGTGTTCGTCGCCCGCGCGCAGCTTTCACCCTGATCGAACTCCTGGTGGTCATTGCGATCATTGCGATTCTGATCTCACTGTTGTTGCCAGCTGTGCAACAGGCACGCGAGGCCGCACGCCGGACGCAGTGCAAAAACAACCTCAAACAAATCGGGCTTGCTCTGCACAATCGGCATGATGTCAAACTGCGTTTTCCGACCGGGAATTCACATGGTGGTGGCAACTTCATTGAACAGCCTCCAGGCTCGCAGCAGCCGACCATACACATTGTGCTTCTGCCATATCTTGACCAGGCAAACAGGTACAACGTGATGCAGGATCCAACCACGCCCATGGTGAATCCCACAAGTGGCGATGGTTACGATGACGATCCGTCGACTAACCTTGGTCTTCAATCGCTGCTGAACTCACCTGCTTACCTGCGTTGTCCCAGTGATAACTGGGAAGCTAGCTCACCGTTCTTCACCAACTATGGTGGCTCCAATGGCCCTCAGGGTGGGACTCAGTTCTGTGGTGGCACGATTAAGCCATTCCAGAAGTATGCAGAACCAGAAGTATACTTCCCCGGCGATACTACCTGGGGTTACACGTCCAGCGTTAATTTCGGTAACTGGGGAAGTGCTGAACCCCTCACGGGCAATCGTGGCGTCATCATCTGGGACGGCCCTCCCTTCGGGACCAACAGCGTGAGAATCAGGGACATCACTGACGGTACCTCGAACACGCTGATGGTCGGCGAGTACCAACCGAAGTACGAAGAACGTTTTCCTGGCACGAGCACGGTTGGAACCCCTGGATGGGGTGGTTGGGCCGCAGTCGCTACGGGTGCGTTCCAGTGCATGACGACGATCATCCCGATCAACTGGCCGATCGATGACGAAGCAAATTGTGGGTACAACACTTGGGGTCAGTCGCCCAACGTTGGTGACCCGTCCCATGCCCACGACAACTGGTCGGCTTCCTGGGGATTCCGTTCGCTGCATGCTGGTGGTGCTACGTTCTCATTTGCCGACGGATCTGTCCGTATGCTCAGTGAGAACATTGATCACAAGACGTATCAGCACCTTGGTTGTCGTAACGACGGCCAGGCAGTAGGCAATTTCTAAGCCGTCGTTAAGGCGCGCGTAAAGAGAAGGGTCCTTGGATTGATCACCTTTCGTACTGTTATGGTGCGAAGTGCAGTTCTGCTGTTGGTGGGAACCGTGGCAGGCTGTGGAGACTCAGTTTATCCGGTGGAAGGTGTCGTGTTTCTGGACGGCAAGCCGTTAGAGAAGTGCGCCGTCACCTTCCAGCCGGAGGCTGGGGGTCCGATCGGGTTTGGAACCACAGACGAGAATGGAAGATTCCGGCTCGTCACGGCGGCCGGAAACGGAGTGCGGGCGGGCGACTACCAGGTGACTCTGAGCAAGATTACCGGCAGTGTTCCGGATATTATGCCTCCTTGGGTGGGTCCGGGGGCACCGGATCCAACACCGGCCATGGTGGCTGCGTGGAAGCAGAATCGGGAGGAGGCCCGCAAGGACGAGCGGGAGTGGGTACCCACGAAATACCGATTTACAACCACGACCCCGTTACGATCTACGGTTCCGGTCGAAGAAGACGTTCGTCTTGAACTGATCAGCACAGAGGCGGATCCGTAGGCATTCGCAGTCAACGAAACCGGACGGTTTAGCGGCCCCGACCAGCCGATCGGTGTTGGTTGGTTGCCGTTCAAATCAGAAACGCTGAGCACGAATAACGAATTGAGCGAATGTCAAAAGGAGCATGCGACGGTATCAGTGCCTCGCTGAAATGCTTTAGACATTGCTGTTGAGTTCGTCATTCGTGCTTTTTCATTTTGGAAGGTGAAGCTGGTGTACTGACATTTCCGATCGGTCGGTGCACACAGCTTGGAATGCCTGACTTTCCTTTCCGGACGGTGGTGTGTCTGTGCGTTACAAGAGGATATGGGCCACGGCTCTGCTGATGCTCATAACAACTGGCCTCGGGTGGTATCTGTTGTGGCCAGAGTGGCGCCGGACGGAACGATTGCTGAGCGAAGCGAAACAGGCGTTTGATCGCGGTGATTATGCAGCCGGAGAACGAATCGGCCGCAAATTGATGGACCAAAGCGGCCATTCGAGCTCGGGGTGTTTCATTGCAGCCCGAGCTCTTTCACGTCTCGGTGATGTTGACCAGGCGTTGGAATTGCTGGAGCAAATCCCGGATGACGATCCCGACCTTGGCTACACAGCTCGAGTAACTGCCGGCGAACTCTTCTTGTATCAGAAGAATCATTTATCGCGAGCGGCAGAGTGCTTTCGTCGGGCGTTACAGGTCGAGCCACATATGTGCCGGATTCATGAGCGTCTGTCATACATCTACGGTATCGCGGGTTTGACATGGCGGGCTGTACCACATCGTGTGGCGCTGTTGTGTGGCAGTCAGTTTGGTCCAATCCATCTTATTCTGCTGGGGTTCGGGCCGGCCGCAAAAGAGGACAGCGCTGTGGTTCGGCGATTCTACGACTCAGACCAGGATGACCCTTTGGCAGCTTGCGGAATGGCTGTGTTGGCTCTGCGAGAGAACAGAACTGATGATGCGCTGGCCCTTCTTCAACGCGTGCTGGCGCAACATTCGGACTGGCCTGAACCACAGGCGTGGTACGGTGCACTGCTGCTGCAGGATGCTGATTCCAGCGATTTTCAAAAATGGCTGGCAGCATTGCCCCGGAGGGTCAGGACGCATCCCGACATATGGCGTGTACGAGGCAGACTGGCGCAGCAGCAAAAAGATCTGCGCGGTGCCGTTCGTTGCTTCGCAGAGGCCGTCCGTAGTCAACCGAATCATCGAACCGCTAATTTCCAACTGGGTCAGGCATTGCTTGAGATCGGGGAATCGGAACGTGCGCAACCGTTCTTGCAACGGGCTCGACTACTGGAAGATCTGCTGCGAACAGCCAAAACCTGGGACGATTCGAACAATTCAAATGACACCATTAGCCGTGCCGTGGAGATCACCGCTGAACTGGGGCTCGTGTGGGAAGCCTGGGGCTGGGATCGACTGCGCAGTACCTCTGTTCCGTCCGCGGGGCCACGACCAGCACTGCCGAGTCCACGAAATTCCGTCGATGGATCAACCCCCCTTGACACGGTGCTGCAGTTGTATCGGGCTGCGCGCAACGACGATGCTTTGACAGTCCAGCCGGACTGGGACATTGCTGATTATCCGCTTCCGAAGGCAGCCGTCTCACAGGACAACGACAGACTGGCCGCGGATTCGAAAACAGCAGGCAGCAGTATTCGATTTGAGAACACGGCGCCACAAATGGGCATTGACCTCGTTTACGTGAATGGCAGTGATCCGGAAACTGCCGGCCAACACCTCTACAACTCCACCGGAGGCGGAGTCGGCGCACTCGATTATGATCTCGATTACTGGCCCGACCTGTATTTCACGCAGGGATGCAACTGGCCTCCGCAACGCGGCCAATCCGTGCACCTCGACCGGATGTACCGCAACGTGCAGGGGGAAGTATTTGAAGATGTTACGGCAAGTGCACAGTTGTTCGACGATGGATTTGGTCAAGGACTGGCCGTCGGGGACATCGACAGCGATGGCTTCCCGGATATCTACGTCGCCAATATTGGAGTCAACCGATTGTTTCACAACAACGGTGATGGCACATTCACGGAGATCGCCAACGCCACCAATGTGGAAGGCAACGAATGGACGACCAGTTGCGTCATCGCGGATCTCAACGGAGACGCCTGGCCGGACATCTACACCGTTAACTATGTCGAAGACGCGAAGATGTTTGTTGAGCCGTGTCGTGGCAAAGATGGAAACACACGCTTGTGTGCGCCATACGAGTATGAAGCCGCACTGGACCGCTTGTACCTGAACCTCGGCGATGGAGGATTTCGTGAAGTGTCATCGGAAGCCGGAATCCAGGTGCCGGATGGGAAGGGTTTGGGTGTCGTCGCGGCGGATTTCAATCACTCCGGCAGAATTGATTTGTTCGTCGCCAACGACACCGTACCGAATTTCTTCTTTCACAATCGGACTTCGCATCCAGGAGACATACCAGTTCTTGAAGAGCAGAGTTTTCTGACCGGGTTGGCCGTCGACGGCGTTGGTCAGTCACAGGCCTGTATGGGTGTCGCATATGGAGATGCGAATGGTGACGGCCAGTTCGATTTGTTCGTGACGAACTTTTACGATGAATCAAACACACTCTACCTGCAGCGGCCAGGTTTGGTCTTTTCCGATGTCAGCCGCTCCGCTGATCTCTACGGGCCGAGTTTTGCCTTACTGGGCTTTGGCACACAATTCATTGATGCTGACCTCGATGGACATCTTGACCTGATGGTGAGCAATGGTCATGTGGGAGATCTCAGCCACACCGGCGTTCCGTATCAGATGCCGACTCAGGTCTTTCGGAACATCGGTTCGGGAAAATTCGTTGAACTTCACGCCGAAAAACTGGGGGAGTTCTTTCAGCAGCATCACCTGGGACGTGGACTGGCCCGTCTGGACTGGAACCGTGATGGACTTGATGACATCGCCGTCAGTCATCTGGAGGAACCGGTTGCACTGCTCACGAACCGCACCGAAACTGAAAACCAATTCCTGGCTCTCCGTCTTCGCGGCGTGGTGTCATCACGGGATGCAGTTGGCGCTACTGTTATCGTCACCTGCGGCTTGCAGACGAACAGTGGACAGCTAACTTCTGGCGACGGTTATTTGGCCTGCAATGAACAGCGTTTGACTTTCGGTCTGGGCCGGACAGAGCGTATTGACAAGGTGGAAGTTCACTGGCCATCGGGGCTGACCCAGACAGTGCACGATCTCCCCATGCACACCGAACTGCTGGTGATCGAAGGCGCCGAGGAAGCGATTGTGCTGACCGAAGCCGGAAGGGACTGAACAGTTGGAATGTTGTTTCGGTCGGTCACAATTAAAGATGCGGTCACTGGTGATGTTTTCGCATTCGTTGATGGCAGATTGATGTGATGCAAATTCGATGGGTACTCGCACTTGTGACAGTGACTGTATTCGGCATTGGTCTGGGTTTGCTGCTGTACCTGCGCTCGGAGCCGGTCGACGAACTGCTGCTTCAGGGCTGGCAGGCGCTAAAAAAAAGCGACTACGCAGAAGCTGAGCGCTATGCGTCGCGGGTGTTGTCACAGGAACCACGTTCACTTGATGCTCTGCTGTTGGCCGGGCGCGCCGCCGGCAGCACAGGACGGACTCGCAGTGCACTGCAGTATCTGGGACAGATTGAGGATGACGGAAGCAAGACGGCGGTCGAAGCGCGCTGCGTGGCCGGCCTGTTGCTGCTGACAAAGTCCTTCAGTCTGGAAAAGTCTGAGCTGCAGTTCCGACGGGCGTTCCAGCAGGATCCGCAAAACAGTGTCGCCAACGAATACCTTGCTCACCTGATGCTGATCAGCACACAGTTCGCGGAAATGGTTCCCTATGAGCTGGCGTTGATTCGAAACGGTGTTATTTCGCCACGGCGACTGAGCATCCTGAGCCTGAGCGACCGGCATACGGTGCATCCCGATAGCAGCTTCATTCGACAGTGTTATTCAGTTGACCCGGATGATCCACTCGTCCTGCTCGGCATGGCTGATCTGCAGATCTTCGAGCAGCAGTACAGACGGGCCCAGCAGATTCTGCAACGTGTGCTGCGGTCTGATCCACATTCCGTCGAAGCACAGGTTCGGCTGGGAGAGCTCCTGGCAGCAACCGGCACTGAGTCTGAATTCCTCGCGTGGCATGCGTCATTGCCTGAATCGATGGACGACCATCCCGGCATCTGGATCAACCGCGCGTCCTGGGCAGAACGGCAGAACGAAATTGAAGTGGCGATTCGCTGCTACGCAGAGGCCGTGCGGCTCGATCCGGCGCACCAGAAAGCAAACTACCGGTTAGGCCACTCATTGGCAGCAGGGGACCACTTGGACGATGCCACCGTGTTTCTGCAGCGATCCCATGATCTGCAGAAATTTGCGAGTGCGGTTCATGCGATCAATGCGAAGATTGAACAACTTGACCGCAGGATTGAGCAACCGCTGCTGGCAGCTCGACTGGCAGAATCGCTTGGTTTGCACTGGGAATCATATGCCTGGTTCCATCTGGCGCTGGAGCTCAACGCCAAGAACAATGAGGCAGCCAGCGGAAGGGCTCGTCTTCAGTCACGTTTGGCCACGTTACCATTACGGCGGGCCGCTCCCGAAAGTTATCCGGCGCTGGGTTTTGACCTGTCGCGTTTTCCATTGCCAAATTGGACCGTTGTTCATCGACAGGACAGTCAGATTCGTACCAGAACACACAAGCAGGGATATGTGACTTTCGACGATCGCGCTCAGGAAGCCGGCGTAAGTTTTCAGTACTACAATGACAGTGATCCCAGAGTCGATGGGTTGACTCGGGTTTATCAGTTCACCGGTGGAGGCACTGGGATAGTGGACTTTGATGCAGACGGCTGGCCCGACATTTATCTGACTCAGGGTTGCCCCATCGCGGCCGACAACAACGAACCGGTGGATGCCGGCGCAGGGGGTCACCTTGACCGTCTGTTCCGCAACAGGGGAGACGGTGGGTTCGATGATGTCACCAAGGACGCTGGGCTGGTCGAGAGCGCATACAGCCAGGGGGTGACTGTGGGCGACTACAACAGCGACGGTTTTGCAGATCTCTATATCGGAAACCTTGGTCGGAATCGGCACTACCGCAACAACGGCGATGGCACATTCACCGAAGTGACTGACATCACACGAACCGGCGGAGATCACTGGACAACGAGTTGCCTGATGGCTGATCTCAATGGCGATGCTCTGGCCGATGTCTACAGCGTGAATTACCTTTCGGGCCCAGGCGTCTTCACAACTGTCTGCCGAGATCTTTCCGGAGAACGCCATGCCTGTGCGCCGGCACAGTTTCCCGCCGCTCAGGACCAGTTGTATCTCAATCTGGGCGACGGTCGTTTCAAAAATGTCACGACTAGCTCAGGAATTGAAATACCGGAGGGAAAGGGGTTGGGGATTCTGGCAGCCGATTTCAATGGATCGGGATTGCTGAATTTATTCATCGCAAACGACGGTGTTGCTAACTTTTACTTTGTGAATCAAACTGTCAGTCGTGGAAATGACCTTCAACTCAAAGAGCAGGCCCTTCCACTCGGACTGGCCTTCAATCGCGACGGATTCTCGGAAGCCTGCATGGGAGTGGCTGCCGGTGATACTGATGGCGACGGACTGTCGGAATTATTCGTGACCAATTTTTTTGAGGAATCAAACACGTTGTATCGCCGACAGGCAAATGGACAGTTCGTGGACGACACGAAACGTGCCGGTTTAAGTGATCCGAGTGTGGCATTGCTCGGTTTTGGCACCCAGTTTCTGGATGGAGAGCTGAATGGTTCACTGGACCTGATTGTCACGAATGGACATATCAACGTCCCGAACAAGCAGACGGTCCCATATAAAATGCCCCCGCAGTACTTCAGCAATCGGGGAGATGGGAATTTCGTGGAACGCAAACTGGGTTTAGCAGGTCCCTATTTCCGCGGCAGCTATCTGGGACGCGGGATGGCTCGTCTTGACTGGAACCGCGACGGATTAGAGGACGTCGTTATCTCACATCTGGATTCGGCAGCAGCTCTGCTGTTGAATACGACGACTTCTCCAGGACATTATCTGGCGGTGCGGTTGCGCGGTGTACAATCGAATCGGGACGCCATTGGTACTACTGCAGTTGTGACGCTCGGAGACACGACGCTGTACCGGCAATTGACAGCCGGCGACGGTTATCATTCGAGCAACCAACGCCTGCTCACCTTTGGCCTTGGCGATCACACACGGATTGACAAACTAGAGATTCAATGGCCTTCGGGCTTGAAGATGACGATCATGGATCCTCCCATTGACACAGAACTCCTGTTTATTGAACAGCACCCTCAGCCGTATCTCTGTCCGTGAGAATCCGGGATCCCGTCAGTATTCGCTCGACATGCAATGTGGCCAGGCACGCATCGCCATTCACGGGGAGCATGTCGACCTGGGCAAATTCAACATTGCTGAACTAACGCCGATTAGCCAGTGAATCTGTGCCTAAGTCACACCGCATGCATCGGAAGTCACCAACATTTCACCTGGTCGTCTTTTGACTCTGATCATTCAACATGCAGAACAGTACTACCGGCTTTGCGAACGCTCATTCTGACTGAGTTTCCTTCAGACGTCCACGACCGACTTGCAGCCTGCCACCATTCGAAACAACGGTTTTATCGGACAATTGAACCACCCCATTGGGAATGCCGCACGAAGCTGCCATAATTGACTGGGTGCTGCTCGTCAATCACGGCTCTCTTCGGTTCCATGGCGAACTCCTATTCATCTCATTCAATGCCTGATGCGACAATGTCCAGTCCGTCTCAACGATCTCCGTGGATCGTAAATCGAGGGACCGACATCGTGCTGGTGTTGGCCGCGCCGATACCGGTGTTTTTAGTGATTTCCGGAGCTCACGTTGTCTCTTCGACGGCGGTGGTGACGTCGATGATCATGGTTTGGGCGATAGGCCATCATCTTCCCGGCATGATGCGTGCCTACGGTGATCCAGGTTTATTCCAGCGGTTCAAAATTCGATTTCTGGTCGCGCCAGTGATGTTAATTGGAGTGTGTTTCTGGTCAATTCGGCAAGGTCTGTCTGGCGTCCACGTGATTATAGGAATCTGGGGCTGGTGGCATTACCTGATGCAAACCTACGGATTTGTTCGTATTTATGACGCCAAGGTCGGGTCATTTGCTGCAACGACACGATGGCTCGACTGGGCCATGTGTTTCGTCTGGTTCGCCGCGGCCATTGTGCTAAGTGACAATACCGCATACGGCTTCCTTCAGAGGTTTTATAATAGTGGTTTTCCGATCCCCTCAGCCGGCTTCATGAATAGTTTGCGCGCAGGAATGATTGTCGCTGCTTCGACCGTCACGTTGCTTTTCGTTGCAAATTTTGTGAATCTTTGGCTCAACGGAAAACCTCCCGGCCTGATCAAAATTGTGTTAATGGGGACGACGTTTGCCTACTTTTGGTACTCAACATCGACCGTCACAAACATTGCTGTTGCGTATGCGTTCTTTGAACTTTTTCATGATGTTCAATATCTGACAATTGTCTGGGCGTTCAATCGAAATCGAGTCGAAAAGGATCCAAACCTTGGTGGGTTCACTCGATTTCTTTTCCGGCCTCGGTTTATTCTGATTGCAACTTACGTTGTACTGGTCTGCGGATATGGTCTGTTGAATCTGCGTTCAGAACAAATCAACGACGGAACAGCGCGCGATTTTCTTGTTGGTTGTTTTCTGGCTTCCACGCTGTTGCACTATTATTTTGATGGATTTATCTGGAAGGTGCGTGAAAAAGATACTCAAAAGATCTTCGAAATCACCGCCGTTGAGTCCTCGGGTTTAAACATGTTCGATCTCCCAGGCTGGCTTCGACATGCTGCAGTGTGGTTACTGTTTGTAGTGCCAATCACATATATGACTCACACGCAGGGTTCATTTCAGCTGGATCCGACTGAGGATGCCGCACGCATTCTGCAGGACATTGAATTCATGCACGAATGCGTGCCTCGGAGCCTGAGTGCCACTTTCTATCGCGGATTGGCGCTCGAGCGTTCGGGAAAAATTGATGAAGCAGCGGTGTACTACCGCGAAGCACAGAAAATTGCTCCGCACCACACTCCAAGTCGGGATCGGCTTTTTGCGATCTACAACCAACGAGACTTCAGGTTAAGCAATGATGGACAGCGCTAAGCAGCTGTGCGCGAATTGCGTCCGTCACGGGAGTTGACCTGGACAAATGGACGTGGAACCGTTCCTGAAGCCAGCTTGAAATGCGTGAGCAAACAGGATTCTCACCATGAGACCAGCAAGTGTCAGTTGGCTTCCGTCACTTCGCCTCTAAGACGGAACGGACACATTCCTTTCGTGGGCTCACAACCACGCCCAGAGACGACCAGTACTTCGCGTTTGAAAATGTGCAGGTAACGGCACTGCCAGTGGATTTCTGATTCAGTCAATTACAAATCCACTGAGATCGTCAGACTCCGGGTATTGCGGATTCATGGTCTGCAGTGTGTGATTCAGGACGCGCATGATCGCCACGTTCCGGTACCACTTTTGGTCGGACGGAATAACGTACCATGGAGCCATGTCTCTTGTGCAAAGGTTCAGCATGTCTTCGAACGCATGCTGATAGTCGTCCCAGAATGCGCTTTTTTTTTTCAGATCATCGACATCAAATTTCCAGTGTTTGTCGGGGTCGTCCAGGCGGTCCTGAAACCGTTCTTTCTGTTCCTTCTTGGAGATGTGCAAAAAGAATTTGAGAACTGTGGTGCCGGTCAGAATGAGATGTTGCTCGAACTGATTGATCAGCTCGCACCTCGGACGCCACACCGATTCCGGCACAATGTCGTGAACGCGTGCAACCAGAACATCTTCGTAGTGTGAGTGATTAAAAATGGCGATCATCCCCTTCGACGGCACCGCCTTATGATTCCGCCAGAGAAAGTCATGAGCCTGGTCTTCCGACGATGGTTTTTTGAATGAAGTCACGCGGACTCCCTGAGGATTAACGCCCTGACACATCTTGCGAATCGTGCCGTCTTTCCCTCCGGCGTCCATTGCCTGCAGAACGATCAGCAGTTTTTATTGTCCTTCGGCGTACAACCGCGCCTGCAGGCCAATGAATTGTTCGCGCAGTTCGAGGAACTCATTTTCGACCGATGTACGATCCTCACAGTAATCGCGTCCTCGAGTGCTGGTTTGAGACAACTCGAGGGGTATTCCGAAAGTGAGTCGGTGCGTGGTTGGCATGCTGATATTTTTTGCTGAACCTGCAGGATTATTCTGCGAATGGAACGGCCCTGGGCAAAGTTGAATCAGAACTGGTGAGTCGTCGCGCCGCCGAGGTTTGGCCAAAGCGATCCTGTAACTCCCTGCGCAGCCGTCGCGCCGACTCGATCCGCCCGGTCAGTTCAAGGCACACGACGGCCTCCGCCAGTCCGGAAGCTGCGAGACACGAATCGTCCGTCTGCATCAGGGGCAGCCAGAGCAATTCCAGTGCTGCCTGGTCCGGTTTGTGCCGCAATTGAAGTGCTCGGCCAACAATGAACTGAGGACCCGCACGCAGAGATTCCGGTAATGATGCGGCTCGTTTCTGCCAGCGTCGAACAGTTGGGAGGTGAACTGAGTCCGTTGCCGGCATTTGCACCCGCCACAACTGAGTTTCTGCCAGAATACTCATTGGCAGACGTCGGCTGGCTCGCACTTCCGTAAGAATCTGGACGCACTTTTCGCTATGCTGTGATTCCTGCAACAGTGAGGATGCTGCCGCCAGCCGTCGAGTGGGTGACTCACTGAGAAGGTCTTCCGCCCGTGCCGTGTAACGTTCGCTGGCGGGAAGACGATCATCCCAGAGCAACGGTATCAGACTCAGATGCGGCGATTCGGGGTCACGCTGATAAATGGTCTCGATCCGACGGAGTGCATCTTCCCGGCGATTGAGCAGCAGGCAGCAACGTGTCGCTACTGCCTGAAGTCTGCTGTAAACCCGCGCTGGAAAAATGTCTTCGAGCGTCTGGTCACAGATCACCAATGCCTCTTCGTACATTGATTCGTCGAACAGTCGCTTAGCTTCCGCGTAACCGTCCCGAAACCCCAGTCCGTCACCCGGCCGAATGGAATCACTAATCTGCCCGCAGCAGACACCGCCGCAGGTCAGTGTCAGTGCCATGATGACAGCGCTATTCAACTGGAATGGCAGAGGTTGCATCAGAATTCGTCACTGGATGAGCCGGGCAGTCCAGGTATTGACGTGAACAGTCTCACCGGAACTTTCCTGGGTGATCGTCTGTTTCCATCTCAACACACCGAACGGTACATCTTCACAAAACCAAACCTCACAGCGGTGCCAGCACTTGCCCAGTTGTTTGTCTTCAATACTGACTCGTGATGCTGCTCGTTCACAGCGATATCCACGCGAATTCGGAGACTGTCGGAACCAGCGCACACCAGCGGCTGTGTAATGACGAGCACTCGGCAGCCCGTGGACCAGCTGAGTCAGCCAGGGTGGGACCGGCACAGAGAACTCGGTGTCATCCATGACGCGCAACCAGTCAGCAGCAGGCATTCCCGATTCAAATTTGTCCAGCAGAATGTAACACCGCTGCGTCAGGTCTTTTTTGAGCAGGCGGTCCGAATGCGCGATTTCAACTTCACAAACGCGATGACCATTCAGAGACCGATGCCCGCCACTGCGCAGAACGACTGACTCGGCCGATCCTTCCAGACCCCAGATACCAACCGTGCCAGCTGACTCAGGCCATGAAGCGAACACACTGTGACGCAACGTGTCAAACGGGACGACCGGCGTTTGGTAGTCGATCCAGCCAGCCTGCATCATCTGCCGATAAATCCAGGACGGACGCCACGGATCCGGATGCGAGACAGCCGCCGTGATGACTGAGGCTGTCAGCAGGACTCCGCAAATCACCCGGCCGCGGCAGGACTGAAACAGACGTTCCACAGGATCCAGAAGTGCAAACCACCAAAAAGGAGTCAGCCACAACATCCAGCGCAGAGCGGCGGAATTCCCTCCATAGTTGTAGTTCTGTGTGCGCGACAGATAGAAGCCCAGCACGACTGCAGAAACAACAGCTCCCACCGGCAGTACTCCATTCAGACCACTGCGTACCTTGGAATGACGGAAACGCAGCCAGCCCGACACGGAGAGAAGGAATACGGGCGTGTGTGAGAGCAGGCCATGATGTCCCATGACACAGTGAAACAGATATGTCAGTGTGCCTTCATGATTGGCGTCGAATCCCTGAGGATGACTCCAGTAACTTGGAATTCCCTGATGTACATAGATGTACTTGTCGGTGCCATAATATGCATAGAACGGTCGGATACCGCCTGTCGCCAGCCAGTTGGTAATGAGAAACGCAGACAGCGGCAGCAACGCCGCCGGAACATACCATTGAAGTGTCCTGCGGACATCCCGCTTCAACATCCAGACAAATGATACAATGCCGAACAGAGCGGCCGGAAGCTCAAAGCAGCTCGTCAACGCCGCGGTCAGCCCTACCAACGCATAATCACGCGACCGCGAGTGCTGCTGGATTCGTACGATTGTGACCAGACAGATCAACAGGCAAATGGCTGCCGGAGTGTGATTATTCAGAGTCGACAGATACGGGTTGATCATCGAACCAAATCCAGCCAGCAGCAGGACAAAGCACTGCGCGGACACCGACAGATTCAGACGCATCAACATTCGCTGGAACATCCACAATGCCAGTGCCATTGGCAGACCATTGAGCAGCAGCAGTGTGAATCTCGTTACTCCGAGAGTATCGCGTTTAATATCGACGCCGAGGATGCGCCGCTGAACACCATAGATGCCAGCGGCGATCGAAGAAAGTAACGGTGGCTTTGAGGAGTAAAAGTGCCATGGCGCCTGATCGTTCATTCGATGACGCACTTTGTCGATCGTGGACCATCGAGGATCCTGGTCGATTTCGTCGATTTGCCATGTTTGACGATGGATCAGAGACCATACCGTCGCCCACCGCGACCGATCATTGGCACTTTGCAGTGGCGTTCCCGACAAAACTCCGGCGATGATTGCCCCAACAGCAACCAGCAGAATCAACCGCGGAATCATAAAATTCACCGATGGATCGGAATCGGTAGGCACTTTGACTCGCGTAAAACAGAGCTGTTAAGCATAAAGACCAGACAGAAATATACAGGTCATCGGTCCAATGACGCCTTACCACGGAGCAAATGGTGATAATGCTGAGCAAACCTGTGCGACTCATCGCGCACGTACTGCAGCAGCCGTAATGCATACGAATGACGACTCAATCGATGAGGTTGACTCCGGCCGGGCACGAAGATCTCTTCTTCGCGTTTGGCCAGTGAAATCGTCAGGGGTGGATCGATTTCCATTCGTTCCATGACACTCATCACGGCGTTGAGCTGTCCTCTGCCACCATCAATGAGCAGCAGGTCCGGAAAGGATTCACCTTCCTGACTCAATCGACGAAATCGTCGCGTGATGACTTCGCGCATGGAGGCGAAATCGTCGACTCCTTCGACGGATCGGATCCTGTACCGTTTGTAACCATGTTTAAATGGCAGTCCGTCGATAAACTGCACGAGGCTCGCCACTGTTTCACCACCCTGCAGGTGCGCGATGTCAACGCCCTCAATCAGCCGCGGCAGTTTGGGCAGTTGCAGTACCTTCTTTAGTCCCGCCAGTCCTTTCTTCGGATCGTGATAAAACACCTCCGGCTGAGCATGTTCTTCGAGATTCCCTTTAAGGTTTAGACCCTTGAGTGCCTCGATGTCGTCCCGGATGCGGGCGGCTTTTTCGTATCGACGTTCTTCTGACGCCCGTATCATTTCCTTATTCATTTGCTTCAGGAGGCGATCGCGACCACCATCCAGGAACAGTCGCAGACGACGGATATCGTCCCGATAGTCGTTCTTGCTGATTCGCTGATTGCACGGAGCGGTACACTGATTGATGCTGGCCAGCAGACAGGGTCGAAACCAGCACCAGCGTTCATCGGATTCTTCAATGTCTAAACTGCAGGTGCGAAAGCGAAAGATCTTCTGCAGGACGGCGATCATCCCGCGGAGTTGACCAGCATTGGTAAACGGTCCGTACAGCCTGACGTTCTTTGTGGCGGGCGTTCGAGTGAACTCAATTCGGGGAAAATCTTCTCGTGTGGAAATCTGCAGGTATGGGAACGTCTTGTCATCTTTGAGTTGTGAGTTAAATCTCGGCTGGATGTCTTTGATCAGCCGTGCCTCCATCAGCAGCGCGTCAACTTCACTGTCTGTCTCGACACAGTCGATGTCGTGTATCTCCCGAACTAATTCGGCGGTCCTTCGCTCCATTTGTGCCGCCCTGGTGAAATAACTGCCTGCTCGGCTGCGCAGATTGACGGCCTTCCCTATGTAAATCACCCGGTCCTGCCGATCCTTCATTAAGTAAACACCGGGTGTTGTGGGAAAACTCCTCACACGGGTGGCGGCCGGGACAGTCGAAGGGTCAGCTGGATCCGGGCGCGGTTCGTCAGCAGTCAACGTCATGAGCGGAAACAGAGTCAGAAATGGAACCGAGTTGCCTGTATCATAGAATGCAGTGCCGCATTGTAACAATTCCCGATTCAGGGACTGAGGGGCACTGAACGAAGAGTAACCTGTTGTTCGTTCAGACTTGCGGAGGATCCTGCTTGCAATCCGTGACAGATCCCAAAAAAATATGACAAAAATCAGTTTGCGCGGCCCGGAAATGCTTCGTCGCAGGAGGGCCTTTCTGGTCGTTCAGGTTTGTGGACAGCACATTCTGCTCAGGGAAAAAGAAATGATGTCACGATTGATTGGAATGATGTGCCTTTGTGCCGGATTCATGCTGTTTGCCGGCTGTGATCCGGGGACTGCTCCTGAAGGTGGTTCCGGAAACAGAGACAACAGTGCAGCCTCGCCGGGTGACTATGAATAGATTTCCCGATACGGGCCGAACCTGACTGATATTACTCGCGAGCCCTACGTGGTTCCAAACCGTCGTACCTGACGTCGTGGGCGGTCTGCAGGTCGGAACGACTCGAAATCCGGCACTGTGTACTGCGGCAGTACCGTGTTGATCCGCATTTCGATATTGGTCAGTTCGTTGCCCTGAGCCAGAGTCACAAATGTAATCGCACGTCCATTTTCGGATGAGGACAGCCGGCCCGTGCGGCCAACACGATGAACATAGTCGTCGCAGTACTCCGGGATATCGTAATTGATGATGTGCGAAATGCCGCTGATGTCGATTCCGCGTCCGACAACATCAGTGGCAATCAACAATCGTAGTTTTCCGGCCCGCACATCACGAATCACACGGTCACGTTTGCGCTGTGGCAGGTCACCGTGGATGGCTGCGATCCGATTTGATTTCAGACGTTTCAAAAATTTCTCAAACAGCCGCTCCGCTCCACGTTTCGTGCGCGTAAAGACGATGGCTTGTGTCGGTTTCTCCTTGGCAAGCACACGCAGCAGTAAAGCCGCCTTGCGGTCTTCATCGACAGTCACATAGAACTGTTCAATGGTATCCACCACGACTCGGTCTGTGGACAGGTCGACCATTTCCGGATCTGACATGTAGCGACGTGCCAGACACTCAACGGGTTCGGGCACTGTGGCCGACAGTAGCAGTGTTTGACGTTGTTTAGGACAGTAGCTGAGGATTCTTTCGATGTCAGGTCGAAATCCGATGTCCAGCATGCGATCGGCTTCGTCCAGGACTGCAATCTTCAGATCGCGCAGATCAAGTGCTTTGCGGCGGAGCAAATCGATCACTCGGCCAGGTGTCCCAATTACTGCGTGTATTCCGTTCTGCAGAGCTTTGATTTGACTGTGAATGGGGCGTCCGCCAATGGCAATACCAATTTTGACCCTGCCACCGCAGAGTCTTTTCGATTCCAGCAATACCTGCTCAGTGAGTTCGCGAGTCGGCGCAAGGACAAGCAACTGAACTCCGGGACGACGACAGTCAATTCGTTCCATCGACGGCAGCATAAAGGCGGCCGTTTTTCCGGTCCCGGTGTGAGCCTGACCGATGCAGTCCTTACCAGTCAGAGCGATTGGGATAAGTTCTTTCTGAATGGGGCTGGGCGTTTCATACCCGGCCTTACGAACGGCCTTTACTGTATCCGAATTCAGGCCAAGGTCTTCAAATGTTATTTCTGACACGGCTTGCAAGTTGTTCTCTTCTATACAGAGGGAGGAATGGAGATATCTTCTGTCGCAGGGAACCAGCGACAAATCAAGCAGGCTGGACTAGACGCTCACCGCGGCAACACGGGCATGGACCAGCCTCCAGTCAGGTCACCGTAACAGGGACGGTGAACGGGGCTTCAACAATTCAGAGGATGGCGGGCCATTTATTGCAAAGGCCCCAGCGGTTGCTCCACCACTGGGATGGCAACCCGAAGAATCCAGTCTCAGACGACATCTCCAGCAGACATTCTGCCGGACAGGGCTTCCAAGTCCAAGAGTTAAGTGGCAGAGTCTAGGATGTTCCACGACACACGTCAAATTTTTCCGGAATTTCGGAAGTGAGTACCCCATTTTGTCGTGTGGTACAGCAGTTTGCTCTGATTTTTCCTGTGCCAAGGAGGGAATTGTTCATTCCGTGCGGAACTCGGTACATTCCTGGTCCTTGGTTAACAAGCTGCTGACTCCCTGTTCCAGCTGCCATGAATGGCTCAACTGCGGTTATTCGACGCGATGTTTCGCTAGTGAATAGAGTACATGGGTGTACGTGAATGACGCCGACTGGCAGTGATTGGTCATTGAGACGAGTTTCCGGACAGACCTCGCTGTCCGGCGTTGCACCGGCTGGCATTCCCTGAATGCATTTCCAGGACTCGCGGTGGGAATCAGCCGGTCGAGTAGAGATAATCAGGGATGTGACCCCGCCTGTTCGTGCAGCCTGAGAGCGTCATCGGACACTTTCCTGCATTCCACACGCAAATTCAGTTAAACCCTTCCGGAGCGGACTTTGATGTACACGCTGCAAATGGCAAAGCGAGTCCTGTTGGAAACCAACAAACGACTGCTCTGGAAGCTGTGCTGGAATCTGGGTGTGAAAGGAACCCGGTCTGTCCTGCTTCATAAACGACGAATGCGACAGGGGCAGTTTTTCCCGCCATTCCTCTACGTTTCGATCATCAACAGCTGCAATCTGCGATGTCAGGGCTGCTGGGTGGATGTGGGGCACAAACAGAAGACGATAGACCTGAAGGCGATGAACCGTCTCATCACCGAAGCCAAACAGGTGGGCAACAGTTTCTTTGGGATCGTGGGTGGCGAACCGTTCATGCATCCGGAACTCTTCGACATTCTGGCCACCCATCCGGATTGCTATTTCCAGATCTTCACCAACGGCCAGTTCATTACAGATGACAAAGCCAGACAACTGTTCGATCTCGGGAATGTGACACCACTCATCAGTGTTGAAGGGAACGAAATCATAAGCGACGAACGGCGAGGTCGGTCAGACGTCTATAACAACACGCTGGCGGGTGTCGAAAACTGCCTCAAAAACAACGTGATGACAGGCGTCTGCACAAGCCTCTGCCGCACCAATATCGATGATTTGCTGACGGAAACCTGGATAGATCGCCTGATCGAAATGGGCGTTCTGTATACTTGGTTTCACGTCTACCGTCCCATGGGTCCCGATGCGACCCCTGATCTGTGTCTGACGCCCGACCAGCAACGACGAGCACGACAGTTTGTTGTGGACATGAGGGCTCGCAAACCCATTATTATTATTGATGCGTACTATGACGGCGAAGGACGAGCCCTGTGTCCGGCGGCGAACGGCATCAGTCACCATATCAGCCCCTGGGGCGACATCGAACCGTGTCCGATTGTACAGTTTTCCCGTGAATCCATTCACCTGGAGAATGATGACCGATCACTGTTCGACAAGTTCACTCATTCCGAATTTCTTTCGGATTTCCGCCGGTTGTCACAGGAGACCACGCGTGGTTGTATCGTGCTCGAACGACCTGACCTGCTGACGCAGTTGGTGAAAAAACATAACGCAAAAGACTCCACTGCCCGTCAGACAGCTCATCAGGAACTGCGTTCGATGATTTCCCGAACATCGCAGTTCCACCCAGGAGAGGAAATCCCGGAGCGCAACTGGTACTACCGCATGGCCAAGAAGCTGTTATTCAATGACTTTGGCGTATATGCCGGACACGACCATACAGATTCAGCCGCGCCCTTTCTGGTCCAGCAGGCAGGCGATCAAGTGCCTGAAGCTGATGCGAGGACGACTGGAATTGGCTGTTGTTCGTCCGGCGCCGAGGTGACTCTCGGTCTGCCGGAAACACGGTCTGCACCGCAGTGACCAGAATTATTCCGGGTTGTTGGCCGCGGCATCATCCGACCCGGTTGCGTCGGTTTGGGCTTCGTTAGTCAAGTTTTGAGGGGTAGGTTCGGTGTCGTCACTCGTCGAAGCTGCTTCGGCAGACACGTTGGCTTCAGTTTCATCTGCAGCCGAGCTTTGGCCACCGGAACTCTGCTTCGGCTCAGCCTCGCGTTTCGCCGCCTTGCTGAAAGCCGCTCCGATGGGCACAAGTGGCTTGGTCGGAAACGTAATTGCCATTTTGCGGTCGAGAATTTCGACCTGACGGTCGGGAGCCACCATTGCTGCGGCATCCACCCACCGTGCAGCTTCACCGAGACGCGCCAGTTCAACAGCAATCTCTGCAACGGTAAGCCGCAATTCAGGATCCTCCATATCATCACCAATGGCGTTCACAGCTTCTATCTGTCGTTGCTCGAGGTCACGGATCCCCTCCAAATTCGCACGACAGGCCTCTGCCAGTTCGGCCTGGTTATTTTTGGTCGCAGCCAGTTCGAGACGCTTAAAGACGCGAATGGACCGTGACATTTTCAGGGCCGCCTGACTCAGTAGTCCAACCGCAAGTTCCCAGTCACCGTCATTGATTGCACGAGCACCCATAACCTCCGCGATCAGTGGGCTGTCAGTTTGCACTCTTAATTTCAGTAATAGTTCGTCGACTTCTTCCTCCACTTGATTTGTCTCCATCAACAACTCGAACTTCATTTCCCTATCACCGCCCGCGATCGCTTCGTTTTGTCGTGCGAACTCCAGGGCCACTTCAGGTTCACCAAGCCTGATCAGGACAGTGATGTAGTTCTTAATCATTTGCGGGCTTGCTGCAGCCCGATCGCCCTCCGTCTCCAGCATCGCAGCGTACGTATCCCTGGCTTCGACGAGATCCCCCATTGCAAGCTGTATAATGGCTATCGCTTCGGTCCCATCACGATTCTTCGGATCAAGGCTGAAAATCTTGTCTGCGGTCTCCTGTGCGGTCTTCAATGCACCCGAACTAACATACAACCGCAGTAACTGCAGGAGTGGTACGAGGTCTGACGTATCGGCCTCAGCGGACTTCAGATACAGCTGACGAGCGCGTGCCGAATTACCCATTCTCTCGTACGAATGAGCCGAGGAATTCAGAGCCAGCTGACTGTATTTCTCATCCGGGTGATCCAGAAACGGTTCAAGAATTTGCACGGCGCGGGGGTAGCGTCTTGTCATCACGGCTTCGACTCCTTTTAGAACAGCGACCGCATCTTCCGTGTCCTTGTGCAGTTTGAGCGTTTCGATGCACTCTTTTAATTCTGCCATATCTTGCTTCGCGACGGCGGCTCTAAGTCCCCGATCGAAAGTCTCGGATGCAGTTTCCTCATCCTGACCTGTGACGATTCCCAGTACGACCGCCGCCGTACCAAGCAGCGCCGCCAACCACAACCACCATGGTACGCCGCCAGATACACGCAGAACTGGATTTCCCTGACCCATGACTCAGTGACACCTCAAATGAATGTTGAGAATCCCGACTCGACTGCTCGCTCGTAAATTCTTTATGAATCAGTCCTTAGGTCTGTTGTCGTGGCGCACTTTAGCCACAGAATCCTTACCTACGCCCACTCGATTTCGATCATTGGAGATTCTCGTAAATCGTTGTGGTTCACAACAGTTTTCTGGAGTCTGGCTGGGGGGAGATTAATTCGGCTGCCTGCTAATTACCGTGCTGCTGCGACAGTTTTGACGTCGTACTCATTGAATATCTCTTGGGACGATCGACAGGATAAATTTGGGCCAGAACACCAACAGTCCTGGTGAAAACGGACATCATACCGGGACTGAACCGAGTTGCGATGCCGTGAGAACAGCCTCAATCATCCCGGCTGGATCGGCTGGTGTGGCAGGGTTCCAGGCTCGATCGAAGGCCGTTCCGTGTGTGGGACTCGTTCGTATGATCGGCAGGCCCAGCGTAATGTTGACGGCTGAATCAAAGCCAATCAGCTTTATCGGGATGTGACCCTGGTCGTGGTACATGGCAACCACTCCGTCGAATTCACCTCCAAAGCCACGACGGATGAGCGTATCTACCGGCAGTGGGCCCGTGACGTTGCAACCCAGTTGCAGCGCGGATTCGACGGCTGGTGCAATCAGCGTTGATTCTTCATCCCCGAACAGCCCGTGTTCTCCTGCATGAGGATTCAACGCCGCAACAGCGATCAACTGTCGGCGTGAGCCCAGTCGCTGCAGGAAATCCCTCATGAGGATCGTCGTGGCGATAATGGAATCCCGTGTCAGCAAGCGGGGGACACTGTTGATGGACGTGTGCAGCGTAACGTGAGCAATACTGAGTCCGTAACCGCCGCATTCTGAGTCTGCTCCTTCTGAACCAAAAATTTGTCTCAGCGGCTGCAGTCGGGATTCCGACAGGTGCAGCATCATGGCAAACTCGGTGACACCGCACTGAGCGGCCAGAATCTCAGTGTGGCCGGGATAATTATGTCCCGCAGCGTGCAGGGCTTCCTTATTCAGTGGAGCGGTGGCGATACCGCAGACGGATCCTGCCAGTGCCAGCTCTATGGCTGTTGTAAGACATTGGAACGACGCAGCTCCCGCGGCTGCTGAGACTTCGCCGGGTCGTGTATTTAGAACGGCATCTTTGCATGGATTGACTACAGGGACAGCACCGGCGGGCAATGCTGCAAGAACGGACTCCATGGACTTTCGGCCGGTCGAAGCTTCCAACACACTGACGGTAGTCCATTCACCAACTGTCGGGCGGAGCCGTGCCGCTCGGGATAGTATTTCCGGATGCCCGATGATGACCGGTCGGCAGCTGCGGAGGACCCGGACATCCTGAACCGCATTCAGAACGATTTCCGGGCCTATTCCGGCGACATCTCCAGTAGTGATCGCGATGATGGGTTTCGTCACGGCCTTGATTCCCGCAGTTCCTCTCGTGCGGCGTCCCCGGTGAATGCAGCCTGTTGTGTTGAATCCGGAAAATACGGATAACGATCATTGGCTGCGCGCCACGTCCGTTAACAGGGTCCCGGAGAACTGACAACGCCGGCTGAGGAGACACCTCTGGCACACTATACAATTTGCGGACTGTTTGACGATGACTCAGCCACCGTCGATTCGGTTCTCTTCGCGGATCAGTCAGAGTCTGAACATTATCAGTGATCTGACACCGCGTGGGCCAGTTTGTCCTTCCCTGGGGGCTCCATTTTCTTGACGTGGACTACTAGACGGGTAGAATTATTAGACGCCAGACCAATTCTGTTTGACCACTTTTACCGGCGTCTGTCACCTCGGTCGAGACTGAAGTTTCCCGGGTTCGTCATAGCAAAAATCGGGGCAGTTCCCGCGCCGGAGTTCACTCGTGTCGATGACAGGTTTTGGGGACGATCTCAAGCAGCAGATTCGCACCAGCACGGATCTGGTGGAACTCGTTGCTTCCACAATCGCTCTCATCCCCAATGGACGTGACTTCAAGGGATTGTGTCCGTTTCACGACGACCATAATCCATCGTTCAACGTCTATCCTGATCGTCAGACATATCGATGCTGGGTCTGTGACCAGGGTGGAGACTGTTTCACCTGGGTACAGGAAATCGAAAAAGTGAGTTTTCCCGAAGCCGTCAAAATCCTGGCCGAACGTGCCAGAATTGAGCTTCCCGTCACCTGGAAGAACAAACAACATAACGGACCGTCTGGCAGCGACAAAACGAATCTCATTGAGGTGACGGAATGGGCGGCCAATCTGATGCATCAGTCATTACGGACAGGACCGGAAGCGCAACTGGCAAGAAATTACCTTGCAGATAGAAATGTGAGCGACGAAACGATCCGGCGATTCCGTCTGGGATATCATCCGGAGGACTGGACGTGGTTACTGAATTTGGCTCAGGGTCAGTTTACCGGAAAACAGCTGGTCGACGTGAGTCTGGCGGGAGAAGGAGGGGATGGCCGTCGCTACGACAATCTTATCGGTCGTCTGATTTTTCCGATTGTTGACGAACGAGGCCGGACTGTTTCATTTGGTGGACGCCTGTTGCCAGGAAGCAACATCACCAGCGACGCAAAATACTGGAATGGAACTGAAACCAGCATTTTCCACAAACGCCGAACTTTGTATGCATTCGACAAGGCAAGGGAATTCATCCGGAAGACTGAAGCGGTAATTGTGGTGGAAGGATACATGGACTGCATTGCCTGTCACCAGGCGGGGATCACCAATGTCGTGGCCACGCTCGGAACAGCAATGAGCGATGACCACGTGCGTTTTCTCAACCGATTCGCACAAAAAATCGTACTCAATTATGACGGGGACGAAGCCGGACAGCGAGCAGCGGAGAGATCCGTGATTCGTTTTTTGGCACGTGATGTGGATCTGCGGGTGCTCACACTGGCCGATGGACAGGATCCGGCAGACTATCTGGAACAACATACTGCCGACGATTTTCAGGAGCTGATCGATTCAGCACCTGAAGCATGGGAATACAAGTTGCAGACAGTTTTGTCACGACATGGAACGACATCGGTTCATGGTATGCAGCAGGTACTCAACGAAATGCTGGATTTTCTTGCGGCGGGCACTGGACTGTACGACACGGTTCGCGAAGACCTGATCATGCGTCGGGTCTGCGGACTGATTCAAACCGACGAACTTCGAGCCCGGCAGCAGTTGAAGGAGCTGCGTCGCCGAAATTCAACGCGCCGAACATTTCGGCAGGATAAGGAACATTCCAGAACAGTCGTTCCGGTCCTGAAAACACGACTGGATCGGGCAGAACGAGAGTTGCTGGAGATTATTGTCAGCTGTCCGCAGCATACATGTTACATCAAGCATCAAATCGGACCGGATGATTTTGAGCAGCCTCAGCACAAGCGACTGCTGGAGTTGTGTTTTGATTTGGAGGAAGCCGGAGAACTTCCGGAATTTCACCGAATTGTAACTGCCGCAAATTCCAGTTCTGAAGTTCTTTCACTGGCAAACGCGGTCGCCGATTCGGCCAAGGAGAAAGGAGTTCCCGACCTCATGGTTGAGCAATCAGCTGCTGAGGAGGGCAGCGGCGCATCCGTGCCGCTGCATCTGGAACGGGTTCTCCGCCCACTGCTTGAACGGCGCGCCAGATACCACACTTTGCAGTCGACACATAAAATGTCTCAGACGGAAACGTCATCGAGCACACTCAACAGCGACGCAAAAGAAGCACTCCGCCGAACATACAATTTTCGACAGAGTCAGATGGGGAATGAGCCCCCCTCTCTTAAGTAATCGCTGAGGAGCCACAGTCACATGCACCGCCTAGATGAATCACTAAGTCAGTTAATTTCCACCGGACTCAAACAGGGACATTTATACTTTTCACAGGTCCACCAGTATCTCCCGAACGAAGCAAATACTCCCGAGAAACTGGATCACCTGCTGATGTCCCTGGAAGAACTCGGACTGCAGCTGACGACCGACCCCGTAGTGGATGAACCCATTGCCACCAACAGGCGTCAACGAACGGAAATCCGTCTCGAAGAGGATGCGCGAGGGACCGAAGATCCTATTCGAATGTATCTCACGCAGATGGGTGAAATCCCGCTGCTGACCCGTGAAGAAGAAATTTTTCTGGCGAAGCAGATTGAAGTGACAAGGCGTCGCTTCCGTCGTGCCCTGTTGTGTTGCGATTTCGCAATGAACTTCGCGTTCGAAACCCTGACACAGGTTTCTCGGAGCAAGTTGCCGTTCGACCGCACGATCAAGGTGTCGATGACGGAGAGTCTGGAAAAAGACCAGATTCAGGGCCGTCTGCCTCATAACCTGGTTACCGTAGCCTCCATTCGCGAACGGGATCTCACCGATTTTGCCGCAGCTCAGTCAGTCGGTCTGGACAGCGAAAAAGGTCGCGATGTGCTGAAGAAGATCGCTCGGCGACGTCGCCGCAGCGTGACATTGCTGGAAGAACTCAGCCTGCGAACTCAGCGACTGTTGCCCTGCATGAAACGTCTCCAGCAGATTTCCGCTCGCATGGTCGATTTGCAGGATCAAATTCGCAACCTGCAGAATCTGGATTCGGCGAAAGACGAACAGGTCGCCATGCAAAAAGAACTGGATGACCTCATCTGTCTGACAATGGAATCTCCCAACTCACTTGCCGAAAAGATGGACTTCCTGCAACTGCGGTACGAAGAATACGAAAAGGCCATGCGAGATCTGTCCGGGGGTAACCTGCGGCTGGTCGTCTCGATCGCCAAGAAATATCGCAACCGGGGCCTCACGTTTCTCGACCTGATTCAGGAAGGAAACACCGGCCTGATGCGAGCAGTCGACAAGTATGAATATCGCCGAGGCTACAAGTTTTCGACTTACGCAACATGGTGGATTCGTCAGGCGATCACACGGGCGATCGCTGATCAGGCGCGCACGATTCGTATCCCCGTTCACATGATTGAAACCATGTCGCGACTGCGAGCAGCCGGTCGTGATCTGTTACAGGAGAAGGGTCGTGAGCCGACCGTAGAAGAAATGGCTGAAGTCGCGGATGTTCCAATCGAAGAGGCTCGCCGAGTGATGCGGATCTCGCGGCAGCCGATCAGCCTGGATAAACCAATTGGTGAAGGTGAAGACAACAGCTTCGGCGAGTTCGTGGAAGACAAGAGCAACGACAGTCCGGTCAGCAACGCCGCGTCGGAGATGCTCAAGGACAAGATTGATTCGGTCCTGAAGACGTTGACGTATCGGGAACGCGAAATCATCAAGCTTCGCTACGGGTTGGGGGACGGATACACCTATACGCTGGAAGAAGTCGGTCGTGTATTCAAGGTCACACGTGAACGCGTCAGGCAAATCGAGGCGAAAGCAGTTCGCAAGCTTCAGCATCCGGTTCGCAGCCGTCAGCTGCAGGGCTTCCTCGAAGGCATCACCGCCGTGGCCGGCCACTGATCAGCCCTGTGTGCAGGATTTCCTGTCGGGCCCAACGACAATGCCGTCCGGCCAGTCAGTGTTTCGGTTGATTTCGGCGGTAGCGTTCTCAGGAATCAAATCTGTTTAACCACCCGTTGTAGAGAAACTTCGGAATGCAGGTTAGAATGGAGACTCAGCTCGATTCGCCACACGTTTCACGGAGTTCTTTCACATGGCTGTTGAAACATCTCAGGCCCTGCAGCAACTGCATCACCTGCTTCAGCAGCTGGAAGACGCCGAATCGCTTCTCACCCATGGTCCCAGCCGTATTGCCGCAGCAAAAAGAAAGATCACCGCTGCAGAACAACTCTGTGTCAGTCAGAAAGACCAGATCAAAACGCTCCGCAAGACGGCTGACCAGAAGTCATTGAACCTCGCGTCGCACGAAGCCGAGATTCTCAAGCTGACCAGACACCTGAATGAAGCGAGTTCCAACAAGGAATACGACATTATTCAGGGACAACTGGGATCGGAACAATTGGCCAACAACGTCACCGAAGACGAAGTCCTCAGGCTGCTGACGCAGGTCGACGAAGTCGGAACTGTGCTAAAAACGGCCGAAGAGGAAGTCGCACAGTTCATTCAACGCTGCAATGAAATTGAAACCGAGTTCCAGGAAAAAGAACAAGGTATCCGAGAGGAAATTGATCGGCTCCACCGCGAAATCTGTGAAGCCGAATCCGCAATTCCTGGCGGTGAGTCGCGTGCTGCCTACAAACGCCTGCGAGCATCCATGAACTCAGGCGCACTGTCGGAGGTCCAGGACGCATTTTGTCTGGCCTGCAATACCAGAGTCATTGCCCAGGACTGCGTGCGGATCAAAATCGGGGATTTTGTTACCTGTCGCCAATGTGGGTGCATCCTCTATGCGGCAGAGTAATACCGGCAGAATCCTGTTGCCGACCTGGAACCCAGTCGCCCGGTGGACGCGACGAACCTTCGAACTGTGAATGATTCACAGAATCTCGCAAAACGGATGTAACATGGCTCGTGAGGTTCCGGACTCTGTTCAGGAGAGAGCAGCAGTTACAAGACGTCGATCCAATCGACTTTGGTGAAACAGTCTGGATCCTCGAACAAATCTGCCGAGCACTTGCCTATGTCCATGTTGAAGGTGTCATTCCGCGGGATGTCTAGTTTGAAAACATCAGATTCGTCCGGTTTGGGTTCGAACCAACAGTCTGACTCTGCTGAGTTTCTGCATCACACAAAATGCATAATTTACTGACCTTCGAAAACCGCTGTTCCGGGGAACAGAATACAATCGCCACCTTTCGATTCGGCTTTTTATTTTTGGCAAATCTGTTTGTGGCCGAGCTGACCTTTCGTAGTCTCTTTGAGCTGCAGAATCACCTGAGATTTCACTCTCTTCGATGTGTCAGACAGTTCACAACGAAACGAAGGGACATACGCCGTACGGACCACACGAAGGAACGCTCTGGCGGATTCTGAGAACGGTCCGCCGAGACGATGGTACTGTCTGTTTCATCTGCTCAGCTGACACAGCCGGCGTCACGGTGTTTCGGCCTCTGTGTACGCCGCCGCATCCAAACATGTGCACACCAGATGGCGGTCGCCGAATGCCTGATCCAGTCGCCCAACCGGTGGCCAATACTTGAAGTCCTTAAGCCACCACACCGGATACCCCGCCTGTGACCTCGGATAGCTGCGTTCCCAATCGTCGGCACTGACACATTCGGCTGTATGCGGCGCATGCCTCAGAATGCTGTCTTCTGCCGCGACGCTGCCGGACTCGACGTTTTTCATTTCTGCATGAATCGCAATCATCGCATCACAGAACCGATCCAGTTCGGCCCGCGACTCACTCTCGGTCGGCTCGATCATCAGTGTCCCCGCTACCGGCCAGGACATCGTCGGGGCATGAAACCCGAAGTCCATCAGTCGTTTAGCGACATCGTCAATCACCAGTCCGGTTGATTGACATAGTGGCCGCAGATCGAGAATGCATTCATGGGCCACAAGGCCTTCGTCGCCCCGGTAAAGTATGGGGAAATACGGCTGGAGTCGGTGTGCAATATAATTAGCGTTCACAATCGCCAGCCGCGTGGCCTGAGTCAGCCCTTTGGCACCCATCATGGCAATATACATCCATGAAATTGTCAGAATGCTTGCGCTGCCGTAGGGTGCTCCGGAAACAGCTC
The DNA here is from genome assembly GCA_963581585.1 of Planctomycetota bacterium. Classification (GTDB taxonomy): domain Bacteria; phylum Planctomycetota; class Planctomycetia; order Planctomycetales; family Planctomycetaceae; genus S139-18. The sequence goes on from CAUZPL010000043.1 coordinate 34,517, forward strand.
CATCCCCGCGGTTCAGCTTCCACGGATGGCCCGGCAGGAATTCAACAAGATGCCCGGCCACACCAATCGGTCCAACACCGGGGCCACCACCCCCGTGCGGAATACAAAATGTCTTGTGCAGGTTGAGATGACAGACATCCGCCCCCAGTTCGGCCGGCGAACAGAGTCCCAGCTGAGCGTTTAAGTTGGCTCCATCCATATAGACCTGTCCACCGTGCTCATGCACGATGTCGCAGATTTCACGAATCTCTGATTCGAAAACGCCATGTGTCGACGGATAGGTAATCATCAATGCTGCCAGTCGCCCGCTGTGCTTTACCGACTGAGTCTTGAGGTCACGTACGTCGATGTTGCCCTCGTCGTCACAGAGAACCGGAATGACTTTCATTCCGGCCATCACGGCGCTCGCCGGATTGGTTCCATGTGCCGACACTGGAATCAGACACACGTCGCGCACCTGGTCCTGTGTCCGATGAAACTGGCGAATTGCCAGCAGGCCGGCGAGTTCTCCCTGAGAACCTGCGTTGGGCTGAACGCTCACTCCGTCAAACCCGGTACACTCGGCCAGCCAGGATTCCAGCTGTTTAATCATCGACCGATAACCGAGTGATTGCTCGGCCGGGACAAAAGGATGCAGCTGACTGACACTCGACCAGCTCAGCGGCATCATTTCTGCTGCCGCGTTGAGCTTCATTGTGCAGGATCCCAGAGGAATCATGCTGGTGTTGAGTGCCAGATCGCGGGATTCCAACCGGCGCATGTAACGCATCATTTCCGTTTCGGTGTGGTACGACTGAAATACCGACTGGCTCAGTACTTCTCCCTGACGCTGGAGCAGGCCCGGGACATGCAATTCATTGCTGCCAGACATAATGTGACCGGAGCCGGTCAATGCCTCGAGCAGGTGCATCACTTCCTGAATGGTGCTCTGTTCGTCCAGCGAAATTCCAGTGTCACCATTGTCAAACCGACGCAGGTTAAATCCGGCCGCGAGCGCGGCATCAAGCATGTCGCCCTTTTTAACGACTCGAATCGTATCGAAAAAATATGAGTGTCGAAGTTCGAAGCCGGCATCAATCAGCCCCCTGGCGAGCTGGCATGTCAAATCATGGATGCGTCGAGCAATCATTCGCAGACCATTGGGGCCGTGCCACGATGCGAACATCCCGGCGACGACTGCCAGCAGTACCTGAGCCGTACAGATATTGCTTGTGGCCTTCTCACGCCGGATGTGCTGCTCACGTGTCTGCAATGACAACCGGTACGCCCGTCGCCCTGCAACGTCGCGGGATACTCCCACGATTCGACCTGGCAGCCTGCGTTTCAGTTCATCCGTACACGCAATCCAACCGGCATGCGGCCCTCCGAATCCCATCGGAACACCGAATCGCTGGGCACTGCCGACGGCAATGTCCGCCCCAATCTCTCCAGGGGATTTCAAGAGCATCAATGCCAGCAAATCACAGGCCATCACCGTTTTGATGCCGGCTTCGCGTGCCCGTTCCAGGCTCGCTGCGGGTGCACCAATGCCTCCACTTGTCCCAGGATACTGCAGCAGAATCCCGGCTGTCGACTTATCAATCGTCCACTGGTGTTCGTCTCCGACTTCGACCGCAATACCCACTGGTTCAGCGCGCGTTTGGAGTACAGCGATCGTTTGAGGATGACATTCAGCAGATACCAGAAACCGTTTGGCACCACGTTGTGACGCAATGCACATCGCCATCGCCTCAGCCGCGGCAGTTGGTTCATCCAGAAGCGAAGCGTTAGAGATCGGCAGACCGCTGAGTTCCGTGATGAGTGTCTGGAAGTTGAGACAGGCCTCCAGTCGCCCCTGGGAGATTTCGGGCTGGTAGGGCGTGTAGGCTGTGTACCAACCCGGGTTCTCGAGGATATTCCGTTGAATGACGGGTGGTGTAACGCAGGCCGAGTAACCAGCACCGATCAACGATCGAATCTGCTGATTCTGGTCCATCAAGTCTGCCAACTCACGCAAAGCCTGTTGGTCGGTCTTTGCCTCCGGTAATCTGACGAACTGCTGCTGTCGCCGGATTCCCGCCGGAACCGCGGCATCGATGAGGTCGCTCACACTCGCATAACCAACCTGCCGCACCATCTCTGCAGCATCAGCGTCAGATACCCCGAGGTGTCGGCGAGCAAAACGAAAGGTTGTCTCTGGTGCGTTTGCGACGACATCAGTCATCTTGGACTGTCTCCCGGAAAAACTTGTGTGACCCGGTGGCAACCTTGCACCGCCACCGGGCAGGCTTCCCGTGTGTGGTTCTGCTCTCTTGTATCCCGGACCTCTGGCGCATGTTATTCACTGACAAACTGTCCGTAAGACGCGGCATCCATCATGGAATCCAGTGTCGCTGGATCGCTCACTCGGACACGAAACAGCCAGCCATCGCTGTAAGGAGCTGTATTGACGAGTGTCGGATCATCATCAAGGGCAACATTCACTTCGGTTACGACTCCGCTGACCGGAGTATAAATATCACTCGCCGATTTCACGGACTCCACAATTGCAAGCTCATCACCAGCCTCAACTTCACGGTCTGCATTCGGAAGCTCGACATAAACGAGTTCTGTCATTCTTTCCTGAGCAAAATCCGTGATACCGATTGTGACCACACCATCTCCATCGTCTCGAACCCATTCGTGGGACTCCGAGTATCTGAGGTTCTTGGGAATGCTCATGAGATTCTCCTGACAGCTACCTAAACCGGACATTCTCACCAGTCAAAGATGTCGGCAGATGGAATCCTAAACGAATGGCTTCTTCACCACCCTGCACGGAAAATATTTTCCTCGGATTTCCATGTTCAATTCGGTTCCCACAGTGTGGTGCCCGGCCTGAATCCAGACCAATGCAATGCCGCATTCCAAAGTGGGTGACACACCGCCACTCGTCACGGCTCCCACCACGTGTCCACCGGATGAAATACCATATCCGGCACGCGGTGGAGGTGCCTTGCCGGTCTGTCGGACAGCCGCCAGCCGGTGCTGCACACCGTGCTTCTGCTGCTCATCCAGCACCGACTTACCATTAAAATCCGATTTTTCCAGGTCGACAGCGAATCGCAGGCCACATTCGATTGGCGTGCGTTCGGGCGTCAGATCGTGTCCATTGAGCGGATAACATTTCTCAAGCCGCAGAATGTCGCGTGCACCAAGTCCGGCGGGAGTCGCCCCAGCTGCAACAGCTGCATCCCACCAGTTTCCTAAGAATTCAGGCGTACTGAACAACTCGAAACCGTCTTCACCGGTGTATCCGGTGCGACATACAAGGAGTCGCCCGGTACCGCAAGGCAGATCAAGAATCCCGAATCGATCCGGGAGGTTTACGGGGTTCTGTTCGCCGGTCGTTCGCTGGATTGATGTAAACCACTTCACTGATTCCCGACCCTGTACAGCAATGCCACCAAACTGACTGCTGACGTTCTCCAGTATCATATCGGCCGGCAGTTGCTGAGCCAGCCATTCGTAGTCTTCATCAATCTTCGATGCGTTCACAACGAGGAAGAAAGTCACGTCGTCAAGACAGTAGACAATGAGATCATCGATGATTCCACCGGCCTTGTTCAGCATCAGACTGTATTGCCCTTCACCGGGCTGTAGCGAACTCACAGAGGAGGTCAATACGCGCTCAAGCGCCGCTGCGGTGGTGCCTGAAACTGTTGACCGAACAAAAAGCTGCCCCATATGAGAGATGTCAAAGACTCCACCGGTGGAACGAACGGCATTTGCCTCCTGTTTGATCCCGGTGTACTGCACGGGCAATCTCCAGCCGGCAAAGCCAACCATGCGACCATGCAGCTCAAGATGACGGCTGTTGAGCGGTGAAATTACGAGTTCTGGCATGTTCGCTGTTTATGCTTCTTTCGGTTGAGGCAAATTGAATCGTTCCATCAGTGAATCGGCAAACGAACGCCTTCCGTAGTGGTTCTGGCTGGAATGATTGTGGAGCACCTTAGCTTCATCACGGGCGAACATAATGTCATGGATTTGACAGCGAATCAGGACTTCCTTGAGTTTGTCCTCTACCACCCTGGACACCATCTGGAACAAGTGAGAAAGACAGCTAAAACCAGGCTGAATCTGTTCAACTGCAGGCTTTTCGAGTCCAAACGATGCTATGCCGATGTCGACAGTATTGTTGAATGTCACCACCGACACGCATGTCAGAAATCGACAATCCATTCGCCTATCTTTCAGATTCGAGGACTCCGAAAGACAAGGCCACAGCCAACCCGACCACTTCAGGAACGGTTTGGGTGTCTCCGGGAGTACCATCTTGTCAATACCACGCAGGCCTGTCAAAATCAGACCAGTCCAGTATTCCCCCCACTCACAAAGCCTCTCGAACTCAGGACGCTTCTTGTTCCTTCCGGCAAGGCTGGGAGGTATGTGACCTGAAAGCATGGGAAAAGCTGACATCATCTCAACCAAATCGTCTCAGATTTCATAGAATTATACGTTGCGATTGATTTAGTCAGCCGACTTCGCCGGTGTTGTGTGGGATGGTAACTTGGACGGGCTGTACGCTACTTCGGCCCGGCCGCATTTACCGCATCATCTGTGTGTTCTGCATATGTCTCGAAGTTTTTGTGGAAACGCTGGGCCAGTTGCCGGGCGGTGTGTTCCCATTCGGCGGGCTCCCGCCAGGAAAGCTTTGCCTGCAACATTTCATTTGGTACACCAGCGCACTGTGTTATCGCAGCCAGGCCGAAAACGTCGTCGGTGTCAATAGGGGCAGTATGCAGGGCGCCGGAGTGAATCTGGTCAATGATTGCGCGAGTGAACCGCAGTGGCATGCGACTGCCGACACCGTAAGAGCCGCCCGACCAGCCCGTATTTACCAGCCAAACCGCGGCATTGTGGTGTTTGATCTTCTTAGCCAGCAGTTCGGCGTATCGAGACGGATGCCAGACCAAAAATGGTCCGCCGAAACACGGCGAAAACGTAGCTTCCGGTTCGTTCACTCCCATTTCTGTCCCAGCCACTTTGGCCGTGTAGCCGCTGATGAAATAATACATCGCCTGTTCGGGACTCAACTTTGCGACCGGCGGCAAAACTCCAAACGCGTCGCAGGTCAGAAAAATCACATCCGAGGGATGTTTGGCCACACATGGAATCTTTGCATTTTGCATGTGGTGAATAGGATACGCCCCACGTGTGTTCTGGGTGATTGAGGTGTCGTTGAAGTCCACCAGGTGATGAGCACGATCGTAAACCACATTTTCCAGGACGGCTCCGAAACGAAGTGCGTCGAAGATTTCCGGTTCTGACTCACGGGTTAGATACACGGCCTTCGCGTAGCAGCCACCTTCGATGTTGAAAATGCCCTTGTCCGACCACCCATGCTCGTCGTCGCCCACCAGAAATCGATTCGGATCGGCGGAGAGTGTCGTTTTGCCCGTTCCCGACAGGCCAAACATCACAGACGACTGACCACTTTCTTTATCTCTTGTCGCAGAGCAGTGCATGGACAGCATGCCACGACTCGGCAACAGGTAATTTATGAACGTAAAAACGGCCTTCTTCATTTCACCGGCATACTCTGTCCCCAGCAGTACCACTTCACGAAGCTCCAGACTTAAATCAACACTTGTACGCGACGTCATACCGGTGGTGTAGCGGTTGGCCGGAAATCCTCCGGCGTTGAAGATCACAAAATCCGGTTCTCCGAAATCCGCCAGTTCTTCATCCGTCGGCCGAATTAACATGTTAAACATAAACAGTGCGTGATATGGCCTCGCACAAATCACACGAACCTTCAGACGCATACCGGGATCCCAGCCAGCGAAGGCATCAACGCAGTACAGGCGTGGTCGTGTGTTGAGATAATCAATCGCGCGTTCACGATTGATAGCAAACGTAAGCTCATCCAGGGGAAAATTCACTGGTCCCCACCAAACATCCTTCTCCGATGATGGATGTCGGACAATTCTCTTGTCATCCGGGGAGCGACCGGTTTTGTCGCCGGAATAAGCAATCAGGCAACCGGTATCAGACATCGTGGTCCCGGGTTCATAACGAATTGCGTGTTCGTAGAGGCTGGGCACGTCCAGATTGCAATGGATCTCCGAAGCAAAAATATTGTTGACTGTCAGATCAGCGGTATGATTCACCGTAATACGTTTCCTGGATTTCGTCATGGGTTTCCGAAGTGCGACTTATTCGTAATTCCTGTGCAAGTGTCAACTGAGATGATCGAGGTTGTGGCTATTGTGTTGGAACGACAGCCCTGACGGCGCGGGGTCCACCCTGTTTGCGACGGGCATCATCGTTCAATGACGATTTGCCGCGGCTGGATGCGACTCTATAATCACGCTTTTGACCTTGCGCCTGACCGTCTGCAAGGCCATTCACTGTCACTTGATCCGCTCGAGACGGACGCATTTCGGACTTGAATTGTGCTGAGAACCCATACCTGCGGCGAGCTCCGGCGCGACCACGTGGACCAATCTGTTACCCTCTGCGGCTGGGTCCACAGCTATCGGGACCACGGCGAAAACCTTGTCTTCGTCGATCTCCGTGATCGTTACGGCAGGACTCAGGTCGTTTTCAATACCGAACAGAACAGCCAGATTGATTCGGTCGCACGTAAGCTGCGGCGCGAGGATGTAATCCGGATCCGAGGCGAGGTGCGCTATCGTGGTGACAAGCTTGTCAATCCAAAACTGGCCACCGGCGACATCGAAGTCCGAGCCCACGAACTGACCGTCCAGAGCAGCAGCAAGACACCACCATTCGAACTCGACGGATCAGAATTGCCGAACGAGGAACTGCGCCTGACACACCGCTTTGTCGACCTGCGTCGAGACCAACTCCAGAAAAATATCCTCGTCCGTCATCAGATGACTAAGGCAGTCCGCGACTATTTTAACGAGCGCGGGTTTCTTGAGATTGAAACACCGATACTGGGTCGCAGTACGCCGGAAGGTGCTCGCGATTATCTTGTACCCAGTCGAGTGCATCCGGGAAGTTTTTATGCTTTGCCTCAGTCGCCTCAGATATACAAACAAATACTGATGGTCTCTGGTTTCGATCGCTACTACCAGATCGCCCGTTGTTTCCGGGACGAAGATCTGCGAGCTGACCGGCAACCGGAGTTCACTCAAATCGATGTAGAAATGTCGTTTGTTGACCGCGACGACATCCTGTCACTCATTGATGGTTTGGTGTCGAGTGTCGTCCGACAAGTGAAAGGAATCGACCTGCCGATACCGCTGCCGCGTTTCACTTATGCGGAAGTCATGGAACGCTACGGAACCGACAAACCTGACCTGCGTTTCGGCATGGAAATCATCGACGTCGGAGAACCGGCGGCAGCCAGCGACTTTGGTGTGTTCAGGTCTGTGATAGACAATGGTGGCCGTGTTCGCGGCATCAATGCGAAGGGTGCTGCAGGGAAATACAGCCGTCGGCTGCTCGACAAAGACCTCAAAGAGTTCGTCAGTGATTATGGTGCCAGAGGCCTTGCCTATATGAAGGTGGCCGGAAGTCATCTTGAATCCACCATTGCAAAATTCTTCCAAGAGGATCAGCAGAAGGAAATTATCCGACTCATGAATGGCGAAGATGGCGACCTGCTGTTGTTTGTTGCCGACAAGCTGGCTGTGACCTCAGCAGCTCTCGCTGCGCTGCGTAACCGTCTTGGCCATGAATTGGGGCTTTACGATCCTGCCGATTTCAATGCCTTGTGGGTTGTCGATTTCCCGCTGGTCACCTGGGACGAAGAAGCTGAGCGGTACGATGCCGAACACCACCCGTTTTGTCAGCCGAACGGTGACGATCTGCAGTACCTGGTGTCAAATCCTGATAAAGTCCGGGCCGATTCGTACGACCTAGTTGTCAACGGTAACGAAGCTGCCAGTGGAAGCGTCCGTGTTCATGATTCCAAGACGCAGCAGCAGATCTTTGACATGCTAAAGATCTCCTCAGACGAAGCAGAGTCGCGTTTCGGCTTCCTGCTGGAAGCGCTACGTCACGGGGCACCACCCCATGCGGGCATAGCACTGGGCCTCGACCGCTGGGTCATGTTACTCACCGGTGAGGACAACATCCGTGACGTAATCGCCTTTCCAAAAACTCAGCGAGCATCAGATCTGCTGTCAGGAGCCCCGTCACCAGTGGACGACCAGCAGTTACGGGATTTGAAGATCACGATTGACGAATTCGAAAAGTAGATTTCCGCAGGAAAGGACAGCCTGAGGTACCGTGGTGTTGGACGCAGGGCCGGTAACGGTACGATAGTGCCACCCATGCACCCAGTTTGAGCAGTCCCCGGTCGGCGCTGCGATAAACAACTCCGTCAGGTCCCGGCTCTGGTCGCACGGTCGTTGTCTAAGGAAGGCAGGACGACAAATCTGGCAGGTTGCACACTCTATGTCTCAATCGCTGACGGTTGCTCAGCAGGCAGCCGTGGAACATTTTGAAGGGCCTCTACTTGTCCTTGCCGGACCGGGATCCGGTAAGACACGTGTTATTACTCACCGCATCGCCCGATTGATTGAACGTGGCGTACCCGCCGAAACAATTCTCGCGTTGACTTTCACTAACAAGGCAGCTCGCGAAATGGCTTCGCGAGTCCAGTTGCTTATGCCGGGGTGTCGTGTGCAGGTCAGCACCTTTCACCGATTTTGTTCCCGACTGCTTCGCATCTGGCCGGAGGATGTGGGCCTCAAATCCAGCTTCAGCATTCTTGACACGACAGATCAGCTCCGACTAGTCCGACAAATTATGAAGGACTGTGGGTACGACACAGTCCACTTGGAACCGCGAAGAATTCTGAACCGAATGAGCCGGGCCCGCAACGATCTGGTGACGGCGGAAACCTTTCGCCGCCGTTACGAACAGCGTGTGGGAGACCTGGTCGACGCCGTTGTTTGTGATGTGTTCCCTCGGTACGAACAACAGTTGCTAAGTCAGAATGTTGTCGATTTCGACGCATTGCTGTTACACGTCGTGGATATCCTCACCAATGCACCGGAACGTCGCGAGTGTCTGGACGAGCAGTTTCGATTCATTCTTGTCGATGAATATCAGGACACAAATCAAGCGCAATACCGGATCCTCACCGGTCTGTCGCACAGCTTCCCCAACGTATGCGCGACGGGTGACCCGGATCAGTCGATCTACGGGTGGCGAGGTGCACGTCCTGACAATATCGCCCACTTCGAACGTGATTTTGACGGTGTGAAAATCGTGATGCTGGACGAAAATTTTCGGAGCTCAGCCGCTATTGTCGATTGCGCAGATCAGCTGATTGCGTTCAACACCCGGCGTCACCCCCGAAAACTGACCACCCCGAATCCGCAGGGGGCTCCGGTCAGGCTGCGGCGATTTACTAACGGTGACACTGAAGCCGACATAGTCGCCGCAGAAATCGCGCACGGTGTTCGAGAAAACAATCGCTGTTATGCCGACTTCGCTGTGTTCTATCGAGTCAATGCGTTGTCGCGATCGATTGAAACGGCGCTGTCGCGACACGGAGTTCCGTATCAGGTAGCAGCTGGAGTGTCATTTTACGAGCGAGCAGAAATCCGGGACCTGATCGGTTATCTCAGGGTCATCGAGAATCCGGCCGACGAATCAGCTCTGACACGTATCATCAATCGACCGGCAAGAACTATTGGGGAAAAGACACTGTTGAAAATTAGAAATTTTTCCGCGCAGCACTGCATCACAATGTTCGCCGGCGCTTGTCGCTGCGACGAAATTCCATCGCTCACCAGCCGCAGCCGCCGACCACTGGAGGCCTTCACCGATCTGATTCGGCGACTGCACGACGCTACCGCACACAAATCAGTGTCGTGGCTGATTGAACAACTGCTGGCCGAAATTGACTATCTTTCACTTTGGCGCGATCACGACAACGAAATTGACCAGGACCGTGCCGCTAACGTTCATGAACTCATCAGTGCTGCTCGGCAGTACGAACAGCTGCTGGGAGAGGACGAAGACGGTCGATCGCTGCAGGGTTTTCTGGAACTGACAAGTCTGACAAGTGAAGTGGACAACGTGGACCAGTCTCGAGGAGCTGTCACGCTTATGACAATGCATGCCGCCAAGGGACTGGAGTTCCCGGTCGTGTACGTGCTGGGCCTGGAGAGCGGGCTGATTCCACATGAGCGCGCGGTGCGAGACGGAAATCCGGTCAGTTTCGAAGAAGAGCGTCGACTTCTGTTCGTGGCCGTCACGCGGGCTCAGGAGGAACTGCACCTGACTCAGACGTACGAACGCACGTTTCAGGGACAGCGACGGTCGACAATTCCCAGCATGTTCCTGCAGGAAATGCCACTGGAATACGGTGATGGGATACCACAAACACCATGCGTAACCGCTCCGAAACTGGATGAACAACTGCAGCAGGCTCGGCAGCGTTACGAAATCGCTCACAGTAGTCATCAGAAACCCGCGGTTATCTCCGGAGCCGATTTGCTCAAACAACACGAAGCTGTGTCGCCGGCAACAGATCAATCATCGCTCTTCCCCGTTGGTTCCACTGTGCGTCATCCACAGTACGGACGCGGGACCGTCGTCAGTGCAACGGGTGGGACCGGGCGAGCGACGGTAACCGTACATTTCGAATCCCAGAATCTCGAACAGACATTTGTAGCCAGCCACTGCCCTCTGCAGCCAGTCGGCTAACCGTTGGACCGGCTGATTTTGAACACAGGTTCCCGAATGGACAATGCCGGTATGTGCGGCGTGGCGAGGTTGTGTGAACTCAGTTCATCACGTCGATCGGGAACCAGTGCAGCGTACCTGACATCTGTATGTCGCGATGAGTCAAGTAGTGCGTACGGTAATCGGGGGGAAAGGTAATATTGTTCAAAACAGGGTTTGTGAGTGATTGCCCTTTTGTCCAAGCCTGAGGGAGATCACAGCTGTCCGTTTGGCGCTACGACTTATCCTCTGGTGAAACCACAACGTGCGTATTGACGTCGATGTCGGGTGCCCACAACTTCATATGGCTGACAGCGTCAGTGAGGAATACTTCTCTGAATCACATCAAGATTCTGAGCCATCCGCTGAACCAGTGTTTGGTCATCGTCAGCGATTTGACAAAGATCGATGAGTACAAACGGCGCTTCACTGTCACTGTGCATTCGTTCCAGTTCATCTGCCAGAGTGCTGCGAACGAACACAAGTGTTGGCTGATACTCGGCAATTGCCTTTTGAAGTGACCCACGATCCTTTTCCGACAGAGGACTTTGTGCCGGCACGTGAACGTAGTTCAAGTGCCAGCCCAGCCGTTCAACCAGATACTGATAAACCGGCGCATCACCCAGTACCGTGATTCCAACATCCGCAGTCATTGCCGCAATTTCTTCAAGATGTACATCCAGTCGGCGGAATTCCTGAGCCAGACCATCCGACGCTTTACGAATCGATGCTTCAGAATCCGGCAGGATCTCCAGCAGAACGTCGCGTGTTTGATCCAGCTGGGATATCACCAGTCGAGGGTCCAGCCACGTCGCCCAAATAATACCTGGGTGAGAATGACCACCTTCCGGTCCATGCTGATGCATGACCGCATCCGGGACCCGGATTAACTGGTCATAGTAACCTCGAGCCGTGTCAATCAGCCGAGACCTCGGAAGAGTCACACGCTGTAACCAAGGCTCATAATCACCGCCGCTGATCAGTATTCGTCTCGACTGCTGCATTTTTCTGATCGCACCCGGCTGCGGCTTCCAGTCGGGCGACGTTCCGTTGCTGACCACCAGTTCAATATCCGCGGAGTCACCAGCAATCTGTTTTGCCATTGCCAACAACGGATAACTGGTCACCGCGATTGAAATACGTTCGGAGACCGGTGTTGATGGTTGATCAGGCGGTTTTTCACAGCCGGCAGTCAACGATGTGAAGACGAGCAGAAGACCGCGTGAGAGTGGAGGGAGTCGGCTTAGAGCCTCTCTTGTTACCGCTGCAGTTTCCGACATTTGTCTAAGACTTGTGGGCAATAGAGGAAAATTGATCTGACAGTGCCTAGGCCCCTCACATCAGGACGTGGGTCACACTCGTCCACGCTCACCGAAGAGCCCGAATGGCTGCATGGATACTGCCGAAATGAATCCGGGAATGGACGTCCCGGATATCCGAACCTGTTGACCGTCGTTCCCGAAAATACTGGCTGCCGACAGTGGTCGGAGTGCCATTTGCGCCGGGTCGTCGCACTCGTGCATCATCAAAAATCCGGACACTCATCATACGACTGACGAACCTCGCTGCATGACTAATGTGATGTCGGAAAGTGCAGTTGCCGGAAAAAGCGTTTTTTACTTTTGCAGATGTGCGGAGCCGGTAGCTGGCGCGGACAGGCTACCCATGGTGCTCAGCCAGCAGTTCCGCGATCTGCACCGCATTCGTGGCGGCTCCTTTTCTCAAATTGTCCGACACACACCAGAATGCCAGTCCTCTTGGATGTGACAAATCACGACGAATGCGCCCGATGAAAACCTCATCGCTGCCGCTGCAGGTGGAGGGCAGAGGATACTGTCCATTCGGCGTATCATCGATGACCGTCACACCAGGCGTCTCAGCAAACAGCGTTCTGGCTTCCTCCACACTCACCGGGCGCTTTGTTTCGACAAGAATGCTCTCACTATGGGAATTCTGCACGGGGACCCGGACACACGTCGGGCAGACCTGTAAAGACTCATCATTAAAAATTTTACGAGTCTCATACACCATTTTGAGTTCTTCACTGGTGTATCCATTTTCCTTTTCACCGCCGATCTGAGGGATCACGTTGAAGGCAATTGGATGTGAAAACACCTGATACTCGTAGTGTTTCCCATCCAGTGCTGCTCGCGTACCTTCGGTCAAATCAACAGTTCCCTGCAGTCCGGCCCCGCTCGTCGCCTGATAGGTACTCACAATGACCCGATCAATTCCGGCAGCGTCGTACAGTGGTTTCATCGCCAAAACCATTTGTGTGGTTGAGCAGTTTGGACTGGCGATGATACCATGTGCTTCGATGGCTGCCCGAGGATTGATTTCCGGGACGACCAGCGCCACATCCGGATTCATCCTCCAGAATCCGGATTCATCGATGACTTTCGCTCCAGCTTTTACGGCCGACGGCAGATACTCGGCAGCTGTATCGTCCGGCGTACTGGCGATGACAAGATCGACGCCCTCGAAGCAGTCATGCGTCAATTCTTCGACACCCAGTTCCCTGCCAGCCAAAGTGACCCTGCGGCCCGCACTGCGAGCCGACGCGAAAAGACGATACGTCTTTGCGGGAAACTTCCGTTGCTCCAGGAGCTGCAGAATGATGCGGCCAACCGCTCCGGTGGCTCCTACAACTGCAACAGTGTTAAACACTGTGATTCCTCTTTAGGCCTGATTGTTTTGTCATAGTCAGACCCCTCAAAATAGCGGCCTCTGTCGGGCCACTGAATCAGTAAACGGCGATTCTCCGGCATTCACGACGATTCGACATAAGAATTGTGCTCTGTGAGAAATGCCTCAACGGCACGAGGCGTGAGAAACCGCAGACCTCGGCCATCACGCATACGATTTCTCAGATCCGTTGCGGAAATATCCGTCCCCGGCATCGCAATCAGACGGATTCGCGACGTATCCAGGCTCTCCACTGCCTTGTCAGGTCCATCTGCCGCCGGCGACGGCTGTCCCAGCCGACTGACAGCCACCACCGTAGACAACTCCAGAATCCTTGCGGGGTTATACCAATTTGGAAAATCGCGGAGCGAATCTGCACCCATCAGAAAGAAGAGTTCTGTGTTCGGGTTCTCCCGAGTGATCTCATCGAGTGTCAAAACCGTGAACGAAGGACCGTGACGCTTGATCTCACGCCGATCAACAGTGAATTCCGAATAACCCGACACCGCGAGCGCTATCATGTCAGCTCGCGCGTGCCCGTCCGAGATTGCTCCTGATTTGTGAGGAGGATTGCCAGCCGGTACAAATCGTACTTCGTCCAGCGTCAGCTCCTGTCGACAGGTTTCTGCCAGCAGGAGGTGCCCATAGTGAACCGGATCAAATGTGCCGCCAAAGATCCCAAGTCTCATGAATTTATCCGATTAGCCGAGTTCAATCTGTTTTGATATGGATGTCGCCAGTGCTCTGACCCAGTCTGATTGAGAATGGTTCTCCGAATGAAGAAAACCCGCCAATCGGGGATTCACTGTGTTCAACCAGCGATCCATTCCTGATTTCTGCGTGTGACAAGGCACTCGCAACAGGTGACGTTGCAATGCCGCTCAGGGTGGTGACAGTATCTCCAATGCGGCAGACGCTGTCGGAGTCAGCTAACGTTGCAGCACTTTCCCCACCCCGCGAAGCAGGAACTGTATCCCAAATGGCTCAGGTCGACGACCAGCGATTTGAACTATCGAGCGAGTTTGCTCCCGCCGGTGACCAGCCGAAAGCCATCGAAAGCCTGGTGCGCGGATTTCAGAACGGACGCAAGACACAGGTTCTGCTGGGAGTGACCGGATCGGGTAAGACTTTCACGATGGCGAACGTCATTCAGCAACTGCAGAAGCCCACTTTGGTTCTGTCACACAACAAGACGCTGGCCGCTCAACTGTATTCAGAATTCCGTGAGTTCTTTCCCAACAACGCGGTCACTTATTTTGTCAGCTACTATGACTACTACCAACCCGAGGCGTACATTCCCCAGCGTGACATCTACATCGAAAAAGATGCGTCAATCAACGAAGAGATCGATAGACTTCGGCTTTTGGCTACGAGTGCCCTGGTCAGTCGGCGGGATGTGATTGTTGTCTCAACCGTCAGCTGCATCTATGGTCTTGGTTCACCAAAAGACTACCTGAAAATGATGATACCGCTGCATGTGGGACAGCAGATTAACCGAGACGCATTGCTGTTGAAACTCGTCGACATTCAATACGGCCGCAACGATTACGATCCAGGCCGTGCCAAATTCCGAGTACGTGGTGATGTAATTGAAGTATGGCCGGCTTACGAGGAATTCGCTTATCGAATTGAACTGTGGGGAGACGAAGTTGAAAAGCTGAGTATGATCGACCCCGTCAGTGGTCGGGAATCACAGTCACTCAAGGACCTCTACATCTACCCGGCCAAACACTTTGTGTTGCCGCGGGAACGGATCGACACCGCGTTGGATGAAATTGAGGGGGAACTCAACACGTCACTCGAGCAGTTTCGCAAAGAAGGTCAGTTACTGGAGGCACAGCGGCTGGCAGCTCGCACGCGCTACGACATGGAACTGATGAAGGAAACCGGGTTTTGTCCGGGGATTGAAAATTACAGTCGAGCTCTGGCCGGCCGCAAACCCGGGGAACCTCCGTACACACTGTATGACTTCTTCCCCGAAGACTTCCTGATGTTTGTGGACGAATCTCACACGACGATCCCTCAGATTCGGGCCATGTATGCCGGTGACAATGCCCGTAAAACAACTTTGGTGGACCACGGCTTCCGTATCCCAATGGCCAAAGACAATCGGCCACTGCAGTTCGACGAATGGAATGCGCGGCGAAATGACCTGGTCCTCGTCTCGGCCACACCAGCTGACTGGGAACTCGAACAGACGGGCGGTGAAGTTGTTGAGCAGGTCATTCGCCCGACGGGGCTGGTGGATCCGGTGATTCACATCGTACCGGCCCATGGTCAGGTGCCACATCTGATGGATGCGATCCGTCATCGCTCAAGACTTCGTGAACGCGTACTGGTGACTACTCTGACTAAGCGACTTGCTGAGGACCTGGCGGGATACATGACCGAAGAAGGCATTCGTTGTGCATGGCTGCATTCGGAGCTGGACGCCATCGAACGGGTTGAGATTCTGCGTGAACTGAGAGAAGGCCGGCACGATGCCATTGTGGGCGTGAACCTGCTGCGAGAAGGACTCGATCTGCCTGAAGTGTCACTCGTGGCGATTCTGGATGCTGACAAGGAAGGTTTTTTGCGTAGTGAAACGAGCCTCATTCAAACGATGGGACGATCAGCGAGGAACGTGAATGCTGAAGTAATTCTTTATGCGGACAAGGTGACGAACAGCATGCAGCGTGCGATCGACGAAACGAATCGACGTCGAGCCATTCAGACGGCATACAATGAGCAGCATGGAATCACGCCCGAGACGATTCGGAAGGCGATTCGCAAAGGGATCGAAGAAGAAATCGCCGCCAGAAAGATCGAACGCGAATCGGCTGGCATCTCGACGGAAGAGCATTTTGTCACGGAAGAGTTCATTCGGGAACTGGAAGGGGAAATGTTGACCGCTGCGGAGCAGCTGGACTTCGAACACGCTGCCCAGCTTCGGGATCGAATCCACGAACTGAAAAAGAAAACCGGCCAGCCGCTTCCCGATGAATCATCATCACCGGGCTTCGCCAAAAAGGGCAACCGCCGTGGCAAAAGACGTCGGAAAAGATAGAGATTCTGTTGCTGTGATTCGTGGAATCAGCGGGCCGGGTTACGGCGACTGCGGACACAATTGGGAGTCGACACCAGGCCAGCCGAGAGCCTTTCTGAGCTGCTCCGCGATGAATGTCTTATGGAGAATCCCTAATCCCGACCCGATGCCCTCACTGATTGCTGCAGTCGGTGGGCCTGTCGCGTATCATCAGCTTATTAGCACGGATACCAAAGGCCATCTCACCGTTCCATTTGAACAAATGATTCGCCCAAACATTCTTTATATCACACCGGATTAACAGAAGGCGTCGGCGACGAGTGTGTATGGAAATGACCTGACCGAATGTCCGACGACGCGGCAACTGGCAAGTGAGGGAATTGCGTTCCGTGATGCGTACGTGGTCAGTACGATCTGCACGCCGAGCCGAACGTCGGTCATGACGGGTGTGCATCCACTCGTGCACGGAGTACACTGCTGGCAGAATAAGGCACCATGGAACCTGCCGCAGCTTCCCGAACTGTTCGCGGCAGATGGATATTACACCGCGCCGGCCGGCCATTATGAAATGGGACGGGGAATCGGACGTGGCTGGGTGGCTGGCATCAGCAGTCGGATCTGTTTGCAAGCGGGCCGTTGCACGATGCCCTGAAATACAAATATTCGCATGGCCGTAAAGACTGTGGATGGTCGTGCGGGTCGCTTGACTGTCCACCGGAGGAAGGGCACTTAGCGCTGCTGGCTGACCGCGTCATCGAGATGATTGAAGATGCTTGTGATTCGGGCGCGCCTTTTTTCGTGCATGTGTCGTTCAACGATCCACACCCGCCCTATTTTGTGCCACGACCTTACGATTCGATAGTCGATCCGGTCCGGGTGGATCTTCCCGCCTGCGGCAATGAACACGGCCGGCCCGAGTGGCAGTTTCAGGCGCTTAAAGAGTGTGCCACGGATTCGGCCACTGAGGCGGACATCGGGAAGATCATTGCTGTCTACCATGGCATGATCGCGTACGTCGATGCCCAGATCGGACGAATTTGCGATGCACTAGTGCGGCTTCGTGTGCGCGACAACACATGGATCATCCTCAGCTCCGATCACGGGGACTTCGCGGGTGAAAAAGGTCTGTTCGAAAAATGCGAAGTGCTGTACGAATGTCTGCTTCATGTCCCGCTCATCATCGTGCCACCGCCTAGCGCCACTGCGCCGCGAGGAGAGGTAGTCGAGGGGCTAGTCCAGTCGGTAGATCTGTTTCCGACGATGCTGAACCTGGCAGGGTTGAACGTCCCCGAATATACGCAGGGGAAAGACCTTCTGGCTTGGTTGTACAACGGGCCCCGACAACCACTGTACGAGGCGGTGTTCGCGCAAGTCGGCAATTATAAAGGACACTTGCTGGGTAAAAGTTCGTTTCCCACCGGTACCTGCGGCGCCGGTCGCCGCAGCGAACTGGTGCAGGGGGTGCGAACCGCAACACACGCCTACCTGCGCGATCCGGAATATGGTGACGAAGCGTACGATCTGCAGGCTGATCCCAATGAACTGAACAATGTGATCAAATTCCATGGCCGCAGTGAACCAGGCTGGGTCACCGACCTGCGCCACCGGGTGGATCTGTGGGAGCAACAGTGTGCGCGATTGCCAGGTAAGCTTGGTGTTGTGCCTGGCAATCGCGGGTTTGACACTCCGTACCGTCCCTTCAGGGAAAACCCATCGGTATTTGTGTAGGAGCGAGAACGGTATTCATAGTGCCATCAGGACTCCACTTCAGTCAGGGGAACTGCCCGGTTACTGTTTGTTGAATTCCTGGCTTCTCCGTTTTAGCACAGGTCGATCTGTATCACATCCCGGAAGATCAACCCAATCAAAACGATATATTTGGTGACGCGTTGAACATCATATTTCGCACTATTCAGCAATACCTTTGCTGATGTCAACCAATGGTCTGCCCGGACGATGACCGAGCGTTGCCACTTTGCGTTCGTAACCTTCACCGCATTAACTCAGGCCGCCTGAGGCAATCAAACATCCCATTTCAGTTTGTCCGGGCACGCGTTGCTGTGGGGATAATTCAGACGGCCACGGTATTTGTATTCGTGGCGTTCTAAACTTTTTTATGATCTGTGACAGCTGCGGAGGGCAACTCGTGACGTTTTTCGGAATCCTTTTTTGCGGATCCGCATCCGCCGGCTGATCAGCGTTACCGGCGCGACGGGCATCTTCCGGGTTTTCAGGCGCACAAAAAAAAACCGGACCCAAGGGTCCGGCTGCGTGATTGATCCCGGCAATAACCTACTTTCGCACTGGTGGGTACTATCATCGGCCTTATGAGCTTAACGGGCGTGTTCGGAATGGGAACGAGTGTTTCCTCACAAGTATAGTCACCGGGAAATCTCAGACGCGCCAGCAGCGCCGCATTCGTCTGAGCGAAGAAGTCTAAGTGGACATTGCCACTGCGTTTGACAGTCGAAGACTGTCACAGTCAATCGCTACCCTGAATTCAGTCCATCAGAAACTGATCCTGACAGTGAATCAAAGTGGCCAGACATTCCTCCGTTAGTACTGGTCAGCTCAAACGCTCTCACGCCTTACACAGCCAGCCTATCAACCTGGTAGTCTTCCAGGGGAGTTCAGGACCGAGGTCCAACGAAACCTAATCTTGGGGATGGCTTCGCGCTTAGATGCTTTCAGCGCTTATCACAACCATACATAGCTACCCTGCGCTGCCACTGGCGTGACAACAGGAACACCAGAGGTATGTCCCTCTAAATCCTCTCGTACTAAAGAGAATACCCCTCAAGTTTCGTACGCCCACAGCAGATAGGGACCAACCTGTCTCACGACGGTTTAAACCCAGCTCGCGTACCACTTTAATAGGCGAACAGCCTAACCCTTGGGAGCTTTTTCACCCCCAGGATGTGATGAGCCGACATCGAGGTGCCAAACCCCGCCGCCGCTATGGACGCTCGGGCGGGATCAGCCTGTTATCCCCAGAGTACCTTTTATCTGTTGAGCGACGGCCCTTCCATTCGGAACCGCCGGATCACTAAGTCCAACTTTCGTTTCTGTTCGACACATACGTCTCACAGTCAAGCACCCTTCTACCTTTACGCTCTTCAGCTGATTGCCAACCAGCCTGAGGGTACCTTTGAGCTCCTCCGTTACTCTTTAGGAGGAGACCGCCCCAGTCAAACTGCCCAACTGACAATGTCCGCCGCCCGGATTCACGGGTCAGCGTTAGACACCTAACAGGCTCAGGGTGGTATTTCAAGGGTGGCTCCACCGAAACTAGCGTCCCGGTTTCTAAGCCTCCCACCTATCCTACACAAAACATGCCAAGGGCCAATATCAGCCTGCAGTAAAGGTTCATGGGGTCTTTCCGTCTTGCTGCGGGTACGTGGCATCTTCACCACGACTACAATTTCACCGGGTCGCTGGTTGAGACAGTGCGCCAGTCGTTACGCCATTCATGCAGGTCGGAACTTACCCGACAAGGAACTTCGCTACCTTAGGACCGTCATAGTTACGGCCGCCGTTTACCGGAGCTTCAGT
>CAUZPL010000044.1:0-53586 GCA_963581585.1 Planctomycetota bacterium
ACCAATTAACTTCGCAGCGACTCCGGACCCGGTTTTTCGGGCTTCACGCCCGATTCGTTAAGCAGTCGGTTTGCACTCACGATCCGTTTGGCGACGCTGCCTTCCGGTGTCAGCAAATCATGAATGATCTCCAGATAACTACGATGGCACAGTGATTCGAGAGTTGCCGTCATCTTTGAATCGGTCGGAACATCCGGATCAAGGCAGACAAAGGCCATCCGAAGTTGACCGTCCTGCAGTTGAGATTCATCCATGCAGGAATCGAGACGGACAGAAGTGGTCCCGACGTCTTTCACCGCACTCTGCGCACTTTATCAGACAGAGTGGCACAAATGATCCTAATAGAGGTTTGATGCCACCGGATACAACCAGGCACAGGCTGTTGGTTCAGTACCTCGGAACGGCCAGAGTTTCAATACCCTTGCAAAAGGCGGCGGGACGCCGTCGTGAACCAATTCACAGTGGCGCGCCGTGTCTCCGGTTGAGAGTTGTAGTCAGTTTCGCCTACACATGCCGAATAAAGTGAACCCTCAGATGATTCGGCTCACACGCCCGGGCCGGTGTCGGCAACAGTCAGTCCTCCCATGCCCGACACGTGAACCATGAAACTGCCTGCGACTGCCATCATCTTCCATTGCTGGTGATCAGTGATCACAAAGAAGATGTTGGGTGTCTCCCGAATTCCGATGCGCCTGCTCATTGCTGTCGACACCCCAACCTGTCGGTCGTTCCCGGCAGAAGGAGGAGATGCCGAGACTACAGACGGACTGGTGATTCAGTCAGTCATGTCCTCAATCGTGCTACTTTGGAGGGGGGGAAATCTGCCGAAGCGTGACGCCTGAACGGCATGAGAACAATTCCCGGCTGCCATCTGCGGCGGCCCGAACCCCAACACGTGTTGGCTTGTCTGTCTCCGGACAAATTAGCTGTACGTTCGAGGCATCAATCGGCAGTTCGACGTGCAGGCGACCTCCCTGAGGACTTTTTGGATGTCCGCGACGCACATGTTTGTAGACGCGGTTGACCCCTTCCACTGTTACCTTGCCGGCTGAAAGATTTACCATGAGGACTGCGCCTCGTGTTCCTTTGCTGCTGCCAGAAATGACTTCGACTGTATCGCCCTTGCGGATTCTCATTTCTGTAGCTCTCGAAGCAAACGGTCCGCTGAATCGGGCGTGGGTCACTGCACCTGCCGAACAACCGGTATCCTGATCGGGATTGCCGAAGATGAAGTGGGAAAGGATGACAGTTTTTAGCAGTAGTTTCAAGGCTTTCCACTGACATTCAGAGAGGCTTGTCGCTTTTGATCTGCGGGAGTTAAGCTTCGGTGGACGAATAGCCTGTTTCGATGGTGATCCGTGAGTAAAATCTGCGTATAACAGTGTTTCTCGATGTCGGTCACCAAAGAGGCAGGTGCGTCAATCTTTGGGACACACAGGAATTTCATCGGAAGTCATCCTATGACTCATGCATATCAGGCCTGCATGAACCGTCAGTGCGGAGCCACCTGGGACATCGGGCAGATTCTCACAGCCTGTCCGCGCTGCTCCAGTCTCCTGGATATTCGCTACGAGTGGGACAGAATCGCGGTACCACAGTCCCTGAAAACCTTTGAAACTCGCTGGAGCAGTCGGCGACAGGCTCTGGATTTTAGTGGTGTATGGAGGTTCCGTGAACTGCTGTCTTTCGCACCGACGGAAAAAATTGTCACCATCGGTGAGGGCCAGACCATTTTGCAGAAAAATGACCGGTTGGCAGTTCAGATCGGCATGAATCCGGGCTGTCTGTTTCTGCAGTATGAAGGTCTGAACCCATCCGGGAGTTTTAAAGACAATGGAATGACGGCCGCGTCGACCCATGCCCACATGGTCGGTGCCAGAATGACTGCCTGTGCTTCCACCGGAAACACAAGTGCATCGCTTGCGATCTATGCTGGTGTCTCCGGTTTGTTTCAGTGTGTGGTATTTCTGGGCAGCGGGAGGATCGCCTATGGCAAGTTATCCCAGGCTCTGGACTACGGGGCACGTACACTTCAGATTCGGGGTGACTTCGACGACGCTCTGGCCCGTGTCCGGGAAATCTGTGAACAGCATCCCCTTTACCTGTGTAACAGTGTGAATCCATTCCGCCTGGAGGGCCAAAAGACCATCATGTTCCGCATCCTGGAAGGGCTGGGGTGGGAAGTGCCGGACTGGATCGTGGTTCCTGGCGGGAATCTTGGGAACTGCAGTGCGTTCGGCAAGGCATTCGATGAACTTAAACATCTCGGTCTCATCAGCCGGATCCCTCGTTTGGCAATCATTAATGCGTCGGGCGCAGATACGCTGGAAAAACTGGTCAACACATATGGTCTGTCATGGAATTCAGGTGACCTGGACACAACAAAAGTGGGCAGCTATTACGGTCAGATGGACCGTGATAACGAACGCGCCCACACACTGGCGTCTGCGATTGAAATTAATCGTCCGGTGAATCTTGAGAAGGCGTTACGTGCTCTAGCAGTCTGCGACGGCGTCGTCCGCAGTGTCACTGATCAGGAGATTGTGGATGCACGAGCGATGATTGCTGCATTCGGGTTTGGCTGTGAACCGGCCAGTGGAGCCACGATTGCAGGAATTCGTCAGCTTCGTGAAGAAGGATTGATTAATACGGACGATCGCGTGGCCTGCGTGCTCACCGGCCATCAACTGAAAGATCCGGAATTAACGGTGGCCTACCATTCAACGGATGAATCACTGCGTGCAAAGAAACTCACAGCCAACAGCGTTACTGAAACGCCATACGCCAACGCCCCCATTGTGGTTGACAATGACATCCCAGCCATTCTGGCAGCATTGGACCTGCCGATGGAATCAGCTGTGAGTTAGCCATTGCGTTCTTCTGCAGGTTCGTCCAGGTCTATGGCGTCGATTTCGTATCAAACAAGTGGAGCTCATTCTGTATTTGAATAATGCTCTGCATTGTATTTCATTCAGTGCAATTGTCCGGCTGGCGCCGAATTGCTATGAATCCATCTTTGTTCTAAGTTGCAGTTGCAAGTCGGGGTAATCTGCTGACCTCCAGACGAATTGGCAGATGCTCAGCCTGCCTCCAAGGAACAATGAATGTATTCATCAGCGACCTGGCCAAAAGTGATCCTGATTTTTATGCTTACCGCCGGATCGGTCCGACAATGCGATGCTGAAGACTTTCCGGATCCTGTCAACACTCAGGCACCTGGTGAATCGCCGCCATCAGCGATGGAAATGCCGGACCTGTTTATCCTGCCCGATGGTTTCCACGTGACGCTGTTTGCCGGTGAACCGGATGTAAGGCAGCCGATTGCATTCGATTTCGATGACCGCGGCCGCATATTTGTTGCCGAGAATTACACGTATAACAAAGAAGGAAATGTCGATTCCGATCATCGGGACCGAATCATTATCCTGGAGGACATCGACGGGGACGGACAACATGATATTCGGAAGGTTTTTTGGGATCAGGGCAATATGCTCACCGGACTGATCTGGGGATTCGGTGGCCTGTGGGTTCTCAACGACGGCACACTATCCTTCATTCCCGACGAAGATGGTGACGACATTCCGGATGCTGAACCGGTGGAAATGCTCAACGGCTGGAACAGGAAAGCCGTTCACAATTTTGTGAACGGATTGCTGTGGGGCCCCGATGGATGGCTCTACGGCCGTCATGGAATTACGAACTCGTCGATGCCCGGAACACCCGATACACCTGAAAAAGAACGGCATCCAATCAACTGCGGAATCTGGCGTTTTCATCCGACAGAACACATCTTTGAGGTTGTTTGCCATGGTACAACCAATCCATGGGGACTGGACTACAACGAAAATGGCCAGATGTTTATGACAAATAACGTCAATGGTCATCTTTGGCATGTGATTCCGGGAGCCCGTTATGAACGAATGTTTGGCCTGGACTTTAATCCTCACTCCTATGAATTAATGGGCCCGTGCAGTGATCATTACCACTGGGACGTCAGCGGAAAGTGGTCTGAAAGTCGGGACGGCACAGCGGATAAATTCGGTGGAGGACACAGTCACTGCGGTGGAATGATCTACTACGGTGACAACTTTCCCGAGGAATACCGGGGAAAGATGTTTATGTGCAATACGCATGGACGATGTGTGAATGTTGACCGGCTCGAACCCGACGCAAGCACGTACGCGGCAAGGCACGAACCCAATTTCCTGAAAGTCAATACGCCGTGGTTTCGCGGTGTCGAACTCAGGTACGGGCCTGCCGGCTGCGTGTATCTCAGCGACTGGGCTGACAACGGCGAGTGTCATGACCGTGACGGCGTGCACCGAACCAGTGGTCGGATCTACCGAATCATGTGGGGCGATCAGAATCCTTCTCCCGCCGATACCGTGGTCTTCAACAGTACTGCCGACAGTCACAGATCCAACAGGGACCTGCTCGAGACCGCCTTGCTGGGAGAAAACCAGTGGGCCAGACGGCGGGCTGCGCGGATCGTTGTCGAACGTGTGGCCGCAGGAAAAATTGATCCGGCAGAGTGTTTGATGCTGCCTCGTTATCGGAAAGTCATTGAATTCGGCGGTGAGAAATCATTGAGTGTCAATATTGCCTGGTTAGCTCTGGCAATGACCGGTGTCTCGCCGGGATGTATCGACTGGCAGACACTTAAATGTTTTCTGACATCCCGCAATGAACATGTCCGGGGAATCGGGATTCGACTGGCGGTTGAAAATCCGAAAATGACTGACAGTGCGGCGAAGACGCTTATCCGCATGAGTCATCAGGATCCGTCAGCGCACGTCCGACTTTGTCTTGCATCCGCAGTACAAAAAATGCCTTTTGGTTCTTCGGCATCTTTGGGGACGCAGGTTGTGGCAGGTCTGACAGTTCCATCGTCCAGCGGTGAATCTCGCAGTCTTGATCCTCAGCTGAGTCGTCTGATCTGGTATGGGATTGAACCCCATTATCCCGATCTGAGAGATTATTTCGCGGACATGTCCGATTCCCGGCTGCGGCGAAATTATGTGCGACGGTGGGCCTCCGACTGGGATCGAACGCGTTCTGAACTGAGTCCTGAACTGTTACACCGAAGTCGGGCGTCGCTGGCCGCTCCTTCGGACAGGCTCGACGACCACCGAGCGAGAACGGTTAGTTTTCTGACAGCCGTTCTCGACGGATTGCGCGGTCAGGTTCGTCTGTCTGCACCAAACGGATGGAAAGAAACTGTTCTGAATTACCGCAGCATGAATGACCCTGATATTAACGCCATGGTGTCGGAATTGTCTGTCATGTTCGGTGATGGCACGGCCCTTGCTGACCTGCGAGCCATTGCCGCGGACAGGAAAGAACATCACCTGGTGCGCAGTCGTGCAATCCATGCACTTGGTGCAGCAAAAGACTCTCTGGCGGTGGCTGTTTTAACAGAACTTCTTGGCGACCGGACCGTGTGCATGGATGTCACAAAAGCTCTGGCCAATTTCGATGATCCAACAATTCCCGTGGAATTACTCAAAAA
The DNA here is from genome assembly GCA_963581585.1 of Planctomycetota bacterium. GTDB lineage: Bacteria > Planctomycetota > Planctomycetia > Planctomycetales > Planctomycetaceae > S139-18. Next base: position 5,510 of record CAUZPL010000044.1, read on the forward strand.
CTGGGAACGTCTGCGCTATACCGCGGCAGGCACAGGAGTCCGAGACACTGCGGTGGACACGATGTGCAGCCGAAAATCAAATGCGATTGCCCTGGCAAATGCAGTTGATGACGGACGAGTGGACAGCAGCGATCTGACGGCGACCCATGTCAGGCAGCTGCTGGCATTCAATGACCCATTCATTACCAGGGTCATCGAAAGCAAATGGGGTGTAATCAATCTGTCATCAGAAGCCAGAATCGGCGCAATTGGCCGTCTGAAAGAGGAATTGTCGGACGAATTTCTTGCCGAGGCGGACCTGGCAAACGGAGCAGCCCATTTCAAAAAACTGTGTGCCAACTGTCACAGGTTATATGGCGAAGGAGGCAGGATCGGTCCCGACCTGACCGGAGGCAATCGAAACAATCTGGATTATCTGCTGGTGAACATCGTCGATCCCAGCGAAGTTGTTCCCAAACAGTTTACGACATCAGTGATTGCGTTGAACTCCGGACGAATCATCACCGGTGTGGTGGTTGCGGAAACGTCTCAGACGCTGACCCTGCAAACGGACAAGGAACAGACTGTTATTGCAGTTGCGGATATTGACGAACGCCAGAATACCGGAAAATCCTTGATGCCGGATGGTCTGCTGGATTCACTGAGTAACGACCACAGGCGTAATCTGATTGCGTTCATTATGAAGCGACGCTGACAGTATGCGCCGGGACAACCTGGCTGCTGGCTCAGCTCTGTGGAAATCCTTCACAAGTCCAGGTGTCAATTTCGTGGATGCACCGGCTGCAGAGTGCACCCTTCAGTTCCGACACTGTATACGGCAGTTGCGTCGTCAAACCAAAATTCTGGAGATCACATTGCCCTCATCGACCAGCTTAATAGGACGGCTGAAATCGTCGATGTACTCCTTGTGATGGTTAATGCCCACTGCCTGGCAGAGTGTTGCCAGAAAGTCCGGCACGCTAACGGGATCCGCATCAATTTCCTGACCAGTCGCATTCATCGCACCATAAGAACACCCCCCACGAAATCCACCTCCGGCGATCGCAATGCTGAAGCCTTTCGTCCAGTGATCCCGCCCCTGGTTGTTGTTGATAGTCGGAGTTCGTCCAAATTCGCCTGCGGCAATGACGACAGTACTTTCAAGCATCCCGCGCAGCCTGAGGTCAGCGATGAGTCGGGACATCCCGCGATCCAGATCCCGAATAAGAGGATCGTGTACCGGGTAATGATTTTCATGTGTGTCGTAGCCTGCGGGATGATCTCCTGTCTGACGCACCTGCACAAAGCGGACGCCGGCTTCGACCAGGCGGCGTGCCAGCAGGCAGCTGTCTCCAAACGTGGTGCGCCCGTAACCTTCCCGAGATGTCTCGGATTCACACGAGATATCGAACGCACCGCGCTGCCTCGAACGCATGAAGCGTACTGCTTCCTGACGTCCCACACGAAATCGACTGGCGAATGTCTGAGTGGGATCGCCCGCCTCCAGGGCCTTCAGATATCCCAATCGTCTGGCGAACGTGTCCGGGTGGATTCCAGACGGCAATCCCAGATTTTCGGGCGGCTGTGTGGGGTCCCAAACAACTGTCGGCATGTGTGCCGGGCCAAAATAGCCCGACGGGAATCCAGCCGTTCCGATCGACACAAATGCGGGCAGGCCTGCCCCTGGCTGGGGCCCCAGTTCGTGGGAAACAATCGATCCGATAGCAGGTGCCTGAAGTGAACCGGTTCCGCGCCATCCGGTGTGCATGTAATACTGTGCGGGGCTGTGATCAAACTCGACGCTGACCATGGATCGGATCACCGTAAGGTCCCTCCCCTGTGCAGCCAGCAGCGGCAGGCTCTCAGCAATTTTAAGGTCCGGCGACGGAGTTGACATCGGCCGATACTTATAGCCCAGTTTCTCGTTCGAGGACCTCTTGGGATCAAACGTATCGGTCTGAAACGGTCCGCCTTCCAGCCACAAAAGAATGACTGACTTTCCGGAGTCGTATCGCCTCGTTGTGTCACCGGAAAACGCGGTGAGAAGCGTCGGCCCCATTATCGTTCCGAGTGCGGTCGAGAGCGAAACTTTGAACATTCCACGTCGTGTGGACATGGTAAGCGGTGTGTGGTGCTGGTTGTGGTGGGCCGGCTGGCATCTCATAGGTCAATGTTTCTCAATACGTTCGGAACTCTGTCGTCTGCAGAAGCGTCCACAGCAGGTCCGAAACGGCTGCTGCGGGGTCTGAGGCGACCGTGTCCGGCAGGATTTGAAATTCACGATTCACGGGAAGGCGTCCCAGCACGGTCAGAAAACCGGCCTCGGCCCGTTCTTTGTGTGTTGGCAGCTTTGCGATCCGTGTGGCCGTTGTTCCGTGCTGGAGTGAAGTCGTGGCGATCTCGCCGTTCATTGACATCAGTGCCTCTGTCAGCGGACTCATGGGAGCCCTGGCTCGAGCCCGAAGGTGTGCCACGCGCCGGCCAATCGTTGCATATTCCTCTCGCAGCTGTTCCAGACGAATCTGCACCGTGTTTTGCTCGACTGAGTCTTTTGGAGGTGGAGGGATCGTGGATTTCTCTGTTTGCTCCGATCGGGGATCCCAGGGGACGACCCCGGCGAGTCTGTCGGCGTGCTCCTGTTCGAGCAGAGGTGCGATTTCGGCGGCCAGTGTATAGATTCTTTCCTCTTCTCCGGTGGCTCTGACAATCGAATCAAGCCACTGATCGCCATTCAACAGTCGTGGAGGGATTGCGTGCCATGTTTCGCTGACCTGCAGATCGTTGCTGTGTTCCAGCTGAAACAGTTGACTTAACACAATGGTTCGCATCAGCCACTTGAAGTCGTGATTGTGAGCTGAGAATTCCTGAGCAAGAAGGTCAAGCAGCTCCTCATGACGGACAGGAACAAGTGGAGAAAACCCGTCGAAGGAATCGACGAAACCAAGTCCGGTGAGTGCCAGCCACATTCGGTTCACAGCAGCACGGGCAAAAAACGGGTTGTCTTCGTCCACGATCCATGAAACAAGTTGAGCGCGTCGGGTCTCCTGCAGCATATCTGCATCCGCAATCGTCGCGCCTCCAAGCGGCATGGGCATGATGACTTCCTGGCCGTCGGTACCTGGAAGCTTTGCTTCACCCTGATCGACCTCAACGTACGCTCTCACGTCTCCCCACTCACCATCAACGGCGGCGTCGCCGCCCGGAAGAGTGCTGACACTGGTGGGCGGGCGTGCTTCAAGTGGAAATCGATCATAATAGGAATCCGAAGGCCCCTGGATTTTTGCACGGGAAAAAAAAGCGGCCATGCCCCAGTATGTTTTCTGTTTCCACTGATCGACATAAGGATCGTCGTGACATTGTGCGCAGGAAAGATTTGTGCCCAGGAACATGCGAGAGGCCGCCTCAGCGACCTCGTTGGGTTCGGTGTCGAAATACAGGGCAAAATTCGCCCAGCCGTGCTGACTCACATCGCCGTCGGTGGCCAGCAGGTCACGGGCGATGCGTGCCCAGCTGCGGTTCTCAGCCATCGCCTGGCGGCAGTAGTAGTAGAGCGACACCCGGTTTGTACTCTGACCCTTGACCTCACGAAGCTGTGTGATCCATTCTCTGAAACGGAAACCCCAGTAGTCAGCGTAGCGACTGCGAGTGAGCAGTTCGTCCACTTTCAATGCACGCTTTTCGGGCAGATCATTGTCAAGAAAGGCACGAGCTTCGTTCGGGGTCGGTGAAATACCGTTAAGCGCCAGACTGGCACGTCGTAGAAATGTTGCATCGTCAATCACGGAGAGCGGACTGACACCAGTCCGCATCCAGTACGATTGCATGTAAGCATCTATCCGACCGGCTGCCTGATCGGTTGATCCCGGAGGAAGTCCGTCGTGGGGGCGTCGCGCAGGCGGGACACCTGCCCTGCCTCGCGGACCTGCCCAGACGAAACAGTCCATCAGGAGAACTGTCATCACTACAAGAAAACTTGTTGCCGGAAACGACTTCATGGAATTCCTTGTGATTGTATTCCGGAGGTCATTTTTCCCCTCGCAAAATCGTAACCGGCTGGCGAGAACCTGATCAAGCGGAATGTCCTCTCCACCGGAAAATTTCATGTTCACCTGAAGATCAAAGAAAGAAAACAAAAAAACAGAGATTCCTGAGGGTGTTTTACACTGCTCCAGGAAACAAAACGGAACTGGTTCCAATTGAATCCTGTGCAATCTGCAGGAAGCGTACTAACAACAAACCTGTGGGTGTGAAGCACATCTTTTGGATACAGACTTCTGTGGTGAGAGCTGTGAATCACTCGGCGGCTTCAACCCACTCTGTATTGAATACACAATGACGGATACAGCGGCCGGAGGCAGTCGTACAGCTGTATGTCAGATGAATCATGCCGTCGCGCGACTGGATGACGGACGGATAATCAAACTGGCCTGGCTCTTCCCTCGGTTCCACCTGACGTTTGGTTGTCCAGGAATATCCCTCATCGTCCGACAACATCACAGACAGACGATTACGCACACGTTCAGTATCGTTGGCGATCAACAGCCATTGTCCGTCAGCCAGCCGTATGACTTCAAGACTGGAGCCCGGGTTGGGGATGTCACAATCAATCGCCGGAGACCAGGTCTCTCCGTCATCCTTCGATTCAGAGACAAGCGCACGGGCAGGTGGCCCGCCGGAATCGCGGCAGAACGCGACCAGCGTTCCGTCACGTCTGCGAGCTAACGTGGGCTGAATCGGTGCCAAACCAACAATCGGCGAACTGGCTCGCCATGTTTCGCCATGGTCATCTGAAATTGCCATCAGCGCGGTATTGAAGCCATCCGAGTACAGCGGTACCAGGATTCGGCCACTCGGCAGCGTCTGAGGATGCGTACGAGTCATCCAGCCCGTTTGTCGCTTGTAGGGGTCATCAGCGGATTCCAAAAGCATCCGGTGATACGGTTTTGCATATTCCGCCCACATTCCGTTTTTGACGCCCAACTGGTTAAATCGTACCTTCATCGCCGTACCAAACGTTGGTCCGGGTTTGAGCTGGATGACGTCCTGCCAGTCCCATTTCGGTACACCGGCACCGCTGGCCACATCAGCTCGGCGATATTTCAACTGACTGCACTCCCAGCGTTCCGCCAGCACGCAGATCCAGTACATCCAAAGCCGGTCTGTGGAGTCAATAAACAAAACCGGATTACAGTCCGGAAATCCGGGCGTATCAGCCATCAGGAACACGGGACTCCACGATGTGGCCCCTTTGTTCAGGCGGGCCCCCTGGACGACGACGTCATCTGCTTTGCGCTCGCCGCTTCCGTAGAACCAGCAGGTTAACAGACTGTCATCCGGACATTCGACGATGCTGCTGGAATGCGCATGTTTGTTTCCGGGCGGAAAGATGTTGTTGGTTTCGAGCAGAGGATCGGCTGCATAAGCGCGACCGACAACAACCGCCAGAATGATCAAACTGAACCGACGCACGATGGAGTACTCCTGGCGAAACCGGAGGAAAGAAGGCAAGGATATGTCAACGCTGGCGCAGACACCAGAATGGATCACAGCGTCGATGTCCAGCATACCGTGAACTGCTTTGGTGGCGGGGGCCAGAAGTTTGCGCAAAAAAAACACAGAGGCGTCTGGGGGTTCTGGGAAACATTTGCGGTACGGAACGTTCCGGTCAGTCGGCGGTTGGTGAGGGGGCAGTTTGTCAGGGGCTGTTCCCCCTGGTTCTCTCAGCCAGATCAGAGTTGAGTTCGCCCTTGTCTGTGTCAGTTGTGGGTGATTTGCTCGCCGGCGTCGGTCCGCGGGATTTCAGACAGTGACGGTGTATCGGCCGAAAGCAAGCTCACGCAAAATTACATGTGCCACATGCCATGGCCCTGCCACAAAGCTGAAGTTATCCGTGCGACGGACAGTTTTCTTCCACAGCCGGCCGTCCGAAACCAGTGAGAAACGCAATGACCCCAAAGGCGACGAATCCGCCAGCCGCGAAGGTCAGCGCAACTCGGTAATCGCCCGTTTGATCAGCCACCCTTCCGGTTAGCTTCAACATGACGAATTTGGCCAGTTCAGTGACCAGATATGAGGCTGCAAGAACCGTTCCCAGATTGCCCATCGAACGTGATGGCAACTCGCTGACCAACGCGGGAAATTCTGCCGCGACAAAGAAACAGGCCAGTGTATACAACACAGGTACGTACATCGCGTTGCCCGACCAGATCGAAAAAATCAGAATCATTCCGCCAATCGGGCCGGACAGACACAGAATTGCTCGTTGTGCAATCCGTTCCGGCATCACTGACAGCAGCCCGCGTGTGACCAAATACGCCAATCCGTGCCCGGCGACAGCATAGGCAGGTTTGATTGGCAGGTGGTCGAAATGATTCTCCATGAACATGGGCAGAAAGGTATATATGGTGGTATCAGCCGACGCATGAAGACTGATCAGCACAATCACCAGTAGCGACCTGATATTCAGCAGCTGCAGCAGTCGAATTCTGCTGCGCGCCTGCAGTTGTCTCACTCCCGTTTGTTCTGAGTCAGCGGATTCCTCGACAGTGTAACTTTTCAGGGCCATCAGTAACCCGCCTGCGACCAGAGTGCTGCCGACCATCAGGAATGGTACGTACAGCACCCAGCGAAAGGTCTCATCGCCGCCGGTCCCGGACCAGCGCAACAGGCTGCCCGCCACCAGCGGAAGCAGGATGCCCGGGACGGCGACAGACACCAGCTTGACCGAAAAAACTCGTCGTTTGATTCCAGGAAAAATAGCAAACAGAAATGAAGGGTGGGCGACACTGCCGACGCCAATGAACATCCCCAGCGACGTCAAGCCGCATTGAAACAAACCGATTCCGCCGCCCATGCCAAGCAGCAGAAAACTTGCTCCGCATCCAAGGATTCCCAGCTCAGCGATCCTTCGTACACCGCACCAGGAAATCAGCGGTCCCACGACCAGCAGTGCCGCAACACGGCCGAGGCTCTGCATTCCCATCAGAGAGCCAAATTGTTCGTTAGACAGCGAAAAAAAATCGCAGATCTGAGTGGCGAACACAGGGAAAACCGAGGTGTAGACTGTCAAACTGCTCAAACAAATGAGCGTGAGGGCCAGCCTCCGACGCGTCGTTATGTCGGCGGTTGAACTAAGTTGCTGTCGTTCCACAGTATGGCTGTCTCGGCTGGGTTCCTGTGGTACGCTTGCCACTTTGACCCTCTTTCGTTTGTTGCCTGCACCAGCCAACACATAATACCGAGCAGTCGTGGCTGGAACAGGACCACACGTACTATGAGTGTAACAAACGAGCGGGACTCCCGGCCGATCTCAGGCTCCGGTCGCAGAATGTGACGGAACAGCCAGCGTATGATTGAACGAATTGACCGGAAACATCTGTCCGCGGCCAGGGCCATCATAGATTACGTTATCCCTCGAGTGTCGGAAGACGGTCTGTTTCACCCTGAGGAATCATTGTGGCCGGAGAGCGGTGTCTATCGGTCGCAGCACGCTGGTACTCTGGCCGTTACAGGACAGATTCTCGGTGACGACCGCTGCATTGAGGCGGCCCGGCGCATGCTGTACCGAACGATCGATGTCCGAATCGACAAGTTGTGGAGCACTGACTGGTGGTGGGATCACCCCGTGTCGGACACCCTGCAAGATGACTGGAAAAACTGGCAGCAACAGAACCGCGTTGTTGAAGAAGGTTACGCGACACCAACTAACCTCTTCAATCTGGGGATTTACCATCGTGTTACCAATGATGATTCAGTCGTCGAACCCGCGCGAGAAAGTATGGCCGCCATGTTTCATCGCTGGGATTTTTCGCAGGGTGACTGGCACCACATGACGCCGGAATTCGCTGCCCTTGCGGCATGGGCATGGGAAGAGACTCTGCCGCAGTTTGCCTCGAAGAAGGACCCGATCATCCGCCGGGTCATTGATAGATTTGTGAAAGATGCAGCATGCGATTTCCCGTTTGTGTTGTCTGTGCGAATGACCCTGCTGCTGGCGGCGACAGGTACTGCACACCTTGAGTCAGTCCTGATGCCAGGCATTAACGCGCTCCTCGCGGCACCGTCGTGCCGACATGACAGTCGACAAACTTCCTTCCGGCACAACGCGGCCACATCCGACCACGTCAACATCCGCGCGAACATGGCTGTGGCCATCATGATGAAACACTACGATCTTGCTGCGGGTGAACAGGTCTACACACGTACGCCTTTGTATGCCTGCCTGAGTGAATGGATCGAGGGGATGAGAGCACCCGGCGGCAGCTATTACGAGTGCCAGGACATCAGCACCGGACGCAGGTACGGTCAGGGATCACCTGCGCACTATATTCCACTCTGGTGGATGTTGGGCGCGCGGCTGCCTTGAGTCTTCCGACCATGCCTGTCAGTGAGCGCAGACGTTACCAATAGGCTATGGACTCAGCCATTTCGCCGAGGGCGCGGCCCTGCCATGTTACGTCTGCTATCACGGGCAGCGCGTGGGTTTTGAACACTTTCGGAAACGTGACACTCAACTCGCACGATGCCCTGCCACTACCAGCCACCTCGATTGTCGTCGCTGCAGGCGTCAGCTCTACTCCATCGACTGAACGAAATTCCAGTTTACACAGCGCCGTGTCCGGTTCATGATTTGTGATACGGATGGTGAACATAACGGTATCCCCAGGACAAATGCGGACTTTATGGGGATAGAATTCTATCCAGGCCGGGTCCATTCCCAGATTTGGATGTGGCTGGTCGATGATTTGCGTGAACAGCTCCTGCCAGCGGTCCATCCAGACCTGCCAGCGTTCCGTTTGATTCCGATCATGTGGCACGGCCCGGCCATGGCCGGTCAGCAGAATGTCCGGATTTGCGTCCAGGATCTGCGCTGGCATATCCTGGTAGCTGGTCACGGGAGTTCGGTTCTTGGGAATAAACGAATGGATATGGTCCCGTTGTTCGGCAAAACTCAGTCCGGAAATATTGTCCCCGATCACCAGGAACCGCAGGCCATCGACCTCGAAACGGATGAGCTGGTGGTACCAGGTCTGGCCAGGATGCTGCTCGACAAACAAATCAATGCCCCGCCAGTGAAATGCGTCTCCTCGCTGAACAACGCAGTCCACCTTTATGCCGCGTGGTGCCAGACAGGGCATATCGTAGCGCTCAGGATGTTCCAGAATGTCTTTCAACTCGGGAGACGATACCACGCGTGTGCCGTATCGATGCCGGATTACCGGATAGCCGGCCAGATGATCGTCGTGATAATGTGTTGGAAGGAACCATTCGACAGTGTGAATGCCGAGTTCCGCTTCCAGATTGGGCGTCAAATGATCAATGAACCGTGAGGGATTTGCTGCGATCGGATCAGTGGATACATACCCACAGTCGATCATGAGCGCGTGGCCGTCGTCGTCATGGACGATATATGTGTAAGCACTTGAATTTGATATTTCGACGACATGGTCTGAGACGTGTCGAAACACAGGATGAAAATAGTCGTACGGTCTGGCGTGGAACAGTTCGTATAATTCCTCCAGTGGCTGCTGCAGATCGGTAAACGCTTCCTGAGTCGATTCAAATGGTGCGCCGTGCCCAGGCAGGATCAGATCGGCCCCGAGCGATGCCGCCGTCTTCAGGCTCTCCAGATGATGGGCATGTCCCTTGAAATCCATGTACTTCCACTGGCTCCAAAAGTATTCGTGCAGCCTGCCGGGTGCAGATATTAAATCACCGCATGCCAACATGCGTTTGCCGTCGCACTCAAACAGAAAGCCAGCCGACCCGAATGTATGGCCGGGAAGCGGGATTACTTCGAATTCAATCCCTCGCCATGAAATCGCTTCATAGTCAAACGCATAGTGGTCCGCGCCTATATCATGGAGCGCGCCGAAGGTTGGGTAATAGCTGTCGTAGTTATGCCAGGTGTCGTAGGACGCCTTGAGCAGATCACTTTCCTCGAAGAACCTCCGCTCCACGAACGGAATCACAATCTCGGCACCGCGTTCCCTCCATGCCGCAGCTGCAGCGCACTGGTCGCGGTGAAAGTGTGTCAGCAGCACTCGTTCGACCGGAGGGATGTCCGCATTCTGTAACGACTGCGGCAGCACATGCGTGCCACAGTCGATCAGCAGGGTGGAGTCGCCTCGAATGATCACATAGACGCTGCAGGTGTCTTTGATCCAGGCCAGATTGTCAGTAATTCGCTGCAACATGATTTCCGGTGAACCAATACTGAGGGACATTCTAAAGATCCGGCGTACCTGCCCGGATGGAACGTCGATACAAGATGAGGCACCGTTCTGGCCCTGGTCATTCACTCGAGCCTGCTATTGACAGGCTGTTGGATCACGAATCAGATGATTCGGGAAATCTCCAATTCTCTCACAGCAGATCTGTTCCATCAATTGCTGTAATTGCGCCTTCAGGACAGCAATCGTATGATTACCTCCTGACTTTCCCAGAGCTGCGACACCATACATAAAAGGCCGTCCAAGGAATGTGAACTGTGCCCCACAGGCCAGTGTTCTCGCGATGTCCGGTCCTGACCTGATGCCGCTGTCCATCATAACGACCAGACGGTCTCCGTAGTTTTCGGCGATTTTCTTCAGCGACGCGATAGACGACTCGGCCGCATCCAGTTGCCGCCCCCCGTGATTGGAAACAATGATACCATCTGCTCCAAGTTTGATGGCCGCCTCAGTGTCCTCTTCGCTTGCAATACCTTTCAACACAAGCTTGCCTTTCCACATGTCTCGGATGGGAGCAATTTTTTCTGCGGTAAGGCGCCCCACAAATGCATGTTTCATGAAACGTCCAAGATTCGCCAGACTGAGATTCGGCGGCATATACGGCTTCAGGACCTCGAAATTTGGACGACCAGTCATCAGTGTCCGAACTGCCCAGCCGGGTTTGACAGCGATCTGAAGCATGTTTCGAATCGTCATTTTGGGGGGCATGGCCAAACCATTTCGAATGTCGCGTGGACGATATCCGACCGACGGAACATCGCATACGACCACCAGAACCGGGCAGCCGGCCTGTTTCGACCGTGTGATCAGCTTGTCCCGCAGGCTGTCTTCGGTCGGATGATAAAGCTGGAACCAGGCGCGGCCCTGTGTGATTTCCGCCACGTCCTCAATACTGCTGGTTGTTGCCGTACTCTGGATAAAAGGAATATTATGTTCAAAGGATGCCCTGGCCAGAATTTCCACAGCCTTTGGCCAGATCAGGCCCTGCAGACCCATGGGTGCAATCCCGAAAGGCGCGTCATAGACATGGCCAAACATGTCCACTTTCAGGTCAACACCGGAATGGTCCCGCAGATAGTATGGCTCCAACTGCACATCACGGATCTCTGCTGTGTTCCGATGCATATTGACATCATCGTTGCAGCCGCCGTCCAGGTACTCAAATGCGAACCGAGGAATCCGCCTGCGGGCTCGGGCACGCAGGTCGTCGATGGTGGGATAGTCTGGATTGTATTCGTATTCCATCAGGAGCAGTTCCCGGATGCGAACCTGAGTGCGCAAGTCCACACACACGTGGCTGTGTCAGTTTTGGTCGAAGAAATCTCGTCAAGTAGGGAACGCCTGAACGTCCACTCAAGCATTCCTTCGCTGGCCGTATTCCAACTGTACAGAAAACGGCCTTCTGTGGCGATGAGTTCCCTGTCGTTTCATCAGCAGACATGAGACGCCGGTTGAAACGGCGCTGGACTACGTCGCTCGACTGGATCAGGTGCCTGAACTTGGGTGTGGCCGAAAATCCAACGAGCTCTTCTTCCCTCTGTAACTGAACAACGGACATGAACTAACAACGGCGAACAATGATCAATTAATTCTATTGCGTCTGGATGGTGACTAAAACGACGACCGCTAAGACAAAGGTCGGACTCACGAGTTTGCCATGCTGCTTCCGCTGAACTGCGCGACGTTCCTATCGGAATACACCTGCACGCCACATTTTCCTTCTGCCATGCGAGTATGGAGTCTGGCAGTCAGCTCGTTGGCCTGTCGGCTGACGTAGTATTTCATCGTCGTTTCGATGGACTGGTATCGCACCAGTTCCTCGAGGTCAACCGGCGTCAGCTCAGATGCCCAGCGGTTCGCGAAGGAGCGTCTCAGTTCGTGAACTTTCCGTTGTCCGGGTCAGTTTCAATTCCGGCCGTCCTGCCGAATTCGGACACCAGTTGACCCAGTTGGCTGTCCGTCAGAACCACACTTTTGCGTCCTGCACGAGCGAATACCTGGCCGGCTGCTAAAATTGATGTAATTGCGCCAGTCAGAATTACCGATACAGATTATGGTGAAGTGCCGGTCACGCTACTGGTGCGGACTGAATTCTGTTTGCTGTACAGGCAGATCTGCAAGTGCTTTTCAAATGGACTGTTGCACTGTCATGGCTGCTGATTCCAGCGGTCGCTGGTTGTCAGTCTGCGCTGTGCATACGACCGGCGACGACAAGCAGCTGGCAGGAGGATGTAAGCAACTGGCCAGCCGATCACCAAAGTCAAGCAACCATTGAAAACGACGTGGTGGCTGTCAGGTTCCGGAAGCCTGAACCACTGCCCATTCCTTTCGTTGATGGAGCCATCCCTGCTGTTGATGAAGCCATCTCTTCCGTTGATGGAGGAAGTGAACGGGGATCCCTGGCGCTTGCCGACCTCGAAGAAATTGCATTTCAGAACAATCCTGTGTTGGCGGCGGCTGCGGCTCGAATGGAGGTGGCTCGTGGACGCCAGGTGCAGGCGGGGCTGTATCCAAATCCTGTTGCGGGATATCATGCCACGCAGATCGGGAACCTGGGAACTGCGGGAGCGCAGGGCGGTTTCATCAGCCAGCGGTTTATTACCGGCGGCAAGCTGCGACTGGATCAAGCCATTGCCGGAAAGGAAGTTGACGCAGCACACTTTCTGTTTCACGCACAGGAACAGCGGGTTCTCAGTGACGTTCGGATGCGATTCTATGATGCATTGGCAGCTCAGCGTCGGGTCGAGCTAACGAAAGAAATGGTCGTCATCGGTGATAATCTTGTAAAGGCAACCAAGACGTTGCTCGACGGCAGGCTGGGGACTGAGAACGATCTGTTGCATGCCGAAATCCGGGCCGACGATGCGCGCATCCTCCATGATAATGCCCGGAACGTAAACGTCGAGGTCTGGCGGCGACTGACGGCGGTGATTGGGCTACGAACCATGCAAACAAGGCAGCTTTCCGGTGAGCTTGACTCGGACCTGCCGAGTTTCGACTGGGATAGTTGTTATGCGATGGTACTTGGCAGCAATCCCGCCTTGAATGCCGCTCGGACACGAGTGGATCGGGCAAGTCTTGTTATTCGTCGAGCGCAGAAAGAGCCGATTCCGAATGTTGATCTTTGGGTCAGTGTGCGTCACCACAACGTCACTCAAAACGACGTGGCCAACGTGCAGGTCGGGATTCCGATTCCGATCTTCAACAGAAACGACGGCAACATTTGTAGTGCCGAGGCCGAATGGATAGCAGAAAAACGGGAAGTCAAGCGGATGGAACTCGACCTTCAGGACCGACTCGCTGTGGTATATCGGCAGTTTGCCAACTCCCGGCAACAAGTTGATCGATATAGCGAACGGATGGTGCCCCGAGCAAAACGGTCTCTCCAGCTGGTGACGGACGGCTACGAAAAAGGGCAGACGAAATATCTGACATTGCTCACGGCTCAGCAGACCTACGTGCAAGTCAGTCTGTCGTATCTCAATTCATTGCAGGATCTTCGGGCCGCTTCGGTAGTCATGGAGGGGCAACTTTTCAGCGGCAGCCTGACGGGAGCCAGGTAGTCGTCGAGGAGAAATTGCAATTGCCGTTCCTTTAAGAGTTACGTAGAATGGAACAATCAACTCAGGAATCTGACGATGTTTGGACGGATTGTTTTCCTTTTACAGACAGTGGCGATCATTGCCTGCCCGTTGTGGTGTGGTAATGGTTTGTGCTGTGGTGGTCAGTACCGCTCGCCGAAGCAATCCTCGCACCAGGCTTGTTCGGTTTGCGAAACGGCTCGCTGCTGTCACAGGAATTCGTTGCCTGACAGGGACAATCGTATTCCATGTCGTGGCCCCAACAATTCATCGTGTCAGGGCGTTTGCGGTGGTGCGGTCTTCGAGAAGCCAATTGAGTTGAACAATGTTGCCGATTCGTTCTTTCTGCCGCAGATTGACACCGAAGTCTCCTTCGTTCTCCAGCTGACAGCGTGCCGGTGGCGTGATATTGAGTATCATTCGCATTGTCATGGCGGTAACTACGGCCGGTTACTGCGCATATTGCACATGTCGTTATTGTGCTGATGAGTTCCGAGCAAAGAGTTCGGAGCCGGAGGCGATCACGCCCGGCTTGTGCTAACGGACTCTTGACGTTCCCTCCAGTTGTGTCTTGGTGCCGAAGGTCCGTCCTGCGCTGAGATAAACCGCTTGTTGGACTCGATTGTGAAGCTCGTACGCCATGTTCTTTCGACTGCTCCCTTGGGAGTACGCAATTCGAAACCTGTTCCGTCGCCCATTGCGAACGACGCTGACGTTGGTGGGCCTGACGACGGTGATCGTATTGGTCTTCGTCGTTGTCGGCTTTATCCGGGGACTGGAACGGTCGCTCGCTGTTAGTGGTGATTCGCAGACGGCAATAATTTTCTCGCTCGGTATGGGCGCGAACCTTGAATACTCCTCGATTCCGATGCGGACGAGTGATCTCGTTCCTGCCAGTGTCGCCGGGATTCAGGAGCGATTCGGTCAGAAGTATGTGTCACCGGAGTTGTATCTTGGAACAGAGGTCCAGGTTGGCGGGCGTGAGCCATCAATGGGGCTGGTGCGTGGAGTCACACAATCAGCCCTGCTTGTTCGTCGTCAGGTCGAGATAGAAAAAGGTGACTGGCCCAAAACAGGTGAGGTCATGATCGGTCGCATGGCTGCTGCGAAACTTGGAGCCACCGAAGCAGAGACGAGCATCGGTCAGTCGATCACATTTGAGACCCGGACATGGCGGATCAGCGGTGTGTTCTCGGCGGGCGGCTCAGCGTTTGAATCTGAAGCGTGGTGTCGCCTCGATGAATTGCAGCAGGCGATGAAGCGTCAAGACCTAAGCATCGTTGCTCTGACGCTTGCTCCCGATGCCGACTTCGCTGACCTTGATCTGTTCTGCAAAGAGCGCCTCGATCTTGAACTGCAGGTGATCCAGGAGACCGAATACTACGCATCGTTGCAGAAGGACTATGGGCCGGTGCGATGGCTGGCGTGGTTGGTCGTGCTGCTTGTGTCGGGTGCAGGAGTGTTCGCTGGGCTGAATACAATGTATGGCTCTGTAGTTGGCCGCATTCCGGAAATTTCGATGCTGCAAACCATTGGGTTCGTGGGGCGGTCCATCGTGGTCAGTTTGATTCAGGAAGGTGTGTTGCTGGCGTCGGCGGCAAGTCTGCTGGCGGCTTTGATCGCCTTGGTATTTGTCAACGGTGCCGCAGTACGGTTCACGATGGGAGCGTTCTTGCTTCGTATCGACGGCATGGCTGTTCTGATCGGCTGCGGTGTTGGTTTATCGCTCGGATTCTTTGGGGCCATTCCCGCGGCTGTTCGAGCGTTACGAATGTCTATCGTCGATGGGTTGAAAGCGGTGTGAACTCAGTGCCGGCCACATGGTGTGACCGGCTCAACACAGGAGAAGAAAATGAAGATGTATGCTGTACATGTGACCTGCTCAGCGCTGGTCGGGCTGCTGATCGGGTGCTCGCAGGAGACATCCACCCCTGCGGCGTCGGATCAATCGAACTTGAATCCAGCACCCGCTGTGGACGGTTCGAAGTTCCTGCTGACCGCCGAGCCGGAAGGAGCCAGCGATGTCATCAAGGTTCGTGAAGACGCCAGCGACGGCGATGATGTGGTCATCGCGGGTCGGATTGGTGGCAGCAAGAACCCGTGGATCGATGGCCGAGCGGCTTTCTCCATCGTGGATGCTTCGCTCAAGGCGTGTAGTGACATCCCCGGCGATCAGTGCCCAAAGCCTTGGGACTATTGCTGCGAGACCACCAAGCTGCCGAATGCAGTAGCGCTCATCAAGGTCGTCGATGAAGGCGGGGACCTCGTTAAAGCGGACGCCCGAGAACTACTTGAAGTCAAAGAACTTTCCGCCGTCATCGTCAAAGGCAAAGCCAAACGAGACGACGCAGGGAACCTTACCGTGCTCGCCAGTGGCGTGTACGTGAAGAAGTAAGTGATGTGAACCATGAGTACCGACGTTGATCTTCGAAAACTGGCCATCGACCGTGGCAGCTCGGGCGAGCCGAGAATACGCACTCGGCGGCACGTGCTGACTCGATACGTGTTGCCGCTGGCGTTGATCCTCGGTTTTCTGTCGCTGGTGGGATGGGCGTCACGAGACCTTATCTTTCCACCAAAGGCCGTGACGGTCGTACCCGTGTTTTCGACGACTGCCGAAGTTCAGCAGGAAGGCACGCCGCTGTTCAAAGCCGCGGGCTGGATTGAACCTCGACCGACTCCGGTGCGAGTTGCAGCACTTGCACCGGGTGTCGTCGCGAAACTGCTGGTTGTTGAGGATCAATTCGTCAAAGTCGGTGAGCCGATTGCGGAACTTGTCAAGGACGATGCGAAGCTCACTCATGATCGGGCTTTAGCCGATCTTGAACTTCGCGAAGCGGAACTCGACGAAGTCAAAGTCGCACTCATTGCTGCCGAAACACGCTTTAAACAACCCGTTCATCTCGAAGCTGCTCTCGGTGAAGCTGAAGTATCGCTGGCAAAGGTTGAAACGCGGTTGAAAAACCTGCCGTTTGAGATTCGCCGAGCGGAAGTAGACTACGAGGCCATGCAGAAGGACTATGACGGGAAGATCGCTGCGAAGGGTGTCGTGGCCGGTATCAAAATCGATATCGCCAGGAGCAAAGCCGCTTCTGGTGAGGCGCTCGTCGAAGAACTGCGTGATCGGTCCGAATCGTTCAGGAAAGAACGGGCGGCGCTGGTTCAGCGACGGAATGCACTCAAGACACAACTGGAATTACGCGCTGACGAAACCAAGGCGAAGGATGGGTCCGTGGCGCAAGTCAGAGCGGCAACGGCTCGTGTGATTCAAGCGAGTGTCGTCGTTGCCGAAGCTAAGTTGCAACTTAATCGAATGACGATTGTTGCACCGATTGATGGTCGAGTGTTCCGGTTGATTGCTCATCCGGGCGCACGTATCGGCAGCGGCATGACACAGATGACGGGGTATGATGGCAGCACTGTCGTCACGATGTACCGGCCCGACACATTGCAGGTGCGGGTCGATGTCCGCTTTGAGGACATTCCAGAAGTCAGACTCAACCAGCCCGTTGAAATTGACAATCCCGCATTATCATCGCCTTTGACCGGCAACGTTCTCTTTGTCAGTTCCGAAGCCGACATTCAGAAGAACACGCTGCAAGTCAAAGTGGGAATTCCCAATCCCCCAACGGTGTTCAAGCCCGAAATGCTGGTGGATGTGACATTTCTTGCTCCCAGGCAACAAGCTGAACGAACAACAGAACCACTGCAGGAGCTGAAAATCTACACTCTTTCACAACTCATCCATCAAGGCGACGGCGGGTCCTTCGTCTGGTTGGCCGATCAGTCGAATGGGATCGTACGCAAGACAATGATCCAAACGGGAGCAGTCAGTTCCAACGGACTCGTCGAGATCACCAGTGGCCTGTCCATTTCCAGCCGAATCATTTCCGGTGGAAGTGACGGTTTGCAGGACTACGATCGCATCAAGGTCGTGAGCGAAGACGCCTTGCTTGGAACGAACAACACCATCCAGCAAAGTGGCGACGATTCCGA
This sequence comes from Planctomycetota bacterium, assembly GCA_963581585.1. Taxonomy (GTDB): domain Bacteria; phylum Planctomycetota; class Planctomycetia; order Planctomycetales; family Planctomycetaceae; genus S139-18. Next base: position 23,298 of record CAUZPL010000044.1, read on the forward strand.
CACGATCCACCGACTCCCGACAGAAGTCAACCAATAATGGCCCTCATCGAAATCAAAAACGTTACCAAGCGATACCACAAAGGTGATGAGACAATCACGCCGCTCGATGCCGTCTCGTTGAACATCGAGCAAGGTGAATTCGTCTCGTTGATGGGAGCCAGCGGTACCGGCAAGTCTACTTTGTTGAATCTCATCGCCAGCATCGACAAGCCCGACAGCGGCAGCATCGTCATCGATGGCACCGAGATCACACGGCTGTCTCACACGAAGTTGGCGAACTGGCGTGTGGCCAACATGGGCTACATCTTCCAGACGCACAACCTTGTTCCCGTGCTGACGGCGTATGAAAACATCGAACTGCCGCTGCTGTTGCTGCCGATGTCACGCAGCGAACGTCGCAGGCGAATCGAGATCGCAATGCAGGCCGTGGATTTACTCGACCGGGCCGACCATTACCCCCGTCAGATGTCGGGTGGACAGGAACAACGAGTCGGTATCGCACGAGCCATCGTCGCTCACCCCAAGGTTGTCGTGGCCGACGAACCAACCGGCGACCTTGACCCAGACACGTCAGGGCAAATCCTCAACCTGCTCAAACGATTGAAAGAACAACTCAACGTCACACTATTGATGGTCACACACGATGCTGATGCCGCCGCGATTGCCGACCAGCAGTTCCGGCTCGACTATGGGAAACTTGTGCAGACTGGTGGTGCTGACTTCGAGCCCGCCGTATTCCGCGAATCGCAGGAAACAGCAGGCTAAAACCTGCTCCACGAATCATGTTCAAATTCGTTCCATACATCTTTAAAACACTGTGGCGACACCGCTCACGCACGATTCTGACTGTGAGTGGTTCCGCCGTCGCCCTGTTCGTGTTTTGCTTCGTCGGTTCCGTTCAGGAGGGTATGAACGATTTGCAACGACGGCAGGAAGCCAAGGGTTCGCTGATCACGTTCCAGGCCAGCAAGTTCTGTCCGGCCACAAGTCATCTACCACAGGACTACGATCAACAGATTGCCCGACTCGACGGAGTGAGAGAAGTCGTCCCGGTTCAGGTTTTTACGAACAACTGTCGAGCGAGTCTCGATGTCGTTGTGTTCTACGGAGTGCCATCTGAGAAACTCCGCAAAGCCCGTGACTTTGAACTAACGTCAGGTAACTGGTCGGAATTTGAGCAACATCAGGATAGCGCTGTCGTCGGTCGGGCCGTGGCCAGTCGCCGAGGCATCAAAGTCGGCGACAAATTTTCCATCGGCGACCTGAGCGTCAACATCGCTGGCATCTACAATAGTGACGATCCCGCCGAGGAGAACTACATCTACTCGCATCTTGAGTTCCTGCAACGAGGGAAAGGTATGAACCTCGTCGGCACAGTGACACAGTTGGAAGTCCTGCTCAATGAAGGCGTTGATCCCGTTGCCAAATGTGCAGAGATCGACGACATGTTTCGAGGCGGTCCCGTCGAAACCGACACTCGACCCAAAGGTGTCTTCCAGGCCAAAAGCCTCGGCGACCTGACGCAACTGATCGGCATGGCCCACTACCTCGGCTACGCCTGTGTCGGCCTTGTGCTGTCCTTGGTTGCCACCACGACGGTCATGTCGGTTCAGGATCGCAACAAAGAACACGCAGTTCTGCAAACCATTGGCTTCTCCGGTCCAGGAGTTTTTCGTCTGGTGATGGCAGAAAGCGTGTTACTCAGCATCGGAGGTGGCATCATCGGGGTCGGAGCCGCCATGATCATGCTTAAACTCAGCAGCATGTCGGTCGGAGCCGAAGCCGTCACTATTGCGTTCACACCATCAGTTCGTCTGGCCATCACGGGGCTGATCGTGTCCGCAATCGCCGGAACGCTCGCCGGAATCGCCCCTGCAATTCACGCCGCACGAACTGAGATAGTTCCTGCACTGCGACAGTCATGAGTGGCGGTTCATTGTTAGCCACAGGGTTTCGTCATCAGACTCTTGGTGATTTCCACGTTCCCCGACCAATTGGTGACACCTGCCATCTTCAACATCGACGACGGACTAATCACAAACTGTTCGTTCCGTTGAGTTCACGCTTCTCGAACATGCCACGCAGAGGAAGACGGACGGTGAAGGTCGTTCTCCGTCCGACACTGCTTTCGATGTTCATCTCGGCGCGTTCACCGGCCGTGACAGCTTTCACTGAGCCGTCCGTACGGTCTGCAGATTCACCAGCGCACCCACGGCTGCGAACCGCACCTGATTCGCCAGGCTACGATCCTCGGTGATCACCCGTTCGACCTCGCTCAGTTCCTTGCCGATGGCCGGATTGATGCATTTTTAATGCATCCGGAATCACGGAACTCTCTTCGATACTCTGCACGATTCCGGCTTGGCTGGAAACGTCCATGCCTGGGCTGGTAGCTCCATCCGTTTGCTGCAGTGACGGCAAAAGAGGAAACCGGGTCGCTTTTCTGGTCAGGTCACGATCCTGCATCAAAACAAAGACTTTCCGCATCGGTCGGTGCGCACTCGAAACAGGTGACCTTCTGTGGTCTTAAACTGCCTCCGGAGAAACGCCTTATATGAGCGAACCTGAATCGAACATCTTTCGGCCGGTAGTTCGTTCAGGATTGACGACCTTTGCGAATCCAGCCAATTAGTGGCACACCGGCTGCCAGCGGAGCAAAACCCAGCAGCGACAGCCAGCGAGCATAGGCGACACTCGAAAAGAGCATATAACCACACACGACGCAAAAGATCACTGCTGGAACCGGGTAGCAGGGAATTCGAAACGGTCGGTCAAGATTCGGTTCTCGCCAGCGGAGAACGAAAACCGCGATTCCGCTGAGCAGAAAGAATGACCAGAAAACGGGAGCCGTTCCTGCGACCAGTGTCTCGAAGCCACCAAAATATTCCTCCCAGGGTAGTTCGGGTACACCTATGAGGCCGAGAAGTCGATCGATGAAGGACTGACCGAACGATGTACCCACACCAAGTATCAACAAAAAAGAAAACAGGCACGGAGCGATCAGTGCGAAGACTGGCGCTCCCAGTCGGGCGTGCGACGGACCGAGTCGTGCGAACAGGCGATGGTCCTGACTCATCACTCCGTAGACTCGTGCACCGGTAAAAATCATTCCGTTAATGGCGCCCAGTGCAGAGATCATCACCAGCAAACTCACTGCACGCCGGCCCGCCGTACCCAGCGCTCGTTCCACAACATCGGCGGCCGGAGTCAATGTCTGTCGAGCGGCATCGATTCCCAGTACGCGGAGGCACGCCAGATTAACCAGCAGGTAAATCAGAGTGATTCCCGCAAGGCCTACCAGAAGTGCTCGTGGCAGATTGCGTTCTCGATTCTGAACTTCTGTGGCGACATAAGCTGAGTCGTTCCAGCCTCCATATGCATACAGAACGAACACAAGTGCGAGACCGAGCGAAGGAGTCACGACCCCACCGGATGCGCCATGTGTTTCTACATTCGCGGGTGCAGCGAATCCTGCGACAATCACGCCCAGCAGACCAAGTACCTTGACGGAACTCAACAGGTTCTGTACCCACTTGCCGGCCGTCGCGCCAATGAGGTTCAGAACGGTCAGCAGTACGATTGCTCCGGCAGCCAGCCAGGCGTTGGCCCATTCAGGAAACGTCCAGATCCGCATTGCGTAATCGGCAAAGGCATAACCCATCGACCCGACTGTTCCGCTGTGGACGACCGTCATCTGAGCCCAGCCAAACAGAAAGCCCAGCCAGGGAGCATACGCCTTCGAGAGATACACATACTCACCACCGTTTCGAGACAGTGACGTGGCCAGTTCCGCGTAACACAAAGCACCGCACAACGAGAGTCCGCCGCCCAGCAGCCACAGCATGTGGGACTGCCACTCGCTCGAGACGTTTTGCAGAACAAGAGTTGGAGTCTTAAAAATTGCGGTGCCGATGACGATTCCGACGATGATGCTCACGGCATCACGGAATCGCAGATGAGTTCGAATGTCGGAGGATGTCAGGGGAGTTACTCACGGTCAAAGGAAAGAACGTCATCCGTGCTCACAGTGTCGCGGTGCATCCCGGAGTCGGAACCAGACACATCCTATGCAGAATAGCCGACACGAAACAATCGGATGCTCCAGGGGCCGGCATCGTGATGAGATGTATCCCACCTCCAGTGTGGCGTCTGTAACCGGCACCTGAAGATTGACCGGAAACTGTGATTCGTGATCCGTAATCATGGCGAGACTTCGACCGCCATTCCGGTGTCTGAATTCACATGTCTCGCCCGCAAATGAATACAACGAGCATGCTAACTGGGCCGGAAACGCATCGGGCGTGGCCAGCGGAGGGATTCACCAGTCGTCATCTGATGTCAATCAGTATTCGTTTGATTCCAGGGTATCTGCTTCCGGAGCACCGGAGTCCGATTACACGATCTGGCGGATGATGCGGTCATCACGTTCTTTGGTTAGCTGAATCAGAGCATCATTGAAGCTCATCACACCCAGATCTCCATCGATACGGCAGCGCACCGAGACGGCATCCTGCTCGGCTTCACGTGGGCCAACAATGAGCATATAGGGAATCAATTCCAATTGGGCCTCCCGAATTTTGGCTTGGACGCGAGCACTCTGTAAGTCTGTGCCGACACGAAATCCTTGCTGCCGAAAGCGGGACGCCACATCTTTGGCGTAGACGTCCGATTTTTCGCTCAATGGCAGCACTCGAATCTGTTCGGGCGCCAGCCAAAGCGGGAATGCGCCGGCAAAGTGTTCGATCAGCACGCCCACAAGTCGTTCCATCGAACCGAACGGAGCCCGATGAATCATGACCGGTCGGTGAGGCTGGTTGTCGCTGCCAATGTATTCCAGTTCGAAACGTTCCGGAAGATTATAATCAAGTTGTACAGTGCCCAGCTGCCATTCACGGCCCAGGCAATCGCGGATCATGAAGTCTGCTTTTGGGCCATAGAAGGCAGCTTCGCCCCGAGTCTCGATGAATTGCATCCCTTCTTCCCGCAGTACCCTGCGCAGGATGTTTTCAGCATTGTCCCAGAGTTCGGGGCTGCCGACATACTTGTCTGAGTTCGGATCTTTTGTGGAAAGCTGAACCCGGTAATCGTTCATTCCGACGGCTTGAAGCACGTACCTAACCAAGCCCAGCGTCGTTTTGAATTCTTCTCCCACCTGACCCGGTGTACAGAACAAGTGCGCGTCGTCCTGAGTGAATCCGCGGGCACGGAGCAGCCCATTGAGTTCGCCGGATTGTTCGTGGCGATAAACCATGCCAAATTCGGCGAGTCTGACCGGAAGGTCCCGATAGCTTCTGGGAATAGCTTTATATATCTGGGCATGATGCGGGCAGTTCATCGGTCTTAGCAGATAGCGTTCCTGCTGTCTCTCCCATTTTCGAAGCACTTCACGTTTCTCGTCGGCAGAACCGGCGACCGGGAACTCCTCCATGCACATGCCCAGCACGACGGCCGCATCCAGAAGCTTTTGTTCGTCTTCGGCAGACAGGATCGCGAGTTCTTCGTCCTGGGGATCGAGGCAGCGAATCCAGTGATCGACCAACTGACCAGCAGAATGATCAAACAACGGTGCAAACTGCGAATCACGGTAATACGGGAAGTGGCCACTCGTTTCATACAATGCAACACGACCGATCTGTGGGGAGTACACAGGGTCATAGCCCAGGCGTAACAGTTCCGCTTTAATAAAGTCTTCCAAAGTCGCGCGGATGGTCGCTCCCTTTGGCAACCAGAGGCACAGGCCCTGGCCAACATCCGGGTCGATAGTAAACAGCTGCAGGCGACTTCCAAGAATACGGTGGTCCCGTTTCTTCGCTTCTTCCAGTTGCTGCAAATAAGTCTTCAACTCTTTCCGGTCGAAGAACGCCGTGCCATACACGCGTTGCAGTGATCGATTTGAAACATCACCCTTCCAGTGAGACCCCGCGACACTCAGCACCTTGAAAGCTTTGACCATTCCTGCATGAGGAATATGGGGCCCGCGGCACAGGTCCACGAACTCACCTTGGCGATAAAAGCTGAGTGAGTCATGTTCAGCCAATCCGGTCCGGATGTGTTCAACCTTTAACTCCTGTTTGAGATCCTGACACAGCTGAATGGACTGATCACGATCCATCGTGATGCGTTCGAACGGTTCCGCCTCCTTGACGATCTTTTTCATTTCTGCTTCAATTTTTGGAAAGTCATCTTCACGGATCGGAGTCGCCAGATCGAAGTCGTAGTAGAATGTATTGCCTCTGACCGGGCCAAATGCGAGACCGACTCCGTCATACAGTCTCATGACAGCCCGCGCCATAATGTGAGCACAACTGTGTCTCATGACGGTGGCGGCCTCGGCGTCCCGGTTTGTCAGCAACTGTAATGGAATCGGGCGCAGATCCGTGAGTTCTGCCAGAGGCCTCATGGCATCAACGACATTGTCATCAATCGAGGCAGCCGCCGTGACTCGTCTGAGTCCCTCGCTGATCCCGGCAGCGACGTCCAGTGCGGTGGCGTAATCATCGCATTCGAGCAGAGTCCCATCGGGGAGTTGCACCTGAATCATAATATGAACCTGAAATTCGATGGCATGGTTAGACGACCGCTACGAGAGGCCGTTTGTGCACTGCGACTGACAGAATAATCGTGCATCCGGTACGCAGCGCGTCGCGTTATAACGACGATCCGTCGCGGACTCAACGACAGCTTTGGCAGCATGAAGCACGAAGATTCAAGATTCTGTTCAGGGCATCGACCGATGAGAACATCCCGGGGGAGCGGACGACCCAGGTTCTGCGATATTGCGCCACTGAGCAATCCTGGAGCTGAGACTTCCCACCCAGCCGTCGTTTGATTTTCTGTCAGACAATGCGACAGCGCCGTGTGCCGGACTCCTGCATACATTTGGTTCAGATGGTCTGATACAGCGGCAGGAAACGTTCACTCAGATGACGAATGAGCGGCTCATCGCTCAGCGGATGTCCGGTGACGGTTTCCACCAGACGACCAGCCGGAAGTCGTTGTCCCCGATGGTGAATCTGCTCTCGCAACCAGCCGAGCAGGGACTCAAACTGTCCCGCCGTGAACTGTGTGTTCAGATCTCCCAGCCGCCGGTTTGCGGCTTCGAAAAACTGAGCCGCATACATATTGCCCAGAGCATAGGTTGGAAAGTAACCAAACAGCCCGGCGCTCCAGTGAATATCCTGCATACAGCCACTGGCATCTGAATCAGGCGTGATGCCAAAGTCCCGTCCAAAACGTTCGTTCCAGGCCCCCGGCAGATCATTGACGGTCAGGTTGCCTGAGATTAGATCCCGTTCGATATCGAACCGCAGCATAACGTGCAGATTATAGGTCACTTCATCAGCCTCGACGCGGATCAGCGATGGCCTCACCGCATTGATTGCAAAGACAAACTCATCCAGAGATATCTGGCTCAGAGAATTCGGAAAGAATTCCTGTGCTTTCGGGAAAAAATACTGCCAGAACGATCGGCTCCGGCCGACGATATTCTCCCACAGCCGCGACTGTGACTCGTGAATCCCCAGCGAAACTGCCTGTCCCAGTGGGGTTCCAAAGGCGTCTGCCGGCAATCCCTGTTCGTACAGGCCGTGTCCGGTTTCATGCAGTGTGCCGAAAAATGACCCACTGAAAAACTGTGGATCGTAGCGCGTCGTCATGCGGCAGTCGCCCGGCCCCGTACCACTGCAAAACGGGTGGGCCGCTACATCCAGCCGTCCCCCGTGGAAATCAAAGCCAATTGCCTGTGCGGCCAGTCGACCGAACTGCTCCTGTTGATCAACCGGATAATTCCGGACCAAAATCGACACATCCGGACTACGCTCACAACCACGGATTGAATCCAGCAGCGGCAGCAGCTTCGCCCGAAGTTGTTCGAAAACCCCGGTGATCTCCCGGCTGGTACACTGAGGCTCATATTCATCGAGCAGCGCGTCGTAGGATTCACCGTTATCAGCAAATCCGACGGCCGTCGCCTGTTCTCGCTTCAGTCGGATCACATCATCCAGCCATGGCGAAAATGTCTGGTAGTCGTCGGCCTGACGTGCTTCCGACCAGTGATGCTGAGCCAACGCCGTCACACGGGCAATTTCTTCGACCAGCGGCTGAGGCAGTCGACGCTGACGGTCATAACGCCGCCGAAGCTCGCGCAGATTGATCGCAGAATCGTATTCAGGGGAATCGTTGAGTTCACTATCCTGCAGAGCATCCAGCAGTTCTCCAATTCGAGGTTCTGTCGCGAGCTGATGATGAATCCCGGACAACAGGCTCAACTGACTGGCCCGATGTTCGGCGCCTTTGTCCGGCATATATGTCTCACGATCCCAGCTCAGAATGGCTCCGGTTGACTCCAGCAGAGCGGCACGACCGGTACGTTCCAGCAGTTCACAATAAAGGTTTTGAGAGTTTGTCATGATTCGGTTTCTGATCCGGAGCAGTTCCAGGGAACGGTCTGAGTCTCTTTGTGCTCAGCTCGACAATCAACGTGACCGGATTTCAATGTGTGGATCCGATCCACCGTCATGGCCAGCAGGACGAGTACCATGGTGGCGACAAACTCAACTGTCAACAATGTTCCGATATGGTGATCCAGCCAGCGTATGACGGGAGCCCGAGGATTCCCGAAGACCGATGCGATCATGATCAAAATCGTGAGAATAAAGACAGCACAAGCTGGCACAACCAGTCGAAACAGCAAACTTGCGGGAGAACCGGGTCGTTTCATGGAATTCAAACAGCGGTTTACAGACCGTTCACGTAATTCGAATTGACAGCAGTCCGTCGCTGCGGCGGTCAACTGCGAATGATAGCTCATTCCGTATTCCGGAACATTGTTAAGCGGAATGTCAGGAATCTCGCGTACGATGACATTGAACGGAAAATCCCGGTTTGCCGCTATCTGGCTGATGGTCACCGGGCTGTGTGGATACTTCGAGTTCCAGCGGCTCATGCTGGCCCGCGACAGTCCCGCCGGGTGGTTCGCGTGGTTCGTAGAATGGGATCCTGAAACCACGCTGCCGTTTCTGGTTCTTCTGGCCCTCCCGGTATTTTTCCAGATCTCTGGATCCTCCACGAGAACGGGCGGCGAAACTGAACGACAGCCAAAAGCGGCGCTCCGAACGCGACTACTGTGTTGTGGTCTTGTGTTTGGCGTTTCCCTGGCTGCAAGCAGTATCGTCGGCCTGCAGTCGGTGAAATTGTCCGACGGCGTCCAGCAAGAAACAATAGCCTTTTACGAGCTGCCGCCAGCGTATCATGATGAATACAGCTATTTACTGCAGGCAAAGACATTTGCTGCGGGAAAATTGTCCTGGCCGCCCGCAAAGGTTCGTCCTGATCTGTTTCACCAGGTTCATGTGCTGAACGAACATCGTACAGCCAGCCGGTATTTCCCATGGACGGGGCTGTGGATTGCCATATTTCTGGACACTGGACAACCGATCATCGGTCACTGGCTGGCCGGAGCGCTGGCTGCCACTTTTTGCTATTTGTGTGCAGCAGAGTTTCTTCGTCCCGGTGCCGCTCTGACAGCCGGACTTCTGATTGGTTGCAGTCCGGGACTGGCCGTATTCAGCAATCTGTTGCTCGGCCATCATCCTACACTGATGGCTCTGAGCGTTTTTTTGTGGGCAATGATACGGCTCATGCGACGTCCGACCGTGACGCTGACATTGATCTCCGGAACAGCATTAACCCTCGCTATGCTGGGTCGCCCGATGACTGCCGCCGGGTTTGCCCTGCCGTGGGGCATCTCGTTCATCTGGCGAATTATTTGCTGCACGGAACCCGTCTGGATCCGGCAGCGCATTTATCTGCTGGCCAGCATGGCCATTCCACTCGTCGTCGGCTTCATGGTGCTGGGAGTACTGAATCACAGCATCACAGGATCGTTTTTCCGCAGCGCCTATCAGGAATACACCGACGTGTATGCGCCCCGGCACACATATGGATTCAATAACGGCATTCGAGGCGATGCGAAGCAAACATCGAAGGTTCTGCAGAGCTACGACCGATGGGCAGAAAATCTCACCTGGCCGCTGGCCATGCGCAACGTGGGAAATCGCTGTCTGGCCAGCGCTCAGTGGAGTCTGGGGATCGTGCCGATTGTCATCGGACTTGCTTCGGCACTTTTGCGACTACTTTTTCCGCCAGAAGGTGCCCAATACCAGACCCGAATTCTGCGACTGATTTTCGCCAGCGTGGTGACCCTGCATCTTGTGCATGTCCCGTATTGGTTTTCAGGGATCATGCACTGGCATTACGTGTTCGAAACAGCCCCTTTGATTCTCATCTTGGTGTCCGCAGGACTGTCATCGGTTGCAGGTGAACTCAGACGTCTGACCTCAGCGCCGTTATTCTGCGGATGGGTGATCTGTTTTCTGGCTTCAGCAATACTGCCTGGATGGCTGACCATGGATTCAACCTGGGGACCGTCCAAAATCGCTGCGGCCACCAGTGAACTGGCCTGGTCGCGACGACAATTTGAGGTTTTTCACCGAAAGGTGGCCTCAAAATTGGTAACAAAACCGGCATTAGTTCTTGTGGAAGAACCCGAATCCGGTCCTCCGCTGAGCTACATCATCAACGACCCGGAATATCGCAATGAAGTGCTGATCGCCCGTGTGCCGGAAACAAAAGATGAAATCTGCCTGCTAAAAAAAGAGTTTCCAGATCGACATTTCTACCGTTTCGTTCCTCAGTCGTTTGCATTGACACCAATCACCGTTGATTAGCGATTTCTTATGCCCCCGAGACTCATTGACACCCACTGCCATCTGGACGCTGAAGCATTTCAGCCGGAACGAAACGAGATTGTTACACGTGCCGTGGACAGCGGAGTCAGCCATCTGCTCACGATAGGGATCGACGCAGCCACGAGCCGTGCAGCGACTGAGATTGCCGAACAGTTTGATTCCGTTTTTGCCGTTGTGGGCATCCAGCCGAACTACGTGCATGAAGTCAGCCCGGATGACTGGACCCAGGTCCTGTCACTTATTGATCACTCCAAAGTGGTCGGCATCGGTGAAACGGGTCTGGACAAATACTGGGATCATGCCCCACTCGATCTCCAGCGGGAGTATTTCCGTCGCCACATCCGTCTTTCCGTCTCCAGCCAGCTTCCGTTCGTCGTGCACTGTCGTGAAGCTGAGGCGGAAGTACTTGATGTACTTCGAATCGAATCCCAACAGGCACCGTTGACGGGCGTGATGCATTCATTCTGCGGGGATGCGGACGTCGCTGCGGAGTGTCTGCAGCTGGGACTGTATATTTCCTTCGCGGGAATGGTGACGTTTCGGAAGAACGACGAACTGCGCTCCGTCGCGGCCAGCGTTCCCCTTGATCGACTGCTGGTCGAAACCGATGCGCCGTATTTGGCACCACATCCGAGACGCAGCAAACGCAATGAACCGTCGTGGGTGCGCCTGACAGCCGAATGTCTGGCAGACGTTCACGGCGTCAGTATGGACGAACTGGCGAAGCAGACAACGCAAAATGCAGAGCGCCTGTTTGGGCTGTCCGCGTTCTGATGACAAGCCGCAGTTTCCTGTCTCCCGACAATTGCGGGATATGGGTGCAGGCGCTCTGGAGCACCATTGACTCCACTCCAGTGGACGCATTGATTCTTCTCTGAATTGATCTCCAAGAAGTTAAACTACAGCGCGCCCTCCTGCCCGGAATCGCGGACTGCAACTCCTTTTTTCCCATCGTCGAACCGGCGAATTCCTGCTTCCAGAAACCGGGTAAATTTCTCCTGACTGACGACACCGGAGGTGGTGGACAGGACCTCACGGCCGTCGGGAGATAAAATGACGTAGGTTGGCATCGCGTATCCACCCGTGAGATCTTTGCTGAGCTGCCGATTTTGCTCAAGCAGCCGATCTGATTCCTCCCCCTCCGGAACCGTCGGAATCCGGTCCAGGTACAGCTGTGCTCTTGGCAGCGTCGACAGGATTCCAACCACGTTCGGACGATTCAGTACATCATTTTCCATATCTCGACAGTTCTGGCAGTTCACACCGGTGAAATCCACGAACACGGGGCGATCTTTCTTTCGTGCCACCCGAATCGCCTCATCCAGCTGCAAAGCGTAGGCCAGGCCAGCATGTGACAGTGCATATTCACTCTGTGCCAGCTCTGCGAATTCATCCTTCACACCGCTCGTACCAGGATCTCCGGACCAGACGGCCGATTCAAAACGTGGAGGAGCGAATCCCACCAGACGATTCCACATCCAGCTGTCCGGTGAAGTCGGACTGAACATCCCAACACAGATTAGCAGCCCAAGTCCGATACTCCCCATCGCCCACAGTCCGCCGATGGGCGAAATTCCTTCACCGGGTGTGTCCTTTGCGAATCGGAAAACGCCCAGCAGGTACAACCCTGTCACGAACGCCAGCGTGGCCCACAAGACCATTGCCGTTGAGAAATCAACGAATCGAGGCGTGGCTGTGGGACTAAATCCAATATCCGCGACGCTGAGAAACTTGACAACGAACGCAAGTTCGATCAGGCCAGCGGTGCATTTGACTTTCTGCATCCAGCCGCCGCTATTCGGCAGCCGAGACAAAAATTCAGGAAACATTGCGAGGAAAAAAAACGGTGAAGCAAATGCCGTGGAAAATGCCAGCATCCCCAGTGTCGGCCACAGAAAGTCTCCTCGGGATGCGAATACCAGAAGGTTTGCCACAAAGGCAGCGGTGCAGGTGAACGACACGAGGGTAAACGTGATCGCCATAAATAACACTCCCGGCACTCCGCCTTTGCTTTCTCGCTGGGCAGACCAGTTGATCAGGGATGTGGGAACACGAATTTCGAACACGCCCATAAGCATGAGCGCAAATCCCACGAACACGGCAGCAAAGAACAAATTCAGCCATGGTCCATTCGCCAGTTCCGTCATTTTTTGAGGCCCAAAAATAACGGAGACCAAGACACCGATTACGGTGAATGAGCCCACAATTCCCAGGCAGTAGATTACCGCCAGGAGCTTCGTGTTTCCCTTGCCCGCTTCTCCCTGTTTCAGAAAAAAAGCCACTGTCACGGGAATCATAGGAAAGACGCAGGGCGTCAGTAGAGCAACGAAACCGGCACCAACGGCGGCCAGCAGGAAAAACAGCAGCCCTTCCCGTCTTGCGTCAGCCGCAACACCGATACTCACTTCCTGTGTACCGGAATCTGATACATGGCTGCCCGATTCAGCGTCAGATACAAATGGGAAATCTGGGGTGTGGGTGGAACCACCAAGAGCCACAGCGAATGCAGCGGTTCCGGGGATCTCGCAGACTTGGTTCGTGCAAATCTGCCCATCAATCGTTCCGAGAACCGATGCGTTTTCGCTGGTTACCACGAATCTCTGCGTCCAGGTAACGGAGCCTTCATGCACCTCCAGCGGTTCTTTGAAAGTATTCTCCAGAAACTCGGGAGCAGACGATGCCGTAAAGTACTTATCGACATTTTGCAGCCCGCTGAATTCACTCAGGCTGATAACTGTCGGTGTCCCTCCCAAAATATCAGGCGACATCGTGCTGGAATACGTATGCCATCCGTCTGCGATGTCGGCACGCACGCGCAACGTGACTTCGTCACCTGGTTGTGCGTCAGCCGGTGACAACGAAACCGTGTATCCGATCTTTGCCTCCTGGGGGGGGATATCATCCAAAGTCGCCGTAACACTTGATGGCAGGCTGGCATTCACACGTGGTGATTCCGGTCGGCTGGGAGTCGGTGATGTGTCCGCAGCCAGCTCGGCTGAGAATTCTGGTGGCGGCAGCAGAAGCAGACAGATTCCACCTTCCCCCATTGAACAAATCTGTCCGTCAATGTGGCCATCAAATCGAACGGTGCCGGACATTGGAGTCGCGGACCGGAACTGCTTTGACCACGTGACCGAGCTGTCAAATTTTTCAACATTCCCCCGGAAATCTTCGCTGTATTCCTTCTTCGCGGGGTGATCGGGCACAAATCCCTGTTGTTTTGGCTGAAGTCCGGCGGATTCGGTGACAGTGATCTTTGTCTTTTTCCCCTTGGGGGTCGTGGTCGAATAAATATAGAAGTTTTCAGGAGGCGTCACAGTCACCTGCAGCTCGACCGTATGCGCATCCTGCTGAACCAGCTTCGCCGATACATCAACTGTGTCCGTCTCATCCTCCGGACCAAACAGTAACCCACCATTAAGGTTGTCTAATAACTTTTCCTGCCCAACAACCAGTCCGGTGAAAGAAGCTGTAGTCAGAAGGATAAGCAACAAACGGAACAGCATTGTTCGATCCCGAATCGAGCAAAAGGAAAAACAGAGGCACATACGATACAGCGTCATTCACTTGGAGCACGACTGTACTGTGTTACCGGCGAAACCGACCGAATTGTCCTCCACGGGTGACCAAAAGTCGATACCGAAGATTGTCGTCCGCTTCAGGCCAGCACTGTGACCGGATTCTGACGCGGGCTGTTACGAGGAATCGTTCCGGGAATTACGAAGACGCTGTAAGCCGCAATACTGTCTTTTTTCAATTGAGCTTTCTGCGCGAAGATGCCCGTTCATGTGTGAACAAAAAAAAGCCATGCTCGAGCGTTACTCACTGGCGACTCAGTCAGATGACGAACTTATTCTGACGGCCGACTTCATGCACGTATCATACAAATTCATGCCGCTGAATTCGGTTCGGTGCCATGAAACCTGCACGGCGAAGCCGATCAAGTCCGGTGGGGAATTCCGGACCGCCGGCTCACACTTTTGACATCTCGGACGTTGATGTCAGGGTTTCAGCAACACGCTGTACTAAATAGACAACGGACCGGACGATGATGGTCCCTGCTGCGGGAGAAGCCGTTGTGAGAATAGAAACGCGCCCCAACTATTTGTTGATAAGGTTTTCCATCAGCTGGATACCGGCAGGACCCACCAAGACTACAAAGATACCCGGAAAGATGAACAGCACCAGCGGGAAGATCATCTTTACAGCTGTTTGCTGAGCCTTTTCTTCTGCCATCTGACGACGCTTAACTCGCATGCTGTCTGACTGAACTCGTAAAGCCTGGGCAATTGATGATCCGAAACGGTCGGCCTGAATCAGGATCGCTGCCAGAGCACGCATGTCGTCAACACCGGTACGAATTCCCAGGTCATGCAGCACCTGTCGGCGTGGTTTTCCCATCTGCAACTGCATGTTGGCTGTTGCCAGTTCCTGGCAAACTTCGGGCGCAGCATTGGTCAGTTTTTCAGACACTCGTCGCATAGCTGCGTCGAGCCCCAGTCCGGCTTCCACACACACGACGAGAAGGTCGAGTGCGTCCGGCATCTGCAGGAAAAGCTTAGTCTGACGTGACATCTTCATGAGTGTGAGGATGAGTTCCGGCATATAGAATCCGATACCAGCTCCAATCACCCAGGCCATCCATGGGTTACCCGCTGAACTCGCAACGCCATAGACACCGCCAAAGACAAGACCGAGAACGAATGAGACGACTTTGATCGCAAGGAAGTTACGTGATGCGTGCTCATGACTGTATCCTGCGTTGGCCAGGCGAATTTTCAGTTTGCTTTGTTCCTCTTCATTGCCTGAATCCAGAGCCTTTGAGAGCGTGGGTGCGGCCTTGTCGAGGATACTGTTCGTCTTGTCACTGCTGCTATCTGCCATCGGCCGGGAACGCGGATCATGTATCTCTCGGAGCCGTTCTACGGCTCGAGAAGGTTTTTTGGCGAACATCGAGATGATGGCCCAGACGCCACAGGTTACTGCAGCAAAGATGCTGATCGGGATGACAAATTCTGCACTCATGATAAATGTCCGTTACCTGTATTCTCAGAAACTGTTGACAATCTGATCGGCCCGAATCAGACCTTGATGTTACAGATGTTGCGAATGACGAATGCGCCCAGAATCTGCAGGATGATGGCACCCATCATCATCTTACGGCCATCCTCGTGCTCAAACAGAACCATCACGTAGTCCGGATTGAGGTAATAGACGGTCAGGAAGAGGATAGGAGGCAGGGCCATCAGTATGATGCCGCTGATTCGACCTTCTCCAGTCAGGGCTTTGACCTGCCCAAGAATCTGGAATCGATCCCGTACCAGTCCACTGATCTTATTGAGAATCTCTGAAAGATCGCCGCCGGTCTGCCGCTGGATGCCCACGGCCGTAACAAACAACTGCAGGTCGACGTTGGGAATCCGATCCAGCATGTTGACGAGTGCTCTGTCAATCGGAATTCCGAGGTTCTGCTCTTCGTAACAATTGTGAAACTCCGTTGAGATAGGGGCCGGCATTTCACTGGCCACGACACTCAAACCACTCGCCAGACTGTGGCCTGACCGCAGGGCTCGTGACATCAGTTCAAGTGCATCCGGCAGTTGTTTTTCAAATCGTCTGAAACGTCGTTTGCGTCGATATGACAGCCAGACGCACGGCAGTGCAAATCCCGTAACAGCACCGATTGGGTACAGTGCCACAGGGGCACGAGCGATTATGGAGATACACATACCCAATGCCGCAGTTGCGGCGCAGACAGCAAGAAACTGTTCAATTTTCAGCGGAGATTCTGCCTGCTGAAAGAACAGCGGCAGGCGTTCGAACCGTCTGAGCAGTGAACTCAGTATGCCGGATGCCGTACTGAATCCGTCGCGCACGAGTTCATCGGCGATTTTGTGACTGCTGCCGATGCCAGTACTGGTAAAAGCCGCCAGACGCGTTTCCGACTGTGAGACGGTTCGGCCCTGGATAAACATTCCAATGCCCGCGACCAGCGTAACCACGCCGATGAATGCCGCAATCAGAATCATCAGAGTTGGATCCATGACGAACAGCCTCCTGGTTGGTTTTCAGACGCAGGCGACACACGGGACGCACTGAGTTTCAGACAACCGCGGATCAGTGCGATCCAAGAGTACGCTCCTGGAAAATACTTGGAGGAAGCCGCACACCCGCCGCTTCCAGTTGTTCGACGCACTTGGGCCGCACGCCGGCTGTTTCGAAGCTACCGACGGCCCGGCCGTCTTCGCCAATCCCGTGCTGCACAAACCTGAATATGTCCTGCATGATCAGAGTGTTCTGTTCCATGCCAACAATCTCCGTGATGTAAGTGACCTTTCGAGCACCTCCCTGCAGACGGTTGGCCTGGATAATGAGGTTGACGGCGGAAGCAATCTGTTTGCGCACAGCGACCAGCGGCAGTTCGACTCCACTCATATTAATCAGCGTTTCAATTCGTGAAATAGCGTCGCGCGGGCTGTTTGCGTGAACCGTGGTCAGCGAACCGTCGTGACCAGTGTTCATCGCCTGAAGCATGTCGAGTGTTTCACCACCACGACATTCTCCAATGATAATTCTGTCAGGACGCATTCTCAGAGCATTCTTGACTAAATCTGTTGCGGTCACCGCGCCCTTGCCTTCGATATTCGGCGGCCGGGTTTCCAGTCTCAGTACGTGATCCTGCTGAAGCTGCAGCTCGGCCGCATCTTCGATCGTGACGATGCGGGTTTCGTTTGAAATGAAACTGGAGAGTGTGTTCAACAGTGTGGTTTTACCCGAACCAGTGCCTCCGCTGATGATCATATTCATGCGGGCCTTCATCGCGCCTTCCAGAAACATGACCATTTCCGGTGTGAATGTCCCGAATTTCAACAGGTCTTCCAGTGTGAGCGGATTGGCGCCAAAACGACGAATTGTCAGTGACGGTCCGTCCAGAGCGAGTGGCGGAATGATGGCATTCAATCGTGAGCCATCGGGCAGTCGCGCATCAACCATTGGCGATGTTTCGTCGATGCGACGTCCTACCTTGGACACAATCCGGTCAAGAATCTGCAGCAAATGTTCGTTGTCGCGGAACGTCACCTCGGACTTCGTGATTCGACCGTTTTTTTCCAGGAACACATTCTTGGGGCCATTGATCATAATATCTGCGACTCCCTCTTCCTTGAGCAGCAGTTCGAGCGGACCAAATCCGAAAGCTTCGTCGAGAACTTCTTCGACCAGCCGCTCCCGCTCAGCGCGGTTCAGCATGGGATTCTCTGTATCACACAGATGCTCGACAACCACACGAATTTCACGGCGCAGCGATTCACCTTCGAGGTCCGAAATCTTGGTCAAATCCAGTTTTTCGACGAGTTTACCGTGAATGAGCGACTTGAGTTTCTCGAAGTCGCTTGAATTGTTGCGTGCAAGATTTGTCTGAGTAACCATCTCCACATCTCCAGAAGCGGGGAATATGCCCATACTCCATGCGCAACCTCCCGTCGGCACGCCGAGAGCAGGGGTAATGCTCTTTCTGGAGGTTAGGTCACGGACGGGATGGTGCAGTAGACTTCCACTAGAATGATGACGAATCGCCACGACTCTGTTGGGCAGGTGGAAGCAGTTGTATAATTTGTGTTGATTCGTGTGTCGGCACTGGGAAGCAATACTCTCGCTCGCCGCCAACTTCCGGCGTAACTGGCAGACGTCCGGACTGTTGCTGGACATCAGAAGCCGACAGCAATCATCAGCGCCTCACGCACGATGGGTCAAACTCGCTTCCAGCAACGGCAAGTTTCCAGTAATGCTGCGTGATTCAGCTGCCGAGCCTGATGCTCCGAAAGCAATCACATCAGAAAGTCGCGATCGGATTCAGCGGTGACCCGGTGCCTCCCTGAACCGGTATCGGTGACGCTGTCAGCAGAAACTCCCAGCGATTCAGTTTGGCCGTTACGCGCCCGAGGTCCTCCAGATCGCAATTGTCAAAGATCTGCACACCCATTGAGTGCAGCATCAGCAAATGCACCGGATGCGTAATGCCATCCACCTGTGATGGCAGCACATCACTGGCTGCATCACTGCCCAGCATGGCAATATCCCTTTTCCGCAGCCATTGTGCGCACGAACCATGCAAACCCGCCAGACCGTCCTTTTGGACATCCCACGGTCCCAGCGCATCACGGCGCGCCCATCGACCGGTGCGGATGAAGACGACATCTCCGGCGCTGACGCGAATACCGGTTGCCTGCTCCCACGCATCCAGGTCCTCAGGGAAAATCGCTGTTTTGGGTTCCAGGTAGTCCAGTTTGCGCATCCTGGGGACGTCGATCAGCACGCCACGGGTGAAGACGCCCTGCTGCTGGCTGTGGATGCTTAATTTGTTCGCGCCGTCTTTGGTAACCGCATCGTGCGTGTAACCATTGTACAGCCGACCACGGTGGAACAGGTGACACAGTGCATCCATGTGCGTGTGCGCATAACCGTGGTACGCGACGTTGTAACGGTCAGCTGCAAACGGATTTCCCACTTCCTGACCGATCACCAGCATGCGCTGAATGAACGGGTCCGGGTTATCCACAGCACGTGTTTCCTCGGCCAGTCGCGCCAGTGAAACACAGATGCCCAGTTTCACTTGCTGTGCGGCGTCGATACGCTTCTGAGGAGTGATCAGGTTGATGGCTCCTTTTTGGTCATTATCTCCCCAGCGTCCCCAGTTGGAAAGTTCTGCAATCTGCCGTTCCACGTCGGCCATGGTCATCTTGTGTTTTTCCTGGGCGACGGTATCCGCCGTACTGAGGCATAACAGCAGAATCAGACCACTCATCAGCTTCACGGAAGGACCGGTCAGTCGGTTCATTTGCATCACCATCGGTGCATTCTCCAATTAATCATCCCAGTTTAAGTGTAACGGAACACTGGCAGCGTTGCGGTTGTTAAAGTTTGGCGTGGATTCTGCCCGGTTGCCCTGCGTGAAGCGAACGCGTCTTTCAGATATACGAAACCCGACCGGGACTGCCTCTGCAGACTAACTGCCGCAGGCGGATTTCGCAAAGCCATCACTCGCATGGCGGCCATCAGTACACAGGGTCATTATCGTCACGCTGGCAACCACGTTTCTTTCGCAGTAGCCTGACAATCATGCGGCTGACTTCATCAGCATCACTGATCATTCATCCCGGAGTTACACCATGTTTCGTGCTGTCTTGCTGTTCGCTGTCGGAGCTCTTGCCATTACCGCGCCACCGGATCCGGTGAATCCCGACCCGGAATCCCCACGTCCGATTGCATCGGTGGATACCGTCTTTATTGAAGACATGACCTGGATGGAAGTCCGCGATGCCATGCGAGACGGCAAAGATACAGTCATCGTTGCTACCGGAGGCATCGAGCAAAACGGGCCGTACCTGGTGACAGGCAAACACAATGTCGTCCTGCGGGGAACAACGGAAGCAATTGCCCGCCAGCTCGGAAACGCGCTGGTTGCTCCTGTGGTCGCATTCGTTCCCGAAGGTGATATTGATCCTCCCTCATTACACATGAAGTACCCAGGCACAATCAGCGTGAGTGAAGCGACCTACGAGTCATTACTGGAGGATATCTGTGCCTCACTGCGTGCCCACGGTTTCAGACACATCATCCTGATTGGCGACAGTGGTGGTAACCAGGATGGTTTGAAGACAGTCGCGGCGCAGCTGAACAGGAATCCCCGGGGCGGCCGACTGCACTACATTCCCGAATATTATGATTTTGAATCCGTGGCAAAGTGGCTCGAAGAACACGGTATCAGTCAGACTCCGGAGGGCCTGCACGACGATTTTGGCATGACAGCGATGATGATGAGTGTCGACCCTCAAAGTGTGCGCACAAAACAGC
Organism: Planctomycetota bacterium; assembly: GCA_963581585.1. Lineage (GTDB taxonomy): Bacteria > Planctomycetota > Planctomycetia > Planctomycetales > Planctomycetaceae > S139-18. Next base: position 43,898 of record CAUZPL010000044.1, read on the forward strand.
GCATGGCCGCCGGCAAACTGCACATCAACGGCGTGGATCTTGCTCCGGTCGCACAGACACAAAACTGGGGCAGACAAATCATCGCGTTCCGTGCGGACCTGACGGTTCAGGCAATCCACAAAGCTTTGTCCAACTAGGCGAATACAGCCCCCGGGCGCCGTATCACGAGACCGCTGCGCCTGATGACCGACCGGGAATCGCCCGCAGACTGGTCAGTCCCTGAAGAGGCACCAGCCCGGCGTCGGTGATTTTGTTGACGACGAGGATGAGCGTCCGCAAAACACCCATATTTTCCATCCGGCCGTGGGTCGTTAACGCTTGATGATCGGTTGCACAGTTCTTCTCAAACTTCCTATGCCTCCTAGCTTTTCGGATATCTACTCCTTGTTTTACTTATTATGCTTAAATTTTCTGAAAGTCCTACCACCGTCATAGTCCCTAAACCACGCAGTCCGGCTATAGATCTCAATATTCTTAAACGTCTTATCCTTGTATCTCATCGCATCATTCTGAATTTGTGTGGGCCATGATGAGGTGTACGGGATCGGCTGTTGGGGCTCGGGAACGATCGTTCTACATCTAAATTCAGGGGTGCATGATGAAGCGGGCAAATCTTTTTACCATGGCAGGCGTGTGCCTCGCCGTGGTCAGTATCGCAGGGCAAGCGCAGGCTGGGGTTTTGTACGGGCATGGGAATTGGAATAAAACTCTTTATCGCATCGACACCGACACACAGACGACAACCGTCGTGGGGGTTGGGCTGGTACAACGGAGTGGACCTGAGATCGAGTGGGATCCGACCGGAGATGTGGTCTACATGAGCGATCACCGAATAGGGAGTCCAGGGAAGGGTTTGACACTGATTGACGTCACCACCGGATTGAGCTCCAGCAGCGTGTTGTGGTCGGGTCTGCCGGCTGGAACAAATACCTCAACCGCGTTGGAATTCGTTGGCTCAACGTTATACGGGTCGTTTCACCAGAGCGGCCCAGAAGAGGATCCCGGCACACTGGGGACGATAGACACCGCGACGGGGAGCGTTACTGCCATCGGCGAAATGACGGGCATGAATCGTCCTGCCGGCGGCTTGGAGTTTGTTGACGGCGTCATGTACTCTGTCACATCAACAGATAACGACGATAGTCGACTGTTCACAATCGACCTCGCCACGGGTGCCGCAACAGCGGGTGCCTTTCTTACTCTTGACGGTGGGCAAATTGAGGGTGCAACCGCACTCGCCTATGCGGAAGGAGTGATGTACACGCTGATAAACTTATGATGAGTCGGGAGATGGAAAACTTTACAGCGTCGACCTCGCAACAGGAGAGATGACGGTAGAGTTTGATACGGGGATCTCGATGAACTCACTGACCGCGGGAGCTGGCGCCGTGGTCCCCGAGCCCTCGACTCTGACGATGTTTGGCATCGGTGCACTGGGTCTGTTCGGCTACGGCAGACGTCGCCGGCAAACATCGGCCGCCGCCTGAGGTACAGGACACTCAGCACCACACAGCACAAACGGGGCGGCCAGCAGGTCGCCCGTTTTTTGTGCGCAGCGCCGGTGCCGTACTGGCCCGCCTGAATCTGTGTACCGGTCCGGCCCACGGATCCGGTGCGGCCAGTGACACAACAATCTGTGGCCCGTTTGCCCTGGATGGTTTCCGACGCTCGTTTCAGTGCCGCCAGCGCAGGCAGGCCGGCATCGGTACGGCATAGGGGTCCGCTGTGGCCGTCAGGTGACCCGTTTCGGAATCAATCGCGAATACCACGACAGTACTGGCAGGCATGTTGGCACACAACAGCCAGCGGCCGTCCGAGGAAATCAACAAATTTTGCGGGCCCTGGCCAAGGCTGGGCTCGATGCCCACCAGATCCAGTCGTCCGTCGGTGGCAATGCGATATACCGCAATACTGTCGTGGCCCCGATTTGTGCCGTAAAGAAACTGCCCGTCGGGTGTAATCTTCAGATCGGCCGTATGACTGACACCCGAAAAACTGTCCGGCAATGTGCTGAGGGTCTGCTGGTGGTGCAGGGTGCCGCTGCTGAGACTGTAATCGAAGACCGCCACGGTATTTTGCGTTTCATTGATGACGTAGACATGTTTGCCATTCGGGTGAAACGTCAGGTGACGGGGCCCGGAACCAGGCGGCAAAGACACCAACGGCTGTGCTGCGCTGGCGACCAGCGCTGACGCGGCCGCATCAAAGCGATAGCCCAGAATTTTGTCGAGTCCCAGATCGGCGGCCAGAGCGAACCGGGCATCCGGACTCACCACAATGCTGTGTGCGCGCGGCTGCTGATGGCCCGGGTTCACGCTTGTCCCCGCATGCGGAATGAATGAGCGGGCCTCCCCGAGCGACCCGTCTTTATGTACGGGCAGCGCCGCGACACTGCCCGAGGAATAATTCGCGACCAGCACCGACCTTCCGGTGGGATCAATATCGAGGTAACACGAGGCGGTGCCCCGTGCCGACTGACGGTTGAGCTTTTTCAGCTGCCCGGTTTGTCCCAGGATCTGAAACGCGGCCACAAATTCATCGTCCGGATCACCAAACCGGACCGAGTCAATGGAATACAAGAACCGCGCATCCGCGGACACCACTAGAAAGAACGGATTCTCCACGTCGGTCATGCGATGCAGCAGGACAAGTTGACCCGTTGCGGTGTCAAATCGACAGGAATGAATTGCGCCCCTGTCCTCTGCGTTAAAGGCCGAAACAAATAAAATCGGATCAGCCGCGTGACCGGATGTTGACATAATGATCAGACCCAGGATGAACGGGACGAAATCTCTCATGTTTTCCCATCTCCAGGTGCATTCGTGTCGTGGACGTATTTCCCTGGCTTATCGTGGCGGGCCTGGCTTGTCTCGTATGCCGTCTTCAGATCGGTGTATCCGGACGGACAACGACACCAGGGGCCAGTGAATCCGGGGCCGTCTGTCACAACGCCGGGCTGGCCCCCACACCCGGATCCCGCCGGATCAATGCGGGCTGCTGCAGAATTTTAAGCAACCGGACGCTCTCTCGCAGCCCTGAACTGTGTGTTATTCGGGCAGCCGTGTTAATACGGACCAGTCCGTACAGGAGACCAGGGACAATCCAGCCACGTCCTGCTTCAGCTGCCCGGGTCTCACCGTGGCCGTCTGCTGGGAATTCTCCGCAGACCCGCCTAGAATCAATTCCAGACAGGCAGAGCGCACAGGTACACGCACAATGGCCGGATTATCTGACAGTTCACACGTTCCTCAGGGATTTTCGGAATTCCACGGTCCGGCCAACTGGTTTCGCTGCCGATATCCGAACTCTGTCGTTCTGACACAGAAAGAATCGGTGATTGAAATTCGACCTGCACCGGGCCACACGCCCGAGGACTGGTCCATGACTGTTTATGCTGCCTGGGTTGAGGCAGAGACTGCGGAAGAACGGGCACCCGATTTCTCTGTTTCGACTTTGTTTCCTGCTGTCAAACAGTCACGTCACGGCGATCCGCTGGATATTGAAGCGACCAATCGCAATTGGGCCGGGTTGTCTCGCCGACGCGTCTCCGGACCCTGGTGGAAGCGCCTGCGACGACGGTCGTATGAATGGCGGTTGTGGATTCTGGAGCATGCAAATGTGATGCTGGTTGCCAGTTTGCAGTCTGTACCAGGTAAACCGCTCGCCACAGACACCGTGGTCCTATGCGAATCAATACTGCAGTCAATCACGTTTGCTTCGTCACCGGCAATGCCACCGGAGCCGTTTCGCCGGGAAGTCCTGGCAATTGCGAAGAAACACTTTCCACTGCTGGACGTACAGCCGAGCGGACGATTCGCGGTGGAGTTGCAGGGATCAGAGATCAACCTGTCGAATTTCTATCGATCATACCTGCAGCAGCCCGAGCACCTGGTTCGGATGATTCTCCCAGGTCTTACGAGTGTCGTTCGTTTGCAGGAATGGGGGCCCGACCAGATCATGCCGCCGTTCGAACAAATCGAAGATCGCATCATGCCGATGCTGTTCCCGGATGGAGATGCAGCTGACACGCTGAAAGACTTTGTCCAGCTGCCCTGGGTCGGAGGATTGACTCAGGTTTTCGTGATTGATGAGGACAGCACGTATCGATTCGTTCACGAGTCAATGCTGCAGCAATGGGACAAGTCGATGGAGTCATTGCAGGAACTTGCCATGCAGAATCTGGACAACTACGCTGTCGATCATCCGATGCAGGTGAACCTCATTGGTGACGATGAAGATCCCCAGATGCTGGTGCCCGTCAGTCCGGATCCATACAACAGTGCAAGGATTCTGGATCGTACATTTCACCAGCGTTTGAGAGAACTCTTTGGACCGGAAGTAATTGTCGGTGTGCCCAACCGTGATTTTTTTGTCGCAGTGTCACTCAACCACCCAAAACTCATCAGTCATGTACAGGAACGAGTGTTTCAGGACTACCATTCCATGCACCATCCACTTACCCAGAGACTGCTGGTGATCTCTGCAGACGGTGTCAGCGAGTATTGCACAACTGAGGACTGATGCGAGATGGCCCGTGTGATTTGCGGGTGGATGTCGTGAAGCCACAGCGATGACAGACAGATTCGAATTAAAGCGTTTCCGGCACGTGGCTTTCTGCGGTGGAGGTTCCGGCGGCCATTTGACACCAGCGATCGCTGTGGCGGAAAAGCTGCTTGCCGGGTACCCGGATGTGCGGGTGACCTTTCTGACCAGTGCACGGGAAATCGACCGTGTGGTATTGCAGCGTTCGTCAGTGGGCACGGATCGTCGCTGCACCGTCATTCATTTGCCGATCGCGCAGCCGCCAGGTTTCAGCCTGTCCGGCCCATTACATCTGTGGACTTTGTGGCAGTCTGTTATGCAGTGCCACCGCGTTTTGAAACACATGCGATCGGGTGTAATGCTGGGTACGGGTGCATTTGCCTCGGTGCCTGGACTGATTGCGGCCAAATGGCTGCGGATTCCCACAATTCTGTTTGAGGCAAACACGGTGACCGGTCGCGTCAATCGCTGGTGGGCTCGCTATGCCGCAGAGAGACTCCGTGCATGGCCCACTGCGCCATCCGCCAGAGATGCCGAATTCCGCTTTGTCGGAATGCCTGTCCGATCGGAAGTCTCGGGTCCAAAAACCACAAAGCTGGCATCTGGTGTGGCTGGCAATCGCCGAATTCTGATTGTTGGTGGAAGCCAGGGAAGTGGACGCGTCAATGAGCTCATGGGGCAGGCATTACCTCGTCTGACGTTGCCGGATCACTGGCAGGTTCTGCATCAGACAGGTTTAAACACCGGCGTCGGGATGCCGCAGGAGGGCGATAGCCAGGTTACAACCGTTGGCTTTATCAATGACTTGGGATCGGAACTCAGTCGCGCGTCATTTGTGATTAGTCGTGCCGGAGCCGTGACGCTGGGCGAAATTGCCGCGACAGGATGTCCATCAATACTGTTGCCGCTGAGTACCGCTGCGGAAGGTCATCAACGATGCAACGCTGAACACTTCGTCACACAGGGAGCGGCAGTCCTTGTGGACGAAACCAGTCCCCGAGCGGTCGATAAACTCGTAATCGCAATGAATCGTCTGGTCCGGAGTGGGACTGAACGCATCGCAATGAGTAAGGCAGCTCAGTCTATCCATCAGCCGGGTGCTGCTGATGACATTGCGAAGCTACTGATCGAACTCGCTGATACGTCGCAGCCTCACGACTGACCCGGACTGGATCATTGCCGCATCGGTTTTGAACTCGTGAAACTGATTCGGCGCCAGCTCAACCTGATAAGTGGAATTGACCGGCAGCCAGGCGACACGTTCCATGACCGATGGCGACACCGTCCGCAGCCGAAGACTGTCGGAACGCCATGGCATGGCGGCAGTCCAGCTAACGTTGAGCACTGTTTCAGGAGCTTCACTGTCTATTCGGAATATGACCGGAACCGGACGAGCGGGACGCGTGCCGTTGCACCACAGATCCGCCGCTGCCTGATGCGCGATGAGAGGGAGTTTGAGTTCGCGCAGCAAATCGCTGCGTTTCTTGTGGTACCAGTCCGGCTGCGAATGCTGTCGGCGATAGATCTCCAGCAGATCTAGTGCTGCCCCTCGGTATCCTCGATGACGTTCTCGACGCACTGCCAGAAGTACATACTTTGGCTGCGTTACATCAACAAGACTCTGCAGGCGGGCAAACGTGGCTTCGAAGTCACGTTTCAGTTGTGCCGGGTTTTTGACAGGCGTTCGGGCCACAACGTCAGGTAACTCCCGGTATCCCAGTGCTCGACCCTTGCGGTAGAGTGGGTCGGCCAGCTGAATCGCATCTGCTCCGTACTCCCTTTCAAGTTCCAGTATAAGTTCATCGGCAGCAGCCACGATTTCTGACAAATGTCGTTTCCGTGTCAATGGGGCATCCAGTGTCACGAGCCGGCTCTTAAGGCGTTGAATTTTTTTCTGTGGTAATACTGAACCTGACTTTGGACGGTCAGTGACGGCCACTGACTTATCGACTCCGGGCGGACCAGCGTCGGAGATTTCGGCTGCTTTGGCAGTGGTCGCAAGTGACAATCTCAACCAGTGATCTGGTGACGTAGCTACCGAGTCTGCTGCGGGATTCCGATTGAATGTCACGGTGCCGGAATACTCCAGCGCTCCATCGAGATCATTATCAATCATCCATTGCAAAGCCGGTTTCTTTTCGCACTGAACGACAGCAACATCGAAATAAACAGGTTGAAACGTTCCCGTATGCCGAATGCGTTTGCTGATTTCAATGGATGTGTCCGTGCCGGAAAGTTGCCGTTTCCACGCCGAAAACCGTTCGGCAACCTGCTTCAAATGCCGCAGTCGCAGCTCGTCGGTAAATCGACCTCCTCCAGGATCAGTCAGAATGCCGGCCCAGGCACGAATTGGAGTGCCGATGTCCTTGGGCAGGGCCAGTTGGCGTCCACTGAGTCCGCAAACGTCCCTTCCAATGACCGGAGTGCGCCACAGGACAGTCGTTTCGGGCCAGGCCGCATTCGGGAACAGCAGCAAAAAGCAAAAGGACACGACCCCGAACATTCGGCAGGCTTGTATCCCGTCGCCACACCGGACAGGCCGCCGGTGCCGCATCGCCACCCGGGAAAATACACCCAGTCGTCTTTTGGTTTGAAAGTCAGACAAGTTCGGGCAGAGGAATGCGTTTGTCAACCAGAAACTGCGGTCGCCCGGTGGGGTCAGTCACAGTTGTCATCATCGGATCGATGCCGATGTTGTGGTACACTGTTGCGATAATTTCCTGCATATCGACCGGACGACTGACGGCATGCTCACCCAGGCGATTGGTCGAACCAATCGCCTGACCAACCTTCATGCCTCCACCGGCCATCAAAGCACAACTCACGCGTGGCCAGTGGTCCCGGCCGGCACTCTTGTTGACGCGCGGTGTCCGACCAAACTCGCCCCAGACGAGAACGGTTACATCATCCAGCATCCCTTTGAGCTCGAGGTCTTCAACAAGAGCGCTCACCGCCTGGTCGAGCCGCGGACCGTGATGCCGCACAAGATCGAAATTCGCGTTATGACTGTCCCACCGGCCATAGGACAGAGTGACTGACCGCACGCCCGCCTGAACCAGCCGCCTTGCGACAAGCAAATGATCATTACAGGTGGGCGCCCCGTCGTACTGAAACTTGTAAGGCTTACCGTCACCGTATCGTTCACGGACTTCAGCGGGTTCTTTCGAAACGTCCAGAGCATCGGCTAGTCGACTTGACGTCAGTACACCGAACGCTGCCTGATTAAACGCGTCCATTCCATCAATGCTGCCCGTGGCATCGGCATTACGTTTGAGTCGGTCCAGACCTGTCAACAATGCCTTACGGTTGCCAAGTCGGTCGAGACTGACACCATTGAGTGTCAGGTTGTCAGCTCCTTCGTGGCTTGGCCGAAACGGCTGATAAGCCGCTCCGAGGAAACCTGGTGATCCGGGTTCTGACCAGGGAGCATGGCTCGTTTGTGCAGCCAGTGCCACCGACGACGGGATCCCGGCATCCGTGGGACCAAGGAGACGTCCCAGTACTGAACCCACCGAGGGTCGTCCACCGACGGAACGCAGGCTGTTTCGGCCCCAGCCGCAGAAACACTGGAATGCATCATGGCCCGCTTTGACACCGACGACTGACCGAACAACGACCAGCTTGTCCATCATTGCGGCGAGCTGAGGAAACGATTCACCAATCTGAATCCCAGGCACGGCGGTTGAGATGGGAGAGAACTCTCCTCGGATTTCTGCGGGTGCTTCTGTCTTGATTTCCCACATGTCCTGGTGAGGCGGACCACCAGCCAGGAAGATATTGATGACGGCCTTCTTCGATGATTTCGCGGACGCCTGTGATTCTGCGCGCAGGATATCAGCCAGCGTAAGTCCACCGCAGAGTCCGCCAATTTGCAGAAAAGAACGGCGATTAACACCGTCGCACATGCGTGCTGTGCGGCCAAACAGTGTCAGCATCCGAAACTCCTTCATCCAGCGGAAGGTAGGCGTGTGAGCCACGTCACGGGGGGGGTGATCAGCATTTGAGGCGAGAACAGATTGACTGTGGGCAAACAACTCGGTCATTCATCCGCTCAAAGCGTAACCGGCCGGCCTCTGGCCGTCAAGAAAATCAGACCTGAGGAAGGTTTGCAGGCCCGAAATACATGGCAAAGAGCATAACCAACGCCTGACGGACAAGCTTTTTGTCTGCGAGAGCTGTTTTCGCCGGACATGCCGTCTGAACAGCCGAAGATGAGGTGTCTGAATGCACGCTAGATGATGGCCGCTCCTGTCACTTCGATGCCCTTCAATTTCATCTTGAGCTCTTCAATGTTAGGCGAGACCTCAAAGGCTGCTTCTCGACTGATGTAATCACGGGTCACAAAATCGTAAAGGCTATCATTGAACACCTGCATTCCTTCTTCTTTTCCAATGCGAATTGCTGCGGACAGCTTCTCATCTTCCCCTGTGCCGACGAGCTTCCGTACGGTTGGATTGAAGGTCATGATTTCCACAATGGGCACGCGACCAGGCTGATCAACGATCGTTTTGAGCAGTTTTTGTCCGACAATGGCCTTCATATTCATTGCAATAGCCGCTCGTACAGCGGCGTGCATCGCGGCTGGGAACAGGTCAATAATTCGGGAGATGGCGCCTGGCGCATTGGAGGCGTGAATCGTTCCGAACACCAGGTGCCCGGTTTCCGCGGCATGAATCGCCGTTTCGAAAGTCTCCATGTCACGCATTTCTCCCACCAACATGATGTCCGGGTCTTCGCGTACTGCATGTTTCATGGCAATGCGGAAGTCGATCACATCCTGGCCAATTTCACGCTGATTGATCAGACACTTGTCCGAGGTGTAAGTGAACTCGACCGGGTCTTCGATCGTCAGAATGTGACGATTCATGTGGTGATTGATCCAGTCGAGCATCGACGCAATCGTCGTACTCTTGCCCGATCCTGTCACACCTGCAAGCAAAACCATCCCTTGGTCGTGCCTGCACAAATCCTCCATAAGTGGCGGCAAGTACAGGTCTTTGAACAACGGAATATCACGTTCAACCTTTCGAGCCACCATCCCGACCAGTCCGAGCTGGGTCAGCAGGTTGACTCGCCATCGCCAGCCTTCGTTTCTGTAATCCACCACCTTTGAGAAGTCCGCTCCGCCGTCTCGATGGAAGATATCC
>CAUZPL010000045.1:0-50498 GCA_963581585.1 Planctomycetota bacterium
ATCTGCTGACTGTCCAAAAGCGACACCAATCCGAGAAACTGCCGTAGCATCGATTCAAAGTGGGCAGCCCAATTCTGCTGTCGGCCGATGGTGATAGCCAGGTGGCTGGAGCTGCGGTTATCAATGTTGCAGTGACTGCGCCCAACAGCACCATCAAACATTTTAGCTGGGACGACCACGCTGGTGTCTTGCATCCGGAACACGGTCAGCGTGAATGGCTGCCACAGATGGATCAGGGGCTGACAGTATTAATTGAGGATCTTTGTCACTGCGGACTGGATTGGAATGTTATGGTGATTGCCTTCGGTGAGTTTTACCACACGTTTCAAGTGACGCATTCCCTGAAGAAATTTTCGAACCGAATTCGACTTGGGCGAGGTCACTGGCCGAACACATTTATCGCACTGAATTCCGGTGGAGGTTCTGAATGGGGCAGGTCGTGGGACAGACGAATTCGAAATCTGAGTACTCGATGAACGAGCCGGTGATGTCGCAGGTTTGCTGGTGACTGTCTACTGACATCCGGGGATCGAGGACCGACACAAATTTATCAACCTCTTCGTCCGTCCCGTTTCAGTGCTCGCAGGCGGCACTCCCACCTCCCAGCTGCTGGCAACAGTTCAGACGAAACTGAACTGCCGCCGCTGGTGCGTCTGCCGTGTTGCCTACTTCGAGTAAAATGCAATTTTGTCGGGATCAGTTTCGATTCCATGTCCCGGCCGATCCGGTGCTATCGCACAGCCGTCCTGAAACTGCACCGGGTCGATGGCAATTTCATTCCACATAAGGTCCGAAAATTCAAGGTACAGGCACTCCGGCAGGCTCGCGGCAAGGTGGACTCCCAATTCCAGAACCGTATTCCCCAGTGCCACCGGTACGCCAAAGTCACCTGCCAGCCACGCGATCGCTCGCGAGACGCTGATTGAATCATGGACGTTCAGGACATCGACCGCATTGTGTTCCAGCAGTCGGCGTTTTCCGGAGTAGCCGAGGTACTCGCCGGTGTTCACGCGTGTCAGCGGGAGTTCGGCACACAACCTGGCGTAACCTTCATAGTCGTCGCGTGTTATCGGGTCTTCAATCCAGAAGATTTTATGTCCTGCATCCTGATAGGCATTCATACGAATCATGGTCGATTTGACTGTCCAGGCCTCATTCGCATCAATCATGATACGGACATTGTCGCCCATGACTTCCTTGATGATTCCCAGGCGACGGAGATCCCATCCGATCTCCGCATGACCCACTTTTGTCTTGACCGCCGCGGTGAAGCCCTCATCCCGAAAGCGTTCCAGCTTGTGCCGAAACTCCTGATCATCAAGGTGAAAGTCCAGCGTGCTGGCATATGCCGCGACACGAGGATTCCAGCCCCCCAGAACTCTGTACAACGGCTGTTGCTGTTGTTTGCCAATCAGGTCCCACAGCGCCGTTTCCACGGGCACCATCAGGTAGCCGCTACCCACATTGCCGCCCCGAGGTCGCGTGATACGTTGAGCCAGGCCAATCGGCAGGCCATCTTTCAGGCTTGGCCAGACACCGTACTCAAACTGCTGTCTGAGCTCCGCGAGACTCGCGGCGGGAAGACCCTGCTGAATTTGAAAACCGACTCCCGAGTATTCCGAATCGGTATGTAATTCAACGACCGTCATCCAATGATCGACGAACCGCACCTGCGAATCACCGATCGGTTCCCGCAGAGGCAAGTGAAGTCGATGGAGTGTGTAATCAGTGATCTTCATGAAGGTGTTCTGAGTCGGGACTCGGCGACCATCTAGTGCTTTGGAGTAAAGAAAATGACCAAAGTCTGTACGCCCAGCGCTGTCATGGCGATGCCTGCGATCAGCGTCACCACCCACAGGCCACGATTCATTCTCAGTCGTTCCGGCAGTCGAGTGTGGTCAGTCCACAACATCGCCAGGCACCACAGGCCGCAAAGTGTCGCACCACCGATCACGGAACCGAACGTCATTTTACTGAGAATGTCACCGCCAATGTTTTTGGGCAGCCACATCATGATCATGCCGCCTCCGTAGCAAAATGCCGCAGTCAGGTTTCGCCATGTATGAATGTGTCTGGCCTGCGTCCATCCTGGCAGCAGCGCACGCGCGCTTTCCACGACGGTGTAGCGATAGATTTCGAATGCACCGTACAATGTCCCGATAAAGGCCAGAAACACACCGGCCCGGTACAGCCAGCGAAGCTGAGGATGCAGCTGCGTCAGGAACGATTCCTGTTCGGTCAGCAGTGTTCGGTCGTCCGGAATTCGCTGCTCAGTATGCAACAGCAACGCTCCAAGTCCGGCGAAGAGTAGTGTTACCAGAACGACGCTGGTGAATGAAACAACAGTGTCGAGCACAGCGGCGCGCGTCCAGGTTTTTGCCCAGGTGATTTGATCGTCACTGAGGTTCTCAAGTTGCTTGAGAGATGCGGGTTCGCTGCCGGACAGGCCCCAGTGTTTTTCCCGTAGCATTCCTGTGTATCCGAGGTAGTCGTATGTACCACCGCCAACAGCGCCTAGGTACAGAGCCACTTCCAGCCAGGGGCTGCGGCCTCGAAATGTCTCTGCGTAATTCGTTTCAACCCACGGCTGGTAATCCGGAACGTACGGAATAAACAACCCGGAGAAAAATCCGGAAATACTGGGTTGGCACATCACAACGGAAATCACCGCGCAGAGTACGATGAGTCCAATAACAAATGCCGACACGCGTTCCAGCATTTTCTGGCTGGAGCTCATCGCGAGCGCAAGACATGTTGTCAGAACGGCGGTCCCCCAGAAATTCTCCCAGAACTCGAAGCCGACAAACGGGCCGACAGCGTCATTATTTTTTGACACGCCGGTGAGTTCCCGGAGATACCCGCCAAGGATTTCTGAGATACTTGAAAACGCGATCGGCATCACCACGATCGTGGGCAGGGCGATCAGCAACGGAAACCACGATGGTGGGCCGGGAATCGCCTTCCAGCTGATCATCGGGTGCTCACCGGTGAGCGTAATGTGTCGCGCTGCGATATAAACCTGTACGCCCTTGAAGATTCCGGCCAGCAGAAAGCACCACATCAGCTGGTAGCCGAATATTGCGCCACAGCGAGAAGCCAACACCAGTTCACCGCTGCCGATCGTGACGGACGCAATGATCAATCCAGGTCCGACGAAAGTGAATATGCTTCGGGCGTTTAGCGACCTGAGACGCGGTGGTGGTTCCGGGAATAAGTCAGTCGTTTGTTTCAAGTAGCTGCCCCAGCCGAGCGGTTATGCGAATTCGCTCGATATGATAGCCAGCACCCGTCTGCTTTGTCGTGTGATGGGAATAAAGAAGTGACGATCAAGAGAATCAGGAATACAACTGCGAGAATCGCATTAGGCGGGATTTTGACCGAGTGCAATCATCTCGGCGGTCTTCCCATAGACATAGCAGTCTACGAAGCTTCAGAATTACTTTGTGGCGAGGAAGTTCTGCAAGTGACGTCCAGTGTCGTTGGCGGCATGCTGGATGGTCTTTCCACAGCAGATGCTGAACCCGTGCCGTTGATTTATGCGTCGGCGTGCGCTGCCGGACCGATGACGGCTGCCTGCTATGGGCAATTGCGGAGCGAATGGTTCGAACGATTGCGACGATCCCTGCCGGTCCACGGCGTACTGCTGCCGCTGCATGGTTCGGCTCTTGCAGACGGAGTCGATGATCCGGAAGGAGACATGATTGAGGCAGCTCGCCGTCTCGTCGGGCCGGAAGTGCCCATTGTGGTCACGCTGGATCTGCACGCTCATGTGACACAGCAGATGGTGCAGCATGCCGACGCGTTGCTGGCATGGGAAACATATCCTCATCGTGACCAGTACGGTACCGGTCAGCGGGCTGCTCGATTGTTGCTGGAGATGCTTGCTGGACACTGCCACCCAACGATGGTGATGGGCAAAGTACCGGTCATTACGAGCGCAATTCACGGTTCAACCTGGGACGACGATCCGTTTGCGGATCTGATGAGATATACAAAATCTCTGGAGCAACAGGATGGCGTACTTTCCACGAGTCTGTTTCTGATTCACCCCTATATGGATTGCGAGAGCATGGGCAGTGGCGGTCTGATCGTCACGGACAACGATTCCGAACTGGCGGAGACTTTGGCCACCGAGATTGCTCAGCGATACTGGGAACGCCGCCACGATCTGGAGCCGGAAATGCTCTTGCCTGCGGAGGCGATCGCTGCAGGGATGCAGATCGATGGTGGTCCGGTGATTCTTGTCGAATCTGCGGACTGTTGTGGAGGTGGAGCAGCCGGTGACAGTATTGCAACCCTGTCAGCGTTGATTGACAGCGGGGTTGATGTACCTTCAATCGTTCCGGTTGTTGATCCTGATGCAGCAGCCAGTTGTCACAGGGCGGGTCCTGGTGCTGTGCTCACACTCGAACTTGGTCACAAACTCGATCCTCGCTGGGGGACATCCCGGATACTTCGCGGTGAAGTAGAACGTGTGGTCGACGGTAACTTTGTTTACACCGGCGGTCAATGGGACGGACGTCGTGAACAGATGGGGCCGACGGCCGTACTTCGAATCGGGGCAATTCGAGTCATCATTATGAGCCGCCCGACATATGACTGGGCCGATGAACAACTTCGCGCAGTCAATCTGGATCCGGTGGGGGCGAAATTCATTGCTGCAAAGAATCCCATGAACTACCGGCTGGCCTATGGAAACATTGCCACGGCTGTGATGATTCTGGACACGCCTGGCCCGACTCCTCCAACATTGAAACACGTCCGATTCAGGAAACTCAGACGCCCCTATTTTCCGGCAGACAGTGAAATACCAGGACTTCGTCCGACAATCCTGAAGTGACCATGGTGGGCCGGCGTGCCGGAGCCTGTTCAGATGTAGTCGTTGAGTCGGCCATTGGTCAACAAAAGGATAGTTGAGCGATTCGCTTCACATCCACAGATTTCGGGAGGACAATAGTGAAACAGCTGTTCCTCCGTTCGTTTCAGTTGTGGTGGCACGAGAGCGAATGTCAATCATCGGTTCCACGATGGACCAGTCCCGGCCGCAATTTGCCTGCTTCCTGGGAGGCCATACGAGAATGCATGTGAAAAACGCATTACTGACAAAACATGGCCACGGAAGAACGCAATTGTTTCTCGTGTGTCTGTTCCTCCCTGGAATCGGGACCGCTCAGACGGTGGAGAGGCAGTTGGACGAAGTGGAGTTCTTCGAGAAGCAGATTCGTCCGATTCTTGTTGAGCACTGTTATGACTGTCACGGACCTGATGAAGCGTCGGGCGGACTGCGTCTGGATCAGAAATCGGGTTGGGAGCGTGGTGGTGAAGGCGGCCCGGCGATTGTGCCTGGAGACGCTTCGGCCAGTCTGCTGATTCGTGCCGTTTCCTGGCAGGACGCTGAACTGAAAATGCCGCCTGAGGACGCCGGTGGAAAGCTGACGGATCTGGAAATCGATGCTCTGACGACCTGGATTCGTCGCGGCGCTGTCGATCCCCGAACGGGTGATGATTTCGTCAGTGATATTGATGCGGCTGCCAGAGATCACTGGTCCCTGCAACCGGTCACTCCGCCACAGATTCCGGACGGCGTACACCCGGTCGATCATCTGGTTGATCGCAGAATCCGGGAATCCGGGTTCAAAGCAACGGAACTGGCGGACATCCACACCCTGGCTCGGCGTGCAACATTCGATTTGCACGGACTGCCGCCAACATCCGAACAGGTTGCTGCGTCCCGTGAGAGTTTCCCGCATCTCATCCGCGAACTCCTTGCATCACCGCGCTATGGAGAACGTTGGGGACGTCACTGGCTGGATGTGGCTCGGTACTCGGATGCCAAAGACGGCGTGCTGATGTACGGCGATGAGCGAATACGACCATTTGCCTACACGTACCGCGACTATGTCATACGAGCGTTTAACGAAGACAAACCGTTTGATGATTTTATTCGTGAGCAACTTGCGGCCGATCAGCTTCGGTTGCCTGAAAACTCACCTAACTATGCAGCCATGGGATTTCTCACGCTGGGTCGTATGTTTGACAACAATCGCCACGACGTCATCGATGACCAGATCGATGTCGTTACACGGGGATTCCTGGGGCTCACTGTCAGTTGCGCGCGATGTCACGATCACAAATTCGATCCGATTCCGACAGACGACTATTACTCGCTGTATGGCGTGTTTGCGAGTTGTCTCGAGCCCTGGGATCGGCCGAGGATAGCTGCCGTGACGGAAAGTGGCCAGGACTTCGAAACAGAGTTTGCCGCTAAGCTGAAAGAGGTATATGCCGCTCGGGAAGCTCACTTTGAATCAACGCTGAATACGGCTCGGGACCGAACTCCCGATTATCTCGTAAAAGTGGCCACGACAGAACCGGATATTAATGAAACATCAATTTTCTTTCTGTCACTGCTTCCCGATCAGCTGCGACCTCATATTACCTGGCGGTGGCGACAGTTGGTTGCTCGTCGAGCGTACCCGGACGATCCCGTCTTCTCACCATGGCATGATCTCATGCAGGATCCGGTGCTGCGGACTGAGGAATGGCGTCAGCGCGGCGTTGATCAACGCATCATCGACGGGCTGGAGCAGGCACGCCCACAAACTGCAGAAGAAATCGCTCGTACATACGGTCAGATTCTTCGGCGTGTGTGGACGGTAGAAAAAGATCTGAATGACCAAATCGCGGAACTTGATGCCCGGCTGGCGACTCTGGACAGTGGTGCCAAGGTTCACGATTTGTCACAGAAGTCCGCCGACAGCACACCTGACCCTGTTGTCGACTTGAATCGGAGAAAGAATAAACTGCAGGCACAGCGGGATTCGCTCGCATTGGCGGAAGATCCGCTGGGCGCGTTGCTGGTTTCGCACAGCAGTCCGACCTGGTTTCCAAAGCAGGACATTTATCACTACCTGTCACGACACGCGAAGGACGCATTTAGGAAGCTCGTCAATGAACTCGACGCGATTTCAGTGAAACACCGGAATGCGGCGTCACGAGCAATGGTGTTGGTCGACAGTGAACAGCTGTATGAGCCGGTGATATTTCAACGAGGTGATCCCGGTCAGCGAGGGACGCCTGTGCCCCGCCGGTTTCTGCGGGCGTTGTCACCAGTTGTCAGATCAACTTTTCCTGACGGAAGCGGCCGAATGAATCTCGCAGATGCTATCGCTGATCCGAAGAACCCGCTGACGTCACGAGTATGGGTCAACCGGGTCTGGATGCATCACTTCGGTGAACCGCTGGTTGAAAATCCAAACGACTTTGGCCTTCGTACACAGAGACCGATTTATCACGAATTGCTTGATTTTCTGGCAGATTATCTGGTCGTGAACGGATGGAGAACGAAACCGCTGCACGAACTGATTATGACATCACAGGCATACCAGCGATCAGCACAGATTGCTCAGACCCCTCAAATGACAGAGCAACTGGAGGCGGACTCTGACAACCGGTTGATCTGGCATGCCAATCGGAGACGTCTGGACCTGGAGCAAATGAGAGATACCATGCTGGCCGTTTCCGGGAGACTTGACGTCACTATGTATGGGCGTCCGCTGCTCATAACGGATCCTGAAAACACTTTACGGACAGTGTATGCGTTTGTCGAACGTCAGAATATTCCAGACATTGTGCAGACGTTTGATTTTGCGAATGCAGACACCTCGACGGCACGGCGAGTGACCACAACTGTTCCTCAGCAGGCTTTGTTCGCCATGAATTCCGAATTTGTGGCGCAGGCGGCCGCGGCACTGGCGGACAGGACCGGTGACTGTACTGCCGCGGAGTGCATCATTCGCCTTTATTCCGATGTTTACGGGCGACCACCGTCAGATGATGAACTGGAGTTGGCGCAGAGATTTCTCACGACGAATTCTGTTGAGCAACTTGCGCAAGTTCTGTTGATGAGCAATGAATTGATGTTCGTGGAGTGACTTCAGAATTGTCAGCTGGAACGGGCTGGAGTTCTGCTGTGCACACTGTGATAGGGAACCTGACCGGGTCGAATACCGGCCATCTGCGTCTGGCTTCCAATCCAGAGGGACCGGACTAAGATACGCGCATGACGTTCCCTGTCGCACAAACGATCTTCTATTATTTGGCGGCCGCCAGTATCGCGAGCGCGACGCTGGCCGTGACACGGAAAAATCCCGTTCACTCGATGCTCTGGATACTAGCGCTCTTCATGCACGTGGCGGGTATTTTCCTGCAGCTTGACGCGGAATTTCTGGCCGCGGTACAAATCATCGTCTACGCTGGTGCGATCCTGATCTTCTACCTTTTTGTCTTGATGTTATTGGATCTGCCAGGCGAGGAAGCCCGGCCACGGTTCGGCCGCCATTGGCCCGTCGCTGCTGTGGGGGCGTTGGGAATGGTGGTTCTGGCGTGGCTCGCCCAGATCCAGACGCTCAACTCCGCCCAGGTTGAAGTCGTATCGGCTCCAGCGCGTGTGGTCGCGAAAGACCCGTCTTTCGGGAGTCTTTCGGCGGTGGGCACGGCACTCTTCGGTCCGTTCGCACTGCCCTTTGAAATGGCCTCGCTGGTCCTTTTGGCCGCCATTGTAGGTGCAGTCGTGCTTGCCAGGAGGAAGGCAGGATCATGACAATAGCCGACCGAATTGAGGCATTTTTCCGGCGGAATAAGACCATCGACCTTGAGACTATACGACCACGGACGTAGGACGCGAAAGAATGATTCCATGAGTAATAGGTTGCGTCACTGCATATCCGACGACGGTATATTTTTGCTGTCTACACTCCCACCGTCTACAGTCTACGGTCCGTTCAACAGCTGGTTTAGACGGCCAAGGAGTTACCAAGCGTGATCGTGCCCGTGGGTGTGGTTCTGGCGTTGAGCGCTGTCCTTTTTGGGATCGGAATGTTCGGCTTCCTGGCCCGGCGCAATATCATTCTGATGCTTATCTCGGTTGAGGTCATGCTGAATGCAGTAAACCTCAGCCTGGCCGGCTTCAGTCGGCAGCTCGAAGACCCGCGCGGCCAGGTCTTGGCTCTTTTCGTGATCGCCGTGGCAGCTGCAGAAGCGGGAGTCGGTCTGGGGATTGTGATTGCCTTGAACCGGAACAGGCCTGGAGCCGGCGTGACAGACCTGACACAGCTCAAGTGGTGACCGTGGTGGGAAATTCGTTATCATCGCTCATGCCGCTGCTCTCGGTGTTTGTCTCGGCTATGGGTGCGCTGCTCATCGTGTGCACCGGCGAGCGTCGGGCCAATCTGAGAGAGTTCTGGTCCGTAGCCGCCGGTGTGGTGCTGTTGGCGCTTGTAGGGGGTATGGTGCCGGAGGTCTTGGCGGGTGCCACGCCGCAGTGTGTGCTCTTCCGGATCCTCCCCGGCATCGAGCTGGCCTTTCGGGTGGATGCTTTCGGCCTCCTCTTTGCCTTGGGTGCGTCGGTACTGTGGATCGCGACCTCGTTCTACTCGATCGGCTATATGCGTTCGCTGAACGAGCACGCTCAAACCCGTTACTTTGCCTGCTTCGCTCTGGCTCTTTCGGCCACGGTGGGCGTGGCCTTTTCGGCCAACCTGTTCACCCTGTTCTTGTTCTATGAAGCGTTGACGCTGGTCACCTACCCGCTGGTCAGTCACAAGGAGACGGCTGAAGCGAGGGCTGGCGGGCTCAAATACATCATTTATCTACTAGCCGCTGCCAAAGTCGGCCTGCTGACGGCGCTCATCCTGATCTACAACACGACCGGGAACCTGGACTTCCAGAATGGCGGAATCTTCGCGGCCGAGCTGGTCTCCGAGCAGCCCACCCTGCTCTTGGTGATCTTCTGTCTGTGTCTCTTCGGCTTCGCCAAGAATGCGATCATGCCGATGCATAGTTGGCTGCCAGCGGCCATGGTGGCTCCCACGCCGGTGAGCGCGCTCCTGCACGCGGTGGCGGTGGTCAAGACGGGCGTCTTCTCCACGCTCAGGGTGTTCCTCTTCATCTTTGGAAAGGAGGCCATGCAGAACCTGGGCGCGGACGACCTAGCCCTCGGCTTCGCTGCCGTGACGATCATCGTCGCCTCGCTCATTGCCCTCGGTCAGGACAACATCAAGGCGCGGCTGGCCTTCTCCACGGTGAGTCAGCTCTCCTACATCCTGCTCGGGGCAGCGCTCCTCAATCCCGATGGCGTCACCGGTGGTGTGGCCCATATCACCAACCACGCGATCTCGAAGATCACCCTCTTCCTGTGCGCCGGCTCAATCTACGTCTCCTCGCACAAGACCCAGGTGAGCGAGCTCTCCGGCCTCGCCAGACGTATGCCGTGGACCATGGGCGCCTTTGCCCTCGCCTCCCTGAGCGTGATCGGGATCCCACCCACCTGCGGCTTCGTCTCCAAGTGGTACTTAGCCCTGGGCACGGTGGACTCCGGCTGCTACATCCTCCTCGGGGTCCTTCTGGCAAGTTCCCTCTTAAACGCGGCCTACCTGTGGCCCATCGTCTTCAAGGCCTACTTCGCCAAGGAAGAGTCGCCGCTCAATGACGAGGTGCACGAGAACCCCTGGATGGTTGTGCCCCTCGTGGGCACCGCCCTCGGGAGCCTGCTCCTCGGTATCTTCCCCGGACCCGTCCTCGAGCTCGCCGGGAGGCTGATGTCATGAGCCTCCTCCAGCGCATCCTCGAAGACCCCGCGCGCTTCAAGCGACTCAAGGTCGTCTTCTACGTGACGCTCGTCCTCATCGCGGCGGCCGAGGTCGTGCTGCCCAAGGTCTTCCACAAGGACGATGCCCACGCCCACCACTTCGACTTCGAGGGCTGGCCCGTCTTCGGCTCGGCCTACGGGTTCGTCTCCTGCGTCGTAATCATCCTTGTGTCCAAGTTCATTGGGAAGCTTTGGCTCATGCGCAAGGAGGATCACTATGACTCCTGATTGGGTGCATCCGGGCCTCGTCCTGATCCTAGGCGCGTGGATCCTGCCGTTCCTCAAGGGCGGCCTGAAGAAGACGGCGATGCTCGCCATCCCGGGCACGGCGATGTTCATCTGCTTCACCATGTCCACGGGAAGTTTCTGTGAGGTGAACTTCTTGGGCCAGGAACTCACCTTCCTGCGCGTCGACAAGCTGAGCCTGATCTTCTCGTACATATTCTCCCTGATGGCGTTGTTGGGGATGATCTTCGCGCTGCACGTCGACGACGACACCCAGCACATCTCCGCCCTCGGGTACGCGGGCGGCGCCCTGGGTGTAACCTTCGCCGGCGACCTCGTCGCGCTGTACCTCTTCTGGGAGTTCATGGCCGTCACCTCAGCCCTGCTCGTCTGGCTGCGTCGCGAGCCCGAGGCCGAGCGCGCCGCCTTCCGATATTTCCTGGTTCACGTCTTTGGCGGCCTCGTCCTCCTGGCAGGGATCCTGCTCCACGGCCACGCGACGGGCTCCTTCGCCTTCGAGCACTTCGGCGAATCGGGCGGAATCGCCTGGGGCCTGATTCTGACGGCCTTCCTGCTGAATGCCGCCGTGCCACCCCTGGGTGCCTGGCTGCCGGACGCCTACCCCCAGGCCTCGGTGACAGGCGCGGTCTTCATGACGGCCTTCACCACCAAGTCCGCCGTCTACGTCCTCATCCGCGGCTTCGCCGGCACCGACTTCCTGATCTGGTTGGGCGCCTTCATGGCCATCTACGGCGTCGTCTACGCCGTCCTGGAGAACGACGCCCGCCGGCTCCTCGCCTACCACATCATCAGTCAGGTCGGGTACATGGTCTGCGGCGTGGGGATCGGCACCGAGCTCGCCATCAACGGCGCGACGGCCCACGCCTTTGCCCACATCCTCTACAAGGCCCTGCTCTTCATGGGCGCCGGCGCCGTGATCCACATGACGGGCAAGAACAAGCTGACCGAGATGGGCGGCCTCTACAAGACGATGCCCATCACGCTGGGCCTGTACATGATCGGCGCCTGCGCCATCTCGGCCGTGCCACTCTTCAGCGGCTTCGTGAGCAAGTCGATGGTGGTCTCCGCCGCGGGTGAGAAAGAGCTGCCGTGGATCTTCCTTACTCTCACCCTGGCCTCGGCCGGGACCTTCCTGCACACGGGGCTCAAGCTCCCCTACTACATGTTCTTCGGGAAGGACACCGGGGCGAAGGGCGCCGAGCCTCCCAAGAATATGCTCGCGGCCATGGCCCTCGCCGCCATCGCCTGCACCGTGATCGGAGTCGCCCCCAACCTCCTCTACGATCACCTCCCGAACTCGCTCGAGTACCACCCCTACACCCTCGCCCACGTCACGGCGACCATGGGGATGCTGGGCTTCACCGCCCTCGGGTTCTTCATGCTGCTCAAGCACTTGGATCCCGAGCCGAAGATCAGCCTCGACACGGACTGGTTCTATCGCCGAGGTTCGGCTGCCTTTGTGGCTCTGACCGTGCGGCCTTTAGCACGTCTTGAGTTCGGATTCGTGGGAGAGATCTACGCGTTTGTCATGCGGCGGTTCGTGTTGGGCGGAGCCAGTGTTCTGCGCGCGTTCGACACGCACATTGTCGATTTCACCGCCGTGGGCGTGGGGCGGTTGACCCAGGCCTCCAGCCGAATTTTGAAGACTACGGTGAGTGGCAACATCCAGCATTACGGATTGATTATGCTGGCCGGAGTCTTGGTGTTGCTGGCTTTGGTGATGTTCATATGATGACAAACTTTCCACTCCTCACCGTGACCACGTTTCTGCCCCTTGTGGGTGCGGTCCTGGTTCAATTATTGGGCCACGGGCGGCTGGTGCGCTGGACTGCCCTCGCCACGACTCTGGTTACCCTGGCTGTCTCAGTCCCGCTGTACGTGAATTTTGACAAGAGCTCAAGCGAACTGCAGTTCGTCGAATCTGCAAACTGGATCCCGGCGTGGAACATCGCCTACAGGATGGGCGTGGACGGAATCAGTCTCCCCTTCATCTTCCTTACCGCAATCTTAACCATCCTGTGCGTTGGCGTCTCGTGGACCGCGATCACCACGAGGGAGCGGGAATTTTACGCCTCGCTGTTGGTCGCCGAGACCGCGATGATCGGGCTGTTTGCCGCCGCAAACCTTTTTCTCTTCTTTATTTTCTGGGAATTAATGGTTGTCCCTGTTTTCCTGCTCATTGGGGTATGGGGAGGACCATCGCGGGTCTATGCCGCGGTGAAGTTTTTACTTTTCACCCTGGCCGGGAGTGTTTTCATGCTCTTGGCGATGATCGCTCTGTACAGCGAATTTGGCACGCTGGACTTCAACGAACTTTCCGGGAAGACCATTGAGTCCGAGTTCCAAGCGTGGCTTTTCCTGGCGTTTCTGGCTGCCTTCGCCGTCAAGGTGCCTATGTTTCCCGTGCATACCTGGCTCCCGGACGCCCACACCGAAGCTCCCACGGCGGGGAGTGTGATCCTGGCCGGGATCCTGCTGAAAATGGGAGCCTACGGACTGCTGCGGGTTTCGCTGCCCATACTTCCGGAAGCCGTAAAGCTCTTTCTCGTGCCCATGCTCGTCCTCTCGGTGGTTGCCATCGTCTATGGTGCCTACGTGACCCTGACCCAGACGGATGTCAAGCGTCTCATCGCCTACTCGAGCGTGAGCCACATGGGCTTCGTTACCCTGGGCATTTTCACACTGGAACAGAGCGGAGTTGAAGGTGCGGTCCTCCAAATGTTTAATCACGGGATCATCTCGGCAGCCCTTTTCTTATGTGTCGGCATGATTTACGAGCGGACCCACACGCGGCAGATCGAGGACTACGGGGGTGTTGCCAAGCTGGCGCCGGTCTACTCAATTTTTCTGGCGATTTTTTGTCTGGCTGCGGCGGGCTTCCCGGGTTTCAACTCCTTCATCGGTGAGTTACTCATCATCGGTGGCGCCTTCAAAACCCAATTCTGGCTCGGGGGCATGGCGATCTGGGGTGTGGCCCTGGGAACGACTTACCTGGTTTGGTTCTACTACCGAGTGGTTATGGGCGAGATCAATTCGGGGTTAGAGGGACTCAAGCTTGAGCTCAATACCCGTGAGGTGGCAACTTTGGCACCGCTGGCTTTTCTCGTCCTGTGTCTCGGCCTCTACCCGGAGTGTGTGCTCTCTTATCTACATGAAACCGTCGACGCGCTCCTGACTGCTGGAGCCATTCCATGAATGGCACCAATTTCAGCGACCTGCGCCTACTATTGCCGGAGCTGATTCTGGTCGGAACGGCATTAGTGCTGCTCCTGGCGGCGCGCCGCATCCAGACAGCCCCTTTGGCTACGGCCGGAACGATTCTCGCCGCGCTGGCCGCAGGCTTGGTGTCGTATTGGCTTTGGTCGGCAGATCCCAAGATCGGTTTTGGGGGCATGGTCACATTGGACGGCTACTCGCAATTTTTCAAGGTACTCATCGCCTCCGCACTGGCTGTGACTGCGCTCCTTTCCGAGAGGAAAATTGATGCGGATCGTGTTCGCCCCGCCGAGTATCATGCCCTGTTTCTCCTGGCTGCAACGGGTATGATGTTCGCCGCCGGCGCCTCGGATCTGTTGACACTTTACCTGAGCTTGGAACTCACGACCCTCTGCTCCTACATCCTGGTCGGGATCACCGTGGAGAAGCCCAAGTCGAACGAGGCTGCGATCAAGTATTTCCTGTTGGGTTCATTTGCTTCGGCCCTGCTCCTTTATGGTATCGCCCTGGTCTACGGAGTTACGGGCACTACGGACTTTGCAGCGATCAACTCCGCTGTCTCCGAGAACGGAATAGGAAGTAACAAGATCTTCTTGGCGGCGATAGGCCTGTTAGCCGCAGGGCTCGCCTTTAAGATTGCGGCATTTCCGTTTCACGCATGGGCCCCGGATACTTACCAGGGTGCGAGCGCCCCGGTCGCGGCTTTTTTAGCCACTGCCTCCAAGGTCGCCGGTGTAGCTGCAGTGGGACGGGTTTGTCTGGTCGCGTTCGATTCTGAAGCCCGCTTGGTGTCGATGGTGCTGGTGGGGTTCGCCGCACTCTCCATCATTGTCGGGAGTATCATCGCCCTGTCGCAAACTAACATGAAACGTCTCCTGGCGTATTCCTCGATTGCGCACGCTGGCTACGCTCTCCTGGGATTCATTGCCGCGACGTCCCAATTCGGGACGTCGGATGGCGCCGCAGCTACCATGACCTATGTCTTCCTCTACGTGTTTATGACGCTGGGGGCCTTTGGCGTTGTCATCGCGCTGGGTGAGCGCGGTGAGAACTTGAGCAGTTACGAAGGACTGGCCGCACAGCGGCCCGGAATAGCTGCGCTGATGCTCCTTTTTCTCTTGTCGTTGACCGGCATCCCACCCACCGCCGGATTTGTTGCCAAGTTCGTCGTCATTCTAAGCGTTTTGAGCACGGGGCATGTAGCGCTGGCCGTCCTGGCCGTGGTCTGCAGCGTGATTTCGGCCTTCGTCTACCTGCGTGTGGCCGTTCTTATGTACATGAAGGATCCAGGCGAGCCAGTGCCTTCGCGCTGCCCGCGGACAGTGTACATGGCGCTTGCAGTGGCCGCGCTGGTGACAGTGATTGGGGGAATCTTCCCCGGCCGCTTCACGTTCTGGGCGGTGGGGCCGTGATGTCGTTAATGAGACGACAGACTACGAACCATGAGGTGATAAATTAATTGAGGCTTTCAGTCTTTGATCGTGGATGAGAAAAACTACGATTTAGAGGCGGAGACAACAGATTTCTCTGTTTTGCTGTTGATACCGTTGAAGTATTGTCAGATACAAAAACTAGAAAGAACCATTGGTTGATGCAGACTCATTCGTAAAGGCCCAAGTTGGTGAAGGGGCGACGCTGCATTGTGTATATCAACCACGAGGTAATCCAACTATGAACGAATACGTCGGTATCGCGGTCTGTTTTGTCGTGGCCGGAGGGATCACGGGAGCGATGGTGGTGTTGGCCTCTACGCTCGGTAAGAAAAAGCCCTCGCCTGTGAAGTTAGAGCCATTTGAGTGCGGCAAGAATCCCCTCTCTCTTCCTGGCGGGAAATTGGCAATCAAATTTTATCTGACCGCGATCCTGTTCATCCTTTTCGACGTTGAACTCGTCTTCCTCTATCCATGGGCCGTGATCTACCGAGAGCTCGGAATGGTAGGCCTGGTGGAGATGGGGATCTTTCTAGGTATTTTGATGGTGGGTTACATTTACGCTTGGGACAACGGTGCCCTGGAATGGCAATGACATGTTGAACGATTCGTTCTTGACCAGTCGTCTTGATGCGGCCCTTGGCTGGGCTCGGAAGTTTTCGATCTTCCAGTACCCGTTCGTGACCGCATGCTGCGGGATGGAGTACATGGCCACGGCCTGTTCTCACTACGACGTCGACCGCTTTGGAGCCGGCCTGCCCAGGTTTTCTCCGCGGCAGGCGGACGTGCTTTTTGTCGTGGGCACGATCAGTCACAAGATGGCACCGGTCTTGAACCGTATCCACGATCAGATGGCCGAACCGAAGTGGGTTGTCGCCTTTGGAGTTTGCACCTGCACAGGCGGCTTCTATGACAACTACGCAACCGTCATGGGGATCGACACGATCATGCCGGTGGATGTTTACATCCCGGGCTGCCCGCCGCGACCGGAGATGGTCCTTGACGGGCTGATGAAGCTCCAGAACAAGATTCAGGACCAGCACACCACGGGCCAAAAGTCTGCGCCAGAACTTCGCCCCGATATCTTCGATAAGAAGGGACACGAATCGCTGCAACCGCCACGTTAACAAAACCCCGGACCACAAACAGACCAACCCCGACTGGCAAACCAATAAAGCCTGATGCGGTTCTTCGAATGAGTGAAAATGATCGCAGTTTAGTGTTCCTCCGGTTGTGAGTTGCCGCAAAAGAGAGAAAGTACCAGCAAGATTTGAATTTGGATACTAGTCGAATGAACGAGAACTCCTCCGCTTTGATTGAAATAGTTAAGGACCGCTTCCCCGATGCCGCGTTGGCGTCTCACACTTGGCGTGGCGACGAAACGGTAATTCTGCGCCGCGATTTTCTGCTCGAGGTCTCGCAGTTTCTGAAGGACGACCCGGCCCTGCAGATGAATTTTCTGATGGACTTGACCGCGGTGGACTACTCGGCATTCGGCAAAAGTCCTGCGCCGGCTTTCTTCGCTTCCTCTGGTGTCGTGGTGAGCCCCTCATCGCAGATCCCGGATGAAAACCCCTGGCCCGGCCCACAGGATGCGCGTTTCGCCGTCGCCTACCATTTTTATTCTCTCGAGCACAAGCACCGGCTACGCCTGGTGGTTCCCGTTGAGGAGGCCGATGCCGAGGTGGAATCCTTGACCTCACTGTGGGCCGGAGCCGACTGGCTGGAGCGCGAGGTGTGGGACATGTTCGGCATCCGATTCCGGGGGCATTCGGACCTGAAGCGCATCCTCATGTACGACGAGTTTGAGGGTCATCCGCTGCGCAAGGATTACCCCGTCAACAAACGCCAGCCTCTGATCGGGCCGGTCAATTAATGAATGACTGGTGACGAGAGAGTTCCGAATGGATTCCGTTGAAATCCGTGGTGAGTCTTCCGTGATTTTGTCGTTCGGACTTCGTCATAAGACATTTGCTGGTTATACCCTGTGGCAACACGATGAATACTGATCTAAAAGTAAGTGCCAAGCAGACAGCCGATCTCGAAACCCGGGATATGATGCTCAACATTGGCCCTGCGCACCCGGCCATGCACGGCATCATCCGGATTGTCACCAAGCTCGACGGGGAGCAGATCAAGGACGTCGACGTCGAGATCGGCTACCTCCACCGCGGCTTTGAGAAGATGGCGGAAGTGGTCGACTACAACGGTGTCATCCCCTACACCGACCGGCTCAATTACGTCTCTCCACTGATCAATAACATGGGTTACTGCATGACGATGGAGAAGCTCCTGGGGATCGAGGTCCCGGAGCGGTGCCACTACGTAAGGGTCATCCTCTCGGAGATCTCGCGGATCTCCGACCACCTCACCTGCGTGGGGGCGAGCGCCATGGAGTTGGGGGCGTTCACGGTTTTTCTCTACATGATCAAGGCCCGGGAGTATCTGTGGGAGCTTGTGGAGAAAGTCACCGGAGCCCGCCTGACTGTAAGCTACTGTCGCGTCGGTGGCGTGAAGGCTGATCTGCCCGAGGATTTCGTCGAGCCCTGCGCCGAGGCGTTTAAGGAGATCCGCAAGGTCATCGACGAGTCGCATGGGCTGCTGACGCGAAACCGCATTTTTGTGGACCGCATGAGCGGCACGGGTGTGATTTCCGCCGAAGACGCCGTCTCTTACGGGATCACCGGCCCCTTTCTTCGTTCCACCGGCGTGGACTACGACGTCCGCAAAGACTGCCCGTACGCCGTGTACGACCAGCTGGACTTTGATGTGCCGGTGGGGACCAAAGGGGACAACATGGATCGTTATCTGCTGCGGATGGAGGAGATGGAGCAGTCGATGCGGATTGTGGAGGCGGCCCTGCAGGAAATTCCGGGCGGCCCGGTGCTGGTCAACCCGGAAACCGGGCGGCCGATCCCGGCCTCGGAGATGGTCGACCTGGCTAAGGTCGGGAACATCACGGCTATCTCGGGCGGTTGTGCCGTAACCGGTCCAACCCTGGAGGGCTCCGACAAAGCAAAGTACCCGTCGATCGTCACAGACGAAAAGCGGGCGTTGCTGCCTCCCAAGGAGGACACCTACGGAAACATCGAAGGACTGATGAACCACTTCAAGCTGGTCATGTTCGGCCACGGCGTGCGACCGCCGCAGGGAGAGGTCTACTTTCCGGTGGAAGGGGCCAACGGGGAGCTGGGGTTCTACGTGGTCAGTGATGGATCGGGGAGCGCCTACCGCGTGCGAGTCCGCCCACCCTGCTTTGCCATCATGTCGGCTCTGCCCAAGCTCCTGGTCGGGGGTATGATCGCCGACATGGTTCCCACATTCGGGTCGGTCAACATGATCGGAGGGGAACTCGACCGATGACACTGACGGATCTTGAACCCAGGGCGGAGGAAATCCTTCAGCTCTACGAGCAGCCTAGGGCAGCGATGCTGCCGCTGTTGTGGCTCGTCCAGGCCGACCAGGGTTACATTTCGCAGGAGGCCGAGGCTTGGGTGGGACGCATTCTGGGTGTCTCACGCTCGCACGTGTACGAAGCGGTCTCCTTCTACAATATGTTTCACACGAAACCGGTCGGTCGCCGCGAGTTGCGGGTCTGCACGAGTCTGCCGTGCCTCCTGCGGGGAGCCGATGCTCTGCTGGATCGGATCAAGGAGAGCCTGAAGATTGGCCCTGGTGAGACCACCCCGGATGGTGAGGTTACGCTGACAGAGGTCGAGTGTCTGTGCGCCTGCGAGATGTCGCCCATGGCGCAGCTCGACGAACGCTTTGTCGGGCCGCTCGAAGGAGGTTCCGTCGACTTGATCATTCAGGATGCGCTCACGGAACCCGGCAGGCCGGAATCGACGCCTGAGCCTGATCCCTACATCTCCACGGACGGACCGGTGCTCTCGACACGTTTCAAGGATCCGGAGGGGACCTGGCTGGACGCCTACCTCACAGACGACGGATACGTCGCGGCCAGAAAAGTTCTCACCTCGATGACGCCGCAGGATGTGATCGACGAGGTTTCCAGCGCTAACCTGCGGGGCCTTGGCGGGGCAGGGTTTCCAGCCGGCAGGAAGTGGTCCTTCGTTCCGAAGGAAACGGACAAACCCAAGTTCCTGGTGGTCAACGCTGACGAGGGGGAGCCGGGGACCTTCAAGGACCGCTACATCATGGAGCGGGATCCGCATGCGCTGATTGAAGGTATGATCATCGCGGCTTTCGCCATCGGCAGTCACAAGGCCTATGTCTACATTCGGGGCGAGTACTTCCGGTCGGCCAAACGCCTGCAGCGTGCCGTCGATGAGGCATATGGTCGGGGTTGGCTTGGCAAGGACATCCAGGGGACCGGCTTTGACCTGGACGTCGTCATTCACTCAGGGGCGGGCGCGTATATCTGTGGCGAGGAGACCGCGCTGCTGACGTCGCTCGAAGGCGGAAAGGGTTTCCCCAGACTCAAGCCGCCGTTCCCGGCCATTTCGGGGCTCTTCCAGTGCCCGACCATCGTCAACAATGTGGAGACCCTGGCCTGCGTCCCGTTTATTCTGCGGAACGGAGCCGAACACTTCGCCGGCATCGGCACAGAGCAGCAGGGCGGCACGCGACTCTTCTGTGTGTGCGGACATGTGGTCCGCCCTGGCGTTTATGAAGAGCCGGTCAGCATCACGCTGCGGGAACTCATCGAGAAAGCCGGCGGCGTGCGAGATGGCAACAGGCTCAAGGCTGTCATCCCCGGGGGCATCTCGGCCAAGATCCTGACTGCCGATGAGATTGACGTGGCCATGGACTTCGACTCCCTGAAGGCCGCGGGCACCATGGCCGGGTCAGGGGGAGTGATCGTGATGGACGAGACCACCAGTATCATCCACGCACTCGATTCTGCGGCCCGGTTCTTCGCCGACGAGTCGTGTGGTCAATGTTCGCCGTGCCGTGAAGGGACGGGCTGGGTGCATCGGATTCTCCGCCGGATCGTTGACGGGAAGGGCAGTCTTCAGGACCTGGACGATCTGCTGGCCATCGCCGGCGACATGGAAGGAAACACCATCTGCGTGTTTGCGGATGCGGCCGCCTGGCCGGTGCAGTCCTACATCACGAAATTTCGGCACGAGTGCGAGGAGTACATCCGCTCGGAACGCAGTGCCGAGCAGGAGGAGACCGCGGAATGCCCAATCTGACCATCAACGGCCGCGAGGTGAGCGTGGCCGACGGGACCACGGTCATCCAGGCCGCCGAGACGCTGGGGATCTTTATCCCGCGGTACTGTTATCACCCTGGCCTGTCGATCGCGGGCAACTGCCGCATCTGTCTCGTCGAAGTGGAGAACAACCCCAAGTTACAGATCGCCTGCAACGCACCCGTCTCCGAGGGGATGGTCGTTCACACGAAAAGCGACATGGCCGAGGACGGCCGCCGTGCGGTGCTGGAGTTTCTGCTGGCCAACCACCCGCTCGACTGCCCCGTTTGTGACCAGTCCGGTGAGTGCGACCTGCAGAATTTTTATATGAACTTCGGAC
This sequence comes from Planctomycetota bacterium, assembly GCA_963581585.1. Lineage (GTDB taxonomy): Bacteria > Planctomycetota > Planctomycetia > Planctomycetales > Planctomycetaceae > S139-18. The sequence goes on from CAUZPL010000045.1 coordinate 21,039, forward strand.
TCTACAACCCGCGGTTCCGGGAACACAAGGTCAAGAAGCGAAAGGCCGTGGAACTCGGCCCGCACGTGATGCTGGACCAGGAGCGGTGCATCCTCTGCTCCCGCTGTGTGCGATTCACCGACGAGATCACCAAGACCGGCGAGTTCGGCATCTTCAACCGTGGTGACCGGGCCGAGTTGGGCCTTTACCCTGGCGATGTACTGGACAATCCCTATTCAGCCAACGTGGTCGACATTTGCCCCGTCGGGGCGCTGACTGAGAGTGATTTCCGATTCAAGGCCCGCGTCTGGTACCTCTCCAGCGCTGCCACCGTCTGCAACGGCTGTAGCCAGGGCTGTAACGTGGATATGCATTACATGCTGGACAGGCCCCACCTGAACGATGGGAATCGGGTCGTGCGGATTAAGCCTCGTTACAACCCCGACGTCAACCAATGGTGGATCTGTGATGAGGGGCGCTACGGCTTCGGTTGGGCCGATCAAGCACGACTTGGCAAGGTCCGCGGGCCGTCCACGGATTCTGCAGAGGCATCCTGGGAGCAGGCCCTGACAACGATCTCGACGGCTCTGGAAGGTTCGGACAACGAGCAAGAGAGGTCTCGGATCGGCGTGATCGCCTCGGCCCAGCTCACCTGCGAGGAGCTCTTTCTTATCCGTCAGATTTTTCGGGATGCACTGGGTGCCCAGGTCACTACCTCTGTTTCGGAGGAACCGGGGTCGAGTGATGATTTCCTTATCAAATCAGACAAGAACCCGAACACACTGGGGGCAACTTTGCTGGGCCTGGCCGTCCCGGACGCACCAGATGCCGCGCAGCTTCTGGACGCGGCACTTGGCGGAGACCTTGAGGCTCTGTGGGTGTTCGGGCACGACCTGGTGAAACTTTTCGGGGAAGAAAAAATTCGACAGCTCTCAGAGAAGGTGCCGCTCTTTGTCTACTCCGGCACGAATGAAAACCCGACCGTACCTTTGGCACACTGGGTCCTGCCGAGTGCCGCCTACGTCGAGAAGGACGGGACCTTCGTGAACTGCCACGGCCGCGTGCAGCGGATCGGCCGTGTCTTTCCGCCACTCGAGGATTCCCGCGAGGACTGGCGGTTTCTCCTGGAATTGGCCGACCAGCTGGGTCTGCAGTTCGACTGGCAGGGACCGGAGAGAATCTTTCAGGGACTTGCCGAGACCGTAGCGTCGTTCAAGGGATTAAGCTACGAAACAATTGGAACGCAAGGAGTTGAGGTGGTGACGGCCACGGAAGGAGCGGTCGCACCATGATGGAATTCCTGCTTGTCAAGTTAGTGCTGGTGGGGATCGTTTTGTTTGGGGTCCTGAACTTCGCCGGGTTTCATACCTGGGTGGAGCGGAAGCAGTCAGCCCTGATCCAGGACCGGATCGGAGCCAACCGCGCCGATATTTTTGGATTCCGGTTGTTGGGTCTGTTCCACGGTATTGCCGACGCCATCAAGATGTTCACCAAGGAGGACATCGTCCCGGAGGGTGCAAACAAGACCCTGCACCTTTTGGCTCCCTTGTTTTCGGTCTTCTTCGCCCTGGTGGCGTTCGCAACGATCCCTTTTGGTCCGCCTCTCATCCTGGCGGGACACCCGCCCATCGAACTCCAGGTCGCCAATATCGACGCGGCGCTGCTCTACGTTTTTGCCATGCTCTCCCTGGGGGTGTATGGCGTGATCCTCGCCGGCTTCGCCTCGCGCAATAACTACGCAATTATGGGGGGGTTGAGGGCCACCGCACAAATGATCTCTTATGAGATCGCCCTGGGCATCGCCGTCATCGGCGTGATCATGGTGTACGGAACAATGGACCTGTCTCTGCTGGTGCAACGCCAGGGGGAGATGATCGGCGGCTGGATCCCGTTCTGGGGCATCGTCGTCCAACCCGTGGCGTTCGTCGTCTTTTTGACCGCGGCCCTGGCAGAAACCAAGCGGGCCCCCTTTGACTTGCCGGAAGCCGAGTCGGAAATCATCGGGTACTTCGTTGAATACAGCGGAATGAAGTTCGGGATGTTTTTCCTCACGGATTTTCTGGAGACCATCATCGTGGCCTGCCTGGCAACCACGCTGTTTTTCGGCGGATGGCAGGTGCCCTGGCTGATGGCGGATGGCTTTCATTTCCCATGGCCATGGGGAGGCGTTCTGCCTGTCGCCAACTGGGTCTACGTCCTGTTGGGAGTGATGAGCTTTTCAATCAAGGTCGTGGTTTTCTGCTTTGTCTTCATGCAAATCCGTTGGACGCTGCCGCGGTTCCGCTACGACCAGCTGATGGCATTGGGCTGGAAGGGACTCTTCCCCATCGCGGTGGTCAACGTTGTGGTGACGGCTGTGGTGTTGGTCTTTTTTGGGGAGCCATCATGGCCGCAACAATAAAAGTCGTCCACAGGCCCGAGCTGACCTTCTGGGAGAAACTCTACATCCCCCAGATTCTCTGTGGTCTTAAGATCACCTTCAGGCACTTCTTCCGCAACCTTTTCCTCCACATTGCTCACCGTGTCGGCCGCCTCACCCATCTTCGCGCCTCGGCCACGATCCAATACCCAGAGGAGCTCAGGCCCCTGATGTCGCGCCACCGCAGCCGGCACCGGCTCACCGTCCGCGAGGATGGCAGCCCTCGCTGCGTGGGCTGTATGCTCTGCGAAACGGTCTGCCCGGCCAAGTGCATCACCATTGTGCCTGGCGAACACCCTGACCCCCACGTCGAGAAGTACCCGATTCGGTTCGACATCGACCTGGGAGTCTGTGTCTATTGTGGGTACTGCGTGGAGGTATGTCCCGAGGACGCGATTCGAATGGACACGGGAATCCTCAACTTGGCGGCCTACTCAAGGGAGGCCATGCAACTTGACATCCACGAGCTCATGGACCCCGAACTTGAAAAACCGATCGTCGATTGTAGCCTGAAGTTCCCACACCAGTGCAAGGTGAGTGGCGAAGCGATGAAAGGCAGCTGGGACGGCGTCGAAGCGTCCTAGTCTACGCCCTATCGTAGCCGGTGCCTCGCTGCCTTTCGTGCTCCTGGAAGAAGAGCAGTGCCTAAACAACGATGAGCACGGAATCCTGGCCTGCAAGCGACGCGAAGGTCCCCAGAATCCGCTGATCATTCCGGATACGGCGCACTACGACATCTACGAAAAGGTACGCAGCGAGGCGCACCGGTTCGCACGGATCTGGTGCGACAAGCATTTGAAGGGCAAGACCGAAAATCCGGGCGACCAAGTCACCATTTCCGGCCGGTACGGCGAGTTCTTCGTCAACGATACACCGGCCGAGAAGATCGACATCTTTGAGTTGTTTAAAGGTATGGACACTGGTTGCAGGGTGTCGTACTGGTATGGCGGTCGCAGTGTCGCGGAGCTGTTTTATCTGGACGAATTTGAAGAGCTGGAAAACAGGAACAACAACTTGAAAATGAATATTGCATTGTCAGATCCAGTGCAGGAAGACAACCGGACCGGTCTGGCCGGATTCATTCACCAGGTCCTGCACGACAAATATCTGGCCGATCATTATGCACCGGAAGACTGCGAATACTACGTCTGCGGTCCGGTAATCATGCTCAAATGCTGCCAGGACATGCCGGCGGATTTTGGCGTCGAACCTGAAAACATCGCCTACGACGACTGACTGAGGGCCATCGTTACACATAAGTGGTGTACTCTTAAAGGCCGTATATCATTGCGCATGATGAAATATCGACTGAGTTTGTTGCAGTTGAGGGAAAATCCTTCCCGGATGAACGCCGCCGATCGATTTCAAGCCTGCCGTGGGCAACGTAACACACTGTGACAGTTTTCTGGAAAATCGTTATCGAGGCGTGGGAATGCCTGTAAATTGATGGTTCACGAGCTTGTTTGAGTGGGCCGCCATCCGGAACATACAACGATTATCCGGATGCGTCTTTCTCAGTCAGTTCAAGTTCATCTGACAGGTATGTTCGTCTTGCGTTGCAGTGTCTTTCGTTCTGCGTTGATCGCGTCGGCCTTGGTTCTGATGCCCTGCAGTCGTTTGTCAGCAGGAGCACGTTTGCAGGTGACCGGGGCTACGATGGGGACGCATTTCGCAGTCACGATTGATTCGCCGCCGGACACTGATACCGAAGCCAGTGTGCGGGCAGAAATCACGGCAAGGCTGACGGAAATCAACGCGCAGATGTCCACTTGGGATTCTGAATCTGAAATTTCTGGCTTTAATCGTTCGCAGTCCAGTGACTGGTTTCCTGTGTCGGCTGAATTTACTACCGTTGTCCAGGAAGCGAAAAGGATCCATGAACTTTCCGGAGGCGCATTTGACCCCACGGTGTCACCGTTGATTGATCTGTGGGGTTTCGGCAAAGTGCGGCGAACGGCAGTGCCGGACCAGGCGGCAATTGATGACGCCCTCCTGGCGGTTGGGATGCATCATATTGAGTTGCGCATGGCCCCACCTGCTCTGCGCAAGAAGCGCGCCAACGTTCAGTTGAATCTGTCGGCGATCGCCAAGGGTTACGCGGTTGATGCAATCGCGGAGCTGCTGCTTGCTTCGGGCCGCTGTTCATTCGTCGTTGATATCGGTGGGGAAACGCGTGCCGGGACTGCGAGGGCATCCGGAGACCCATGGCGGATTGGTGTTGAGTCACTGAAGTCCGGCTTCAGCAGAATTCAGCAGCCGCCGCGGATCCTTCCGCTGACAGAATCTTCTGTTGCGACATCCGGCAACTATCGTAATTTCTTCGAAGCGGATGGGACCGCTTACTCACACACGATCAACCCCGCCACCGGACGTCCGGTGGAAAGTCCGCCGGCTTCCGTTTCTGTGATTCACAAATCCTGCATGACGGCGGATGCTTTGGCGACGGCAATGATGATCCTCGGGCGCGAACGAGGGATTCAGCTTGCTGCAGAACAAGGCTACTCTGTTCTGTTTCAATTCACAGATGCAGATGACGAGATCGCTCAGCAAGGGACCGGAACATTTGCGAACACGTCAGACGATGCCGGTCAATCATCCAAATCATGGCTGGTCTTTGTGGCGTCGGGAGTGATGTTTCTGGTTGCTGTCGCTGGAATGGGGATTGGAATTTTTGTCAGCAATCGTCAGATCAGGGGGAGCTGCGGTGGTTTCGGTTCGATCGGGGGCAGCGAAGGCAGATCAATATGCGAGTCATGTTCGATTCCACGTGAAGAATGTGTTAACGAAGAACTGCGTCAGCGGATGCAGGCGTCCGGATGCGGCCACGACGAGCGTTCGGAAGGTGAACTGGCAAAGTCAAAGTGAACATGGGAGTTGACACGGAACCTGCAGTCCGGACGTCTGCCGGAGGTGGGACAGGCTTCAGATCTGTTTGTGCCGGTTGTAGTTCAGTGAAGTGATTCCCTTTTTGCTACCAGGTGACCTGTTCGTCGGCTATAACCCGGGACCCGTCGATTATTCAGCTTCTTCGTTTGATGTGAGTCGTCCCATGAAACATCAGGTCCTGTTCTCCCTGCTCGTTTTCGTTGCAGTGCCAGCTATGGCCCAAGACAACAATCGCACCATTCTTGATCCCGAAAAAGTAACCCCGGACTATCACATACAGGGCGAGTACTTTGGTGAACTGTTTGACGATCAGAAATTCGGGATGCATGTCATTGCACAGGGCGACAATCGCTTCAAGGCCGTTGTTTACCCTGGCGGACTGCCCGGCGATGGCTACGTTGGTTACGACAGAAGCTTCGGTGAAGGATCGACCGAAGATCGAGTCACTAAGGTCTCATCTGAAAGCGGAGATGCTCTGATTCAGGACGGTGTTGCAGAAGTCTTCGTGGACGACAAGTCGGTTGGAACACTTCGTCGTGTAGAACGGAAGAGCAAGACACTGGGCAAAAAGCCGCCGGAAGAGGCAGTGGTTCTGTTTGACGGATCATCAGCCGACCACTTCACGGACGGCAGGATCATGATGCAAGATCTGTTGCTGGCCGGTTGTGAATCAAAACAAAAGTTCAACGATCACAGCCTGCATCTGGAATTTCGTCTCCCTTACGAAGCGTACGACCGAGGTCAGGCTCGTGGAAACAGCGGTGTCTATATCCAGGGTCGCTACGAGTTACAGGTGCTGGATTCATTTGGGCTGGAAGGTGAAAACAATGAATGTGGAGGGATCTATTCGATCGCGAAACCTAAAGTCAATGCCTGTTTCCCACCGCTGACCTGGCAGACCTACGATATCGACTTCAAGGCAGCACGCTGGGAAGACGGAGAGAAGGTCGACAATGCCCGCGTGACGATTCAACACAACGGAATTGTGATTCACAAAGACCTTGAGCTGAATAAGGGGACGCCAGGCAAGTATGCAGAAGAGGAAGGTCCCGGCTGTCTGTATCTGCAGGGACACGGAAATCAGGTGATGTATCGTAACATCTGGGTTGTGGAAAATTAGGTGCGCGGACGCCGTTCATGTCGTCGAATCAGTCGTCAGTTGGATCACCTGTTTCCGTCGTGTGATGTTTTCTCGCCGCATGTCGCCCGATGGAGACTGTCAGATCGTGTGCGAGACCTCTGGCCGCTGCAACAGCTGAATCGCAGATTCTCGCGTGTCCGATCGCTTCCAGAAGAATTCTGTCTGGGGGTGTTCCAGGAACATCAGCTGTTTGAGGATGGCGCGAATGTCTTCATTCATCTGGCACAGCACCGTCTTCCCACCGATTCTGCGGGTCTTGTTTGCCAGTCGAATCATCATGCCCACAAATGTTGAGCCAAAATAGTCAACATGAGAGAAGTCGATAATGAGATTTCGCACTGAACTTTCCATGAACTGGCGGTAGATCTCATTGTAGGCATCGCGCAGCTCGCTCTCTCGCACGGACTTGAAGTCGCGGACGGGAGTGACGATCAGAATGTCACCATGCCTCACACATTCAAAATCATCTGAATTGTATGCCAATTGAGTTTCTCCGTAATTCTCGCGCAAGCCGGATCATGCAAAACTAACACGGGAAAACGGTCCCGACAGACTGTTTTCAGGCAAGTGCGATAGATAACCGCAGGAATGCCCCTGGGTCCGCTGTGAATCCCCGACATTCAGCACAAAGGTTGAGGCTCTCCTGGCGGTCACCTCACGGGTTGGGTACCATCCGTTGCTCGATTTTTGGCTGACATTCGAGCACTGGCCCCATGAATCCAACATCCGTTGAACGGATTCCCAGCGAGATTTTTTCAAACGCTACTTTGGCCGCAGTCCATGTCGCGGCAATAGTTGCCAGGCTGATCCGACAGCGAGTCGCCGAAGGTCATGCGTGTGTTCTGGGGCTGGCCACGGGTTCCACGCCCACTGGTATCTACACCGAACTGGTACGAATGCATCGCGAAGACGGTCTGTCGTTCCGCAATGTTATTACGTTTAACCTGGACGAATACTACCCCATGCAGCCTGAGCAACTGCAGAGTTACGTCCGCTTCATGAACGAACATCTGTTCGATCACGTTGATATTCCGGCGGACAATGTCCATGTTCCGGATGGTACGATTCCGGTCGACGATGTCACCGAATATTGCCGCGGTTATGAGCAAAAGATTATGGATGCTGGTGGCATTGACATCCAGATCCTGGGGATTGGCCGTACGGGGCATATCGGCTTCAATGAGCCAGGTTCTGACCATCGCTCACGTACGCGATTGATTACCCTGGACAGTGTCACGCGCACGGACGCTGCAAGCGACTTCTTTGGTGCCAAGAACGTGCCACGCCGAGCGATAACGATGGGGGTGGGGACGATCTTGGCCGCCCGTCACATATTTATTCTGGCATTTGGAGAAAACAAAGCCCAGGTTGTGCTGCGGACGATCGAAGGCGATCCCAGTCCGGCCGTTCCGGCGACGTATCTGCAGGGACACGACAGCGTCGAATTTCTGCTCGACCAGTCCGCTGCCGCCAGTCTGACACGGAGCCAGTATCCGTGGGTCAGCGGATCTGTTGACTGGGACACACTGACGATCCGTCGAGCTGTTATCTGGCTGGCCCGTAAAATGAACAAGGCGATTCTGAAGCTGATCGACAATGACTACAACGAGGAAGGGCTGCAGGACCTTCTGGCGATATATGGGTCGGCTTACGAAATCAATCTGACAGTGTTCCGACATTTGCAGAGCACACTGACTGGATGGCCAGGTGGGAAACCGGACCATGCCAAGCTGATAGGTGATCGACCTGGGACCCGGGATGATATCTTTCCCAAACGTATTGTCTGCTTTTCCCCGCATCCTGATGATGACGTGATTTCAATGGGGGGAACACTGATTCGTCTGGCTGGTCAGGGACACGAGATTCATATTGCCTATCAGACGTCCGGCAACATTGCCGTCTTCGACGAAGATGCGATTCGATTTGCGGAGTTTGCGGCTGAACTGTGTTCGGAGTTCAACATCAGTACCTACGAGGTGACTGATCTGGAAGCACACGTGGAGCAGTTTCTTCGCAATAAAGAGGCGGGTCAGGTGGACAGTTCGGAAATTCAGAAGCTCAAGGCAATCATTCGTCGCGGTGAAGCGCGCGCTGGTGCGCGGACGTGCGGTGTTCCGAATGAGCACCTGCATTTTCTTGATCTGCCGTTTTATGAAACCGGTGGGGTTCGAAAAAAGTCTCTGGCGCCGGTTGATATCGAAATCATTGTGAATTTGCTTCGAAAAATCCGACCGCACCAGATCTACGCAGCAGGGGACCTCTCCGATCCGCATGGTACTCACCGTACCTGCCTAAAGGCCATTATTCAGGCCTGTGATGAATGTCGTGAGGATGATTGGTATTCGACCAGTGAGGTATGGTTGTATCGAGGAGCGTGGCAGGAATGGTCCATCCATCAAATCGAGATGGCTGTGCCGCTGAGTCCCAGCGAAGTCGAACGCAAACGTCGGGCGATTTTCAAGCACGAATCACAGAAGGATCGTGCTCTGTTCCCGGGAGCGGACATGCGCGAGTTCTGGCAGCGAGCCGAATCACGAAACGCAGGCACCGCGGCCGAATACGACGCATTGGGCTTGGCTGAATACGAAGCGATCGAAGGTTTCGTTCACTGGGACGGCAAATGGGGTCTGGACAATTAATCGATGGCTTTGCAGTTGCTGCGGATTTCCTAGAATCCTGTTCTTTCCGAGCGACCGTCGTGTCGCTGTTGCTCCGTCGTGTCTGATTTAACAAGGAGTGCAGGTTGGCTCGCAGGAAGTCATCGAGCAAACAGAACGGCGACCGAGGACTGTTCGATAACGATCTGTCTGACGTGGGTGACGTACAGGTTGTTCCCATCAGTGGTGAAACTCGGCGCAGGTATCTCAACTATGCATTGTCTGTTATTACATCTCGGGCGCTGCCCGATGTTCGGGATGGATTGAAACCGGTCCAGCGGCGAATTCTGTACGTGATGTACGATGGCCTGCGACTGCTGGCTGCCGGAAAAACCCGCAAGTGTGCAAAAATCTGTGGAGATACGACCGGTTCATTTCACCCTCACAGTCCTGAGGCTGTATACGATGCTCTGGTCCGGCTGGGACAGGATTTTACCCTTCGCTATCCGTTGGTGATCGGCCAGGGGAACTTCGGATCAATTGTTGGCCTGCGTCAGGCCGCCGATCGGTATACGGAAGCGAAGTTGTCGGCACTATCCGAGCAGCTGATGAATGAGCTGTGGTATGACACTGTCGAGATGCGGCCGACGTACGATGCGGCCACCGACGAACCGGTCGTACTGCCGGCGCGCTTTCCGGCGTTGCTTGTCAACGGGAGTCAAGGAATTGCAGTCGGCATGGCCACGAGTATGCCGCCCCACAATCTGAACGAAGTCACAAAAGCCTGTGTGCATCTGATCAATCGTCCGGATGCCACCGTCGCACAGTTGATGAAGTTCATCAAGGGTCCCGACTTTCCGCTCGGTGGTCGTATCATCACGGAGCGTGCCGAGCTGCGTAATGCCTATGAAACCGGCCGAGGCTCCATAAAGCTCCGCGGGGAATGGCGGTTCGACAGGGAGGGCCGTCGGGAGTTGCGCAATCGCCTGGTGATTTATTCAGTGCCGTATGGTGTGACCAGTGGAGCATTGCTGAGTGAAATCGGAGAGCTGATTGCGTCTCGTAAAATCCCACAATTGCTGGAAGGCAATGATGAGACCAACGAAGAGAACGGTCTGCGAGTCGTTCTGGAACTGAAATCCGGAGCCGATCCGGAAGCTGTGATGGCTTATCTGTTTCGACACACGGCTCTGGAACACAATTTTAGTTACAACGCCACCGCCCTTCTGCCGGATTCTCACGGTGGCACGGTTCCTCGTGTCCTGAGTCTCAGGGAATTGCTGCAGTATTTCCTCGACTTTCGCATGGAGACGGTTCGCCGTCGGCTGGAATATCAGCTCAAACAACTCCGGCGCCGCATTCATATCCTGGAAGGTTTCAAGGTCATCTTTGACGGTCTGGATGTTGCGTTAAAGATCATTCGGGCCAGCAGGGGCAAGAAGGACGCTGCCGAAAAGCTGATGAAGAGATTTCCACTGGATGCAATGCAGACTGATGCCATTCTGGAACTGGCCCTGTACCGGATTTCGCAGCTGGAAATTGACCGCATTCTTGAGGAATTGAGTGAGAAACGTGCTGAAGCAAAACGAATTGAGCGACTGCTCAAATCACCCAAACGAATGTGGAAACTGATCAAGTCCGAACTCGAGGAAGTGGCCGGTCAGTTTGGAGACCGTCGCCGAAGCACATTTGGTTCGTCCGACGAGATTACGGAGTTTGATCCTCAGGCATACATCGTACGTGAGAATACAAATGTCGTTGTGACGCGTGAGGCATGGGTTAAGCGAGTCAATCAACTGGCCAGCGTTTCTCGCACACGAGTGCGGGAAGGCGACTCTGTGTTGGCCGTCGTGCCGGGAAGCACTTTGGACAATGTGGTCATGTTCAGTTCGGATGGAGTCGCGTTTACGTTACCCATTGACCAGATCCCGGTGTCTTCCGGCTATGGTGAACCGGTCGCTAAGCACGTGAGACTCAGTGATGGGGCGTCGATCGTTTCTGTGATGACGACAGATCCCCGTTTCGTCGAGGCTGTCGATGACGATTCCGACGAGTGGGGGCCATTGCTGCTGGTGGCAACGAAGCAGGGACAGGTGCTGACCATCCCTTTTCATGGTTTTCGCACATCCTCGACCAAGGCGGGCCGGAAATTCTGTCGACTTCGTAAGGACGATGAAGCAATCGACTGTCAGTTAATCACAGATGCGGAAACGTGTATGATGGCCACTGCGACAGCGCGCGTGGTGCATTTCGCCCTCGATGATATTCCCATGCTGACGAATGCCGGTAAGGGAGTGCGGGGTATCAAGGTGGACGACGATGACCAGGTTCTGGGCATCGTCCAGCTGGCTCGTCCCGGTGACTGCCTGCGCGTAAAGAATACCAGGGATAAGCAGGTGTCCTTCGGGCAACAGAAATATCAGGTGACGTCGCGAGGCGGTCGTGGTATTCAGACGAGTAAACGTATCGGCTTTGTCGAAGTGATTCGTCCCGAGATCGAACTGGTGGACTGGTCCACCAAAGAAGAAGACGGTGAGTAGTGTATCGCCATTGCGCTCGGTGAGGCTAAGGTCGTGTGTGACCAGGGCCGGAGCCGTTGGTGGACTGCTCCAAAATCAGTCTGTTTGCTGGAATATGATTTCTGTTACCGCATGTGGTCAAATCTCTGAAATCAATCATACCGGCCATTGATTAATTTCAGAGAAAATAACCTGCAACTGGCAAGCATCACTCACCGCATGGAGCACAGCAGGATGCAGGAGCACAGCATTCTTCTCCGCAGCTCTTTCCACAGCCTGGCGGCTGCATGAACACAACAGACCAATCGCACACACACTTCTCAACTTCGTATTCATTTTTATTCAGCGTATGAACTTTGCGAATACGGCAGTCGGTGAGTTTTGAACAGAGTCGTCCGAAAAATCCTTTTTCTTGTTTGCACTGCGAACAGTCCTGGCATCCTTGAGCCCCACAATCACCACCGCACCCATTAGTGCCGTCATTGCAGCAGTCATCTCCAGCACCAAATAATGGACATTTGGGCAGGCACACCGGAGGAATGCACACGTGATCACATTCCACTTCGTAACAGTGCTTCTTTACCTTCACCGTCTTGATTTTGTTTTGGCAGCAAAGGAATCCAGGTTCGCAACTGCCACAGCTGGATTCGCTGCAGCCAGCAGGTTTCGAGGCACCGCAGCCAGCCCGAGCAGACTGATTTACCAGTGTAATAACGAGCATCACAGCCACGCAATATTGGAGGAATTTCATGGCATGGTTCTCCTGAGTCAGGATGTTGATTTGAAAGGAAAAGGGTCAAACATCCCGTTTGGATTAGAAGTCAATCATGAAGCGGGCACCGACAATGTCGTACTCACCACCATTCAATATTCCACCCACATTACGACTATTGATCGTTCCGTTGATGTAGTTCATCTGCAGCCGCGTGTTCGCGTTCCAGAGCCAGTTCAGTCCGAGTGTCAGACTTTCTCCAATGCCGCCGAATACATTCTGATTGTTGATGGCTAAACTGCTGTCATGGTCATTGAAGTCTGCATAGGAATATCGTGCGGCCACCTGCCACGCACCCCAGCCGGTCCCGGTCCTGCCGCAGCAGCGGTCAACGAGGAAGAAATTCTCAAAAGGTTTGACCCGGTCCAGCGTACCGTTCTTGCGATTCCACGGCATGTGCTCACCGGTCAGAAAGTATGACGCGTAGACATAACCGCCGTGCAGATGCAGGTCACGGAATCCTGTATCTCGCTGCATAAACAGGTTTTGGTACTCCCCGACAATCTGCAGTGAACCAATATTGATTACTTTTTCCAGACCGATCATTTCATACCAGTCTGCTCCGGCGATGCGGCCAGTATCCAGCCAGCGCTGATCGGTTCTTGCCTCAGGACGATGGCGGAAGCGCGCTTCGTTCTGGGACTCTGATTCCCCAAAATCAGCAGGATCGCCGCCGGTTGATCCGTCCGGATGAGCGAACGTTGTGGAAACGGCCCAGTGAGCATATCCACGTCCGCCGGAGCGCTCGTCATACCAGTAAGTGTTGGCCAGACGTCCTGCAAATTCACCCTGCAGATGGTCGCTGATGAAATGTCCTTCATCCTGAATCAATCGCTGATTCCACACTCCGTAGCGCCAGTTCCAGGCCTGATTCTCTGAGACACCATTGGAAGACACTCCCAGCCGCCGACAGTCTTGGTTAAAGGACTCGATGACAAATGGTCGTTCCAGAAATACGTTGTGCCGACTGCTGTTGAGATGATCAAGACCATACGGCCGTTTATGGTTTCCGATGATTACCGTTTCCAGCCACGACATGTCTTTCACGGAAATAAATGCATCACGGAATTCAGAATTGTGGCCTCCGGCAAACTCCATTTCGATGCGGTAGCCCAGATTGGGACTAACATCACCCCTGACACCGAAACGCATTCGGCGAAATCCAACGCGATCCTGCGGAGTATCATTGGGATTACCGGTTTCGATCACATTGATACCAGGACTCGAACCGGGAAATCCCCAGTAGTCGGCGTGAATACGACCGATGACTTTCATTGATTTGGTGGCCGAAGTACCGGATTGCACTGATTTTCTGATGGCCCTGTTCAGCTCATCATTCGTTTCCGTCTGTTCCTTCCATTTGTCTCCCCATTCTTTGGCAACAGTTCCCTCGTCTTCTTCATCTCCGTTTTCATCTGTCCAGATCGTTGCTGAGAACGGTGAAGTGGAGGAAGAAAAATTGGTTGAGACGGTTTTATGCGGTTGCCGCTGTTCTTCCAGCTCCTGGATGCGTGCTTCCGCCGCTTCAAGTCGCTCAATGAGTTTCTGCACCTGTTCATCGGAAGCCGCCATAGTCGGCACCGTGACAAGAACGGCTGCTGCCAGACAAAATGGTCTGAGGACGCCGTGATCCATCATCCTATTCCTCTTCAGATTCGAATTGACGCCGGGTTATCAGCAAGCCGTTGCTTCCCGGTGCCATAGATTTTCGCATCGGAAAACGGCCATTTGACAGATTAACCGCATCTCCGGGAGCCGCCGATAATTAACATAAATATTAACTACCGTACCCAGATAGAAGGATCAGTTGGTCTGATATGTGTTTGCGGGATCGAGATATTCAGCTGCCGGACGTACGTGACGTGTTCAGGAATCCGGGGACCCCGCTCACTCCGGCAACATTTGCCGAACAACATCACGGCGACTTTTTGTCGTTTCGAATGTGCGCAGTTGCTGCAACGCACCGGTGTTGTCGGGCAGCGACCTGACTGAAAGAAGTTCATCGGTGCAATTCAGACTTTCCGCTACAGGGAGCAGCTCATCCACCAGATCAGCTACGACAGTCTGGACTGACCTCGGTTGAAAGTCGTGCGAGCTGACCAGCCGTGCCTCGGCACCATAACGGGTGGCTCGCCATTTGTTCTGCTGGACCATCATGGGATGGTATTCGGACTGAAACGTTCCCTGATCTATTTCATCTGAGATCGCATGTACCAGGCACTGCACGAGTGCAGTGATGGCCTTCGCCTGTTCCAGACTGGGAGGCATATCGCAAACTCGAATTTCAACGGTGCCGAACTGGTGATGCGGCCGAATATCCCACCAGATTTCGCGAATCGTATTGATGAACCCGGTATCAACCAGGTGATTGATTAACCACACGTACTCCGACCAGTTGCGCATCTGATGTGGCAAACCGGCGGTGGGCAGGCCTTCCATGATCTTGGAACGATTCGAATGCAGTCCGGTATTGCGTCCTTCCCAAAAGGGTGAGTTGGACGACAGGGCCAGCAGCAGTGGAAGATACCGCAGCATACGATCACAGATCATGATTGCCTTGTCACCGGTTTCTACTCCCACGTGGACATGCAGGCCAAATGTGACCAGGCGTCGAGCGACGTCCTGCATAAGTTCGACAAGTCGGTAATAGCGGTCATCTACGGTGACTTTCTGTTCGCGCCAGGAAGAGAAAGGATGTGTTCCCGCCCAGAACAGCTTCAAATCCAGGGGATCTATAGCCAACTGTACCATGTCAATCTTTTGCCGGAGATCATCTCCAACCTCCGCTACGGTGCGGCAGACGCCTGAGTTAATTTCCAGGTATGATTGCATCAACTCGGGCTTGACATATGCTCCTGCCGATTCTGGCAGCTGTTCCATGACCTTATTAATAGCGTTCCGCAGTTCGAAGGTTCGTGCATCGACCAGCTGCAACTCGATTTCTACTCCGATGGTCGGAAAACTGTTGGCCGTGAAGGGAATTGGGGTCATTGATCAGTCCGCTTTCAGATTTGAAATTCGGATTCCTGGCCCTGCTGCAGAAATTTCAGCGCTGCCCGGCTCACGATGCGCGCTCCAGTTCCGATCACCTGCTCATCGACGTCAAAGACAGGGGAATGCAGGCGAGGCCAGCCGGAGTCACCGGCACATCCCAGACGGGCCTGTGCTCCTGGCGCATGATCCAGATAGACGGCGAAGTCTTCACCTCCCATGCTGGGCTGCGTCAGCAGGACAACGGCAGCCTCGCCCAGCGCATCGAGTGTCGCTCGTTCGAAGGCACGAGCCACCGGCTCAGCATTACGGACGGATCCCAGAGGATTGCGAAACTTGACCACAATCGTGTTGCCGGACAGTTCACCGTAGTGTCGACACGTCTGACGAATGGCTGTGATCAGATTCTTCCGGGTAGTAGTCTCGACGCTGCGCAGTGTGCCATTCAATTCAACATGATCGGGTATGACGTTGGGTGCAGTGCCTCCGTGAATTTGCCCAATGGTAAAAACTGAGGGATCGCGCGAATCGGTTGCCCGCGGCAGACGCTGGTAAAGCATTGACACCAGCATTGCTGCTGCGGCAATCGGATCTGAGGTGTCGTGAGGTCTTGCTGAATGGCCGCCCTGTCCCCGGACGGTAATCAGCACTTCATCAATCTGAGCTGTCAGAGTGCCGTAGCAGATACCGATCTGGCCGAATGCGAGCAAAGGATCCACATGGACCCCGAAGATGGCCTGAACGTCTTTCATGGCACCGTCTTCGACCATCCACTGCGCGCCTTCACAGATCTCTTCGGCTGCCTGAAATATCAGACGGATGCGCGCAGAGGGCATCAATGAAGGATGCAGCTGATTGATTGTCATCAGGGTTTCAGACGCTGCCAGCATGATCGTCGTGTGGACGTCGTGTCCACAGGCGTGAGCACATCCTTCGACCGTGGACGCGTATACCTGGGATTTTCGGTCAGCCATGCGTAGTGCATCAATGTCAGCTCTCAGAGCAATGACAGGGCCGGAATCCGGGTTCCTGCCAATTGGCATTTCTCCAATAACGCCAACACCTCTGGGCGCAATACGCGCTTGAATGCCGTGGTGGGTCAGATGGGTGCGAATGAGCTCGCTGGTTTTGAATTCTTCGCCACTGGGCTCCGGATGCCGATGCAGATGTCGGCGTACATCGATCCAGCTGACTTCGCGATCGGTGACGTAGTCATCAATGTCCGCGGTCAGATCCGAAGCGCTGGTTGATCCTCCTGAACTCAATTTGTGGTCATCGGCGGACTGACGCATTGACGGACTGTGTCTATAAGGCAGGGGACATGATGAGTGAACGGTTCCGTGTAAATCTGTCACGTGGCATGGTAAGAACCAGGGTTCTTATCTGCCACACCCGTTGTTGCGAGTATCCCCGGCTATCTTGGTTTCCTTAATTCACTCACCGGAAACACAAGTACGTGTTCCGCGACCGAAGCGACGATAATAAGGACCGTACCGGTGAATAGTATCAGACTTGTGGCTGTCAGAAGGTCGATCGTGGATGAGACGACCCAAACCTGAGGTGGCCACGGTCCGCTGCCGCCGACAGGAGAGAACAGCAGATTCATCACTCCGACGGCATACGTACTCGCGAAGAACTGCGGTATCGGATAGAATTGTGACAATGCCACCGGGATGCTGCCGAAGGTCGTTGCCCACATGTTTACCCCATCCACAACGGCTCAGCAATACGCCGGTCCCGCACTAAAACCCAGGCCTTAAGTTTCCGTCGTCGCCCGAAACGACGATGACACCCGCCGTACAGGACGGGGATGGGAAGATTGAGAACAAAAACGACAGTCCACCAAATGATGATTGTGGTTGCCGAGGGTTATGTGTTTGGGTAGCCGGGTGGCCTGAAACCGGTGGCTGGTGTGACGAGGTAGGGATTGTCGTCAGTCAAAGCGCATTCCGTTCTGCGTCCGGTGCTCCGGCTAAAACGGGCCCATTAACTGGCAGGTATTTTCACATGACGGCGATCCGCGAAGTGACGGTTGTCCTCAGTCCAGTCATCGCGGGTATACAGAAAGTTTGACGTATCGGTTTCCTGGATTTCGATTCGCGCTAGCCGGAAGCCCATTTCCGTGACTTCACTGAACATCGTCCATGCCAGATTCTCCACGCTTGTGGCACCGTTGATCACTTTGAATCGCAGCTGCTCACCGGACGCCCGGCAGTATTCCTGCAGGGCGGCGAACAAGGGATCCTGACGGTTAATCAGCATCCCATGATCGTATTCCTGCCTGAGCCACGGTTCGATTGTTTCATCGAATTCGCCGAACAGAGTGCTGATGTCGCCGTCACGTTCGACTTCAAAATGCAGCTTTAGCCCGTAGCGATGGCCGTGGATATTGCTGCACTTGTCCTGCAGAATTTCATTTCGATGAGCTGCGTAGAACTTATACTGCTTTTCAATGATCACGGATCACGTACTCCGGGGAGGACTGACGTTCTGCCAGTATTCTATGGAATCGCAGGCTTATTCATATCAATGAACTCAATTTCTGAATCTGTGGAAAGCGAAAAACCGTCCTCTGAACGCTCGAAACACCGGCGTTGGCGGAGATGATGCAATCAGCGACCCCAGCCGACAGCCTGCCGTCGTTTTCCATTTTCTCTTTGACCGTGACTCATGCTTCGAGCCCTTGGAAAATTCTTCAAACCGTCGTGGACTCAGCGGGCGGACGTCGTTTCCAGCTGGTCCGTTGTCGAAGTGGATGCGCGACGTGTGAGTGTCTTCGGTCCTGTCAGTGAGAAACCTGCCGGCTGTGTATTGTTTCTTCACGGTCACGCTGGTGTTGGACTGACTGAGAATCGGGTGTTTTCTCAGTTGTTTCAGGACCACAACCTGACCGCCGTGTGCCCTGATGGTGGGCGGTCCTGGTGGATGGATTGTATTTGCCCGGACTTTGATTTCGACGTCACTCCGATGCAGTGGCTCCGAGAGTCTATTGTTCCGTTCATTGAAACGCAGTGGCAAATTGGCCCTCCTCGAATCGCTCTGCTGGGCGTCAGTATGGGAGGCCAGGGAGCTCTGCAGCTGGCGTATCGCCATGCGCGCGACTTTCCAGTGGTTGCGGCGATTTCACCTGCCGTAGATTTCCATCAGCTGCATGGACAGGGTCTACCACTGGACATAATGTACAAGACAGCTGAAGACGCACGTCAGGATACTGTCGTACTTAACCTGCACCCTCTGGCCTGGCCGCGACATCAGTTCCTGTGCTGTGATCCAAAGGACGCCGATTGGTTCGATGGTTGTTCACGGCTGGCAATGAAACTGTCGTCATCCGGTATTATGCATGAACGCGATTTTCAAACGTCTGCCGGTGGACACTCGTGGGATTATTTTAACCATATGGCACCAGCTGCTGTGGAACACATCGCCAGAGGTCTCGCTGCTGTGTGAGAACTCTGCAGGTTGGGGCATTTCTGCCCCTTATCGTTCAGCATGCCGCCACACCGGACGGGCAGAAATGCTGATCATGTGAATGATGATGCAACCTGGTAGTTCGCATCAGAAATGCACCATGTCGGAAAGACGGCGCGGACGCCGAAAACAACTGGACGTCAGTCACCAGCGCAACTGGTTGACAGGTCGGCACGTGGTGTTCGAAGTTTTGGAAGCTGGTGTCTGGCCTTGCACACGGCTGTGTGTGACCCCTGCCGTTTCCGCTGAGCTTGCGGACATCATGCACCGGCACGATTCGCACGGGTCATCCAGCGTTCAGCAAGTCACCGCCGAACGACTCACGGAACTCTGTGGCAGCCGTCATCACCAGGGCATAGCCGCTCAAATGGCGATTTTTCCGTATTGTAGTCTGCAGGGGTTCCACAGGCTGCTGGAAAAACGTGAAGAATCCGGACAGTTGCCTCCTCTGGTTGTGATCTGTGATCGAATTCAGGATGGCCATAATCTGGGAGCCATTCTGAGATCGTGTGATGCGATGGCAGTCGACGCAGTGATCATCGGTGAAAACGGACAAATTGGCGTGACTCCTCAGGTCGCTCGCGCGTCTGCCGGAGCCGTCAATCATGTTCCAGTTGTCCGATCAGATCCGTTGCTTGACGCCGTCAGTATGCTGAAGGATGCCGGTTTTCAGCTGCTGGCTGCCAGTGAGAAATCAACCACGTTCGCGTGGGAGGTCGATGCATCAACCGCAACGGCCCTGGTCATTGGCAGCGAGGCACACGGCGTTCATGATGTGTTGCTGTCAAAATGTGATCAGCAGGTCGCTATTCGAATGTTGGGTCGAATGGGTTCACTGAACGCGGCAGTGGCAGCCGGGATCATGTTGTATGAGCTGCGCCGCAGACGGTGACGCTGCATGTGCGCCACACTCTATTACCTGTCGGGTTGGGACAACGTTGGCAGTTATTTCACTTTCCATCGTTGAACATCTTGAATGGACTGGTGGCTCCACGATGAATCTTGTGACAACGCATGTCCGAAAAATATTCCCGACTATCTGCACGGCCGTGCTCATCGGTGTACGAGGTCGCGCACTGGCTTGACGATTTCTGACGCAGTGAGTTGAACACAGGTAGATTTGAATGAAGATTCATGTGTCGGCAGTGCCATGACCAGCGAGGTTACAGTTATTGATGCCGATTCGGGTGGCGAGATATCGTGTGCCGGCGTGCTGAAAGCGTTTGCGAATGAGACACGCCTGGCGGTGTTTCTGAAATATCTTTGACTCGATAATCCCGGTATTCAGCCGGATGTTGTGGCTGGCGACAATGAACATAACATCAATAGTGTGGCCGGTGCTCCCGGCGCCATTGTCTGTGTATCGATTGGAACAGCCCAGCAGACGTTCAGGCCGGGGTTCGTATTCGCCTGCTGCCGGTGGGTGGAGTGACAGACTCATCAGAAACAGCAGCATCCGGGGAATTTCCGCTGTGTCAATGCTGTCCCTTGTCACACCGATGGACGAAGGTCCTGAATTGATGTTAGATGCAGCAATGAACGATGATTTCTTGATTCCTGCCGGTAAGGCCCCAGGCCTGCGCATGCCGGAATGGTCACACTATCGCGGTCAGCCGATCGATCTTTCTCGCCGTCGATCGGTTATTGTTCGGCAACTTTCCACCGGGTTGTCAGTGTCAGATGTCGAATACCTGACGGTTGATTATTTTTTGCATGAAGGCCTGTTCCGGACTGCTGTGATTCCGGTCAATGGAGTCAGCGATGTCTATGGCCAGGCCTTTAATTTCTCTGCTGCAAAGACCCGGAAGACGCCTCATGGAACGGAAGTCTTGCGGAACAGGCAGGGCCTGCCTAAACGAAAACTGCCAATTCTCAACCACGTCCAGTCTCGATTTCATTTTCGGCCGGGAGCGGTAATTCAGCTCTATGAGTTGTTCGATGAGGCGTTGACTGATCCTGTGGCTGAAACCGACGACTTTATTTATTCACTTGAGGTCACAGGCCCCCATGGTGTGAAGTTCAACATGATCGACGGGCTCCGTGGTAATCTGCTGTCCGCGCATCGAATGCTGTCGACCCGCGAGATGGTTTTTGAACGGTTGGTCGTGGAGAACCAGACAGTTACGGAATCCCCGGCACTTCCGCTAAGCGAAGCGGAGAAACGTGAATTACTTCTGGAATCACTGTTCCGCAGTCATCGGGCGGGACTTTCAGAACCGTATTACCTTTACCGCATCTGCGGAACAAATAACTGTACATCGAGCCCGTTTCAGATTCTGGATCGAGTGGTTCAGTACAGCTTTCCAGAGCGCATCGGATCTCTGCTTTATCGCTTACCGCTTAATCCGCGATTCTATCTGCGTATCCGTGGTCTGGATTCAAATCCCGGGCAGCGAACGCTGGTCCGTGATGAATTCCGCGAATACATCGACAGTCCGGCGACCCGGGCAAGAAAGCGAGAGTATGTGACTCGGACCAATGCGGAACGCAAAGTCCGGCGTCACAAAACGGAAATCTGCAGCCGGTCCCAGCACGACAGCTGATCTGTCGGCACACAGCACTCGGCGTGCAGAGTCAGCGAGCCGGAGACTGATGCTGTCGAAATTCAATTGCAGACCTGAAAACGGACCAGCAGGACAGGAGTTTTCAATTGTGTGTTCGCGCGGAAACTCACGGGAAACACGGTTGGTGTCATCAACCTCACCCGAAAGAGTATGAACTGCCGTTATTCTCTGCGAAATCGCTGTGAGATCATAGACTCATGATGTCGGTTTCACCCGCGTCATCTCCTGGCTGGTTGAGGGGTCGTAATTTGAAGGTCCCGTCAACGTTGCCGCTCTCAATCCTCCGCCGAATACCCAGTTCAGGTGAGCTGAGCTACTCAGGTTGGGTTTGGACCCCGGACAGCAAAGCGGATACTTGAAATCGGGATATTTTTCCTCAGGACGGAAACCGAACTGATTCTTAAGAGCCATCGTGCGGTAGGGGACGCCTGCTCGAGTCCGGATTTACCTTCAGGTTTCCAACGTGGCCCGACGCTGCTGAGTTGCACCAGCGTTGGCGCACGACGGACAGAGGGCACACTAAACAGATACTAACCGACGAATCAAAGCTCTCCAAATCAGCAACTTCGAACGCCGTTTGAGACCTCGTACGATCCTGCCGTCACTGCATCCATACCCGGCTGGACTTTTCGGACAACATCAACCCGCAGGTTGCAGGATTCACTTGATTAACTTGATCGACGTCCGCCCAGCAACGGCCCGACTCCAGCCAGACTGCGGCGGAACGCCTGCGTTTCATCCAACAGCTGTGATAGACGTTTGCTGTCAGTTTCAATACGTCCGCAGGCATCTTCCAGTGACGGAAACAGACCGTGCATCAAAGTGGACCCGGCCATTGATTCAGCGAAGTCACGGACGTGACGATTCAGTCCCCGCCGGAGTCCTGCGGTAAACATCACCACCAGCAACACGGACCAGATTACAAGAAAGAGCAGTGCTGGGATATAGAAGTCAACCGTTAACAGTGCCTCGGGTGCTGTACGTCCACCCATGATCGGAGACAGGAACGAGCTCCAAAAAAAATTGTGTCCAATGCGGCCCAGCAGGAACACGACATAGGCCAGAAAGAAGACTTCGTAGGCCATTCGTCGCAATATGCGGGACTGCCGATCAGCCACATTGTCAATCACCGTGTCGACGGCCCGACGTGCATCGCCCAGAAATTCTCCTTCCAGTGACGCCGCCGTTTGTCTCAACGTTGTCAGATCACCTGAATCTGCACTGGAGTCCAGATCAATTTGCGCCGATCGTACATAACCCGACACAACAACACGTGATTCCTGCAGCTGCTGATCATTAATCCCAAAGGTTGACAGTCGTTCCAGTCGAGACTCTGCACTCTGTTCTTCGGTACGCGACTTGACCCAGCGTACTGACTGGACCGCACCAACAATTGCCATTTGAGCGGACGTACGGGCGCGGAACAGGGTGAACGAAGCAATGAATGCTCCGAGACCATTGTAAAGGCGCAGCATGGCTGAAAACGGACTGAACCCCCAGCGGTCCGTGATGGCAGTCAGCAGCCGCCGTTCCCACAGATTACGATTCACCAGTAATTCATCTGTCAATTGCTGCGTCAAAGATTCCCTGAGCTGCCGCCGTTGTGTCTCCAGTGTCTTCTGTAACTGTTGCACCGCTGGCAATCCTGCATCGTAGTCAGCTCGGCATTCCGTCAGAGCTTCCTGCAGCATCTCAATCAGATTGGCTCGCCGGATTTCCACTCGCCGTGACGTATCCAATTGCTCGGCGAGCAGCCGATTTAGCCGTCCGAAATCCCCTCGATGCGGACGGCCTTCCTGTTGATCGTCAAGGGCTTCCAGTGAATTGACGAAGAACATTTCCGGAACTTCGTAGTTCGGCGAGAGACAAGTCTGCCAGTCGTCCCGGATATCTTCGTCCAGATCGGCGTGTGTCTGCACAAAAACGAGTCGGCATCCGCCGGCTGCGTCACAGAGTTCATCACCAATTCTGGCACTGCGGTACTTTTGCTGAGTTGACGTATACAGCAAAACATCACATTGCGGCAGCAACTCTTGCAGTATTGCCAGGTTACTGCCTTGCGCAGCTGATTCGCTTGTATCCGCATCCGGACAGTCGATGAGGACGATATCACGGAGCAGCGGGGAATCCACTTGGCGAACAGTGATTCCTGAGAGATCAAAGCCCAGTGCTTCAGGTTCGAGGTCCGGATGAATGAGCAGGATGGGTACGTTCGTGGTTGGTCTTTGACGTCCGGTACGTGTCACTTCCTCACCGATGAGGGCATTGACCAGTGAACTCTTGCCCGTGCCGGTACCACCGAATGTGGCAACCACGATTGGTGATTCAAGTCGAAAGCGGACCGCGTCAACTCGCTGTAACAGCCGTGACACCAGCGATCGTGACCGCCGAGCCGGCTCCCATGCCGGCGTATCGTCAACCCAGCGATTCAGTCGGTCCGTCAGGTCGTCAATCTTTGCCAGCAGTGCTATATGTTCAAGACTTCCCGAGGCACTGGACGGACTGACCGAATGACTGACACGGGTGTCACGCGAATCGGACGGTGGAAACGATGTGGATGGAGGGTTCACTCAAGTGTCTCCTGCAGCAGTTGCTCGATTCTCATCAATGATTCGGCGACATTCTTCCATTCGGCGGAATCGGAAATCGCAGCCGCTCGCTGCAGATCTTCCGGCAGAGTGCCCAGTATCTCGTTGCGAATCAAGCTGGTCAGCCAGTTCACACGGCGTTCCGTATATCGACCATTGAGCTTGTGAAACCAGGTCTGCAGTATTCCGGCGCCTTTACCGGCTGCTCCCACCGCTGCATCACCCGCGACCGCAGCAGTTGCTCCGCCAGCCATGTCGGCAACCACATGGATCACGGCGTTGGCAGCTGCATTGGCGACCAGCGGGGCAATGGTTTCTCCTGCGGGCCCGAATCCAAGACTAAACAGGACCACACTGGTCATGGGCCTCACGGCCGCAGAAACATGATGCAGCTGACGATAGAATGCGAACAGTTCCGGGCTGTCGCTGCTGAATCGGTCCATCTCCTGATTGACCACGTTTTTCAGTTCGGTATCAAAGTCCACGGCCAAATGACGTTTGCGCAACAGCTCAATGAGTTCAGTCCGTGATGCGCCGGTCAGCACCGCTTCAATTCGCGGTCGAATCATGTCATTGCCGGATTCGGCCATCCATTGCAGCTTGTCGAAGAGTTCCTCGATTGTTGTCAGGATCGCAGACCATTCTCGTTCACGGTATTGGACGATCGGCTCAATGGGCACACCCTGAATGGCGTTGCGGGCGGACTTCAGCGGCCACATAATCCCGGAGTTGAGTGTGTCATAGACCCGGTTGATGCGGCGCGCCCATCCTTGCTGACGAGCCTTCCACCAGATCCGAATTTCCGCCACGAAGGATGATGTTGGTGGAACCGGCCAGTCACGTATTTTGAGCACCGCGTCTGACGAGAGCCGTTCCGATGTGGCCTGCAGATCCACACTGGCGTTTCGCAGTGACTGCATCCACCGTGGAACACCGTTTTCGATATTGAGCAATTCTCTGATGGAACCCCTCAAGGTCCGTACGCGGATTTCACGGAACTTCAGGCTAGACAGATCGATATGCAGATTGCGAGGTTCGCTGGCTGAATCCAGGAGACCACCTTCAGGCAGGGGCCATGAGCGTTCGTAAAATGGCAGGTGAAGTTCTTCAGCGGCAGCTCGATCAGTTGGAATAAGGTAAATGCTTTCCGGATTGACTCCTGTTTCCGTGCAAAATGTTTCCAGCCAGACAGCCCAGTATGCTTCGTCGTCCGGCAACAGGCATTGATTGAAAACCACCAGAACGGCCTTGTCTTCATCAGCGGCTTTGCGGAAAAACTCTTTCACAGCTGCATCGTTGTATTTTTGCTGAGTCAACACAGCGATAAGCACGTCCGCACAACGACGAATCGCGTCTGCTCGTACCCAGTTCACTCGCACGTCACTGTCGATGTCGGGTGTATCCAGAACCAACAGTGTGGAGGGCAGATCCGGAGCGGTTCTCCAGTAGAGCTGGTGGTCTTCCGTTTCACGGAGGGCTTGGTCTGCATCTGACCATTCATGCAGCTGGAAGTCCGGGAAGATACTCTGCAGATCCTGGTGATCAGTGAACCCTTTTGGTACGAGACAGACCGGATGTTTTGTCCCCGAAGCCAGTGGACTCGTGGCACTGGCACGACACCCGGCCAGATGATTAAACACAACGCTCTTGCCGATGTTCGTCCCACCCACGACCGCGACCACCAGCCAGGCCTCGGCACCCAGTTGCGGCACAAGTTTTTGTCTGAGCAGCTCATACCATTCACATGATTCCAAAACGGGCGGCTGCAGCACATCAGCGGCATCGCGCAACGCCTTGACAGCACTGATGAGCTGGTGAGCAGCAGCAGCAAATTCATTGAACGTTTGATTGACGTGTTCTTTGCTCATAATGAATGCAACTGAAGAAATTAGGATATCACGCCGGACAATCCTGATTCCAATACAGATCTGCTGAGAGTCGTCCGAAGTGGGTGTCTGCAGCCGGAGCAGAATACGGAATCACTGAGCGAGCTGTCCCCTGCCCACCATCATTCGACGGACCGTTCACATTATCAGCAAACGGATGCCATCGTCACGCGAGACTCCCCAGAAGACAGACGACGCTCGACTCAACACAAAAAAGGTCCTTCGGAGTTTCCGAAGGACCTTTTCAATTGTCGGGGGGTTGATCAGGCAGTCCGAACCCGTGTTACAGTGTTCGCGTATCTGCTTGAGAGGCCTTCGAAACGCTGTGCGAACAGGAACTAGCTGGCGGACGGACACTCACCGCCGGTCTCTGCCAGCGACGTCTTCTGCTCAGTAATCACCGGCCATTGGCTCGCCATTTCTGCGTTCAGCTCGGTATATCCATTCCATTCCTCCGGCAGATTGTCTTCATGGAAGATTGCTTCAACCGGACACTCCGGTACGCAGGCTTCGCAATCAATACATTCATCCGGATGAATCACCAGGATCGATTCACCCTCGTAAAAGCACTCAACCGGACACACAACAACGCAGTCCGTGTATTTGCAGTTGAAACAAGGTTCAGCAACAACATGGGTCATTTTGACACCCTTTCCATCATGACGAAATCAGGTTTCGGCACACTCCAACACCGAAAGCTGTGTGTCCCGCTGTGGCCGGGCCGTGTTGCACCCGTTCCAGCTCAGGGTTTGCCGGCTCCCTGAATTGCCGAGTTGTATGAAATCTACTTCGGCTTTTTCCAACCGAGACACCCCACCAAAGGCATCTGTACCAAATTGAGACACAGTCTCCAAATCACTGTCCGCAGAAAATGACATTCCCGGAAGTCGTGTCATCTTCAGCCCGCCAACTGCTGGCATCGCAGCGAAACACCATGAATCTGTTCCAACATGATCGGCTGAATCAGCCGATTCCGGAACCACAGGTTGCCTCTGTTGGAAGTCACAAGCATAATAAATTCGTCCAATTCGCCACAAATTGGAACGTAACCCCAAGCGGATACTGCGTATTACATATTGTGAGGGATGGCTTGATGCAGCTCGTGACATGCAATCGAACTGTTCGTGAATGCCGAAATTCCTCACAATACCCCGACACGTTCTGTGGCCCAGCGAGCCAGTCAAACCAAGTCACCCCGCCGCTATGATTCAGCGTGGTCGTCATGCCACTCTCCGAAACTGACCGAAGATTGATCAAAGACCTGCTGGCTTGCAGTGAAAGCGCCTGGGATATTTTTCTGGATTGTTATGCCGGGCTGGTGATGCAGGTGATTCGCCACACGTCACATGCACACAGTCTCAAGCTGACTTGTGACGACGAAGACGATTTATGTGCAGATGTATTTGCCGCGCTCGTTGATCGTCGCATGGCAACACTGCGGAGTTTTCGTGGTCGGTCGTCTTTGGCCACGTGGCTCACGGTAGTCGTACGCCGAATCGTCCTGAGGAAGCTGACTCAACGGCGATACGCCGCGGCTCTTGGTCATGTCACTGCACACAGTTCGGCGGTGGAGCAGGCAACAGAGTCGACGGAATTGAATGTCTCCGACCGCGATGAAGTTGAGTCCCTGATGCAACGACTGAACCCGGAATCTCGCGAAGTCATTCGTCTCTTTTACTGGGAAGGGCTGTCCTACCAGGAGATCTCTCGGGTACTGGGCGTGGCAGCTAACACCGTCGGCCCGATGCTTTCCCGGATTCGACACGCTCTGGCGTCACACGGAAAAATGATCCACCGGGTCTCAACACACGACTCAGGTCCGTGGGAATAACGCCATGTCCTTCGAGATTCAGAGCCGCCGGCCACTGACCTGAGTCATTGTGGTAAAGACTGATGGTGGCTGCAGTACGTTCGGTAATCAGGCCTCGTTTGTTCAGACCCGCGGTCGGCAATTCACACATGGGGGGATACCGGTGTGAGTGATCGCATCAGGATCGTGTAGTCCAGCCCCTTTACCTTCCATATCGCTGTACTAGAATTTGTCGGAGTTCACACAAACTTAAAACATCTGGCCGACTCAGTACTACACATAGAAACGACAGGAAATCGACATGTCGCACAAATGGATGAAACTCACGTTCTGCAGCTTTCTGGCAGTCGCTGGCTGCGATTCTTCCGAGCAATTCAGCACCTACGAAGAAGCTCCTCTGAGCGAAAACAGTCCCGCAGGCCATCACCAGCACGCAGGAGCTTATGGAGGACATGTGATTGAGTTCGATGCAACTCATGCACATCACGCGGAAATGTTGTTCGATGAGGATACTCGAGACATCACCCTGTATTTTTATGGGGCAACTATTGGTGAAGGCCATCCCGCAGAAGGCTTGGTATTTGAACTGGAGAAAGGTGACGATGAACTGCATCTTGATTCCACTCCATTACCGCTTGAAGGTGAAACCGCCGAGACGAGCTCACGCTTCGTCATCGCCGGCTCTGAGGTTCCACCGGAAATCAAGGCAGAGGATGATCTGTATGGACACTTCCATGTGACACTGGACGGCCAGGACTTCCGGGGCAGTTTCGGCCATGACGATCATGACCATAGCGAGCATGGTGACGATCATGTAGACCACGACGATCACGACGATCACGACGATGATGGTCAACAAAACCACGGAGACGACGAACCGGCAGATGGAGTATCCGGCAAGTGATCGGCTGCTCGTGTTAATGAGTGCATTAAACACTCGTCTCAGTATTCTGGGATGGCCTGGCCGGCACGACACGTCGATGCGGGATTTTGTTGCCGGGTTTGCCTGTGTATTCAGCCTCGGTCGACCTGTTAGTTTCCTAGGTGAGAGGAGCAATCTGTGTGGACGGCCAGCGAGCATCTTGGTGGGCAACACAAGCGAACCTGGCGGCAATTAGTGCCTGCGTGTGCCCTGTTGGCTGTTGTGATCGTCGTCGCCACGGTTGCCCTCATGTCGACAGAAACATCAGTCGCCGCGCCACCCGTGACGCGTGTCTCCAAAGTTGCCGAATACCCACATGATTCACGAGCATTCAGCCAGGGTCTCGTTTTCCACAATGGCGAACTGCTCGAAGGCACCGGGCGATACCAGCAGTCGTCGCTTCGGCGAGTCAACATTGGGACCGGGGGGGTCACTGCGCATGTTCACCTTGACAAAAATGTCTTTGGTGAAGGCGTGACCGTCTGGAACAACCGAATCATCCAACTCACCTGGGAGAATGGATATCTGATCATCTACGATGCTGATACCCTGGCCCGTCAGGGTACAGTCGGCTATCGTGAGATTGATGCGTCCCTCAAACAGGGTTGGGGCATCACTTATGACGGTGAGCACCTGATCATCAGTGACGGGACGGCTGTGCTGCGTTTTATTGATCCGAATACGTGGAGAGTCGTCCGAAAACTCAGAATACGTTCCGGAATTCGGTCGGTCAGCAAATTGAATGAGTTGGAATATGTTGACGGCGAGGTCCTGGCCAACATTTGGTATTCGTCCAGGATTGCTCGCATCGATCCACAGTCGGGCGCTGTGACAGGCTGGCTGGAACTCAAAGGTCTGTTCCCGCGGGCGATTCGCCGGAACCGCGAAGCGGTTCTGAATGGTATCGCCTGGGACGCC